>JBFWVD010000063.1:0-26512 GCA_050246915.1 Acidimicrobiia bacterium | reverse complement strand
ACCTTGACGGCCAGCAGGGAGTGCCCTCCGAGGTCGAAGAAGTTCTCGTCCCGGCCGACCGCCTCGAGCCCGAGGACCCGCTGCCAGACACCGGCCACGAGCTCTTCGTTGGCGCCAGCCGGAGCCACGATCTCGCCACGGACCGAGCCGGCCGACGGGTCGGGGAGCGCCTTGCGGTCGATCTTGCCGTTGGGAGTCAGTGGCATGGCGTCCATGACCACGAGATGGCGTGGGACCATGATCTCCGGCAGATGCTGGGCCAACTCGGCCAACACCGCGTCGGCGTCGAGGTTCGTGCCGGCCGCCGCGGTCGCGTACGCCACCAACTGCGGTTCGCCGCTGGCGTCGGGACGGGCCACCACGACGATGTCGCGCACCGACGGGTTGGCAGCCAACGCCGCTTCGATCTCGCCCAACTCGATGCGGTGACCGCGCAGCTTCACCTGGAAGTCGAGGCGGCCGAGGAATTCGGTCACCCCGTCGGCACCGAGGCGCACCAGGTCGCCGGTGGTGTACATCCGTTGGGTCGTGCCGTTCAGGTCGACGTCGACGAACCGCTCGGCGGTGAGTTCGGGCCGGTGCAGATAGCCACGGGCGACACCGAGTCCGCCGATGAGCAACTCGCCGGCGACGCCACCGGGCACCGGACGGTGCTCGGCGTCGGCCACCATGATCGTGGTGTTGGCGATGGGCTTGCCGATCGGCACCTTGCCGCCGGTGGGACCGGTGATCTCGGAGATGAGCGACCAGATGGTCGTCTCGGTCGGTCCGTACATGTTGGTGAGACGGCCGGTGAGAACGGAACGAAGCTCGTCGGCCAGATCCGGCGGGAACGCCTCGCCACCGATCAACACATGGCGCAGCTGCTTGAGCGCCTCACGATCGGCGGCATCGGCCACCAACATCCGCGCCTGCGACGGGGTGCACTGCAGGTGGGTGACGTTGTGACGGGCGATGAGACCACCCACCGTCACGACGGCGGGCTCTTCGGTGGGCTCGAGCTCGGCCGACTTGCGCAGGCGCTCGAGACGGCGGGCCAGCTCGGCCAATCGGGGGAACGACCCTTGCACGAGATAGTTCGGGATGCCGAAGTCGATGAGGCATGCCACCTCGTCAACGCCAATTGACTTGAGCTCGCAGCAACGCTCGTAGGCCGAGTCGATGTCGCCGAACAGACCGGATCGTTCGTAGTAGCGCTCGAAGGCCGCCTCGAGCAGCTGATCCTTCTCGTCGTCGTTGAGCGTGGCCATGATCGAGTCGAGGTCACTGCCGCGACCGGCGAACGTCGGGAACACCGAGGGGATGTCGCCCACCAGCGAGATCGAGCTGCGCAGATAGTTCTTGAGTGGTTGGCGAACGATGTTGCGCACCGAGTTGCCGTCATCACCCACATAGGTGTGGAGCATCAAGGTGACCTGGCCGGGTCCTTCGTGGCCGGCTTCGGCACGAGCCTTGCGGTACATGGCCGTGCGCTCGGCGACCTCTTCGACGCTCTGGCCGAGGAGATGGGTCAAGACGTTGTAGCCGAGCTTGCCGGCGAGCACGAACGTCTGCGGGTTCCCGGCCGTGGTGACCCAAACCGGCAACTCCTTCTGCACCGGGCGAGGCAGCGTGCGCAACGTGACCGGGCCACGAGGTCCTTCGTAGGTGCGGGTCTCGCCTCGCCACAGGGCACAGACCTCTGCGGTGAAGTCGACCATCACCTGCTTGTTGTCGCCATAGGACTCGGGCTTGAGGATGAAGTCGTTCGGCATCCAGCCCGACGCAACGGCGATGCCGACACGTCCACCGGAGATGTTGTCGACCATCGCCCATTCCTCGGCGACGCGCACCGGATGGTGGAGCGGGATGACGCAGCTACCGGCGCGGATCTTGATGTTCTTGGTGATCGCAGCAACGGCCGCCGATGACACCGACGGGTTGGCGAACGGACCACCGAAATCGTGGAAGTGACGCTCGGGCGTCCACACCGCTTCGAACCCATGGGCGTCGGCGAAACGCGCGCCGTCGAGCAACAACTCGAACGGCTCGGTGAAGTTGCCGTCCTTGCCCTCGCTGGCGAAGTAGTAGAGGCTCAGCGTCGGCGCGTTGCGCGGCGCGGCCGCCACCTTGTTCACGTCGTCGGGCAACAACACCACCGAGAAACCGCGCGACAACGTCCAGATGAGTTCGAGGATCGAGATGTCGAAGCTGAGGCTGGTGACCGCCAACCAGGTGCCGGCCGGATCGTGATCGATGACCTCGTCCATGGCCACGAGGAAGTTGGCGAGGTTGCCGTGCTCGAGCATGACGCCCTTGGGCTTGCCGGTGGAGCCCGACGTGTAGATCACGTACGCGAGATCCTCCAACGTGGGCAACGCCGCGGGGGACATGAGGGCCTGGGTCGTGGCGGGATGCACCACGAGCAGATCGAGGCTGAGCCAGTCGGGACGCTCGGGTGCGATGACGGCGGCCAGGCCAGCGTCTTCGACCATGAACTGCAGCCGCTCGGTGGGATAGCCCGGGTCGAGCGGCACATACGCCGCCCCCGTGGCCAGAGTGCCGAGGACGGCCACCACCATGTCGAGACCGCGCGGCGTCGCAATGCCGACGAGATCGCCAGCGCCGATGCCCTGCGCTTCGAGCGTGGCTCGCTGCGCGGCGACACGGCCGAGCAACTCACCTCGGGTGAGCTCATCGCGTCCGAAGGCCAACGACGGGCGCAGCGGCTCGGCCGCCAGGTTGGCCAGGATCTGCTCGATGGCAGTGGCCGGTCCGAGCGGACGATCGTTGGCGTTCACCGATGCCAGGAGCGCACGGTCGGAATCACTGCGCAGATCCACCGAGCCAATGGCGGTGGACGTCGGATCGTTGGCCACCAATACCGCGAAGGCATCGAGCCAGTTGGGCGGCAGATCGCTGCCGGCACGACTCACCACGTCGGCGTGATCGCCGGAGATGCGCACCACGATGGCCGCGTCAACTGGAGTTGTCACACCGTCGGCGACCACGGCGATGTCGTCGCCACCGGGCTGGTGGGCCCGGACCTTCGGGCAACGGGCAGCCAGATCGGCCAGCCACGCTCCCTTGGCCAGGGAACGCTCGGCCTCGGTGCGACCGGAGGTGACGAACGCGTCGCTCGGCGTCGCCGGGTCGACGCTGATGTTCACGAACGGCAAGCGGGCGAGCGGACCCAGCTTGGCGGCACGGTCGCTGGCGGCCTGGTCGACAACGGTCACGCTCACGGCAGACTTCTCGGAGAAGCGAGCAACCACCGCGGCCAGAGCTGCGGCAACCGCCCCGGTGTTCCTCCACGCAGGGGCCAACGCCACGGTGCGATCGGTGGCACTCTCGGCCACCCGCAAGATGCTCGCTGAGCGCGCGGCGAGTCGGGCGGTCCAGAAGGTCTCGGCCCTGCTCATGGCCGGATCGTCGGCCTCGAGGGCAGCAGCGATGGCTTCGGAGTCGTCCCACAGGACCGGTTCGCTCGGGAGTTCGGCGTTGCCGCTGGTGTTGGTGATCTCCGAGAGCTCCGCGACACCGTCGGCGACACCGACAGCGATGCGGCCATCGCCGAGCAACCGGACCTGCCCGGCGTCGAGCGATTC
Organism: Acidimicrobiia bacterium; assembly: GCA_050246915.1. Taxonomy (GTDB): domain Bacteria; phylum Actinomycetota; class Acidimicrobiia; order Acidimicrobiales; family Ilumatobacteraceae; genus JBFWVD01. The sequence continues at coordinate 22,925 of JBFWVD010000063.1, read as the reverse complement.
ATCCGATGGCGAGATGGCGCCCACGAGGAACACGGAACCGTTGAGGACGATGCGGACCGAGCCCATCTCGTTGAGCACGCGATCGCCGATTGCCAGGGCGCGATGGACCCGGCGCAGATCGGCGAGCGTGCTGGCCGGTGTGATCACGGTGACGGCACCGGGTCGGTCGTAGCGATGGGCCATCTTCTGCGGGCCGGGCTGCGGACGACGCTCCAGCGCGTCGGCCTCGAGCGCGTCGAGGAATCGGCCGTACGTGCGGCTGCCCGCTTCGAAGCACTTGGCGTTGAGTCCGAGCGCCGTCACATCGGGAGCCAGCGGGAAGCGCTCGTCGACCAAGATGTCGCCGCCGTCGACCTCGGCGGTCATGACATGCCATGTGACGCCGTGCTCGCCGTGACCGTGCAAGATCGACCATGACGTGACATTGCGTCCGCCGATCTCGGGGAGCGGTCCGTCATGGAAGTTGATGGCCATCTTCGCCGCGGCGATGGCCGCGTCGGGGATGATGCGCAGGTTCGCCGCGCTCACCAACAGATCCGGTGCCGCGGCCGCGACACGGGCCGCCAGATCGGGGCCGAACGGGAAGGTTTCCACCCCCACCGACGCCGCCCACTGCACGACGGCAGGACTGGAGGACACCACGGCGACCACCGTGTGACCTCGATCGATCATCTGCTGCGAGCAGTCGGCGACGAGGAGTTCCTCGCCGATCAGGATCGCCCGGACGTTGTGTGCCATGGTCGTGTGCTCCTCGTGCGTTTCACGCATCGGGTTGTGCTCCGGTGCAGCGCACCGGGATGTCGAGCCCGTCGACGGCCGCGACGAAATTCGCGACGGTGATGGGGGGATCAGATGTGGTTGGCGCCTTCGAAGGTACCTGGGTACTCCACCGCCGGCGCCAGGGACTTGTGTCTCTTCCCTGGCGGTCAGCGACGTGGCATCGGGCACCGATGACGGTCGAGCCGATGACCAGTGAGTTGGTAGCGGGCGCGCTCATGAGCGCGGCCCCGACGACGGCACCGGATCGGGTGCGGCAACTGCGGTCAGCGAGCGGATGCGCTCTTCGAGCGTCTTGGCCCGCTCCGGCCACGTCGCCGGATTCGTTGCTCGGGCCGCGGCGGCCAGGGCCGCGCGCAGATCGCCATCGCCCGCCACGGTCGCCAGGGCCTCGGCCATGGCGTGGGCGTCGTCGCGACGGAACACCACACCCGCTCGGCGTTCGGGATCGGCACCCGGCGCCAACAAGGCCGTGACCATCGCGATGTCGGGGGCCACCACCGGGAGGCCACCGGCCAGGTACTCGTAGATCTTCATGGGGTTCACGTTCTCGGTCGCCCCAGCCACGACACCGAGGTCGGCCGCCGCGACGTAGGACGCCACGTGACCGTGCGGCACCCGGCCCACCCAGCGGATGCGGTCGCCGACGCCCCGCTGGCGAGAACGCTCGCGGATCTCTTCGATCCCGTCACCGTCGCCGACGAGCACGGCCACGAGGGGCACGTCGTGCAACGCAGGATCGGCCATCGCGTCGATGAGCACATCGACGCGATGGAACGGTTGGAAGCTGCCGACGTAGAGCGCCAACGTCGCATCCCCGACATCGAGTCGTTCGCGGATGGCACGGGCACGCTCGAGCGTCGCCGCATCGGCGACACCGACCGCATCGGCGCGCACCCCATTGGGGACCTCGACGATCTTGCTGTCGGGCACGCCATCTCGCCGCAACGCTGCAGCATTGGCAGCGTTCACCGCGACCAGCAAGCTGGCGCTGTCGAGCACGAAGCGACGCAGGCGACGCGACACCCACTTCGATCCGGTGCCGTAGAGATCCCAGTGCTCCTCGAGCGGACACAGATCGTCGATGATGAGCGGTACGCCGGTGCGCCGCGCGGCGACCGCCGACGCAAAGCTCGACACCTCGTACGTCTCGAAGATGGCGTCTGGTCGCTCACGCCGCACCGTTGCCATGAGCGAACGGCAGCGCATCAGATGATGCGCGTATCGGGCGCTGTCACGGACCACCAGCGCCAACCGGCGGGGCAGATGGCGATGCACCATGGCCCGAACCGACCGATCGGGCGACGACTGGGCATGAGCCCCGCCCACGGCCGTGCTCGCTGGCGACGCAACCTGCGTTGACGTCGAACCGGGGCGGCGCCGGGGCTTGGCATGCACGATCGTGCAGCCGTTCGCCTCGAACCCGGCCAGCATCTCGTTGGCCCGCACGAGGTGGCCAGCGCGTTCGTCATCGAGCCAGTCGTTGAGGTGGGGCAGGTTGTACAAGATGCGCATCAGCGCCGCCCTGCGATGTTCATGTTCTTGAGCGAGCGGGCAGTACGGATCATCGGTGCCGGTAGGTGCGCGATGGCCCACATCGTTCGATCACCGCGCGCCGATACCGAACCGGCAATCGCCTTCGCGCCGGCGATGTCGCCAGACGTCAACCTGCGTTGCACCTCGAGCCGGGCCAGGAACCGCGCCCGATCGGCGCGGATCTGGTCGATCTCGTCGACGGGGAGATGATCCTTGGCCCGGGCGATGAGTTGCTCGAACGCCGACACGTCGAGGACCGAGCGGCGCTCATCGTTCCCGGTCAGGCTGGCGGCATGCTGGCGGTAGAGGTAGGTGGGCACGGGACAGATGGTGATCGGGATCCCGGCCATGGCCAGCTTGACCCACAGGCCCCAATCCTCGTGCGCCATGTCCTCGAAGCCGCCGATCGCGTCGTAGTCGCAGCGGCGGTACATGCCGGCGATCAGCAGTCGATTCGTGACCAGCAATTGTCGTAGCTGATGCTCGGGCGCGAGCCCCAGCCGCGAGCGCTCGTGGAAGTTCACCAGCGGTTGTCCCGGATGCCAGTAGTACCCGGCGCTACCCACGGCGCCGAGCCCCTCAGGCAGGTACCGGGCCAGCGCATCGAGATGATCGGGCAGCACGACATCGTCGGCATCGATCGGAGAGATGAGATCGGTTGTCAGATGACCGACAGCGAGATGGCGGGCCGCTCCCGGCCCAAGGTTCTCCGATGCCCGCACAACGGTGATCGGGAGATGGTCTGCCCATGCTCGAGCCCTGTCGCCGGTGCCGTCTGTCGACGCATCGTCGACCACCACCACCTGGTCAGCAAGCCGGGTCTGGCTCGCCAGGCTGGCCAGCATCTGGTCGATGTGATCCTCGGCCTGGTAGGCGCAGCAGATCACCCCGATGGTCGCCTGCCGGTTCTCACGGTCTGCGGCCATCACTGCTCCTTCCATCGTCACTCGAGGGTCTGTGCCGGTCGACCAGGCCGGTCGACGACGATGGCTGCGTCTGCAGCCATCGTGTACCGATCGGCACCATCCACCGACTGATCAAGGTCGTTCCACACCATTGGACGACCATGAAACGGCCAGCCACGAGGTCACGACTCGGCCGGGATCACCCAGCCTGGCATCGTCGGACCGTCAGGGGGCGTCGCCGGCCCCGGTCGGAACAGCTCGGCCCGTCCCAGGAAACGCCTCGTCACCTGGGAGTCGATGACCCGTCGGCCATCTGGTCCCGGCTCGACCTGGGAGCGGTACGCGGCCAATGCCGCTCGCTTGGCGGCTCGGTCGGGCCCCACCAACACCCGCCGGGTGACCCGCAACACCGCCCAGGGGGACCGTCCGACACCTGCGCTCAACCATCGCCACGCCAACTTCGGTGACTCCCATTGCCAGATGGCGTACTCGAGGTGGTCCCCCGTCAGCCGACCCTGATCGGCCAAGCGGGCGATCGCGAGACCCAGCGCCCGATGGTCGGGATGGGGATCCCAACTCGAAGTGGACACGATGAGGCCGGGCCGACTCGCGGCCAACACGGCACCGATTTCGTCGGCGAGTCCCTCGACATCGTTGGACAGCGAGCCGTCCGGGCGGTCGAGGAAGCGCACCCGAGTGCGATCCGCACCGAGCACGGACACCGCCGCCGCCGACTCGGCTGGGCGCACGGTCCGGTCGCCGTCACTCAACGCCCCGTCCGTGGCGATGACGATGTCGACCCTCACCCCGCGACGGACCGCCGCGGCGATGAGCCCACCGCAGCCGAGCACCTCATCGTCGCTGTGGGGTGCGAGCACCAACACCGACCGTTCATCGAGTTCGACATCGCTGCCCAACACCGATGCCGCCAATCGGATCGCGGAGCCCGACGTCGACTTCAGCCCCGTCACCACGCGCGCCGGCGCGAAGAGGCGGTTCACGCGATCCTTCACGGCTCCGATTGCCATGCGACGACCGTAGTTGCGTGGCCGTCCTCATCGGCACGGCGCCGATGAGGATTCGGGCACGTCCGTATAGCGTGGGGTGATGCTCGACAGCACCTCGTATCCGCGGCTGTCGGCCCGCACACAACGCTTCACACTCGGCGAGCCGCGACTGTTCCACCTCTCCCCCGACGGAGCGCGTCTCGCGTTCGTACGTTCGGGATCGGGCGAGGATCCTGTGAACGTGCTGTGGTTGCTCGACCTCATCACCGGCATCCAGACCTGCGTGGCTGACCCCCGCCGCCTTTCCACCAACGACGAGCGCGACCTGCCCGCCGCAGAACGAGCTCGCCGCGAGCGCGCCCGCGAAGGCGCGGGCGGCGTTGTGGCGTTCTCCACCGATGCCGCCGTACGAGTGGCCGCGTTCGCCCTCGGCGGGGAGCTGTACGTCGCGGGGCTGTTGTCTGCCAAGGCCCGTCGGCTCGCCGTGCCCGGCCCCGTCTTCGACCCTCGCCCGGCACCCGACGCCAGTCGCCTCGCCTACGTGCGCGATCGCGAGTTGATCGTCGCTGAACTCGATGGTTCGACACGCGTGCTCGCCTCTGACGACGATCCGCTCGTCTCGTGGGGTTCAGCGGACTTCGCGGCCGCCGAGGAGATGGATCGTTCCCGCGGCTACTGGTGGAGCCCCGACGGCTCGGCGATTGCTGCAACTCGAGTTGACAACACACCGGTGGCGTCGTGGTGGATCGGTGATCCGGCGAACCCGGCGGTGCCGGCGCGCGAACATCGCTATCCCCAAGCGGGCACGGCCAACGCTTCGGTCACGTTGCACATCCTGCGATTGGACGGCTCGCGCACCGAGGTGACGTGGAACCGCGAGCGTTTCGAGTACCTCGTCGACGTCGGCTGGAGAAGCGATGGTGTGCTCACCCTCATCGTGCAGTCGCGCGATCAGCGCGAGGTGCGGGTCCTCGTCGTGGATGGCGCCACAGGATCGACCGAGGTGGTTCGCACCATCACCGACCCGGTGTGGGTCGGCCTGGTGGGTGGGGGTTGGGGCTGGCTCGGCGACAACCGTCTCGTCACCTGCGAGAGCGACGAGGGTGTCCGCCGGATCATGGTCGATGGCCTCGCGGTGAGCGATCCCTCGCTCGTCGTGCGTTCCGTGTTGTCGGTGTCCGGCGAGCACATCGTGTTCGGGGCCAACGAGATCGGGCATCCCGAAGAGCTGCACCTGTGGCGGTGGGACGGCGCATCGGTCGAGCGCCTCACCGACGACGGTGGCGTGCACAGCGGCGTGTCGAACGGATCGACCCATGTCGTGCGACGAACCGCGCTCGATCTGGCCCGGGCCACGTTCACCATCCGGCGCGGCTCCCAGATGCCGCTCCCTCTCGACTCGAACGCCCGGCGCACGCCGCTCGAGTTGAACATCCGTCTCCTCCGCCTCGGTCCACGTGAACTGCCCGCCGCGCTGCTCCTGCCGCACGATGCCGACGCCACCACCCCGCTGCCGGTGCTCCTCGATCCCTACGGCGGCCCGGGAGCCCAACGGGTGGTGTCGAGCCGCAGCGCACACCAGGGTTCGCAATGGTTCGCCGAGCAGGGCTTTGCTGTCCTCGTCGTCGATGGTCGCGGCACACCCGGCGGCAACCAGGCATGGGAGCAGGCCATCCATCACGATCTGGCCGGTCCCGTGCTCGACGATCAGGTGGACGCGCTGGTCGCGGCCGCCGAGATCGATCCGCGCCTCGACTTGTCGCGCGTGGCCATCCGAGGTTGGTCGTTCGGCGGCTATCTGGCAGCGCTCGCCGTGATGCGGCGCCCCGATGTGTTCCACGCTGCGGTGGCCGGTGCCCCCGTGACCGAGTGGCGGCTGTACGACACCCACTACACGGAGCGCTATCTCGGCCATCCGGGCGTCGACCCCGATCCCTACGACGCCACGTCGCTGCTTCCCGATGCGGCCAAACTGGAGCGGCCGCTGATGCTCGTGCACGGCCTCGCCGACGACAACGTCGTGGCCGCCCACACGCTGCAGCTGTCCTCGGCGCTGCTCGCCGCGGGCCGTCCCCACGAGGTGCTGCCCCTGTCGGGGGTCAGCCACATGACGCCGCAGGATGTGGTGGCCGAGAACCTGTTGCTGTTGCAGCTCGAGTTCCTGCGGCGATCGCTGGGCCTCAGCGAGACGGCCTGACCCGCGCCGTCATCACACGATCACGCCCGGCCAGGTCGGTACTCACCTCGGCCTCGGCCCAGCCGCTCGCCTGATCGAACAACCCCAGCACGCCGTCGCGTTGACGGTGCCCGATCTCGGCGACCAGCACGCCATCACTCGACAACCAGTGCGGCGCCTCGACGGCCAGCACCCGATAGGCGTCGAGGCCATCGTTGCCACCGAAGAGGGCGCTCGCCGGTTCCCACTGATGCACCGAGGCCTCGACCTCCGGATCGTCAATGGCGATGTACGGCGGGTTCGACACCAGCACGTCGATGCGACCCATCAGCTCGTCGGGCAACGCGTCGAACCATGACCCTTCGCTGATGCGTACATGGGCGGCAAGCCGGGTGGAGATCCCGGCCAGGTTGGCCCTCGCCACGTTGACCGCGTCGGGTGACACATCGCTCGCCCACACCTCGACCGCACCGATGGGGTTCTCGGCGGCGATGGACAGGGCGATGGCTCCTGAGCCCGTGCCCAGATCGGCGACCACCACCGGGGTCGAGACGCCGCGTCGCGTCGAGATGTGGGCCAGGGCCACCTCGGCCACGATCTCGGTCTCCGGTCGCGGGATGAGCACTCGTGCGTCGACCATGAGATCGAGCGTGCGGAACGACCAGTGCCCGAGCACGTAGGCCAGTGGCTCTCCGGCCACACGCCGGGCCACCAGAGCGTCGAACCGGGCGACGGCGCGTTGACCGACTGGCTCGTCGAGGATGTCGATCCACTCCGCGCCGCTGCACCCCGACACGTCCTCACACAACCAACGCGCTTCGCGCTCGTCGCCGAGGAGGCGCTTGGCTTCGGCGAGCAGCTGTCGCCAACTCACCGTCCCGGCGCCGTCACCGTCTTCGTCCTTGACGTCAATCTCCATTGACATTCACCCCGCATCTCCGGCTGCAGCCACTCAACTGCCGCTGGACAACAACCGGGCTCGCTCGTCGGCCACCAGCGCGTCGATCACGTCGTCGAGATCGCCGGCCAGCACCGCCTGCAGCTTGTAGATGGTGAGCCCGATGCGATGATCGGTGAGGCGGTTCTCCTTGAAGTTGTAGGTGCGGATCTTCTCGCTCCGACCACCGCCACCCACCTGCGCCTTGCGCTCCGCCGACATCGTGGCGGCGTGGCGATCCTGTTCCAGCTGCAACAACCGCGAGCGCAGGACCATCATCGCCCTCGCCCGGTTCTGCAGCTGGCTGCGCTCGTCCTGCATGGCGACCACCAGCCCACTCGGCACATGCGTTATGCGCACCGCGGAATCGGTGGTGTTGACGCCCTGCCCACCGGGACCTGACGATCGGTACACGTCGATCTGGAGATCGGCCGGATCGAGGTGCACGTCGACCTCTTCCGCCTCTGGCAACACCAGCACCGTTGCCGACGAGGTGTGCACCCGGCCGGCCGATTCGGTGACCGGCACGCGTTGCACCCGATGCGGCCCGCCCTCGTGCTTGAGGTGCGACCACGCGTCGTCGCCCGAGACCGAGAACGTGATCTGGTTGTACCCACCCAGATCGGACTCGTCGGCCGAGAGCACCTCGAGGGTCCAGCCCTTCTTCGTGGCATAGGCGCGGTACATCTCGAACAGATCGCGAGCGAACAGGTTGGCTTCCTCGCCACCTTCGGCACCACGGATCTCCATGATGACGGCCTTGCCCTCGTTGGGATCGCGAGGCAGCAGCAGCATCTTGATGTCGGCCTCGAGCTGATCGCGCTCGGCCTCGAGCTCGTTGACCTGTTGACGCATCGCTTCGCGCTCATCGCCGTCGGCTTCGGTCATGAGCTCGCGGGCTGCGCCCAGGTCTTCCTCCACGGCGCGATAGCGCTGATGGGCGGCGACGATGGGCCCGAGCTCGGCGTAGCGCCGGCTCTCCTCGCGCAGGCGTTTGGAATCGCCCAATACCTCGGGATCACCGAGCCGTGACTCGACCTCGGCGAACTCCTCGACGAGCGAATCGAGCCGATCGAACAGGCTCGAGCTCACAGCCCCACGACCTCGGCGGGGTTGCGGAGCGACGAGGCGAGGTCACGGGTGACGCTCAGGGCATCACGGGCCGGAAGGGCCAGCACCAAGCCGAGCTCCGACTCATCCATCGCACGGCGAGCGGCCTCCGCGGCCCGCCCGTCCGCGGCGAACGGCACCAGGTCCAGGTCAACTCCTGTTGACACGCCCACGACCACTGGCGCACCGTTGCCGATGCGCTCGCCGACGCCGAGGATCGGCCACGTCTCCTTGATGCCCCCACGCTCCGCTGGTGGCTGGATGCGATCGAGACGAGCCAGACCGACCAACGACGGCTCGCGGCGGATGCGGCAAAAGAGCATCCGTTCGGCGGCCAGCGTGTTGAGCGGATGCTGGTTCACTCCCGGTTGACGCTGCACCCGAACCGACTCGGCCACCCGGGCCAGAGCGGCCGCGGTGGGAACGTCCCCGTGGAGCATCTGGAACGCCAGGCGATCGTGCATCCCGACGCCCACTTCGAGCCGATCGGTGCCCAGCGCCTCATCGAAGACCACCCGGCAGACCTCGAGGCCCTCGACCTCACCGGTGAGCACGCCGTGTTCGATGACCGGTTCGACTCCGGCGGCTTCGATCACCTCGACGAAGGCCAGGTGCTCGGCCGGCACCGGCACCGGTTCTGCCAATGGTTCTGCAACGGCGGCCACCAGTGCCCGGCCGCTGGCCTGCCACACCGTCACGTCGGTGGCGAACAACGCCGCTCGACGGGCCAGCGCCCCGGTGTGGGAGTCAGCGATGACGTGCACTTGCGATGTGCCCTGCTGACGGGCCCAGGCCAACGCTCCGCCCAGGCCACGCGACGGGTCTCCTTCGATGAGGACCCAGGTCTGATCGCCGAGCACCAAGCCAGCGCCACCACCGAAACCGCCAGGGCGTGGCTCGGCATGCGCGACAACGCCCTCGCCCGTGAGGTGGTCACGAACGAGGGCGTGGAGCTTGGTTGCCAGCAGCGCACTACGACGCTGCGGGTCGATCGTCATGCCGGACGAGCCGGAACGATCACTGCTTGGCGGTCTTGCGCTGGCCGTAACGCTTCTGGAAGCGCTCGACCCGCCCGCCGGTGTCGACGAGCTTCTGCTTGCCCGTGAAGAACGGGTGGCACTCATTGCACAGTTCCAAGGTCAGGCGACCGCTGGCGGCCGTGGACTTGGTGGTGAAGGTGTTCCCGCACGAGCACACGATCTGCGTGTCTGCGTACTTGGGATGGATGTCGGTCTTCATGTCGATCACTCCTGCAACTCGGCCGGTGAAGGGTAGCGGGACAGGGCCAGAACGCTCACATCGAGGGTTGCTTGGCGATCTCGCTGAGGAACTCGTCGTTGGTGCGGAAGGTCTTGAGACGATCGACCAGCAGCTCGAGGCCGGGGGCGGAGTTGCCGTCGGCTGCGAGGCCCGACAGCACCCGTCGCAGCTTCCACACCATCTGGAGTTGCTTGCGGTCGAACAGCAGCTCCTCGTGGCGGGTGGACGACGCGTCCACGTCGATGGCCGGGTAGATGCGCCGTTCGGCCAGCTTGCGGTCGAGGCGGAGCTCCATGTTGCCGGTGCCCTTGAACTCTTCGAAGATGGCGTCGTCCATGCGGCTGTTGGTCTCGACCAAGGCGGTGGCGAGGATGGTGAGCGAGCCGCCCTCTTCGATGTTGCGGGCTGCACCGAAGAACTTCTTGGGCGGGTACAACGCACCGGCGTCGATGCCGCCGCTCATGATGCGGCCGGTGGCCGGGGCCGACAGGTTGTAGGCCCGGGACAAGCGGGTGATGCCATCGAGGATGATGACGACGTCCTTGCCGGCCTCGACCATGCGCTTGGCCCGCTCGATGACCAGCTCGGCCACGTGGGTGTGCTCGTCGGACGGACGATCGAAGGTCGACGAGACCACTTCGCCCTTGACGGTGCGGCGCATGTCGGTGACCTCTTCGGGGCGCTCATCGATGAGCAGCACGAGGAGCTTCACCTCGGGGTTGTTGCGCTCGATCGACGTGGCGATCGTCTTCATGACGGTCGTCTTGCCGGCCTTGGGGGGCGAGACGATGAGGCCGCGCTGGCCCTTGCCGATGGGCGCAATGAGATCGACGATCCGCGCGGTCATGTTGCCCGGGTCGGCAGGGTTCTCGAGCTTGAGGCGCTCGTCGGGGAACAGCGGCGTGAGGTCCTCGAAGCGGGGCCGCATGCGGGCCACTTCGGGATCCTGGCCGTTCACCGTGTCGATGCGCAGCAGCGCCGGGTTCTTCTCGTTGCGTCCAGCCGGACGGCTGGCACCGGTGACATAGTCACCCTTGCGCAACCCGAATTGACGCGTCTGCTTCACCGAGACATAGGCGTCGTCGCGGCTGGGCAGGAAGCCCTTCACCCGCAAGAAGCCGTAACCCTCGTCACGCAGATCGAGATAGCCGGCGATCTCCACGGGCTCGGTCGACTCCGGACCGGTGGGTGCATCGGAGTCGTCGCGTTCGCCACGGTCACGATCGCCACGGTCACGATCGCGGTTGTTGCGGTCGCGGCCACGGTCGCGATCGTTGCGCTGACGCTCCGGTCGCTCGGGTCGCTCAGCCCGCTCGGGCCGCTCGGCCCGTTCCGCGGGAGCCCCCTCGGGCGCAGCTACGCCGCCAGCTCCCGCCTCGCCGGCCAGGCGGCGCTCACGCTCGCGTTCACGACGGCGACGACGACGACGGCTGGATGCCGACATCGGACGATCGTCACCGTCGGCGCCATCGGCGCCGTCTTCGTCATCGTCACCATCAGCGCCATCACCGGAGGTCTCGCCTTCTTCGGCCCCGGCGGCTGCGGCCAGGCGAAGGGCTATCTCCCAATCGGGAAGGGGCTCGCCATCGGCGTCGAGCAACACGGTCTGCACCGGTTGCACGGCGGGACGCACGGGCGTCACGACCGATGCCGTGGCGCTGGCCGACTCGGCACCGTTCGACCCAGAGGGCTCGTCGGCGCTCGATTCGCTGGCCGGCGCCTCGACCGGGGCAGGAGTGCGATCAGCCCCACTCGGGCGACTGCGCCCGTTGGTGCGCGGTCCGCTGCTGGACTCACCGACGCTTGCACCAGCCGTGTCGGCCGCTGCCGATCCCGATGCGGGCGCACTCGGGGCGGCGACCTCGGCGGGCGCGGACGCCGGTGCCGAAGACGGACCCGAGCCGGTCTGCTCGAGGATCTTGTCGATGATGTCTGCCTTCTTGGCACGTGAACCAGGCTTGGCTCCGAGCGCTGCGGCGATGGCCAACAGCTGCTCGCGGTCCTTGCTTTCGAGGACCGAACGCTCCAGGGCGTCAGACTGGATGCTCATACATGCGCTCCTTCTCGGCTCGGACGGCCGACTGCGCGGTACCCCGGCTTGCACCGGGAAGAGTTGGAAACGAAGAACCGTGACCCCCGCACGTCACAGGCGGTACCCAGGGAACCTCGGACGGTTGGGCACGATGAGCAGGTGTGCGCATCAGGCAACAACGCGACTTCGGACGGGACGGTATCGAGCAGATCGGCACCGGCTCACCGAATGTGAGCGACGGACCACCTCGATCCCGTATCCAAGACACCATCTCGCCGGCGAACTCATCGACGACCGCCGAAAAGGACCGGTGACGTTCAAGGATTTCGCGTCGATGACGCTCGGGCCTTGGACACCTTGGACGTTGCCACCTTATCCAGGCCCGATGCCGGATCCAAACACCCCATCTCCGTGACCCCCTGACCACCTGAGGTGGTGACACCCGTTCAGACGACCACGCTCCGTGCCTAACTTGAGCGCTGTGAGCGACCGTTACGAAGCCGAGCATGTCGACCGAGCGATGAATGCCATCGCTCTGATTACCGCCTTCGCCGGCGTCAAGGAGCACGGGTCGCTCAAAGCGGCCTCCCTCCTCAAGACGCTGATGAACGAAGATCCGCACCCCGAATACCTCATGTCGGCCGTCGCCGCAGTGGCCGCCGTGCTGCTCAACGACCTGGCCAAGGCCACCGAAACCACTCCTGAGGCCCATCTGCAGGCCCTGGGCAAGGCCGCCGCACTGCTGCGCAGCGCCTGACGCTCATCGGGCCCGACGACCCACCGGTCGTCGACGCGCCGCCGTGGCGCCGCATCCCGCGAAGCGCCCCATGCCGCCGTGGCGCCCCGTGCCGCGAAGCGCCCCATGCCGCGAAGTTGGTGCACTTTTCCACCGTAGAGGTGCAGAACTGAGTCAACTTCGTCGCGCCGCGGACCGAGCCGCCTTGGACCAGAACCCGGCTACCCGGGCGCTCAGCTCGTGATGGCGACGATGTGGCGCTGGATGGCAGCGAGATCGTTGGGCATGGTGATGTGGCGCTCGGGGCGATCGAGCAGATCACCCAGATGCGCGGGGAGCCCCGGATGCACACCAGTGGCCTGCACCACCGCATCGGGGAACTTCGCCGGATGCGCCGTCGCCAGTGACACCATGGGAACGCCTCGATCGGCTCGGCAGGCCCGAGCCGCCGCGACGCCGACGGCGGTGTGCGGATCGATGAGGAGTCCATCGGTCTCGTACAACGAACGCATCTGGGCGATCGTTTGGGCATCGTCGAAACGAGCCGCCGCGAACACGTTGAGCCGCTCCAGCTGATCGGGTTCGACGGCCAATGTCCCGCTGGTGCGGAATCGCTGCATCTGCTGCGCGGTTGCGCCACCGTCGCGATGGTTCAACTCGAACAAGAGCCGCTCGACGTTGGAGCTCACCTGGATGTCCATCGACGGGCTGAGCGTCGGCTCCACCCCGGTCTGCACCATGAGACCCGAGTGCAGGAACCGGGTGAGGATGTCGTTGCGGTTCGACCCCACGACCAGCTGGCTGATGGGCAGACCCATGTGACGGGCCACCCAGCCGGCGAGCACGTTGCCGAAGTTGCCCGAGGGGACGCTGAACGCGATGGGCCGCTTGCCCACCCCACCTCCGAGTGAACGGGCCGCGGTGACGTAGTAGACGACCTGGCTCATGACCCGGGCCCAGTTGATGGAGTTCATGGCCGACAAGCGCTGCGAATCGCGGAACGCCTCATCGGCGAACATCGCCTTCACCAGATCCTGGCAATCGTCGAAGGTGCCGTCGACAGCGATGGTGTGCACATTGGGCGCATCGACCGTGGTCATCTGACGACGCTGGACGTCGCTGACGCGACCGGATGGGAACATGACGACCACGTCGACGTGTTCGCAGCCGCGCACGCCTTCGATCGCTGCCGAGCCGGTGTCGCCACTGGTGGCCACGACGATGGTGACGCGGGTGCCGCGCGCTCCGAGCACGTGATCGAACAGGCGCCCGACCAGTTGCAGCGCAACGTCTTTGAACGCCAGCGTCGGTCCGTGGAACAGCTCGCACATCCACTCGTCGTCGCCGATCTGCACCAGCGGGCACACCGCGTCGTGGCGGAACGTGGCATACGCGTCGCGGCACATGCGGTCGAGATCGACGCGCGCGATGTCGTCACCGACGAACGGCGCGATCACTTCCGCGGCGATCTCGGCGTACGTGCCGTGCCACTTCGGGTCACCCACTCGCGTGTCAACGAGATTGGGCCAGTGCTTGGGGACGTACAGTCCGCCGTCGTCAGCGAGACCGGCCAAGAGCACGTCGGCGAAGCCGAGCTCGGGGGCCTCACCTCGGGTGGATTCGTACCGCATGGCCACCGCAGCGTTGTGGCTCATGATCCGATGACCCGCAGAACACCGCCGATGCGACGCACCACGTCGAGTTCGCGCAGCGAACGCAATGTCGATTGCACATCGGATTCACGAGCGGTGTGGGTGATGAACACCAGTCGCGCATCGGCACCGAGGCCTTCTTGCTCGGCGGTACGGATGGAGACGCCGTGTGTGGCGAACGCGCCGGTCACCGCATGCAGCACTCCGGGGCGGTCCATCACCTCGAGCGGAATGTAGTACTCGGCGCTGGTCTCGTCGATGGGTTTGATGCGGGCCTTGGCCAACGCCCCGATGCTGGCGTACGTGCCCTTGCGAAGGTTGATCGACGCGTCGATCACGTCGCCGAACACCGCGCTGGCCGTCGGCCCGCCACCGGCACCGCGGCCGTAGAACATCAGCGAGCCAACCGCATCGCCCTCCACGAACACCGCGTTGTAGCTGTCGCGCACCGAAGCGAGCGGGTGGTTGTTGGGCACCATGGCCGGATGGACCCGCACGGCGACATCACCGGTGGCACGGTCCTGTTCGGCGATGGCGAGCAGCTTCACGACGTAGCCCAGGCGATGAGCCACGGCGATGTCGCCGGTGGTGATCTTGCTGATGCCCTCGTGGTACACGTCGCCGGCGCGCACCCGCGCCCCGAAGGCGATCGAGGCAATGATCGCCGCCTTGGCCCCAGCATCGAAGCCCTCCACGTCGGCCGTTGGGTCGCGCTCGGCGTAACCGAGGGACTGCGCCTCGCTGAGGGCATCGGAGTAGGAGGCGCCGGCCTCGCTCATGCGGGTGAGGATGTAGTTCGTCGTACCGTTCACGATGCCCATGACCCGGGTGATGGGCTCGCCGATGAGCGACTCGCGCAGCGGGCGGATGAGCGGGATGCCGCCGGCGACCGCTGCTTCGAAGAGGAGATCGCGCCCGGCGGCATCGGCTGCGGCGTACAGCTCGCTGCCCACGTTGGCCAGCAGTTCCTTGTTGGCCGTGATAACGGGCTTGCCGTTGGCGAGGGCCTGCAAGATGAGCTCCCGAGCGGGCTCGATGCCACCGATCACCTCGACGATCACGTCGATGGTCGGGTCGGCCACCACCTCGGCGGCGTCGCGAGTGAGCACACCGGCGGGCAGATCGACGTTGCGCTCCCGGCTCACGTTGCGCACTGCGACGCGTGCCACTTCGAGGCGGAGGCCCGTGCGGGCTTCGACCGCGTCACGCTGGCCCTCGACCAGTTGGACGAGGGCGGCGCCGACGTTGCCGCAGCCGAGCACGCCGATTCGGATCACGTTGTCGCTCACGAGAAGGGCAAGCTAGTCGCATGACCCCCGAGGAGTTCCGCCGAAATGGCTACCAGCTCATCGATTGGATCGCTGAGTACCTCGCGACCGTGGAGCAGCGGCCGGTGGGGCCGATGGTGGACCCCGGGTGGGTGACCTCGCAACTCCCGGCCCATCCGCCGGCCGCGCCGGAATCGTTCGACGCAGTGATGGCCGACATGGACTCCATCGTGGTGCCAGGCCTCACCCAATGGCCGCATCCGTCCTTCTTCGCCTACTTCCCCGCCAACGCCATGTTGTCGTCGGTCCTCGGCGACCTCGCCGCTGCGGGTCTGGCCGTGAACGGGATGACCTGGGCCACCGGTCCGTCGGCCACCGAGGTCGAGACGGTGGTGATGGATTGGATGCGCGAGCTGTTGGCGCTTCCCGAGACGTGGATCGGCAACGGCGTCATCCAAGACAGCGCGTCGAGTTCCACCTTGGTCTCGATCCTCGCCGCTCGTGATCAAGCCCGTGCCCGCACCGGCGTACCCATCGATCGACTCGTCGGGTATTCGACGGCCAGCGCCCATTCGTCGATCGAGAAGGGGCTGCGCATCGCCGGTATCCCGGCCGAGCGGTTCCGGGTGGTGGCCCACGACGAACGCTTCGCCATGCGACCCGATGCGTTGGCCGCCGCCATTGCCAGCGATCGCGATGGGGGACTCGAGCCATTCTGGGTGTGCGCGGCGCGTGGATCGACCAGTTCGCTGGCCATGGACCCGGTGGTCGATCTGGTCGAGGTGTGCACTCGTGAGCGGGTGTGGCTCCACGTCGATGCCGCCATGGCCGGCATTGCCGCGTTGTGCCCCGAGCACCGCTGGGTGAACAACGGTCTCGACGGGGTGGACAGCTACGTGACCGACGCCCACAAATGGATGGGTGTCAACTTTGATTGCTCCCTATTCTGGGTACGCGATCGCGCGCCATTGCTCGACGCGTTGTCGATCCAGCCGGCCTATCTGCGTCACAAGGGTTCCGACAGCGGCGCCACCATCGACTACCGCGACTGGCAGATCCCACTGGGCCGTCGATTCCGAGCCCTGAAGCTGTGGTGGGTTCTGCGCTGCGAGGGCGTCGATGCCCTCCAGCTCATGCTCCGCAATCACGTGGCTTGGGCAAAGGAACTCACCGCCTACATGGAACACGACGAGCGATTCGAACTGGTGGCACCCACCGATCTGAATTTGGTCACGTTCGCGCTGCGCTCGGGCGACGAGGCCACCGTGTCGCTGGTCGAATCGATCAACGCCAGTGGCAAGGCGCTGATGACCAAAACCGTGCTCGACGGACGCAGTGCGGCGCGTGTGAGCGTCGGCAATCGCCTCACCGAGCATCGCCACGTGCTGGCGTTGTGGGATCAGCTGTCGGCTCTGGCCGACACCGTGTGAACCAGAGACACCGTGTGAAGGCTCAAGCCGACGGGGTGCCCAGCGCCTCGAGTCGCTCCACGATGTAGTCCTTCACGTCGGCACCGACGTCGAAGATGCCGGTGCCGAGCGATCCGTGACCGTCGCCGCTGTAGAACACCACGTCGTAGCGGCCGGTGGAGAGCAACTCCTCGATGACGGTCACCGCCTCGTCGATGAGGCCACGGACCTCATCGGTCAGACGCGCGAAACCCCGCCCATCGTCCCCGGTAGGGATCCCGGTGGCGCGGACCGGGACCTGACATTGGTACGGCCGGATGACGGCGTTGCCGCCGCCCGGCGAGCAGCGCTGAGCCCCGGGGGCATGGCGACGATGGCTCCGGAACTGGGTGGCATTGTCGTTGAACACGAACAGCGCCCGGTCGTACTCGGGTTGTTCGATCATCCATCCGAAGTCGCCGACGCGTCCTCCGCCGGTGAACTTGGAACCGATCACGTCCATGGCCCGACCGCCTCACACGTCGTTGCGGATCAGGTCGTCGTAGGTCTCGCGTCGCACCACGACGCGCGACGATCCGTCGGCCACGAACACGACCGCCGGTCGCGGCACCTTGTTGTAGTTCGACGCCATGGAGTAGCCGTAGGCACCGGTGACCGGGGTACACAGCACATCTCCGACGCGGGCGTCCGCAGGTAGTTGTGCTTCGAAGAGCAGCACGTCACCCGATTCGCAGTGCTTGCCGACGATTCGGCAACGCATCGGCCGAGCGCTCGCCGCGTTGCGCGGGAGGAACGCCTCGTACCCGCTGCCGTAGAGGACCGGACGCGGGTTGTCGCTCATGCCGCCGTCGACGGCGACGTAGGTGCGCACGCCCTCGATGCGTTTCACCGTGCCGATCTCGTAGATGGTCACGCCCGCCTGGGCCACCAGCGCACGGCCGGGCTCGACGATGACGTCGGAGGTGATGCCGGCGCGCTCGACCTCGGACTTCAGCACCTCGGACCACTGCGTGAGCGTTGATCCGCGCTCAGCGGCGACGTACGGCACGCCGAGGCCACCGCCAAGGGTCAGCTCGGGCAAGCCGAGCGGCTCGCTGAACGCGGCGACGCGACGAGCCACCTGGGCGAAGTTCTCTACGTCGAACACCTGCGAGCCGACATGGACGTGCACACCCATGAGTTCGACGCTCGATGACGCACGCGCACGTTGCAGCGCGGCCATGGCGTCGCCGTTGCGCACATTGAACCCGAACTTCGAATCGTCCTGACCAGTGGATATGAAGGCATGGGTCTCGGCCTTGATGCCGGGGGTGACGCGCAGGAGCACCTTGGGCACCGCGAGTCCTTCCCGACGCAGCGCGTCGAGACGATCGAGTTCGTCGAAGGAGTCCACGATGATGCGCCGCACGCCCACTTCCAGCGCGGTGCGCAGCTCGGCCATCGACTTGTTGTTGCCGTGCACGGTGAGTCGATCACCGGGGACTCCGGCGGCCAGCGCCACGTGCATCTCGCCACCGGTCGACACGTCGAGCAGCAGGCCCTCGTCGTGGGCGAGGCGCGCCATCTCCTTGCACAAGAACGCTTTCGTGGCGTACACGACACGATCGCGGCCGAACGCGGCCACCGCCTCATGGGCCCGAGCCCGCAAGGTGGCTTCGTCGTAGACGAACAACGGCGTGCCGTGCTCTCGCGCGAGATCGGTGAGACGAACTCCCCCGATGGTGAGTGAACCCGACGCGTCGATGGCCGCCGTGTCGGGGAGGAGCCGGAGTTCGACCGGCTCGGCGCTCGGTTCGGGAACGTCGGTGGGATCGCTGGCCATCACATGCGCTCGGGGGCGTCGATGCCGAGCAGATCGAGGCCGCGCGCCATGACCCGGGCGGTGAGATCGCACAGGGCGAGGCGGCTGGCCTTCAGCTCGTCGCTGTCGGCCTTGAGGACCGGACATGCTTCGTAGAAGGTGGTGAAGTCGCTGGCCAGATCGAACAGATAGGTACACAGTCGATGGGGGCTGTAGCGATCGATGGCGTCCCACACCGCACCGTCGAAACCGAGCAGCCGCATGGCCAGTGAGCGCTCCTGCGGGGTGCGCAAGATGGGTTGCGCGGTGGTCACTTGATCTCGCGTGATCTCGGCGCGGCGGAAGATGGAGCAGATTCGGGCGTGGGCGTATTGCAGGTAGGGAGCGGTGTTGCCGTCGAAGGACAACATCCGTTCCCAATCGAAGCGATAGTCCTTGATGCGGTCGGTGGAGAGGTCGGCGTACTTCACCGCGCCGAGACCCACCATGCGCCCCACTGCCGCGCGTTCATCGGCACCGAGTTCCGGGTTCTTCTCCGCCACGGCTTCGGTGGCGCGATCGATGGCTTCGGTGAGGAGCTCGACCAGCTTCACGCTCTCACCCGAACGGCTGCGCAACATGCGGCCATCGGCGCCGAGCACGCTGCCGAAGGCAACGTGCACACACGATGACGGGTCGGGTAGCCATCCCGCCTGTGCCGCAACGGCGAACACCATCTGGAGGTGCTGCGCTTGCGGTGCACCGACGACGTACAGCGAGCGATCGGCACCCAGTCGTTCGCGTCGATCGATGATGGTGGCGAGGTCGGTGGTGGCGTAGTTGTAGCCACCGTCGCGCTTGCGGATGATCAGCGGAAGCGGTTCGCCCTCGCGGTTGGTGTAGCCCGGCGGGAAGACCACGTCCGCGCCATCGCTCTCGGTGAGCAGACCGACATCACGGAGACGATCGACCACTTGTGGGAGCAGATCGTTGTAGGTGCTCTCACCGGCGAGATCGTCGTTGGTGAGCTTCACGCCGAGCAGGCGGTACACCTCTTGGAAGTAGCGAGCGCTCTCGGCAACGAGCAGTCCCCACAGGCGACGCGTCTCGGGGTCGCCTCCTTGGAGCATGACGACGCGATGGCGGGCCCGTTCCTGGAAGGCTTCGTCGCTCTTGAACTTGGCGGAAGCTGACTTGTAGAAGCCGTCGAGATCACCGACGCCGAGTCCGCTCGCCCCTTCGGTCTCACCGAGATCGAGGAGATGCTCGATGAGCATGCCGAACTGTGTGCCCCAGTCGCCGATGTGGTTCTCGCGGATGACGCGGTGGCCCGCGAACTCGACGAGACGCACGACGGCATCGCCGATAACGGTGGAGCGGAGGTGACCGACGTGCATCTCCTTGGCCACGTTGGGCGCCGAGTAGTCGACGACGACGGTCTCGCTCACGGGAGCGACACGCACACCGAGTCGGTCGTCGGCAGCGAGGGCGGCCAGCTGTGCTTCGACGAAGGCGTCGGTGAACGTCACGTTCAGGAATCCGGGGCCAGCGATCTCGAGTGTGCAGACGGCGCTCAGGTCACCGGCCGCCGCGACCACTGCGGTGGCCACGTCACGCGGGGACTTGCCCAGGGACTTGGCCAGCGCGAGCGCCCCGTTGGCCTGGGCGTCGGCGTGCTCGGAGGGGCGGACCACCGGGTCGATGAACTCTCCGGGTCGGCCGGCCACCTCGGCGAAGGCGACAGCGAGGTGGTCGGAGACGGTGACGAGGGGATCGGCCATGGCCTGGCCATTGTGGCCGATGGGCAGGTCACATCACGGTGTGGTTCGGGCCGTCGACGGACGAACCGATCGGGCGTGCGCGGCGATGCCGGGCTAACCTCCTGCGGCCCGCTCCCGTAGCTCAGGGGATAGAGCATCGGCCTCCGGAGCCGTGTGCGCAGGTTCGAATCCTGCCGGGAGCACCAGCGGTTCTCCGCCCCGACCTGGGGATCTGCCCAGGTCGGGAGGGTCGAGAACGGGCCACCGTTTCGCCTCGGCTACTCGTCGCCTGCTCGCTGCCCGACCGGGTACTGCCGCTCGCACTATCGCATCACGTCCTGATCACGGGTCCATGGATCGCCGGGCGCTGAAGCCTTGCGGTCGACCTTCAGGGTTCGCGGGAGACGCGACATGGTGGTCCACACGGTTGCTCCGATGAGGCTCGCACCGACGAACGTGAGGAGAGAGACCCAACCATTTCGCTGCACGCCGACACCGACCAGCACGGTGAACGCGGCCAGAAAGCCGGCTGCGCAGCAAGTAGCACGCCACAACATCGTCACTGCCCGCCCTCTCCAAGAGGCACACCAATGACCCCTCGATCTCGCCCGATCTTCACCCCGTCATACTGGCCCTCTTGCCGGCGGAACCGCTAGGCCCAAACGGCCACTGTCCAAGAAGGGTGGGGTCTGAAAGGGACAGCATGCACATGCTTGCCGCTCCGCCTTCAACGGCGCTCGACTCCGCGGCGAGTGCTCTCAAGCGAATGCGCGTCGTCCCGGCGTCGTCGGTCGCCGCTTCACGAACAAAAGGATCAGCAATCCGATCACCCCGAGGAAGTAGCCAAGCATCGCGCCCAGGACCGGACTCTGCCGAGCGACACCCATTCGATATCCAATGAACGCGCAAACCACTTGGTAGATGACCACAGGGATCAGGAATGCCGGCACCTTCGCCCTCGCTTCCGATTGTCTCGAATTGCATGATGCCATCCGTGGCAATGTGGCGAGCGCCGAACCCGCGGTGCGTCGTCGAACGTGCGGATTGCAGCAACGAGCTTGCAACGGCTTCCCTCGCGAGCATTGCCGGTCAACGCTCTCGAGGCAGTCACGACTCGACCACTGACTACGCCTGCGGAAAGCGCTCCCTGAACGCTGAGGCCGGTTCGAGCACGAAGCCGTCGGGCCCGAACGTGACGGTGAAGGTGTCGAGGAATCCCGTCTGACCCAAGATCACGGCCGTGCCGTGGTGCGGCCATGGATCGAGCACCGCGACCACTCCCCGCCACGAGACCGGCGTTGCCCCGGTTGCGGCGCGAGGTGGGCGAACCTCCAACGTGAGGTCGTAGAGCGGCACGTTGTTCGTCGAGCCGCCTAGGCGAAGCATCATCGTCTCGTTCCGCTCGACTGGATCGCCGCCGGAGCTCAACACTTCGGCTGCGATGACGGTGATCGGACCGCCGGTGTCGATGATCGCGGCGAAACGATTCGGGGCTCCGGGTGCGGCGACGCCAACGACTGCACGAAGCACGGGTTGCGGGCTTCGTCCCTGCCCTTCTCCGAAGTCGGTGTAGTTGTACTGCCAGGCGTCAGCCAAGCCCGTAGCCCACGGGCTCACCCGGTGCCGGGGCACGCATCACTTCGACCTCGCCGACGTCGACGCCGGCAAGTTCGTCGAGCAGCTCGGCCAACGTCGGGGCATCACAGCGCACCTGGTTTGCCGAGTCGACAGCGACCCAGCGACCGGCCCAAGACCTGAGATCCAACGTGCGAACCATGGATAGAGCGTACCGGGACCGTGCGGCCGAACCCGGCGCGTGGGCGGGCGCGATGCAATCATCCCGGGGACACATCGAGTCGCCACAACCGCCTGACGGCCGGGCATATCTACAGTTCGGCCTCACCACTCTCTCGGCAGTCCAGACACGATGACGACCACGGCGAGGCCGTACACCAGGACAGCTGCGATCGTCATCCAGATCGCAGCTCGGCCCCATCGATGCCTAACACGGCGAATGGCCAGGCCCACGCCGAGACCCACAGCGAGCCCCAGCATCGACACAACGAGCGAGCCGACAAAGGACGCAAACACGACCCCCCGCTGACTCGAATCCGTGCCATCGATCAACACATAGACGAACGCAACGATCGAAGCAGCGACCGCCGGGATCACCGCGCTGGCCATTGCCTTGTCGGTAGATCTACCAGCTATCCCCTCGATCGCACCGACGACAACAGACCACGCGCCGATCAGGTACAAGAGCGCCGCGGGACCGGTCTGATCGTCAACGATTCTTGCCAGAAGCCAACAGAGCCCAGCAAGTGCGGAGACTGCGACACCGGCACCGACAGAGCGCCGATCAAATGCCGCCCGGAGTCCCGCAACGGACAATCGATACTCGCCCACCTGCACAACCATGCCCGATGAGAACGCGCATGTCCATGGCGCCAGATCGGCAGTTGTGCTCGTGACTCAGCCAGTCCCCGCGTTGTCCTTGTTCCTCAACCACCGCATGAGCAACGGATTGGCGATCAGCGCGGCGAACGTCAGCCACAGCGACATGAAACCCGAAAAGGCGGC
>JBFWVD010000062.1:0-26642 GCA_050246915.1 Acidimicrobiia bacterium | reverse complement strand
ACATCCAGCAGGAGTACCGCAAGATGGTGCTCAACTGGTTCAACCCTGGTCATGCCCGTTCGATGAAGCCACGCATCGAACAGATCTGCACCGAGCTCATCGACGACTTCATCGAGCGGGGCGAGGCCGACCTCAGCTTCGAGCTGTTCACGGCGCTGCCGGCCATCGTGACCCTCGAGATGCTCGATTGGGAGTCGACCCGCTGGCGCGAGTGGGTGGGCTGGGTGCACGGCCTCATCCATGACTCGGCGCACGATCCCGAGGCAGGCGCTGCCGCGGTCGGGCACCTGTTCGCCAACATCGCCAACGAGATCGAGAAGCGGCGCGGCAAGCTCGGCACCGATCTTTTCTCCGACATGATGCGCACCGAGGTGCGCGGCCAGGTCCTCACCGATGAGCAGCTGCGGGACTTCGCGTTGTTGGTGTTGCTCGGTGGCATGGACACCACTGCCGGTACGACGGGTAACACCTGTGTGCTCATCGATCAGGACCCGGCGTTGCGGCAGCAGTTGATCGACGAGATCGATCACATGCCCAAGGCCATCGAGGAGTTCCTGCGCATCGCCGGTCCCGGTGGTGGCCTGTATCGGCGGGTCGCTCGCGACACCGAGTTCCATGGTGAAGAGCTCCGCAAGGACGATCGCGTCCTGATGATGTACTGGGCGGCCAACCGCGATCCCAAGATGTTCCCCGACCCCGACAAGGTCGACATCCATCGCACGAACAACCGACACATGGCGTTCGGCATGGGTCCGCATCGTTGCCTGGGGTCGCACCACGCCCGCTTGATGTTGAGCACGATGCTCACCCAGATCATGACCCGCCTGCCGGACTTCAAGATCAACTACGACGGCCTCGAGCGGTTCGAGGACTGCGGCAGCGTGTATGCCATCCGCTATCTCCCCGTCACCTTCACTCCAGGAAAGCGATCGACCTCATGACGACCATCGACCAGCCGGTTGCCGGCAAGCACATCATCGACTTCGATCATCACACCGCGGAGTTCCGCGAGAACATGCCCGAGATCGTGCAGGGCTTGTTGTCGAGCGGTTGTCCGCTCGGTTGGTCGGAGAAGCACGGCGGCTTCTGGGCCGTGTACGGCTACGACGCGTTGTACGAAGCGGTGCAGACCCCCGAGCTGTTCAGCTCGGTGCACGGCATGAACGGCATCCAAAAAGGCGTGCCGCCGGCCACCTATCCCGATCCGCTGGTGCCCATCGACTACGACGGGCCGATCCAGCAGGACTTCCGCAAGATGGTCCTCAACTGGTTCAACCCCGGTACGGCCAAGGCGCTGGAGCCGCGTGTGCGTGCAGTGGCCACCGAGCTGATCGACGCGTTCATCGAAAAGGGCGAAGGCGATCTCAGCCAGGATCTCTACACACCGCTGCCGGCCCGACTCACGTTGGAGATGCTCGGTTGGGAAGTGGATCGCTGGCCGGAGTGGATCACGCTCATCCACGCGGTCATCCACGATCGCACCTCCGATCCTGCTGGCGCCGAGGCGGCCGGCATCAAGATCTACGAGCTCATCAACGCCGAGACGGCCAAGCGCCGCGATCGGTTGGGCACCGATCTGTTCAGCGACATGATGCGCTCCGAGGTGAACGGCGTGCCGCTCACCGATGATCAGGTGCGCAACTTCGCTTTCCTGGTGCTGCTCGGCGGCATGGACACCACCGCGGGTGCCACCGGCAACACCACGCTCGACATCGATCGTGACCCGTCGCTGCGCAAGGCGTTGATCGATGACCTCGACTTCATCCCCAAGGCCATCGAGGAGTTCCTGCGCATCGACGGACCGTCGTTCGGCCTCTATCGCACGGTGGCGCGCGACGAGGTGTTCTACGGCCAGCAGCTCCGCAAGGGCGAGAAGGTCATGTTCATGTTCCCGGCCGCCAACCGCGATCCGCAGATGTTCCCCGATCCGGAGAAGATCGACATCCATCGCACCAACAACCGGCACATGGCTTTCGGCATGGGCCCGCATCGTTGCCTCGGATCACATCACGCTCGCATCTTCTTCTCGACGATGCTGCGCGAGGTGCTCACCCGCCTTCCCGATTTCAAGGTCCAATGGGATGGCGTCGAGCGCTTCCACGACTCCGGCGATGTGTACGCGGTGCGCAAGCTCCCCGTCACCTTCACCCCGGGACCCAAGCTCGGGGGCTGACGCCGCTCGCGCCAGGTGGGTTCATCTCGGACGGCGTTCGAGCCTCGCCGCTACGTCGCGGTACCGGCTCACCGGGATGAGGTGAACCCCGTCGAAGGCGTTCGACGCCTCGATCGCGTCCACGAGATCGCAGGCGATCGCCACACCGGCGCGGCTGTCGGTCTCGAGCGCATCGACGACGTGCGCCGGCGCCGCCAACTGCGGAACCTCGGCTGACAGCTTGCGAGCCATCGGGGCACCAGTGAGCACCATCACCCCGGCGAACACGGGCCCGTCGAATTCGATCGACTCGCGCCACGCCAACAGTTGATCGAGCGAGTACGACACCTGGACGAACAGGAAATCGGCCGAGCGCTTCCAACTGGCCAGTGGCGCCAGCCCGGTGGTGACACCGATACGGAATGGTCTGGCCGACGGCTGGGCGGGGGCGAAGGCGCGGGCCTCGTCGATCATCGACCGGACAGTCAGATCGTCGGACCGCTTCCCCGATTCGGGGCGATCGCCGTACACGAAGAGGAACTCACCGACGCCGTAGGCCGCAGCAGTGAGGAGATCGCGGCGGAACCCCAGCAGGTTCCGATCGCGGGCATTGAGGCAGGCGATGGACCGGCCACCCATCAGCGCCACTTCGTGGGCGACGGCGATGCTCGACACCGTTGCCCGCCCGATGTGGTTGTCCGGCACCAAGAACGCGGAGGCGACATTGCTCAGCACCCCGATCTGATGGCGGACCCGAGTGAGATCGGGACGTGTCGCCGGTTCGATCTCACACACCAGTTCGAACGTCGCTGCGTTGCCCATGGCCGGAGCATACGAACGCCAGCGCGCCGTCCGGGGGAGCGACCTGATGGTGTTCAGCGGGCGCGTCGGTGTCGCGCGGACGGTTACGGTTCGTGCGTCGGCCTTGGGGAGGCAGTCATGCACACCGTCAACGGTTTCTCGCATCTGGCGATCGCGGTCGAGGACCTCGATCGCTCGTTGCACTTCTACTGCGATCTGCTCGGACTCACGATGTTCCACCGCTATCAGTACAAGGACTTCGCCGAGGGCGAGGAAAAGGACTGGGACGGAGCCGACTACGAACGAGGCTTCGCGCTGGTCCGCGTCTCCCCGCCCTCGCCCGATGGCCGCACCCCCTTCTTGAGCATCACCGACCATCCACGCGGCTCGCGGTCCGTCCCCGAGTTCTGGAACTGGGGGATCCATCACTTCGGTGTCTGGGTGGCGAACTACGACGAGGCGCTGGCTCGGCTGGAAGCGGCCGGCGTGTCGTTCGCCGCGCCGAGCATGGGAAGCGACTCGTTCAACTGGGCGCAACCGGCAGGCCAGCAGATCCGCACGTTCGTCGTGCGCGATCCCGACGGGAACCTCGTGCAGTTGGACGAGATCACCGGCTGACACTGCTGCTCACCAGGCGGCCTTGACGGAACTGCCCGTCAACCCCCGAGCCACTCACGCCGATGTTGATCATGAGGGACCGATGGTCCTGGCGCGACTCCGGTTCGGCGAAAGGGCGATTGACATGACCTCGGATCCTCGATGGGGTGAACCACAACCGGGCGGACAGCCCTGGGGACCTCCTGGTTCGTCGAGCACTGGGCTGCCGGGCACTGGGTCGGCGAATCCCCTGTCTGCGAGCGCCGTGGGCGAGCTGCCGTTCTCGTCGGGCAAGCGTGCGCGGCGCGTCCCGAGCATCGCCGCAGCGGCCCTTGTCGCGTTGGCGGTGATCGTCGGGGTGTTGGTGACCAGGAGCGGGTCCGATGACCCGGCCGCAGCGTCGGGCACGCGCGACACCATCCCGTACACGACAGCCGCTCCCGGCTCCCGCCCGTCGATCCCGTCGTCGGACACGGCCCCTGGAGATGCGTCAGCACCGGCCCGTCTCCCCGCGGGGGCACGGGCACTGTCCGATGTTGCCGCCAAGACCTTGCAGCAGGGCACCGCTCGTATGTCGATGACGGTGAACATGCCGATCCCCGGGTTGAGCAAGGGGCAGATGACGGTGGAGGGCACGGTCGATCTCGATCGCGGTGTCACGGCGTACACGATGGACTTCTCGGAGTTGCTCGCCGGCGAGGATCTTCCGCCCGGCGTGGACGGCAAGGTCGAAGCGGTGCAGAGCGGGCTGGTGATGTTCATGCGCGGTTCGCTGTTCGACACCCTCCCCGGTGCCGAGGGCAAGTGGCTGCGCATGGACCTGACCCCGACCACTGCGGCAACTGGGATTGACGGGAGCAAGTTGGCGAAGGTGTCGGGCAACGGTCCCTCCAGCTCCCTCGACATGCTCAAGCAGGCCGGCTCCGTGGTGGACATGGGTGACGACGTGGTGCGTGGCACGAAGACGCGCCACTACAGCGCGTCGATCGACATCGAGGCGCTGTATCGCAGCAGCGGCGCGGTGGTCGATGAAGCGGCGTTCACCGATCTGATGTCGGCGATGTCGATGACGTCGATCCCCGTGGACGTCTGGATCGATGAGGCCGGGCGTGTCCGGCGGCAGGAGATGGTCCTGAGCTTCGGCGGGTCGATGGCGCACTCCGTGGTGGAGCTGTACGACTTCGGTGTGAAGACCGACATCGTGGTTCCGGCCGTATCCGATTCGGTCGACTTCCTGAAGCTGGCTGGCCTGGGCTGATCTGGCTGGGCTGATCTGGCTGGGCTCCCCGGCCGAACAGTGCCGTACTCCGTTCGCGTTACAGCCCCTGCGTAGGGTGCGAGGCGATGGCGCACGTCTCGATCACCACCTGCGGTTACGGCCCCGATCTGCTCGACGCCGTCTCGTCGCGGATCGCCGAGGTGCAGCAGTTCGATCGCCTCGCCCCCGTCACGGTGGTGGCGCCCACCAACCTGGCGTCGCTGGCCATGCGTCGTCAGCTCGGCTCGCGCCCGGGTGGCCTGCTCAACGTGCGGTTCCTGGTCCTGGCCCGGGTGGCCGAGCTGCTCATCTCGGCGGCGCCCTCGTCGGGTCGGCGTGCGGCGGCCTCGCACGAAGTACTCGAAGCGGTCCGACTCGTCCTGGGGGAGCGGCAGGCGTTCTTCGGTGAGGTCGCCCAGCACAGCGCCACCGTTCGAGCCGTGGTCGATGCGATCGGCCAACTCGACGATCTCGATCCCGATGAGCGCAACCAGGCGTTGACCGACTCCGTGGCGGCGCGAGAGCTGGCCGAGATAGCACGCCAGGTCGGCGTCGTGCTCGGCGGTCGACGGCTCCCGACGCAGCTGCTCGGCGACGCCGCAGAGTGCGTTGCGGCCGACCCTCATCTGGCACAGGACCTCGGCCACATCATCGTCGCCGCGCCGCTCACCATCGGTCACGCCGCGGCCCAGCTCCTGCGAGCTCTCGCCGGCGCCGACCGACTGTCAATTGTTCTTGCTTTGACCGGCGACGAGCGCGTCGATGGGCATCTGCTGCTCCCTGTCTCCAGGTTCGCGGCACCCGGCTCCATACCGCCTCGCCTCACACTGTCACCCGTCGATGCTCGTGGTCATGCCCCGACGGTGGTCATCGCTCCCGACGCCCATACCGAGGTGGCTGAAGCGGTGCGGACGGTCCATGCCGCCGCTGCAGAGGGCACGGCGCTGCATCGCATCGCCATCTGCGTCGCCGAACCGGGGGTGTACCTCCCACTGGTGCACCACGAGTTGTCCCGCGCTGGTCTCCCTGTCGCGGGGCCGTCGGGACATGTGGTCGCTCAGAGTGCGGCCGGCCGTTTGCTGCTCGGGCGGTTGGCGCTCGATCCCCGCCTCGAGCGAGAGGCGGTGTTGGCGTGGCTGTCGTCCACCCCGATGATCGACGGCTCGGGGAATCCGGTGCCGGCGGAGCGTTGGCGACGTCTCGCTCGTCGCGCCGGCGTGGTGCGCGGCCTGCAGCAATGGCGTCAGCGCGTGGTCCGCTTCGCGGCCATCATGGCCGAGCGTCAACCCGAATTGTCATCGGAGGCCTCGCGTCTTGCCGAGTTCGTGGTGGACATCGATCGCTCGAGACCGGCTCGCTTCCCACAGAGTTGGTCGGAGCGCGGGGCATGGTGCCGATCGGTCATCGAGCGGTTCCTGCCCCACGACGTCGACCGTGCCGCGTGGCCCGAAGCCGAGGTGGAAGCGGCGCGTGTGGTGGATGCGGTCATCGACGAGCTGGCCGGTCTGGACGCCTTCGGGGTACCGATCGACGTCGACACGTTCGCCGAGGCGCTGCGGGCTGGATTGCAGCAGAAAATGCGTCGCCTTGGCGCGCTCGGCTCCGGCGTCGTGGTCGGGCCGATGGCCGATGCGGTGCATCTCGATGTCGATCTGCTGATCATCGTCGGATGCCGTGAGGGAGCGCTCCCGGCGTCGGTCATCGATCGCGGACTCACCGGCGCGGTGCACAACGCCCGTCGTCAGCAGCGTCAGGCCCAGGCTCGCGCCCTGCAGGCACGGGTGCATGCCGCCGCAGTTGGCGGCGCCGGCCGTGTGGTGCTCACCTTCTCCCGGGCTGAGCCGTCTCGTGCTCGTCCGGCGTGGCCATCGGCGTGGGTGGTGGACGCGCTCAGCGATCAGGCGGGTACCCGGCTCACCGCCGAGGCGGTGCTGGCCGGGCGTGACTCGGCGGGTCGACCGCTTCCGGGACTGCGTCAGGTGGTGTCTCGTCGGGCGCAGATCGCTGACATCACCCTGGCCCCGTGTCGGGACGATCTCGACCTCGGGCTCCGACACATCGGCGGCCATCTGAGCGACGGCGACGCGGCATCGTCGAAGATCGCCGCCGAGTTGGCCCGGGTGAGAGGCGTCGCCGGCGAGCACACCGGCGTGTTGAGTGCCGGGCGGCGGGTGCCCGGTCGCGACCGGGCGGCCTCACCGACCGCTCTCGAACACTGGGCCACCTGCCCTCGGCGATGGTTGTATTCGGCCGAACTGGGCCTCAACGATGACGATGAACCCACCGAGACCGAAGCCATCGATCCCCGTGATGCTGGTTCGCTGGTGCACGAAGCGCTCGAGACGTTCATCGGCCGTCATCTCGAGGTCGATCCCGATCATCGCTGGACCGATGAGGAGTTGGCCGAGGCCGATGCCATCGTGGCCGAGACCGCCGAGCGTTTCGAGGCGATGGGGCGCACCGGATCGGGCTTGGGTTGGGAGGTGGCCCGCCAGCGGCTCTCGTCCGACGTGCGTCAGACCCTCCTGCGCGACAACGAGCATCGCAGTCAAGAGCAATTGACGCCGGTTTCGGTGGAGATGCGGTTCGGCATCGACAACGCCACCGCCGTGCTCGATCTCGATGGATCCGAACCCATCGCGTTCAAGGGGGTCATCGACCGGGTCGACCGCAGCCGCGACGGGCGCACGCTGATGGTCACCGACTACAAGACCGGTCGGGCGATGAGTCAGAAGGACATCGATGCCGGTCTGGCCAATGGATCGAAACTCCAGTTGCCCATCTACGCGCTCGCGGCATCACAGGCGTGGCCCGATGCGCAACACATCCGTTCCCGCTACTGGTACACCTCGCGCGGTGGCGACTGGAAGGTCCGCAGCATCGAGTTCGATGATGCGGCCCGTCATCGGCTCGGAAAGGTGGTGTCGCGCATCGCCGACGGGATCGAGTCGGGCTTGTTCCCCGCCAACCCTGGTCCCGGCGATGAGCACTGCGGCACCTGCCCCTTCGACCGCATCTGCCCGGCCGACCGAGGCGATCAATGGGTGCGTCTGTCGACAGCGCCTGAGCTGGCGTCCTATGCGGCGTTGATCTCGGCCCTCGATCCCGGGGACGACTCAAGCGCGGGCGACGCGAGTGTGGGCGAAGCGAGAGCGGTTGGCGCGAGCGCAGGCGAAGCGAGCGAGGCTGCCGATGTCTGAGCCGCTCACCGAGGACGAGATCACCCGTCTCCTGGCTCGCACCGAGCTCACGACCAACATGTTCGTGGAGGCCGGCGCCGGTACCGGTAAGACCACGTTGCTGGTGAGCCGCCTAGTCGCGTTGGTGGTGGACGAGGAACGACCACTCGGCTCCATCGCAGCCATCACCTTCACCGAGAAGGCGGCGGCGGAACTGCGTGATCGGTTCCGCTCCGCCCTCGTCGCGGCCGGATGCCTCGAGGCCGCCGAGCAGATCGACGACGCTCAGATCACCACCATCCACGGTTTCGCCCGCGCCATCTTGGCCAACCATGCCATCGATGCCGGCCTGCCTCCGGAGTTCGCGGTGCTCGACGAGTTGGCCGAGGCAGTCCAGTTCGACGAGCGCTTCGACGCCTTCATCGATGAGCTCTACGACCCCGACGGTCCGTGTGCCGACGCCGTGCGCCTGTTCTTGGTGCTGGGCCACAACCGGTGGGCGATCCGGTCCTTGGTGCGTGCCGTGGACGTCGAGCGCCATCGCTTCGACGGTGTGACGCTCGAGCCGCCACCATCGCTGCCCGACCCAGCGTTGTTGCTCGACACACTGTCGAAGGTGTGCGCGATGCGCTACGGATGTCGCGACGAAGCCGATCGGCTCGCCGCGCACCTCGCCGCGTTGGAGGAGTGGCTCGGCCATCTCTCGCGGGCCGGCGCGGCAGGCGATCGCGCCGAGCAATTCCGATTGCTCTTCGCCCAACCGAAGATCACCACCAAGCACGGCAAGAAGGACAACTGGGTCGACACGACATCGAAGGACGATGTCATCGAGGCGCTGGCCCACTGCCAAGCGTCGCTCGAATCGATACGGGCCACGGTTGGCCATCACGTCGTGGCCACGTTGCTCCCGATGATCGTCGGCTTCGTGCGTGACGGTGCGATGGCACGTCGGCGTGCCGGCACATTGACCTTCGCCGATCTGCTGGTGGAAGCGCGTCGGGTGCTGGCCGACAACCCGCGCGTGCGCCGACAGATCTCCGACCGTTGGCCCCACGTGCTCGTCGACGAGTTCCAGGACACCGACGATCTCCAGATCGACATCATCACGATGATCTGCTCGGTGGACGACGACGCATCGCTGCTGCCGTGGTGGGAGCGGACCATGGGTGGTGGCGCCCTGTTCGCGGTGGGCGATCCCAAACAGTCCATCTATCGATTCCGCGGCGCCGACATGCGCCTCTATCAGCGGGCGGTCGACACGCTAGGTGGCGGAGAGCTGCGACCGTTGTACCGCAACTTCCGCACGGTTCCTGGAGTGCTCGCGTGGGTGAACGCGGCGGTGGGTGCGTTGTTCGATCCCGACGATGACGGCCAGGCCACGTTCCGCGCGCTCGAGGCCCATCGTGGTCCGGCTGGATCGGGGACCGCGGTCGAGATCGTCGGTGTCGAGCCCACCGACGCCAAGATCGGCGAGGTCCGCAACATCGAAGCCGACGAGTTGGTGCGCTCACTGGTGAGCTATCGCACCCAAGGCCTTCCCACCGTCGATGCCGACGGCCGCCGGCTCATGGCCCGATACGCCGACATGGCCATCTTGCTGCCCACGCGCACCGCGCTCGATGCCATCACCACTGCGCTGGAAGCGTCAGAGGTGCCCTATCGCATCGAGAGCCGATCGCTGGTGTTCTCCACCCCGGAGGTTCGCACGCTGGTGGCGGTGCTGCGCGCCATCGACGATCCCGGTGACGCCATCGCCGTGGTGGGTGCGCTGCGATCGCCGGCCTTCGGGTGCAGCGACGCCGCGCTGTTGCGTTGGCGCGATGGCGGCGGGCGATGGGTCCCGGCGCCGATCGGCTCGTCGACACCGTCAACTCGGCGTGTCGATCTCCATGCCGATCCGTTCCGCGACGACGACGCGGCCGCAGATGTGTCGCCCGATGGCCTCGTGCCGGTGCCAGACGCGTCGGTCGCTGCAGCGCTCGATGTGCTCCATGGCCTGCACGCCGAACGTTGGTGGACCTCGCTGCCCGATCTCGTCCACGCCGTCATCGATCGCTGCCATCTGCGTGAGGTGGCCCTGGCCCATCGTCGTCCGCAGGATCGCTGGCGACGACTGCAGTTCGTGGTCGACGAGGCCATCAAGTTCGAGCAGGCCGGCGGCCGCGAGTTGCGCGCCTTCGTGAGTTGGTTGGAAGAGCAGCACGAATCGAGTCGTCAAGATGCCGAGACGGTGGTGGCCGATCTCGACGATGATGCCGTGCGCATCCTGACCGTGCACGCGTCCAAGGGACTCGAGTACCGGGTCGTCGCTCTGGCCGGTCTGGGCGCCTCGGAGCGCAACGACGTGCCGGTGCTCGCGTGGTCAGCCGATGGTCGACCCCTGGCCCGCCTCGGATCGGGTGACAGCGCGTTGCAACATCCGGCGCTACCCGATGCCAAGGACGTGGCCAAGGCGCTGGCCCGTGCCGAGACCCAACGATTGCTCTATGTGGCCACCACCCGGGCTCGTGACCATCTGTTGGTGAGCCTGCATCGCACGGTGAAGGGATCGTCGAGCGCGTCAGCACTGGCCGCCAACCTCGGCGAGCCGGGGGAGACTTGGTTGCCCGTCGACGTCGGAGTGGGCGGGTCAATTGTCATTGACGCGATTGCACCGGCCGTTGGTCGCAACGGGAAGGCAGCAGGCGCCGACGGTGCTACGGCCGATGACGTGGGCATCGATGGCGAGCATGTCGATCGCGCGCATGTCGCCGCTGCTCTCGCCGAGTTCGAACGACGTTGGGGTGCGGCGCGCCGTTCGCCGAGCGCGCCCGTCGTTGCCGCCACGGCACTACGACCCGATGAGCACGACAGCGTTCTCGGGTCCAGCAGGTCCAACGGGTCCATTGCTGGGCAGTCGGCATCGTCCGAGCTCGATGACCGGGCGCCATGGCGTCGAGGCCGCGCGGGCACATCCATCGGTCGCGCCGTGCATGCCGTGCTGCAGTCCGTCGATCTGGCCACCGGCGCGGGCGTGGACGAAATCGCGGCGTTGCAGGCCGCCGCGGAAGGGGTCGGTGACTCCGCTCTCGAGATCGCCCGCTTGGTCCGCCACGTGCTCGGGGCGCCAGCCGTTGTCGAAGCAGCGCGCTCGCGTCACTGGCGCGAGGTGTTCGTCGCCGCTCCGATTGCTGCCATGACCATCGAGGGGTTCATCGATCTCTTGGTGGAGCGCGACGACGGGTCGTTGGTGGTGATCGACTACAAGACCGACAGCGTTCGCACCGACGCCGAGATCGACGCCACGCTCGATCGCTATCGACGTCAGGGAGCGGCCTACGCGCTGGCGGTGTCCGAGACGCTCGGTCGGTCCGTGGACGAGGTGGTGTTCGTGTTCGCTCGGGCCGGTGCGCCCGCGGTCCAGCGCTCGTTGCCCGATCTCCACGGTGCTATCGCCGAGGTGCGTTCGGTGCTCGCCGCGATGGCTATGCCCAACGGTTGATCGCGAGCGTCAGCGCTGCGCGGCCTCGGCCAGGGCGCGCAATTCCTTCACCGCAGTGGCCAGACCGCCGGGGTGCTTGAACAGCCCCGTGCCGGCGATGAACACGTTCGCCCCGGCGGCGGCTGCGCCGGCGATCGTGGTGGCGGAGATGCCACCGTCCACCTCGATGTCGACGTCGAAGCCGCTGGCATCGATGAGTTCGGCCACTCGGGCGATCTTGGGCTCCATCGACGCGATGTAGGTCTGTCCACCGAATCCCGGGTTGACCGTCATCACCAGCACCATGTCGATGAGGTCGAGCACGTCGCCCACAGCGTTGGCCGGTGTGGACGGATTGATGGCCACCGCGGCCTTGCCACCGAGGCGGTTGATCTCGGCCAGTACACGATGGAGGTGGATGGTCGACTCGGTGTGGATGATGAGCCGCTCGCACCCGGCCTTGAGGTATTGCTCGACCATTCGCTCGGGGGTGAACACCATGAGATGGGCTTCGAACGGGACCGTGGCATGGCGGCGTGCCGAGGCGATGATGTCGGGGCCGAACGTGAGGTTGGGGACGAACTGGCCGTCCATCACATCCCATTGGATGTCGTCCACCCCCGCGGCTTCGAGCGCTTCGATCTCGGCGCCGAGCTTGGCGAAATCGGCGGGGAGCACAGACGGGACGATGCGGACGGGCCGGGCCATGCCCAGATCGTAGGGGGTGAACGGGCTTGGTGAACGGGTGATGCGCTCAGACGGTGTGGCAGCCTGACCTGATGTCCGATGACGCGTCCGACCGCCGTGACCGCGCGATCGGCCCGCCGGTGGCCCTCGGCGATGTCGTGGATCTGACCATCGACAAGTTGGTGGCCGGTGGCGACGGGCTTGCTCGGCATGCCAGCGGTCGGGTGGTGTTCGTGACCGGTGTGCTGCCCGGCGAGCAGGTCACCGCCGAGATCACCGAGGTGCGCAAGGACCTGGCCCGAGCGGCGATCGTGTCGATCGCGTCACCGTCGTCGCGGCGGGTCGCGCCTCCGTGCCCGTCGATCGAGTTGGGCTGCGGTGGCTGCGATTGGCAGCACATCGATGCGGCCCATCAACTCGAGCAGAAGGTGGCCATCGTGCGCGACGGGCTGGCGCGCCTGGCTCGCCTCCCCGATGCGCCGGTGCGCGCCGGGCTCGACACCGTCGATCCATCGATCTCGCGGGGCCGCACCACGGTGCGACTCGGCGTGTATGGCGACGGGCGGCCCGCCTATCGCCGACGCCGGAGCAACCATCTCATCGCGGTCAACGACTGCATGGTGTTGCATCCCGCGCTCGAAGATCTCCTCGGAAAGGTGCGGGCGCCCGGTGCCACCGAGGTGATCATGCGCGTGGCCGACGCCACCGGAGAACGAGCGGTGTCGATCGTGGGTCGATCCCGCAAGGGCGCCATGCCGACAGACGCGCTCGTCGGTGATGACGCGGTCGTCCACGAACGCGTCGCCGGGGCCACGTTGTCGGTGTCGATGGGGAGCTTCTTCCAGTCGTCGCGCCATGCCGCGGAGTTGTTGGTGGCCGCGGTGCGTGGTCCGCTCACCGAGGCGATGCCGGAGCGGATCGTGGATGCCTACGGGGGAGCGGGGCTGTTCACCGCGGCGTTGGCCTCCGATGTGCCCGGCGCGCGTTGGACGCTCATCGAATCGAACGCCTCGGCCACCGCCGATGCCCGCCGGAACCTGGCGGGCACGGGCGTCAAGATCATCACCGGGGACGTCGCCAAGTGGCGGGTCGACCCGGCGGATGTGATCATCGCCGATCCGGCCCGACCGGGCCTCGGCCGCAGCGCCGCGTCAACCCTGGTTGCGTCAGGGGCGGGCCGGATCATCCTGGTGTCGTGCGACGCGGCGTCGATGGCCCGCGACACGGCGCTGCTGATGGAACATGGCTACGTGCTGAACGACGCGCAGGTGCTGCCCGTGTTTCCCCACACCTCTCACGTGGAGATCGTCTCCACCTTCACCCGCTGAGGGTCTGCCACTGTGGCACCGGTGCCACTGTGGAGTCAGGTTATGGAAATTCCGCAATCTGACTCCCAAGTTCGCTCGAGGCACGCGGCGGTTCGGCCCAGCCGGGAACTCTGGAGTCTGCGTACACCACTCGTGTACGCAGACTCCAGACTGGCGCAGGCGCCAGACTGGTGACCGGGACCCGGCGAGTTGTCATCCAGGCTGCGAACGGCAACGTAGAGGTGGTCGTGAGGGACTATTCCGAGTGCTCAGACTCCGCTCTGGTGGTGGCCATCGGCCGCTATCAGTCCGAAGCGCTGGCCGAGGCGTACCGGCGTCACGCCGGTGCGGTACACGGCCTGGCCAGACGGCTGCTCAACGATGCGCAGCTCGCCGAAGAAGTAGTGCAGGAGGTCTTCCTGCGCCTGTGGAACGACGCTGACCGCTTCGACCCCGAGCGTGGCAGCCTCCGCAGCTTCCTGCTGGCCCACACCCACGGACGCTCGGTCGACATCCTGCGCAGCGAGACATCCCGCCGCAATCGCGAAGATCGCGACGCCCGGACCACCGCCACCGCCGGATACGACCTCGAGCACGAGATCTGGGATCTCACCACTGCCGATCAGGTGCGCACCGCCCTGGCAGCGATCCCCGAGGACGAGCGCGAAGCGATCGAGCTCGCGTACTTCGGTGGTTACACCTATCGCGAGGTAGCCGCCCGGCTCGGCGCTCCCGAAGGAACGATCAAGAGCCGGATCCGCGTCGGGCTGCGCCGTCTTCGCAGCGAGCTCCACCTGGTGGGGATGGGAGAGTTGTCGTGAACGCCGACGAGCTGGACTCGCTGCTGGGGGCCTATGCCCTCGATGCTGTCGACGACCACGAACGTGTCGCCATCGACGCATACCTCGCCAACAACCCGCGGGCGCGTGCCGAGGTGGCCGAGCATCGTGAGGTCGCCACGATGCTGGCATTCTCCGGGGCCCCCGCTCCGGTGGGACTGTGGGATCGCATCGCCTCGTCGCTCGAGGAGCGAGCTCCCGCTCCAGAGACGGTCCTCGCCCCGGTGTTGTCGCTCGACAAGCGCCGCTCACCCGAGCAGCTGCGTCAGACCCGCCGCCGTCGTCAGGGCATCACCGCGTTGTTCACCGGTGCGGCCGTGGCGGCGGTGGCCGCCATTGCGGTGCTCGGGGTGAAGGTTGTCGATCAGAGCAACCAACTCGATCGCTATCGCAAGAGCGCATCGAACAGTCAGCTCAATGCCGCTGCCATCGAAGCCCTCGCCGATCCGACCGCCCGCAAGGCGCGGTTGGTGTCGACGGCGGGGAACTACGCGGTGCAGGTCGCCATCGAAGACGGTGTGGGCTATCTGTTGGCCAGCGATCTCCCGGCTCTGCCCGACGATCGCACCTACCAGCTGTGGGGTGTCATCGACGGCAAGGTGATCAGCCTCGGCGTGCTCGGCTCATCGCCCAAGGTCGTGGCCTTCCCAGCTGACAAGGCTCTGGCCACCTTGGTTCTCACCGACGAGGCCCGAGGCGGTGTGCCCGTGTCGGCGCAACCAGCGTTGGCTGCGGGAGACCTCATCTGAGCTAGACACCCCGACGTGCTGTGCTGCATCGGCGACCTGTGCGAGGACATCGTGATCTGGCCCGACGGCGAGATCACCCATGGCGCCGACACCACGGCGGTCATCAGCCGCCGTCGCGGCGGCAGCGCTGCCAACGTCGCCTACTTCGCGGCGGCCGTCGGCACCCCGTCGAGGTTCATCGGCGCGCTCGGCGATGACCTTGGTGGCTGGGCACTCACCGAGGAGATGACGTCAATCGGGGTTGACGTGAAGGTCCAGAGGGTCGGGCGCACCGGGACGATCGTGATCTTGGTGTCCGGCGATGGCGAGCGAACCATGATCACCGACCGCGGCGCGGCCCGGGATCTCACCGATGTGCCGATGCACTGGCTCGACGCGGTGAGGTGGTTGCACGTTCCGTTCTATTCGCTCGAGGTCGAGCCCCTGGGCGCCACCACGTTCGCCCTCATGGCCGAAGCCCGTCGGCGTTCCATCCCGATCAGCATCGACGCCTCGTCGTCGAGCCTGCTCGCCTCGTTCGGGGTCGAGCAGGCGGCCGGGCTCATCGCCGATGCGATCGGATCGCCCGACGTGCTGTTCGCCAACGCCGAAGAGGACGCCACGTTGGCGGGGCGCTGGCCCGCCGATGTCATCATCGTCAAGCACGGGCCCGATCCTGCGATGGTGCGGCGCTGCGGCGAGGCGGACCTGATCGTCGCGGTGGGCAACGCGATCGAGCCGATCGATTCCACCGGCGCCGGCGATGCTTTTGCTGCAGGGGTCATCGGCGCCCGACTCGAGGGGCACGACTGGGGCGATGCGGTGCGGGCTGGTCACGGCCTCGCTCAACGGGTTCTGCGCAGTCCTGGTGCCACACTGGGCTGATGCAGGTCCAACTCTCTGCCGAGGTCGCCGCCGCGCTTGCCGTCGGTGCACCGGTCGTCGCTCTCGAGACCACCATCTTTTCGACGCTCGGCTTGCCTCGACCCCACAACCGCGCGGCGCTCGAGCGTTGCGACGCAGTGATCCGATCGCACGGCGCCGTGCCCGCTCTCACCGTCGTGCTCGACGGTGTGGCCCGCGTGGGTGTGGACGTCGCCGATTGGGGGCGCGTCCTCGACGGCGAGGCCCGCAAGGCGGCCGAACGCGACCTCGCCGTGGCCATCGCTCAGCAGTGGAGCGTCGGTGCGACGACGGTGTCGGCATCGTTGGCGTTGGCCGCCCGGGCCGGTGTGCGAGTGTTCGCGACGGGCGGCATCGGCGGTGTGCATCGCGGTGCGGAGATCACCGGCGACATCAGCGCCGATCTCGACGCACTCGCCCATCATCCGGTCATCTGTGTGTGCGCGGGAGCCAAGGCATTCCTCGATCTGCCCCGCACGCTCGAGTACCTCGAGACCGTCGGCGTGCCGGTGCTCGGATGGCAACACGATTGGTTCCCCGCGTTCTACACGCGCTCGTCGGGTGTGAGCGTGCCCCATCGGGTCGAGACCACGGCCGAGGCCGCAGCGGTGTTCGCCAACCGCAGCCGTAGCGCCAGTGGCGTGCTCGTGACCGTGCCCATCCCGGTGGCCGATGAGCTTCCGGCCGCCGATCTGACCGCGGCGATCGACGGCGCTCTGGCCGATGCCGAGCATGCCGGCGTCACCGGTGCGGCCCTCACGCCGTTCGTCCTCGGCCGCTTGGCCGTCGCCACCGAGGGCCGCAGCATCCCGGCCAACTTGGCCCTGGCCGAGAACAACGCCGCGGTCGCCGCGCGGATCGCCGTAGCGGTGCACGCCGGCGCGTGATGGAGTGGTCACGGCCGCACCTTGGTTTCGCCCCCGCCGTGTCCAAAGCGCCCGTTCTCCCGTACATTGGCTGCGATGTCCGCTGTCCAAGTCGCTTCCGCCCTTCGTGACGCGCTGTCACAGGCCCTGGTGGGCAAGCGGGAGGTCGTCGAGCTGACGGTGGCCGCGGTGCTCGCCGGCGGCCACGTCCTGGTGGAGGACTCGCCGGGTGTCGGTAAGACCCTGCTGGCCAAATCGCTGGCCAGGGCCATCGGCGGCTCGGCCGGCCGCATCCAGGGCACCGCCGATCTGCTCCCCACCGACATCACCGGTGTGACCGTGTTCGATCAGGGCACCTCGGCTTGGAAGTTCCGGCCGGGTCCGTTGTTCGCGAACGTCGTGCTGGTCGACGAGATCAATCGGGCTACCCCACGCGCGCAATCTGCGTTGCTCGAAGCCATGGCCGAGCGACAGGTCACCGCCGATGGCACCACGTACCGGGTGCCCGATCCGTTCGTGGTCATCGCCACCCAGAATCCCCTCGGCGACGTCGGCACCTTCCCCCTCGGTGATGGCCAGCGCGATCGATTCGCGGTGCGCCTCACCATCGGTCTGCCCGACCGTGCCACCGAGCGCGGGTTGTTGCTCGGCGAAGGCGGCGAGCCGCAATTGGCGTTGCTGACGCCGGTCATCACGCCCGCGCAACTGTCGGCGGTGCAAGCCGAGGTGGCGGCGCTGCATCTGTCGGCCCCGGTCGCCGACTATTTGCTCGACGTCGTCACCGCGCTGCGCGCCCATCCCTCGCTGGCACTGGGCCCGAGCCCGCGGGCCAGTTTGGTGCTCGGTCGCGTGGCACGGGCGATCGCCGTGCTGGCCGGTCGCAACTTCGTGGCTCCCGACGATGTGCAACGCGCTGCGCCGGTTGTGCTCGCCCATCGGGTCGTGGCACTGGGCAACCGGTCGGGCGAAGCAGCAGTGGCCGATGCGCTCGGCCAGGTTCGCGTGCCGGTGGGCTGAGCCCGTGGCCGACCCCATCGAGACAGCGCCCGCCGTCGAGGACCCACTGCCGCGTCGGCAGGAGCCCGCGCGCGACGCGCGTCAGGAACAATTGACGGTGCAACCGCGGTTGTCGCGCCGTGGACCACGACTCACCACCGCCGGTGGCCTCACCTTGTTGTTGGCGGTGGCCGGTGCGCAGGTGTGGGGACGCAGCGGATCGGCCTGGATGTGGGTGCTGGTGGTCGGGCTGGTCGCGGTGACGTTCATGGACGGGCTGTTGTCGTTCTTCGCGCTCCGCCGCATCGACATCGAAGTGATCGCCCCGAATGACGCCATGGTGGGGCGCAGCGATCCGCTGCGTGTCACGGTGCGAGCGCCGGCCGGTCGCAGTTTGGTGCGGGCGTCCTCGATCAGCGGGGCACCGTGGGTGCGGGTGGACGCTCCCGAGACCGGATCGCTCGACGTGGTGCCCGATCACCGCGGCGTGTTCGTCGCCGCCGAGTTCGAGTTCATGGTTCGTGCGCCGCTCGGGCTCATCGCCGTTTCCCGACGGGCGTTGGTGCAACTCCCCGAGCCTGTGTACGTGGCGCCCGCGCCCGACCCGATGGCGCATCGCGTCCTCCCCGCATTGACCATTGATCCCGAACGCGCCGGTGTGCGATCCGACGAGCTACCCCGCGGTGTTCGTGAGTACGTCCCCGGCGATCCGCGCCGCATGGTGAACTGGCCCGCGACGGCGCGGACCGGGCGGATGATGGTGCGGGATCTCTCCGCCGGCACGACCTCTCGTCTCACCGTGGTGGTCGACCTCGGAAGCGAGCCAGGATCGGGTGCGGAACGGGTGGCGTCGCGGGCCATGGGCCTGTGCACCGATCTGCTCAGCCGGGGCCACGGTGTGGAGCTCATCACCCTCGAGTCGACACCGGTGCGGGCCGTGGTGATCGGACGACAAGATCTCGGTCGTCGCCTTGCCGCGGCGCGTTGTGGAGCCCCCATCGATGGACCCGCGGGCGCGCTGGTGTTACGGACCGACCTCGACGGATCGCCGTCATGAGCAGCGATCGCGCCGCCGGCGATCAGTCCAACTCGGCGTATGCATCGCGCGTCGCCTTGCTCGTCGGCGCTCTGGCGCTGGTCATCACCGACCGCGTCGGCCTCGGCGTGTTCGCAACGTTCTCGCTGTGCGTGCTCGGCGGTGGGCAGCTGCGGCGTTGGCTGGGCGGCGATCGTCGCGCCACCGTCATCGGCCAGCTCGGTACCGCGCTGGTGGTGTTGCTGGTTTCCTTGCCGGCCATCACACCGGTGCCGGCGCTGGGTGGGGGTAATGATGCGAGCTGGGGCTTCCTCGCTCATCTGATGCTCATCCCCACGGTGATGCTGACCGTGGATCTCACCACGCGCGCCTCGCGGGCCATGACCGTGTTCGCCGGTCTGGTGCTCATGGCTGCGGCCGGCTCGATGCCGGCGTCGCGGGGACTCGGTGGACCGCTGCTGGTGTTCGCGATCGTGGCTGTGGTGGCGTTGTCGCTGCTCGACGTGGAAGGCGATCGTGAGCTGGCCGGCCTGCAGGGTCATCGGCCCGGTGGTGTCGATGCCGCGGCGCAGCGGCGGAGCCGTCACGTGGCGTTGCGGCGGGCCGGTGTGTTGCTGCTCGCGCTGGCAGTCATCGCCCCGATCGCCATGGCGACCCGCCCATCACCGCCGTCACCCGATCCGACCTCCGGTCGATCGAGTGCGTCGGACACGCCGCAGCGCTACGCCGGCTTCAGCGACTCGATGGACACGTCCAGTCGTTTCACACCTTCCGACGAGGTGGTCATGCGGGTGGTGGCCGAAGCGCCCGACTATTGGCGAGGTACCACCTTCGACACCTGGGATGGTCGGGTGTGGACCCGTTCGGACGTGACAGCTCGACGGTTGAACCCGTCTGGTGGATCGGTGGAGTTCCTCGACAACGGTGAACGAGCCGTGTCAATCGACCTTGCGGCCGATGGCCTCGACGCGGTGGAGACCGAAGCGTTCGTGCAGAGCTTCCACATGGAGGTCGGGGGCACCGATGTGATCTTCGGCGCCTATCGCATGTCGCGGGTCACCGCACCGCTGTCGGCCATGGCGCTGTTCGATGACGGGACCATCGTGCGCCGTGACCCACTCGGTGCGGACGCGGCCTACTCGGTGGTGAGCCAGCGGCCGATCGTCACCGCAGCGCTGCTGCGGGAGCACGACCCGCTCCTCGAGAAGTACACCACCGCGTTCCGCGAGCGCTATCTGCAGTTGCCCGACGTGCCCGAGCGCGTCACGGCTCTCGCCGCGCAACTCGCGCAGGGCAAGGCATCCACCTACGACACGATCCTGGCGATGCAGGACTGGCTGGGCGCCAACACCAGCTACACCCTCGACATCCCGCCGCTCCCCTCGGGCGCTGATGCAGTCGATCAGTACCTGTTCGTCGATCGGCAAGGCTTCTGCGAGCAGATCGCCTCCGCGCTCACCGTCATGCTTCGATCCCTGGGCGTGCCCGCTCGCGTCGCCACGGGATATGTGGCCGGGGATTTCGATCAACTCACGGGCGAGTTCGTGGTGCGTGGCTCCGACGCCCATGCCTGGGTCGAGGTGTACTTCCCCGGTGTGGGTTGGCAGGGGTTCGACCCGACCGCGTCGGTGCCGCTGTCGGGCGAGTTCGACCGGTCTTTCGTGGGGTCGCTGAAGCGATCCATCGGTGCGCTCACCTGGGCGCTGGTGGCGGTGCTGGCCCTTGCCGCACTTGCCATCTTGGTGCTGGTGACCAAGGCGTTCATCAGTCGGCGTCGACGCACACCCGAGGGATGGGCCACGGTGTTGTCGCGTCGGATCGATGCCGAAGGTGATCGTCGAGGCCGGCCCCGCGCCCCAACCGAGACCATCGCGGCGTATTGCGCGGCTCTGGGCGAGTCGGTGCTGCCCGACCCCCGCATGACCGACGTCGGCCGTCAACTCACCTTGACGCTGTACGGTCCGGTTGGGCCGCCGACGGCCAAGGTGCACCGCGGCCGACTCCCCGAAGCCGAGACCGTCGAGGGTGCGTGGGCAGTGCACGTGATCGACGAGGTGTGCCGTACCCATCCCGCACCAACGCGCTGGAACAAGCTGTGGGCCAAGGCCACCTCACAAGGTGATCTGGTCAACCGCTAGATCGTGCTGAGGGGTGAGAAGGTGAACTGCGGAGCGTTCCCCACACCGATGGTGACAGTCGCCGCTACGCGAAACACCGACGAGATCACCTCGACGGTCAGGACCTCGGCGGGGGCGCCGAACCCGACAACGCGTCCGCCGCTCAGAACGCAGACCCGGTCGCTGTAGCGCGCCGCCAGATTGAGGTCGTGCAGCGCAGCGATGACGGTGATCCCCAGGCGGCGAACGATCTCCAGCAACTCGAGTTGATGTTGGATGTCGAGGTGGTTGGTCGGTTCGTCGAGCACCAA
The DNA here is from genome assembly GCA_050246915.1 of Acidimicrobiia bacterium. Lineage (GTDB taxonomy): Bacteria > Actinomycetota > Acidimicrobiia > Acidimicrobiales > Ilumatobacteraceae > JBFWVD01. The sequence goes on along the minus strand of JBFWVD010000062.1, from coordinate 5,405 downwards.
CACCTCGGGCTGCTGGGTCAGCGCGCGTGCCAGCAACACTCGTTGCTTCTCTCCACCGGACAGGGTCCGGAACCGCCGCCGGGCGAGGTGCGACGCATCGACGGTCGCCAGTGCCGCTTCGGCAGTTGTCCGGTCGTCGGCGCTGAACCGGTCGAACAAGCCGAGATGCGGTGTGCGGCCCATGAGAACCATGTCGAACACCTCGAAGTCGAACTCCCCTTGAGGCTCTTGCACCAACACAGCGATCGATCGCGCACTTTGGCGTTGATCGGACGCCCAGACGTCTGTGCCGCCACAGTCGACCCGCCCTGCCGTGGGTCGAAGCACTCGATAGATGCATCGCAGCAGTGTGGACTTTCCGCTGCCGTTCGGTCCGACGAGCGAGACCATCTCGCCCGATCCGATCGATAGGTCGATGCCGTTCAATATGGGGAGTCCGCCGAGGGCGGCGTGGACAGCGGAGACCTCGACCCTCATCGGCGATGTCCACTGCTGCCCTGGGTTCGCAACAAGATCACGAACACCGGCGTACCGACCATCGCGGTGATCACCCCGATCGGAAGTTCGGACGGAGCGAACAGGACGCGCGCGCCGACGTCGGCCCAGACGAGGAAGATCGCGCCGACGAGCACCGACAGGGGCAAGAGTCGTCGATGATCGGGTCCGACCGCGATCCGTATTGCGTGGGGAACGATCAGTCCCACGAATCCGATGCCGCCACTGACCGCGACGATCAAGCCGGTCAGCAGTGAGCATGCGGTGAACAACAACCGGCGGAACGTTCGTAGATCGATGCCCAGTGTTGCGGCCGACTCGTCACCGATCGAGATGGCATTGAGGGCGCGCGCCTGAAGCGACAGCACGGCCGTGACACAGGCGACCGCGATGACGGGGATCAGCACTTGGTTCCAGCGTGCCCCGCCGAGACCGCCGAGGATCCAGAACACCACCGAGAGCGCCGCGCCCTGATCGCCTTGGTTGGCGGCGGTGAACACCAGCAGGCTCGTCAGCGATGACATCGCGTACGACACCGCGACCCCCGACAAGATGAGTCGAGTCGGCAGGAGGCCGTCTGGTGATCGGGCCAATGCGAGGACGAGCGCGAATGCAACCGTCGCACCGATGAACGCCGCGCCCGATAGCGAGTAGGACCCGAACGCGGCGATCCCGATCACCAGTACCAGGGACGCTCCGACCGATGCTCCCGACGTGATGCCGAAGACGTAGGGATCGGCAAGCGGATTGCGCACCAATGCCTGGAGCACTGCGCCGGTGACGGCCAAGCCGGCACCGACGCTTGCCCCGAGCAACACGCGCGGCAACCGAAGGTTCCAGACGATGAACTCCTGAGACCTGCTCCAATCACCCCGTTCCCCGATGCTGAACGCTCGATATCCGATGATCCGCCAGACGGTCGAGGTCGGCACGGCAACGGGCCCTATGCCCACTGCCACGGCGATCGAGAGTACGAGCGATGCCGTGAGTGCGGCGTAGATGACGACCCATCGCCGTCGTCGCTCCTCGACCATCGGCGCGGCTGGATCAGCTCGGGAAGGTGAGATCGGGATGGAGGAACTTGCCGATGGTGATTGCGTCGCGAGCCAGGCGAGCCGGCGTCGAGAACGCGATGAAGTCGATCGACAGATACCGGCTCTTCGTGACGGCCGGGACGGTGGGAAGCGTGGCGGCGAGCTTGCTCTTCTTCTCCTCCACCGATGGTCCACTCGGATCGAGGTTGCCGAAGCTCGACAGCAAGATCGCCTCTGGGGCACGGTCGGCGATCACTTCGACGGCGATCTCGGGCGGGCAGCAGTTGCCTTCGTCGGGTCCGATGATGTTCTTGCCTCCGGCTCGGCTGAGGTCGGAAGCGAGCGTTTGGATCGGACCGCTGCCGTCGATGTAGATGAGTGTCGGCACGGCAGGAGCCCCCTGCAACACCTTCGCGGTCGCGGCCAAGGAGGCTTTCACGTCGTCGAGGACTGCGTCGGCCTTGTCCGACACGCCGAAGATCATGCCGAGTTGCGCGAACCGTTCGAACAACAGATCCTGCGTGTCGGTTTCGCCATTGCAGATGAGCGCGAACGACGTCACACCCTGACCGGTGAGTTCATCGCGCGTGAACGCTCCACCGAACCCTGCTTCCTGCGAGTAGCTCAGGAACTCGATGTTCCCGATCACGAAGTCCGACTCAGCCGCGACGAACTCCTCGGCTGTCGGATAGTTCGCGGAGAGCACCTTGAGGGCCTTGTACTGGGTAGCTACGGCGTCGAAGGGCGGGTCGGATTGGTTGGCAGTGCCGACGATCTTGTCTCCGAGACCGAGCTCGAGGAGGATCTCGGTGGAGATCTGATCGAGTCCGACGACCCTCTTGGGCGGCGCTTTGATCTCGAGTGAGCGCCCACAGTTCTCGATCGTCATCGGAAACGTCGTGGCCGTTTCCGAGGCGTCGTGCGAGTGCTCGGCTTGCGATGCCGCCGCTGTCGTGATTGCTGTGGAGCTGTCATCGCCGCATGCGCTCGAGACGAGAGCGATGGCGGCGATGGCCGCGACGGCGGCGGGCCGAGCAGATCGGTGACGCATGAGAACCTCCGAGAATCCAGGCGTTCGCGCCGTCGTCGGCCGACGTGAGCGGGAACGATGTGATGTCGGTTTTCTGTCGAACGTTCCTGGGTCTCAGTTCCCGCGTTTCGCGAGACGTGTCAGCCAGCAGCACGTATCGCCGCCGTCACGGCCATGGCCGACGCGACGATGACGACGAATGGCGCTCGTCGCCACGCGGCGATGATGGCCGTGGCCAAGCCTGCGGCGCGCGCATCGATCGTGAGATGGCGACCGTCTCCGAAGGTCTGCACACAGACGAGGCCGGCCAAGAGCGACGCCGGCAACAAGTTGGCGGCCCGAGCCAACCACGGCGGCAGTGCGCGACCGCCGAGCACCAAGGGCCCCGCACTCTTGAGCGCGAAGGTGCCCGCCGCCAGCGCGCAGATCGCCCACCAACTCACGTTGTCACCCCGCGGCGCATGCCGTAAGCCAGCACGATGATCGCCCCGAGTGCCGAGACCATCACTGGCACACCGGCAGGGGTCAATGGCACGAGCATCAACGACAGCGCGGCACCCAGCAGCGCGGCGGCCATGGCCGGGCGTTGACGCAACCGCGGCGCCAACAATCCCACGAACGACGCGGGGATGGCCGCGTCGAGGCCGAAGCGACCTGGGTCTCCGATGGATCGCAGCGCGGTGGCGCCGAGTGCGGCCGAGAGGTTCCACACGATCCACAGCGAGATGGCCATGTACCAGAAGGCCCGTCGCGCTGAAACGACGTCGTCCTCGGCGACGGCCAGAGCCACCGGTTCATCGGTGACGAACTGACAGGCGGCGAGACGATGACGGAACGATCGCGGCAGTATCGGTGCAAGCGCCACGCCGAACGCCAACATACGTGCGTTCACCAACAGTCCCGTCACGACTTGGGAAACCGCACTCCCGCCAGAGGCGTACACACCTACTGCGGCGAACTGCGATCCACCGCCGAACACCAACAGCGACAAGCCCACCGTCTGGGACAGCGGCAGCCCCGATTGCTGCGATGTGGCCCCGAAGGCCATGCCGTACAACGCGATTGCGGGGATGATCGCCGCGGCCTTGCCCGCGATGACCCGATCCAATGCCATGGAGCGCTCGTTACCGCGCTGTCGTCATGAGGGCAGTCGACACGAGGGTGCGCTCATGACGGTGTGGTCACGAAGTCGATGAGCTGCTCGACCGCGCCGACGAGGGACGGTTCGAGATCGGCATACGTGCGCACCGACGACAGCAACCGGCGCCACATCTCGGCGGGATCGCTCACCTTGAACTCGCGACAGATGCCGGTCTTCCAATCGGTGCCCCGATCGATGGTGGGCCAACGATCGATGCCGAGCACGCTGGGCCGCACCGCCTGCCACACATCGACGAACGGGGTACCGGTGACGAGCACGTGATCGTGTCGCACCGATCGTGCGATGCGATCTTCCTTCGAACCGGGAACGAGATGATCGACGAGCACGCCGAGACGATGGCCCGGAGCCGGGCGGAACGCGGCGATCTCATCGGCGAGATGATCGATGCCGTCGAGTCGCTCGACGACCACCCCTTCGCCGCGCAGATCGTCACCCCACACCTTCTCGATGAGCATGGCGTCGTGGATGCCCTCCACCCAGATCCGCGAACCGATGGCCACCTTGGCCTTGTGGTCGATCTTGATCGATCCGCTGGCGGTGATGGTCGGTCCCGTCGACGCGGCAGGCTTCGGCTTGGGACGCACCAAGGTCACCGGCTTGCCGGCGATGAGGAATGCCCCCTTGCCCGTGGTGAACACCCGCTCGGCTCCGGTGCGACCCCGCAAGGTCACTGTGTCGGCCGTGACCGCGCACACCGAGCCCGTGAACCCGGTGCGGCGATGTTCGGCCACCAATCCGGTCCGTGCCTCTACGGTCGGCGCATCCGGGGCACCCTGGCGACGCGCGAACGCGTCGAGGACATCATGGTCGTACATACCCATCGAACTCAACGTACTTGCCCGGGTGCTGAGCCTGCGATGATCTGTCCATGAGCTCGAACTCCCGCATGGAACGCCTCCGCGCCACACTCGACCCGGCCCACACAGCCTTGCTCACCATGGAGGTGCAGCGCGGCGTGGTCGGCGACATGGCGTCGCTGCGTGGCCTCGCCGATGTCTGTGACGAGATCGGTCTGGTCGACTCGATCGCCGAGGTGGCTCGCCACGCTCGCGCCGCGGGCGTGAAGGTGGTTCATTGTCCGTGCGAGACGCGGGCCGATGGTGTGGGATTCGTCGAGAACTGCCGCATCTTCGCCATGGTCGGCAAGATCCGAAATGCCGATGGGACCCGCAACGTGGAGCAGGGCTCGGAGTCCGCCGCGATCATGCCTGAGGTCCTCGACCCGTCTGACGTGGTGGTCGGCCGCATCACGGGCATGTCGCCGTTCATGTCGACGCAGCTCGATCAGGTGCTGCGCAACATCGGCATCAAGACCGTCATCGCCACCGGCGTGTCGGTGAACCTCGGCATCTTCGGCATGACCCTCAATGCCATCGACCTCGGCTATCAGGCGGTGGTCGTGCGTGACGCGGTGGCCGGTGTGCCCATGTCGTACGCCAACGACGTCATCGACAATTCGCTCATCAACCTCGCCACCATCTTGACCAAGGCAGAGCTGTTCGAGATCTGGGACTCGATGAAGAGCTGACCCGTGGCCGTCGCTCGGTGATCGGCGGTCCCGTTTGGCGCCCCCGGGCGTGCAGCGTGTCCAATGGTGGACGTGATCTGTGTCGACGTCCAACGCATCGGAGCGAGCCGCCCGGGCAAGCCGCTGTTCACCGATCTGTCGCTGACCGTCGCCACC
>JBFWVD010000061.1:17066-28041 GCA_050246915.1 Acidimicrobiia bacterium | reverse complement strand
AGAACCAGTGGTCGTCAACGAGGTAAGCAGAGACCCCCCAAATGCCATCCTGGTCAGGGAGCCCAGTACCGGTCCCCCAGTGGTGTGGCTGACGGGAACCAACGAGTGGCTGAATCGCTGCGTCGATGGCATCCCAGCCCGGCGCTTCATCCATCGCAGACGACTCTGCTCTGCGCCCACGGCGTCGTCCCAACACCCACATAACATGCCCGATGAGGTCGCCCTTGTCGAGCACGAGCCGAGCGACAGATCAGCGCGTGCTTCAGCCGCGTCCGCTAGTGCCGGGGGCGGCCGAGGAGGCCAGTAGTCGCTCTTGGACATATGAGCCATCGACCCTCGAGACGGACTTCGATGGTGACGACCATCTCGCCCCCACCGACACGGAGTCGGGCCCAGCTGACCCCACGCTGGTCGCTGCTCCACGGCCAGAACCCTCCGTGAGTTCCACGGAGCTGAGCCGACTCGACCTCAATTCCACCGTGCGCCCGAGCCAAGCCTGCCAATTCACTTCGAGATACTGTCGCCTGCACTTCCGGGCAGAGCAACGCGAACGCCGTCTCCCCGTCGCCCTCACCAACTGCCCGGAAGTACTGGCTCGTGACGGAGCCAATCTGATGCCGCGCTGAGCCGGACTTGGCAAGGAACGCCACGACAAACGCGCCAGCCGCCAGTACGGCAATCAGCACCCCAACTCCGACGATCGCTCGAGCATTCGAGAGCGGGGGCTCGTTGAATCGTCGAAGCCAACGAGGAACGCTCACGTTCCAGGCCTGTTCGATCGATTGGCCCGCCGCCCACAAGCGCCCCCCGATTGCATTGCGAAGCAACTAGGTCTGTCCCACCGAATGGACTGAGGTGGGTTCGCCGCCATCACGCCGCACTGCTCCTCCTGCACCGAGGTTGCCGCGACCGAGCCTCTCGGCTGTGCGATTCCCGCTCTGCCCATCCGGCCCCGCCCGCCCTTCGCCACGGCGACAGGATGCCTGATGCGCCGCCGCAAGTCGATAGAGCCGAATGCCCAATGCCTACGCCCTGCCGAGCACGCCGATCGACAGATCTCGCCGCCAGTGGTCGGTTCAGCCTGCGAGCCGACGACGGACCTCGGCCACGTCGGCGGCAAGGCGCGATGCGAGCGCCTTCGCGTCGAGCGAGGCGACAGCATGTCGCTCGCTGACCGCCTCGGTGAGCAACTCGCGAACCAGCTGTGACACGGTCAGAGAGCGTTCGGCGGCCATGCCATCGAGCGCGGCGGCGAGGTCACCGGTGAGCCGCACAGAGAGATGGCGGTCCGGACGAGTGGGTTCGGGGGTGTAATCGATCGTCTGACCGGTCTGGTCTTCCAGCCAGGTGATTGCTTTGGGCTTCGCCATCAGTCGTCTCCGCTGTCTCGTTCGAGCGCCCGAGTGATCGTCACTGCGATATCGACGGCAAACGCACGGTTCGGATCGACCTCGTCGGTTCCAGCGATCAACGCCCGGAGATCTTCGAAGATCCGCTCCAGATCAGCCCGCGTGAGGACGACGCCGTCCTCTGGGAGCCATTCGAGACCGTCAGCCATCGCCGACAACTGTAACACGATGTAACACAGATCAGGTGCTGCTTCGTGCCGCCGTCCGTGTCGCTATTGCAGCTGGGGTGGTGGGTGGCTGATGAGTCGTCGTCCATCAGGCGTGGTGACGGTGACGACGAAGTCCTCGTCCATCTCGAGTTTCCACCCGATGCGGTGGATGAGGTGATGATGCCTCGCGCAAAGCAAAGCCAAGTTCCAGTAGTCGGTTCGTCCGTCCCACATCCAGTGCTTGACGTGGTGGGCTTCACACCAGGCAACGGGCCGATCACAGCCGGGGTAGCGGCAGCCGTGGTCACGAGCCGCGACGGCTTTGAACAGTTCTTTGGAGACGATGCGCGTGCTTCGCCCGAGATCGACGGGGGTGGAGGGCCCTTCGAACAAGATCCGATGCACCGACGCGAAACACGCCAACTCCTCATACAACCGTCGGGAGATCGGTTCGCCGTCCAAGGTCATCGCACCGCGTGCAGGGTCTTGCGCGTGCTCGGCCCACGCCATGAGCCCGAGGCTTTGCGCGTTCCGGGGCATTTTGTCGGTGTCGTGATGAGCGATCGAGAACGCGCAACTGTCCGCGAGCGCGTGTGCAGTGCGTTGCGCGGGGGTGGTGGTGTCACCGTCGACGGGTGGGATACGGAACAAGGCGATGGCGTCGTTGACCATCTTGGCGTCGCGTTCGGACAAGGTGCCGTTGATCTTCCACAGGTTCTCCCCAGCGAGTGGAGTGATACGGATCCCGGCTGCTTCGCGTGGTGGGGTGTCGATGAGGTTCTCCGCAGTGGTCCGCCAGTGCGTCATGGCCTGGTCGGTGTGTTTCACCGACAGTCCGACCAATGCGGGCACGATTCCGTCTTCGTGATCAGCGAACAGGCCAACCCGATCAGCACGGACGTGATCGGAGATGATCCGCACCTGCCCACCCGTGAGTGACCCATCCAGCCACGCGGCCTGCGTGGTGGGCATTGATCGGAGTTTGCGGGCCAGTGTGGCGACGCTGGTGGATTCGCGTCCGAGTGGGCTGTGGGCCGACAGGTAGGTGCCCATCGATACTGCGCCGGCGATGGCGTAACGGCCTTCGGCGTCGAACGTTCCGGTGGCGACAGTGAGTCGTGAGCGCAGTTTGTCGAACACTGCCCAGCCGGTGTCGAGGAAGTCGACGAACACATCGTCATCGATGCGTTCGATCAACTCCTCCAACACCATCAACTCCTCCATACGAACAAGTGTACGTATCGGGTGTGATGAAAACTCGCGACGCGACGGCGTTTAACCAAGCAGCGTAACGATCTTGACAAACGTCAATGCAAATTGACACCCGTCGAGACGCCCAGCCAACCGGGCGTCTCGACAGCTCACATCAACGGTCGGTCGGTGGGCTTGATCGGGGCCGGCAAGCGCGACTCGCCGGTCAGCCAACGATCCACCGCAGCCGCGCACGAGCGGCCTTCGGCGATGGCCCACACGATCAGGCTCTGACCGCGGCCCATGTCGCCACACACGAACACACCCTCTTCGCTCGTCATCCAGTCGTCCGAGCGGGCGACGTTGCCGCGTGGGTCGAGGTCGACGCCGAGACGCTCGACCATGCCAGCGCGCTCCGGGCCGACGAAGCCCATGGCCAAGAGCACCAACTCGCACGGCAACTCGAAGTCGGTGCCCTCGATCTTTTCGAACCGACCGTCGACCATCTGCACCTCGTGCGCCCGAAGGGCCCGGACGTTGCCGTTCTCGTCGCCGAGGAAGCATTCGGTGTTGACGCTGTAGACCCGCTCGCCGCCCTCTTCGTGCGCCGAGGTGACCTTGTAGACGAAGGCGAACTGCGGCCACGGGTTCCCACCGCCGCGCGTCTCGGGCGGCTTGGGCAGGATCTCGAACTGATGCACGCTGGCCGCACCCTGGCGCAGCGACGTGCCGAGGCAGTCGGCGCCGGTGTCACCGCCACCGATGATGACCACGTGCTTGCCGGCCGCCGAGATGGCCGGCTCGTCGTAATCGCCTTGCTGCACACGGTTGGCGAGCGGCAGGTACTCCATCGCTTGATAGATGCCTTTGAACTCCCGGCCGGGAACCGGGAGATCACGCCATGCCGTCGCACCGGCAGCCAGCACCACCGCGTCATGCGTGGCTCGCAGCACGTCGATGTCGACGTTGCCACCGACGTTGGCGTTGACACGGAACTCCGTGCCCTCGGCCTCCATCTGGGCGATTCGCCGATCGAGATGGCGCTTCTCCATCTTGAACTCGGGAATGCCATAGCGCAGCAAGCCACCGATGCGGTCGGCTCGCTCCAGCACCACGACGTCATGCCCGGCGCGGGTCAACTGCTGCGCGGCAGCGAGACCAGCCGGCCCCGATCCGATGACGGCCACCCGCTTGCCGGTCTTGATCGACGCAGTCTGCGGCACGATCCAGCCCTCGTCCCACGCCCGGTCGACGATGGTCACCTCGACCTGCTTGATGGCGACCGGGTCCTGGTTGATGCCGAGCACGCAGGCCGACTCACACGGCGCCGGGCACAGACGGCCGGTGAACTCCGGGAAGTTGTTGGTGGCGTGCAGCCGCTCGATGGCGTCACGCCAGTGCTCGCGATAGACGAGATCGTTCCAGTCGGGGATGAGGTTGCCGAGTGGGCAACCGTTGTTGCAGAACGGGATGCCACAGTCCATGCACCGTCCGGCCTGCGTCTGCAGATGATCTTCCGGGAACGGCTCGTACACCTCTTTCCAATCCCGGAGTCGCACCGGCACGGGGCGGCGCGTCGGGGTCTCGCGTGACCACTTCAGGAATCCGGTCGCTTCACCCACGGCTCATCACCCTTTCACCGCGGCCATCACCGCGGCCGAGGTCTCGTCTTGCGTCAATCCACGTTGCGCGGCATCGGCCATGACGCCGAGGACTCGCTTGTAGTCACGTGGCATCACCTTGCGGAACCGGCTCACCTCGCTGGTCCAGCCGCGCAGCATGCGCTCCGCCACTTCCGATCCCGTCAACTCGAGATGACGGGCGATGGTGCGCTCCAGCCAGTCGCGATCGTCGGCGGCCAGCGCCTCGACCTCGACCATCTCGTAGTTCACCAACGACGGGAAGCTGCCGTGCGCGTCGTACACGTAGGCGATGCCTCCGCTCATGCCGGCGCCGAAGTTGCGCCCGGTCGGACCGAGCACCACCACCTTGCCGCCCGTCATGTACTCGCAGCCGTGATCGCCCACGCCCTCCACCACCGCGGTGGCGCCGGAGTTGCGGACACAGAACCGCTCCCCCACCACACCGCGCAGGAAGATCTCGCCGCCGGTCGCCCCGTAGCCGATCACGTTGCCGGCGATGACGTTCTCTTCCGCCGGGAAGATCGACGATGCATCGGGATGGATGATGATCCGCCCACCAGAGAGGCCCTTGCCGACGTAGTCGTTGGCATCACCGATGAGGCGCATGGTGATGCCCTTGGGCACGAACGCCCCGAAGCTCTGACCGGCCGAACCCGTGAACGTCAGGTCGATGGTCCCATCCGGCAGGCCGTCGCCACCACCGTTACTGCCCTTCCAACCGCCGCCGCCCCACGCCTTGGTGACCTCGTAGCCGAGCATCGTCCCGGTGGTGCGGTTGACGTTGCGGATCGAGAACGACGCGGCAACCGGAGTTGCGCTGTCGATGGCCGCACGGCACGCCGCGATGAGTTGCACATCGAGTGCTTCGGCGAGACCATGATCTTGGCCCTGCACCGCATAGGGCTTCTGATCGGGATAGGCCGTCTCGGGGATGGTGAGGATCGGGCTCAGGTCGAGACCGTGTGCTTTCCAGTGATCGACCGCGGCCCGGGTCTCGATGAGCTCGGCATGACCGATCGCCTCGGCGATCGACCGGAAGCCCAACTCCGCCAGGATCTCGCGCACCTCGGTGGCGATGAACTCGAAGAAGTTCACCACGAACTCCGGCTTGCCGCTGAAGCGCTTGCGCAGCTCCGGGTTCTGGGTGGCCACACCCACCGGGCAGGTGTCGAGATGGCACACGCGCATCATCACGCAGCCCGACACCACCAACGGAGCGGTGGCGAAGCCGAACTCCTCGGCCCCGAGCAGCGCGGCGATGACCACATCACGGCCGGTCTTCATCTGACCGTCGACCTGCACCACGATGCGATCACGTAGACCGTTGAGCAGCAACGTCTGTTGCGTCTCGGCCAGGCCGAGTTCCCACGGACCACCGGCGTGCTTGAGCGAGGTGAGCGGAGATGCGCCGGTACCGCCATCGTGACCGCTGATGAGCACCACGTCGGCCTTGGCCTTCGAAACACCGGCAGCAACCGTGCCCACGCCCATCTCCGCCACCAGCTTCACGTGCACGCGAGCGGTGGGGTTGGCGTTCTTGAGATCGTGGATGAGCTGCTTGAGATCCTCGATCGAGTAGATGTCGTGATGGGGCGGCGGGCTGATGAGTCCGACACCAGGCGTGGAGTGACGGGTCTTGGCCACCCACGGGTACACCTTGTGACCCGGCAGCTGCCCTCCCTCACCGGGCTTGGCACCTTGCGCCATCTTGATCTGGATGTCGTCAGCGTTGACGAGGTACTCGCTCGTCACCCCGAAGCGACCCGATGCCACCTGCTTGATCGAACTGCGACGGCTGTCGCCGTTGGCATCTGGCGTGAAGCGCTCGGCGTCCTCGCCACCTTCACCGGTGTTGGACTTACCGCCCAGACGGTTCATGGCGATGGCCAAGGTCTCGTGGGCTTCAGCCGAGATGGAGCCGTAGCTCATGGCGCCGGTGGCGAAGCGCTTCACGATCTCGCTGACCGGCTCGACCTCGTCAATCGGAATTGACGGGCGTGCTCCGGTCTTGAGCGTGAACAACCCACGCAACGTCGCCAGCTTCTTGGACTGATCGTCGACAAGGCGCGTGTACTCCTTGAAGATGTCGTAGCGCTTCGCCCGGCTCGAGTGCTGGAGCTTGAACACCGTCTCGGGGTTGAACAGGTGCACCTCACCCTCGCGACGCCACTGGTACTCGCCGCCGAGCTCGAGCTTGCGATGGGCGCGATCTTCGGGGTTCTTGGGATGGCCGAGGGCGTGACGCATGGCGATGCCCTTGGCGATCTCGTCCAAACCGATGCCGCCGAGCCGCGACACGGTGCCGGTGAAGTACTCCTGCACCAGGTCCGCGCCCAGACCGATGGCCTCGAACACCTGAGCACCCGTGTAGCTGGCCACCGTGGAGATGCCCATCTTGCTCATGACCTTGAGCACACCCTTGCCCGAAGCCTTGATGTAGTTGTGGATCGCCTTGTGCGGATCCATTCCACCGAGGTTGTGGAGACCCTCGCTGATGAGGTCCTCGATGGACTCGAACGCCAGGTACGGGTTCACCGCACCGGCGCCATACCCGATGAGCAAGGCCATGTGATGCACCTCACGGGCATCACCGCACTCCACCACCAAGCCGGTGCGGGTCCGGGTGCGCTCGCGAATCAGATGATGGTGCACCGCCGAGGTGAGCAGCAGCGACGGGATCGGGGCGAAGCGCTCGTCGGAGTCACGGTCGGACAGCACCAAGATGCGCGCCCCGTCGGCGATGGCCTCGCTGGCTTCGCGCCGCACCCGATCGAGTGCGGTCTCGAGTCCCGCTCCGCCCTTGGCCACCTCGAACAGACCGCTGATGACGACGCTGCGCAGATGCGGCATCGTGCCGTCGTCGTTGATGTGGATGATCTTGGCCAACTCGTCGTTGTCCAGGATCGGGAAGGGCAATTGCACTTGCCCACAGCTCTCGGGCTTCGGGTCGAGCAGGTTGCCCTCGGGCCCGATGGTGGAACCCAGCGCGGTGACGAGTTCCTCACGGATGGCGTCGAGCGGCGGGTTGGTCACCTGTGCGAACAGCTGCGCGAGGTAGTCGAACAGCAACCGCGGCTTCTCGGACAACACGGCGATGGGCGTGTCGGTGCCCATCGAGCCGATCGGCTCGGCACCGGCCAGGGCCATGGGCGCGAGGATGATCTTGAGCTCCTCGTGGGTGTAGCCGAACACCTGTTGGCGACGCAGGACACTGTCGTGCGAGTAGACGATGTGCTCACGATCGGGCAGATCCTCGAGGCGCACCAGGTGCTCGTCGAGCCATTCGCCGTAGGGATGCTGTGCGGCCAGTTCGCCCTTGATCTCCTCGTCGTCGACGATGCGGCCCTGCGCGGTGTCGATGAGGAAGATGCGGCCGGGCTGGAGACGGCCCTTGCGGACCACGCGGCTGGGCTCGACGTCGACCACCCCCGACTCCGAGGCCATGATCACGCGATCGTCGTCGGTGACCCAGTAGCGGCTGGGGCGCAGGCCGTTGCGGTCGAGCACCGCGCCGATGACCGTGCCGTCGGTGAAGGCGATCGATGCCGGACCGTCCCACGGCTCCATGAGCGAGGAGTGGTAGGCGTAGAACGCCTTGCGCTCCGGGCTCATCGTGGCGTGGCTCTCCCATGCTTCGGGGATCATCATCAGCACGGCGTGCGGCAGGCTCCGCCCACCGAGGTGCAACAACTCGAGCACCTCGTCGAAGCTGGCCGAGTCGCTGAGACCGAGCTGGTTGATCGGATAGATGCGCTCGAGATCGCCGGTGAACTTGTCCGAAGCGAGCAGCGCCTCACGGGCCCGCATCCAGTTGCGGTTGCCCTGCACCGTGTTGATCTCGCCGTTGTGGGCGATATAGCGGTACGGATGCGACAGCGGCCACGACGGGAAGGTGTTGGTGGAGAAGCGGCTGTGCACCAGCGCCAACGAGGACTCGACGTTGGGGTCGGCGAGATCGGGATAGAACTCGGCCAACTGGGGCGTGGTGAACATGCCCTTGTACACGAACGTGCGGCAGCTCAGGCTCGGGAAGTACAGCGCCGGCTTGCCATCGGCGGCGAACAGTTCGTGCTCGGACCGCTTGCGGATCACGAACAGCTTCCGCTCGAGGTCAATTCCACTTGCGCCGTTCGGGTCGGAGATGAACACCTGACGGAAGCTGGGCAACACCGCCAACGTCGTGGGGCCGAGCGTCGAAGGATCGGTGGGCACGTCGCGCCAGCCGAGCACGGTGAGGCCCTCGTCGCGCACGATGTGCTCGAACGCGTCAGCGGTCTTGTCGGCGTCGGACTGATCGAGCGGCAAGAAGGCGAGGCCGGCCCCGTAGAAGCCGGGCTCGGGCAACTCGAAACCCACGACCGACCGGAAGAAGCGATCGGGCAGCTGGATCAAGATGCCCGCACCGTCACCGGTGTTGGTCTCCGCTCCAGTGGCGCCACGGTGCTCGAGGTTGCACAGTGCGCCCACACCGGTCATCACGATGTCGTGGCTCTTGCGACCCTTGACGTCGACCACGAACGAGACGCCGCAACCGTCGTGCTCGAAACGGGAGTCGTACAGACCGTCGACCGTCGGCGAGACGCCGAAGGGGCTGGTGCGCGAAACAGGAGAGAGTTCTTGAGACATCGTTCACCACTGGGTGTCGAGGACCGGATGGGTCGGGCACGGAGTGGGACGTCGTTGTCCCTCGTGTTGTGAGCGCTGGCCTGGTTGCCCAGGTTGCAGCCCCCGAACATTACCGGACGATGTCCGATATGACGAACCGCATTTCGTCTGCTTTCGGCGTGGTCTACCGCGCTCAGTCGAGCGGCACGTCAGCGAACTGCGGCGGCCGCTTGGCGAAGAACGCCTGCACCGCCTCGATCTGGTTCGGGGAGCCCACGAGCGAGAACATCAGGCGCCGCTCCTCGGCGAACCCGTCGGCCACGGGCGCAGCCCCCGCCATGTCGAGAAGCTTCTTGGCCCCGCGGATGGCGAACGGGTTCTTGCCGGCGATCTCCTGCGCCATGGCCAGCGCATCATCGAGCGGCGTCTCGCTGACCTTGGTGGCCAGGCCGATCTCTACCGCCTCGCGACCCGACACAACCCGACCGGTGAACGTGAGTTCTTTCGCCACGTCGAGCCCGACCAGTTGGGGCAGGAACTGGGTGAGGGTCATGTCGGGCACCAGGCCCCAACGGATCTCGAGCACCGACAGTTGGGCGTCGGGATGGACGATACGCAGATCGGCACCCATGGCGATCTGCAGGCCGCCCCCGAGGGCATGCCCCTGGATCGCCGCGATCACCGGGACCTCGATCTCGCGCCACACATGCACGGTCTGCTGGCCCACGTGCGTGGCCCTCCCCGGCACCATCGAGCCGATCCCTCCGAGCTCGTCGGTGGACGGGCCCGACAGCATCGCCTCGAACGACGCGAAGTCGAGGCCTGAACAAAAGCTCGCACCGTTGCCCGACAGCACAACGGCCCGAAGACCCCGTTCCGCCTTGAGCCCCTCCCCGACCGCGATCAGCTCTCGGAAGGTGGCGGGGTCGAGGGCATTGCGCTTGTCGGGACGATTGATGCGGACGTCGGCGACGCCGCTCGAGATGGTGCACAGGACACGATCGGACATGGCCCGATTCTTCCAGTTGGACCCCGCCTGTCACGCACCGAGGCCCCGTTGCCACATCGTGTCAATCTACCTTGACAGCTCGCGATCCTTCACCGCCGAGAGCGTGTAGGACAGCGGGATGCGCTCCGGGCGATCCGCCAATACCCAGGTGTCGGGATGAGGTCCAGGCACCATCTTTCCCGGCAGCGCCTCCCAGTGCAGATCGAGGTGCTCCTCGAAGGACTCGATGCGCATCCCGGCGTCGAGCAACGAGCCGATCACTTCGCTGAGTGAGTGGTTCCAGCTGTAGGTGACATGCTCGGTGAGCTCGGACACATCGCCATCGACGTAGGTGCCCGGGTCTTCCCATCGCAGCGCACCGGCCCAACCGAACGCCGGGAAGCGCACGACCAGATCGTCGCCGCCGTCCTTCTCGTCGATGGACCACAGGACCGGATGCCCTTCACGGAGGAACAACCGTCCACCGGGGCGGAGCAGGCCAGCCACGGTCGCCGCCCATCGCTGCATCGACGGCAACCAACACAGCGCACCAACGCCGGTGTAGACGAGATCGAAACGCTCCGCGCCGAGGACGGCAAGGGCATGGTCCATTTCGCCCCGCACGAACTGCGCAGGTGTACCACTTCGCCGCGCCAGATCCCGTGCCGCCTCCAGCGCCGTCGGTGAGAAGTCGAACCCCGTGACCCGCGCTCCCAAGCGGGCCAAGGACACCGTGTCGGTTCCGATGTGGCACTGCAGGTGCACTGCATCGAGTCCGCGGAGATCGCCGAGTCGATCGCGATCGATGGCCACGACCTCGGAGATCCGCGATGGATCATCGATGAACCTCTGCACGCCGTACGACTGCGAGGCAACGTGCAGCGGGACGCGCTGCTCCCAGTTGGCCAAGTTGGTCGCCCGTTCATCATCGAGTTCCATCACATCTCCTGCTCACACGTCTCGCACTCACACGTCTCGCACTCACACGTC
>JBFWVD010000061.1:16164-17056 GCA_050246915.1 Acidimicrobiia bacterium | reverse complement strand
CTCACACGTCTCGCACTCACACGTCTCGCACTCACACGTCCCGTTGCCCATCCGTGCTCAGTCGACGAGGCGCAGCCCACTCGGCGCCATGGACGGCTCCACGTGCCCGAGGTCGACCACGAACTCGGTGCGATGCGAGGGGAACACGTGCACGCTCATGAGTACCGCCTCCCCCGCTGCGCTCGATGTCACCCGCTCACATCGCAACACGGGCGAACCCTCGGGAATCCCCAGCAATCTCGCATCAGCCGAGGTCGCCGCGGCGGCGCCGATGGTCTGCACCGCTCCCCCGAGGGGCACGGGCAACAACTCATAGAACGGCGAGCGCTCGACATCGGCACGCGAGAGATCGGCGGCAAGGTCGGCCGGGCAGAACACCGTCACGCGAGCGAACGGTTCGCCGTCGGCCAGGTTCAGTCGCCGCACCCGCAGCACCTGATCGCAGCCGAGGACCCTGGCAACACGCGCCGGTGCGGTCACGAATCCGAACTCGAGAACGCGGCGCTCGGATCGGATGCCTTGCTCGGCCATCTGCGACTCGATGGTCGACAAGCGGCCGAGGCTCTGACGGACGGGATCGACGGCAGCGAACCATCCCAGACCCTGGCGAGATTCGATGAGGCCTTCGTCGCGCAACACCTCGAGGGCGCGTCGCACCGTCACCCGACTGGCTTGGTGCTCGGATGAGAGCTCGGCCTCACTCGGCAGGAGCTTCCCCGCTGCGAACTCACCGGCGGCCAAGCGATCGCGCAACACCGTGGCGATCTCGCGGTAGCGCACGGTGCGAACAGGTTCATCGGCATCGGTTCGTCGACGGGCCGACACGCTCACCTCCTCGAGCAACGAGATCCAGGGCGCAAGAGACCGTCGCCTTAGTGTTCCCGCCTGCGAC
>JBFWVD010000061.1:0-16154 GCA_050246915.1 Acidimicrobiia bacterium | reverse complement strand
AGTGTTCCCGCCTGCGACGACGAGTGTAGACAACTTGTCTACAACTTGTCTACAATGAGACCCACAAGGTGCCCTCACCGCCGGAACTCTGGAGTCTGCGTATCGCTGAGCGGTACGCACGCTCCAGTCTGGCGCCGGCACCAGACTGGACAACCGACCCGACCCCTCGCCAGGAGGACCTGAACATGGCCGTAAGCGCTGGAACCCCGATCGAACTCGTGCAGCAGGTCTACGGCACGCTCGCCGAGCGAGCGAAGCTGGGGCGCACCCGCCTCGGCCGCGGCCTCACCCTGGCCGAGAAGATCCTCATCAACCATCTCTCCGATCCCGCGGGCCAGGAACTCGAGCGTGGCCGTAGCTACGTCGACTTCCATCCCGACCGCGTCGCCATGCAGGACGCCACTGCCCAGATGGCCCTCCTGCAGTTCATGACCGCAGGACTCCCACAGGCCGCGGTGCCGAGCACGGTCCATTGCGACCATCTCATCACCGCCAAGGTCGGCGCCAAGCTCGACCTCAACGTCGCCGTCGACACCAACAAAGAGGTGTACGACTTCCTCAGCACCGTGAGCGCCAAGTACGGCATCGGCTTCTGGGGACCCGGCTCGGGCATCATCCATCAGGTCGTGCTCGAGAACTACGCCTTCCCCGGCGGCATGATGATCGGCACCGACAGCCACACGCCCAACGCCGGCGGCCTCGGCATGGTGGCCATCGGCGTCGGCGGAGCTGACGCCGTCGACGTGATGACCGGCTTCCCGTTCAACGTCCGCTGGCCGAAGCTCATCGGCATCAAGCTCACCGGAACGCTCAATGGATGGAGCTCACCCAAGGACGTCATCTTGGAAGTGGCCCGCATCCTCACCGTCGAGGGTGGCACCGGCGCCATCGTCGAGTACTTCGGTCCGGGCGCCGACTCCATCAGCGCCACCGGCAAGGCGACCATCTGCAACATGGGCGCCGAGATCGGCGCCACCTGCTCGGTGTTCGCCTACGACGCCAACATGGCCGCCTACTTGAAGGCCACCGGCCGCGAGGCCATCGCCGATGCTGCCGACAAGGTGGCTGGCGATCTTCGCCCCGATGCCGAGGTCGAGGCCGACCCGGCCAAGTACTTCGATCGTGTCGTCGAGATCGACCTCGACGAGCTCCGGCCCATGATCAACGGCCCGCACTCCCCTGACCGCGCCCATCGCGTCGGCAAGGCAGTGGGTGACGCCGCCCGCGAGAACGGCTGGCCGCTCGAGGTGTCCGCTGCGCTCATCGGCTCGTGCACCAACTCGAGCTACGAGGACATCACCCGCGCCGCGTCCATCGCTCGGCAGGCATCGGCCAAGGGCCTCACCGCCAAGGCGAAGTTCTTCATCTCCCCCGGCTCGGAGCAGATCCGCGCCACCATCGACCGCGACGGCCTGAAGGCCGATCTCGAAGCCATCGGCGGCATCGTGTTGGCGAACGCCTGTGGGCCCTGCATCGGCCAATGGGATCGCCAGCCCGAGGAGATGGATCATCCGAACTCCATCGTCAACTCGTTCAACCGCAACTTCCCCAAGCGCGCCGACGGCAGCGCCAACACGTTCTCGTTCGTCACGTCGCCCGACACCGTCGTGGCCATCGCGCTGGCCGGACGACTCGACTTCGATCCGGTGACCGACACCCTCACGAACGCGGATGGCACCCAGGTCAAGCTCGACCCGCCGGTGGGCGAGGTGCTGCCGGCCAAGGGCTACGACCCGGGCTCGAACACCTTCACCGCACCTCCGGCCGATGGTTCGTCGGTCGAGATCAAGGTGAGCCCCACCAGCGACCGCCTGCAACTGCTGGCACCGTTCGAGCCGTGGGACGGCAAGGACTACCTGGGCATGCCCGTGCTCATGAAGGCAAAGGGCAAGTGCACCACCGACCACATCTCCGCAGCCGGCAAGTGGCTCACCTATCGCGGCCATCTCGAGAACATCTCGGGCAACTTGTTCATCGGTGTCGTGAATGCCTTCACTGGCGCGGTGGGCGAGGGCAAGGACGTCACCGACGGCGCCACCCGCTCCTTCCCCGACATCGCCAAGCGCTACAGCGAAGCGGGCATCGGCTGGTGCGCCATCGGTGATCAGAACTACGGCGAGGGATCGAGCCGTGAGCACGCGGCCATGGAACCGCGGTTCCGCAACGCCAAGGTGATCTTCGCCCGCAGCTTCGCCCGTATCCATGAGACCAATCTGAAGAAGCAGGGCATCGTCCCGCTGACGTTCGCCGACCCGGCCACGTACGACCTCATCGGAGAGGACGATCGCATCAACGTGCTCGGCCTGGCGGACCTCACACCGGACGTCCCGGTGCGTTGCCAGATCGTGAAGCCCGATGGGACGACCATCGATTTCGTGGGCAACCAGACCTTCTCCAGCGAACAAATTGAGTGGTTCCATGCAGGTTCGGCATTGAACGTTGTGAAAGCTCGTTTAGGCTGATGTGTGGCGAGGGGCCGACGCTTCGCCCGGTGTCGGCCCCTCGCTCTTGTACGAGCCGGCAGATCGCTGCTCCGCCCAGCGGTGATCTGTCGGCTCTGCTTTTCCTCCGGCCGACTCGACCTCGCCCCACATCGTCAACCCCAGTTGACAACAGGCGACGGGAGCGGCCCCGAGGGGTGCCTGCCCTGTGGCCGCCGAACCAGGAGTCGGGCACACTGGGGTGATGCGTCCGAGTTCTCCCTCGCCGACCATCATCGATCTGCGTGACGGGGTGCAGCCTCGCCCGCTGACCCGAGCCACTCCCCCAACCGCGGGCGGCGAAGTCGTGTCGGCACGGGCGCTGCGCAACGCCCGCTTCGGGGCGCTGTGGGCCATGGTGGCGTTGAACATCCTCGATCTCTTCGTCAACCGATCGTTCGCCGCGGCTCGGGCCTCCGATGCCGATGTGCAGGCGGTCGTTCTGTTCGGTGGTGGCGCAATGCCGTGGATGAAGGGGGCGGTGCTCGTCGGTCTCGGATGGGCGGTGCTCCGTTCGGCACCCAAGCTCTCGTCCACGTGCGCAATGTGGTGCGTCGTCGGTGTCTACGCCTTGGCCACGTGGATGAACCTCGCCGTGCTGCTCGTGTCGCGCTGAGGTCGACCAGCGCTCACGATGGGTCGGGGCCCTTCCCCGGCGGGAAGGTTCGCGCCAGCTCCTCGGGCGTTGGTTGACGCGCCTCGCGCGCCTGTGGTGGAAGCAGCGCGCTGATCTTGTTCATGATGCGGGTCATGTTGGCCTCATGCCGCGCTGTGCGCAGGATGATCGGCGCTCCGACCCGCACGGTCACCAGTGGCGGGTCCACGATGCCCAAGACATCGGGAAGTCTCGACGAACGCGGCCACACCTGCTCGGTACCCCACAACCCCACCGGAATGACAGGGACCTCCACGCCACGCTTTCGAGCCATCGTCACCAGCCGCGACACACCGGGCCGGGCGCGCAGCACCGGGTCGAAGAACGCTTGACCTCGCGGGATCGTCCCCTGCGGCATCAGCGCCACCAGTTCACCGGCCAACAACGCCTCGAGCGCCATCTCGAGGGGCTTGTCCGAACCGGAGCCTCGGTCCACCGCGATGCCACCCATGGCGCGCATCACCGGACCCACGATGGGAGCATCGAACATCTCCCGCTTCCCGAGGAATCGGACCGTGCGACCGGTGCGACCCATGAGGGTCGCGATGGCAGGCACATCGAAGTAGCTGCGATGGTTGGCCACCACGATGGCCGGGCCGGTCGACGGGATCTGCTCGGTCCCCGCGATGTCGAAGCGGGCGTAGGGGAACACCAACGGGAGCCGGGTCAGACCGAGAACCAACCGCTGTGGTTCGAGCCCGAACACCTTGGGAACCCCGGGCGGGAGGTCGAGATGCAGGATCGGCCAACGACGGGCCACCGCCAGGGCCATCAGGCGCGGATCGGGGTTGACCGCCACGGGATGCCCCACCGCCCCCAAGAGATGGCGGTCGTAGAAGCTGTCGGAGTATGCCCAACTGTCATCGAGCGACACGCCGTGCGCCTCACTCCACGCCCGAACGGCCCGCAGTTTGGCGCCCGCCCAGGTGAACTCACCGTCGAGTGAGCCGTCGTAACAGCCATCGACCACCCGGTACCGAGTGGCCACGACATCGTCGAAGCCGAGCAATTCGGCGAACGGCCGAACCAGGTCCTCGGGAGTGGTGGTGGCCAACACCAGCAATCGCCCCGCGGCGCGATGCTGGGCGAACACCCGCGGTGCGTGCGGTTGCAACGAGGCGGCCAACTCGACCGCGGCTTCCCGGGCGGCATCGATGGTCGCCGCCACCGAACGGCCCCGGGCCAACGAACCGGCCTGTCGTGCCAACAGCATCGACGGCAATGTCTCCCCGATCGCGTTGTAGACGCCGAACAGCAACCGCTCACCCGGGATCGATCGATGCCCCATGAGCCCGGCGCGCTTGAGCGCAGAGGCGAACACCGTCCCGCTGGCACCGGCGAGCAGCGTGCGGTCGAGGTCGAAGAACGCCGCGCCGGTCATGAGGTCAAGGTACGGCGCTGTCAACCCCGCATGCCGGGTCGAAGCGCACGCACCGACGAACGGGGCGATCGAAGGCACGAAAGGAAAGAACGCGCACGGCAGAAAAAGGGAAAGGCCCAGCGTTGGGGGACGCCGGGCCTCTCAACCAGAGCCTGTGCGATGGGGGGTCGCTGTATGGCTCGCTATGTCACTCACGTAGTTGGGGGAACCACGTGGTGAGTACGAGATCAGTTTGTCGGAATCCTCTCAATCTGTCCAACAGTCCCTAGCGATAGGTACTATCAGTGATCGTGATCGAACTTCGGCAGCTTGCCGCTCTCCTGGCCGTCGGCGAACACGGCGGGTTCTCCGCCGCGGCGAAGGCCCTCTACACCGTGCAATCCAACGTGTCGGCCCACGTGCAGCATCTCGAACGGGAACTGGGCGTCACCTTGGTCGATCGCGGGCGCGGCGTGCTCACCCCTGCCGGAGAAGTCGTGGCCGAACGCGCTCGGCGGATCCAACACGAGTTGGAGGCCATCAAGGTCGACGTACTCGCGTTGGCCGGTGAGGTCTCGGGTGAGGTGCGCATCGGCGTCATCAGCACCGTGGCCCGCTGGCTGGTTCCGGCCGTGCTGTCGGTGTCGCAGAACGTGCACAGCCGGGTACGCATTCTCGTGGTCGAGGCGAGCACGGTGTCCCTGCTCCCGCAGGTGGCGTCCGGCCGACTCGACCTGGCCATCGTGAACCTGCCGGTGGTCGACGCGGACCTCGCCACCGACGTGTTGTTCTCGGAGCGACAGGTGTTGGTCGTCCCGAGCGAGCATCCCCTCGCCAAGGATGGTCCCCTGCCGTTCACCGCACTCGAAGACGTCCCACTGCTCCTGCCTGGACCGTCCTCCAGCGCCCGCCTCGAACTCGAAGAGGAAGCCCGATCGGCCGGCGTCCATCTCACCGCCCAAGCCGAGATCGACGGGCAACAACTCATCGCCACCTTGGCCTTCCAGGGATACGGCCCGGCGATCCTGCCTGCCACGGCGGTGGCGTCGTGGATCGAGGGACCGTGGCGTCAGGTCACGGTCGAAGGACTTCCCCGTCGCAGCGTCGGCATCGTGCGCCGCCGCAGAGGCCTCCCGTCCGCTCCCGCACGGGCCATCACCGACATCGTCGTGGAAGTCGTGACCGAACAGGTCAAATCCCACGACGGCCTCGAAGTGCCGTGACCGGGACGGGGCTCGAAGGGCTCAGCCTCTAGAGTCCCCTCGATGCCCAACCTCGCCTTGCGCGCCCGCACCCCAGGAGCGGTCACCACCGAGATCGTCGAACTCGACGGCCGCCAGGTGGTGCTCGCCGTGGTCGACGGGGCCGATCGCAAGGGCGCACTCAGCTCGGTGGCATCCGACAAGCTGGCCGACGCTGCTCGTGCCGCCCGAGCAGGCAAGCTCCCCTTCATCGGGGTCATCGCTTCGAGCGGCGCCGACATCGTGGAGGGCATGTCGGCTCTGCACGGATGGGGCACCGCCGCCAAGGCGCTGTCGGATTGCTCCGGCGTGGTGCCCACCATCTTGGTGGTGGACGGGCCAGCGGTGTCGGGCCCCGCTCTCCTGCTCGGCATCGCCGACCTGGTGATAATGACCGAGGCGGCCTACGCGTTCGTGAGCGGTCCGACCATGGTCGCGGAGTTCACCGGAATCGTGATGGACAACGCTGAGCTCGGCGGAGCAGCCAGCCACGCCCGTTTCTCCGGCGTCGCCGCCATGGTCGCGGCCGACCGCGACGCAGCGATGGCGATCGTGTCGCAGCTGCTCGCCTTCTTGCCCCAGCACTGCGACGAGCTGCCACCGATGTGGCCGACCGACGATCCCTGGGACCGTTCGGTCCCCGAAGCCGGTGCCATCATGCCCGCCACTGCGACGGGTAGCTACGACGTGCGCGCCATCATCTCGGCCATCGTCGACGACGGTGAGTTCATCGAGATCCGCGCCCGGTGGGCCCCCAACGTCGTGATCGGTTTCGCCTCGATCGACGGGCAGAGCGTGGGCATCGTGGCCGACCAGCCCATCGCCATCGCTGGGACGCTCGATATCCCGTCATCACAGAAGGCCGCCCGCTTCGTGGCGATGTGCGACGCGTTCAACCTGCCGATCATCACGCTGGTCGACACTCCGGGCTTCTACCCGGGCAAGGACCTGGAGTGGCGAGGGATGATCCGGCACGGGGCGCAGTTGGTGTTCGCGTACGCACGAGCATCGGTGCCTCGGGTGTGCGTGGTGCTGCGCAAGAGCTACGGCGGCGCCTACATCGTCATGGACTCCAAGCGCATGGGCAACGATCTGTGCCTGGCATGGCCGGGCGCAGAACTCGCGGTCATGGGAGCCAAGGGGGCCACCGAGATCCTCCATCGTCGTGCCACGCCTGAGGAACGCGTGGCACGCGAGGCCGAGTACGAAGCCAAGCTCCTGAACCCCTACATCGCAGCAGAACGCGGCTATGTCGACGGCGTCATCGATCCTGCGGACACACGACGCGAGATCGCGGCGGCGCTGCGGTCACACGACTCCAAGCGCGAGCGTTTCAGGGGTCGAAAGCATGACAACACACCGCTGTGACGCCGCCCGATTCGCCGGCGTGTCGACGTGCGGCAGGATGCGATGTGGTGCGATGCGACACGGTGCGAAGCGTTGAGACGCGCTCAGCCCTCGCCCGGGGCCGGGGACTCGGCGGGGGCCGGGGACTCGGCGGGGGCCGGGGACTCGGCGGGGGCCGGTGACTCCGTGACCGGCTCAGCGGGGGCTGGTGCCGGCTCTGGGGCGACCGGGTCAGCAGCGACGATCGGATCGGCCACTCGCCAACGCACCGTGCGCTTGGTGAGCGGATCGGTCCATGCGTCCGCGGCGCCCCAACGACCGAGTTGAACGCCGTTGATCTGACCGTTCGTCGACTGGACGATCGTGTCCTCGAGACCGAGCGCCATCATGATGTGCCCCGGCCGATGGACGAGGTCGCCCGGCTTGATGTCAGCGGGGTCGACCGGTTGACCGGAGTTGGCCTGACCGAGCGACCAATGCGGCAGCGTCACCTCGGACGCCGCCCACGCGAAGCGGGTGAGACCGGAACAGTCGAACGATTCGTCGCCGTCGCTCCCCCACACATACGGATCGCCCAACTGGCTGAGCGCGGTCAGCACGGCGGTCATGCGCTCGTCGCCGGCAGCTGTCCACGCCTCGAGCAGCTTGGCCGGATCGACCTGCACGATCTGCGCGACCTGATTGGCAACGTCGGTGAGCTCGGAGTGGTAGGTCGTGCGGTACCACAGCACGCGGACATCCACCGGCGCGGGCTCCGGAAGACCCAATTCAGCCGCTTCTCCTGGCAGGATCGGTCGGGACCGGTCTGGCGGCGTCGCCGTGGCGAATTCAGCAGCCCGAAGGCCCTCGAGCGTCTCGATCGCGTCGACGGAGGCCACGGCGATGGGATTGGGATCATCGGCCGATGCCGACGCTCCGACGCCCACGCCGATCGCTGCGAGGACGGACAACGATGCCACCGCCAGAGCAGCCACGCGTCGGCCACGCGCGCTCTTCGGGATCTCGTCGACGATGTCAAAACCCATGGGGTCGCTCCTGAGGTGGTAGTGCCTTCGGACCATCGGCATCGAGGTCGCCGTTCTAAAGCGACACCTCTCGGAACCGTCTCGATCTCGGCATGAAAGCGGGTCAGAAGATGTTCAGTTCCGATGGATCAGGGTCGCGCCGCTGCCGACAGATAGCCTGCGAACCGGCTCATAGGCGACGGCAATAGTCCCGACGCCCGCGAGCGCCCAAGCTCACGGAACCGCAGCACAAACGCAGACGAAGGGATGACCCCAGGTGGCTGACACGATCACCCTCATCGATGACCGCACCGGCAAAAAGGTGACCGTGCCGATCGTGAACGGGGTGTTCCCCTCGACGGCGCTGCGGGAGCTCGACGCCGATCTCCGCATGTACGACCCCGCGTATCTGTCGACCGCCGCGTGCAAGTCGGCCATCACCTACCTCGATGGTGACGCTGGCATCCTG
Organism: Acidimicrobiia bacterium; assembly: GCA_050246915.1. Taxonomy (GTDB): domain Bacteria; phylum Actinomycetota; class Acidimicrobiia; order Acidimicrobiales; family Ilumatobacteraceae; genus JBFWVD01. Next base: position 7,598 of record JBFWVD010000061.1, on the reverse strand, counting down.
CGCTACCGCGGCTATCCGATCGAGCAGTTGGCCGAGAAGTCGACCTACCTCGAAGTCGCCTATCTGCTCCTCAACGGCGAACTGCCCAACGCGACGCAGCTGGCCACATGGAAGGACGATGTGATCCATCACACGTTCATCCACGAGAACATGCGCAAGCGCTTCGTGGACGGCTTCCACTACGACGCCCATCCGATGGGCATGTTCATCTCCGCCGTCGGTGCCCTCGGCACCTTCTACAACGACGCCAAGGACATCTTCGACGTACCCAGTCGGGACAAGCAGATCCTGCGCCTCATCGCCAAGATGCCCACGCTGGCGGCCATGTGCCATCGCTTCAGCGTCGGCCTGCCGTTCGTGTACCCGAACAACCAACTCTCGTTCCCCGCCAACTTCCTCAACATGATGTGGAAGATCGGCGAGTACGAGGTGCACCCTGCCCTCGAACGCGCGATGGACGTCCTGTTCATCCTCCACGCCGATCACGAGCAGAACTGCGGGACGACCGCCATGCGGGTCGTCGGCTCCAGCCAAGCCGATCCCTACTCATCGTGCGCCGCCGCGGCGTCCGCCCTGTATGGCCCGCTGCACGGCGGTGCCAACGAGGCCGTCGTACGAATGCTCGCCGAGATCGGATCGATCGAGAACGTCCCGGCGTTCATCGAGTCGGTCAAGGCAGGCCAAGGCAGGCTGATGGGCTTCGGTCATCGCGTGTACAAGAACTACGACCCGCGGGCCACGATCATCAAGAAGACGGCGTACGACGTGTTCGAGGTGACCGGCAAGAACCCGCTGCTCGACATCGCACTCAAGCTCGAAGAGACCGCTCTCAGCGACGACTACTTCGTGAAGCGCAAGCTGTACCCGAACGTCGACTTCTACTCCGGCCTCATCTACCAGGCGATGGGCTTCCCGGTGGAGATGTTCACCGTGCTGTTCGCCATCCCCCGCACCGCCGGTTGGCTCGCCCACTGGTGCGAACTGCTCGAGGACAAGGATCAGAAGATCAGCCGTCCCCGTCAGGAGTACATCGGCGTTGACGCACGTGACTACGTGCCCGTGGCCAGCCGCTGAACCGGCGACGTCCACTGGAGAGGCATCCAGCAACTCCATCGGGTACATAGCGGGCCTCGACGGGGTCCGTGCGCTCGGCGTCCTCGCCGTCATCGCTTTCCACGCCGATTTCGGCTGGGCGTCAGGCGGCTTCCTCGGGGTGTCGTTGTTCTTCACCCTCTCGGGTTTCTTGATCACGACGTTGCTCCTCGACGAGCACGCCCGCACCGGGCGGATCGACCTGCCCGGCTTCTTCGCCCGTCGCTTGCGACGGTTGCTCCCTGCCGCGCTGTTGACCGTGTTGGTGGTCGTGCTCGCATCGTGGCAATGGCCGTTGACATCATCGGCATCGCTGCACGGCGATGCGCTCAGCGCGTTGCTCGACGTGTCGAACTGGAGGTTCGGCCTCACCGGCCGCAGCTACAACGATCTGTTCGTCGCACCATCGCCACTGCTGCATTTCTGGTCACTCTCGGCTGAGGAGCAGTTCTATGTGGTGCTGCCGGTGGTAGCCGCATTGTCGCTGCGCCGCTCGCCGCGGACGTTCGCTGTTGCAGTCGCGCTGCTGGGCACGGCCTCGCTCGCGTGCACCGCCGTCATGGCTGGCGTCGATCGGGCAGATCTCGTCTACTACTCCACCCCGACGCGGGCATTCGAGTTGCTCGCCGGGGTGGCATTGGCCATCGCGTGGCGCTCACGACCACGGGACATCGGCGCGAGGGCCTCCACGACGGCCGGAGTGGCGGGAATCGCCGTGCTCGCGGCGCTGGTGGTCCTCGTGGATCGCACGGACGCCTGGCTCACCCACGGCGGCCTGAGCGCGATCTCGCTCGTCTCGGTGCTGGTGGTCGTGGGCGTGCTGGGCTCGAACTGGTTGCAGCGATTGTTCGAGTGGTCGGCGCTGCGCTGGGTCGGCCGCGTCTCGTACGGGCTCTATCTCATCCACTGGCCGGTGTTCACCATGGTCACTGCACAGCGGTTGGACATGGGTCGCCATCAAACGCTCGCTGTGCAACTCGCGTTGACAACGTCCCTCGCCGCGATCAGTTCGGTGCTGGTCGAGCGGCCCATCCGGTTCAGTGAGGCGATCACCCGCCAGGTGGTGCTGCTGGGGGCCCCGGCACTCACCGCTATCGCTGCCGTCGCCATCGTTCTCGTTCCCATCGCGAGACCAACAGGCGTCACCGACTTCGAGGCCGTACGCGACGAACTGTTCGCCGGCGATGGGACAGCCAGCACCATCGTCGGGGACACCCCGACAAGCACGATCGTCACGTCAAGCACGATCGTCACGTCCACCACGATCGTCACGACAGCCACGACCGCGATGTCAACCACGATCGCCACGTCAACGACAATTGCGCCCACCAGCACGGCCCCGCCCCCGCCGGCGCCCGTGAAGATCGCCACGTTCGGCGATTCCACCTCGCTGCTCGTCACGTGGGGCCTTGCCGTGTGGGGCAACGAGACGAAACGGCTCGATGTCGCCGGAGGCGATGCCAAGCTCGGATGCGGGATCGGCCGCGGCGGCGATCACCGCTACGGCACCACCACCGGCAAGGTGCCGGCAGAGTGCAACAGCTGGGCCACCGTGTGGCCCGAGAAGCTCGCCGCGTCGGGCGCGTCGGTGGCTGTGGTGCTCACCGGACCGTGGGATGCCGCCGATCGCAGGCTCGAGGGTGACAGCGTATGGCGAGCGCCGGGAGACCCGGCGTACGACGAGTTCCTCAGCTCCGAGCTCGGCCAGGCGGCCGATGTACTTCACGACGCCGGTGCCGAGACCGTCGTGTGGCTCACCAGCCCGCACATCATGTTGGACAAGGACACCAAGCCCGACGCCGACTATCAGGTCAACGATCCAGCTCGGATGGACCGCATCAACGAGCTCATCCGTGACATGGCCCAGACCCGACCGTACGTGCGCGTCGTGGAGTTCGGCGCCATGTTGGCGGCGCTACCGGGCGGCGAGTTCGATCTCGCCCTGAGGCCCGATGGCACCCATCTCACCAAGGCCAGCTCTGAACAGGTGGCCACTTGGCTTGCGCCGCTCATCGTCGATGCAGTCACAAAACCGGCCGAGCCCACCGGCGTCGCGCCGTAGCGTCGCGCCCATGCGCCTCACCGTCATCGACGCCTTCACCGACACCGCGTTCACCGGCAATCCGGCGGCAGTGGCGCTGCTGGACGCGGCCATCGCCGTTGACCGCATGGCGATGATCGCTCGGGAGATGAGCCTCTCCGAGACGGCGTTCGTCGTGGCCCGCCCCGATGGCGATTTCGATCTGCGATGGTTCACACCGACCGATGAGATCGATCTGTGCGGTCACGCCACATTGGCGTCAGCGCATGCCTTGGGTGGCGACGCCCGGTTCCACACCCGCAGCGGCCTGCTCAGCTGCGAGCGCCGCGATGACGAGCGGATCGAGATGGACTTCCCGCTCGACATCGCGCAGCGCCGCGTCCCCATCGACAATGAGGCTCATGCGATCGGGCTCGATGTGGTCGCCATCGGGAGCGGGAAGTTCGCCGTGGTGGAGGTTGCCAGCGCGGCCGAGGTTCGCTCCTACGCCCCCGACATGGCCGCCATCTCCGCCCTCCACGAGCACGGTGTCATCATCACCGCCCCGGGCGACCGACCAGGGATCGACTGTGTGAGCCGAGTGTTCGTCCCCAATCTCGGTGTGCCCGAAGATCCCGTCACCGGTGCGGCGCACTGCGTGCTCGCCTCTTGGTGGGGCGAGCAGACGGGCCAAGACGATCTCACCGGTGAGCAGGCCTCGACACGAGGTGGCATCGTCGGGATGCGACGCTGCGCGGACCGGGTCAAGCTGATCGGTCAGGCCATCACCGTGGCCGAGGTGACCCTCCTCGTGTGACGTCACAGGCCAGGTGCGTCAGGCGATCACTTCCAGGTGAGCGGCAGCGAGGGGAACCCGATCTGGACGCCGACGTACTCGGACAACTCGACGCCGGGCACCAACGAATAGTTCGGGATGCGGGCGTGCCATTCCTCGAGCGCGGCGCGCATCTCGCGACGGGCCAGGTGCGAGCCGAGGCAGCGGTGCGGACCCGCCCCGAACCCGATGTGGTGGTTGTCGGGCCGATCGATGATGACCCGCCCAGCGTCGGGGAACTCGGCGGGATCCCGGTTGGCCACGGCCAAGGGCAGGAACACCATGTCGCCCTTCTTCATCGGGCAACCATGGAACTCGATGTCTGCGGCGACCTGTCGAGGCGGCGTCACGATCGGGTAGTAGCGCAGGAACTCCTCGATCGCGGATGGGATCAAGCCGGGATCGTCGACGATCCGCTTGCGGTCGTCGGGATGGGTGGCAAGATGCCACGTCGAGTAGGCCAACTCATTGGTCACGGTATCGAGGCCCGCCATGAACATCAGCAGGCACATCGACAACAGATCGCTGTCGGGAATGGCCTCGCCGTCGATCCGCCAGGTGAGCGCTTCGCTGACCAATCCGACCCCTGGCCGCTTGCGCCGCTCGGCGATCTCCTCGGTGAACATGGCGATGACGGAATTCATGGCCGCCATCTGGATCTCGAGCCCGGCCTCGGTCTGTTCGGTGTGGAGGATGTTGTCCTCCCACTCCATGAACTCATCGAGCCGCTCGGACCCGACGCCCATGATGTCGAGGAAGATGCGGGTCGGGTACACGCGCGAGAAGTCGTACACGTAGTCGCACTCGCCCCGATCCACCAGCGACTCGACCAGCTCGGCCGCGCGATGGCGCACACCGGCGTCCATCTCCGCGATGCGCTTGGGCGAGAAGAACGGACTGAGCAGCTGGCGCCAACGGGTGTGCGACGGCGGGTCGAGGTTCTCGGGGATGAGCAACATCCATTGGTCCGGGTGCAGCACCGGTCCGGTCTGGTTCGAGAACAGGTCGGGACGCTGGAACGTCTCGCGCACCAACTCGCACGACGTCAGCACCCAGAACCCTCGGTCACCCTCGCTGCTGCGGAACATGCCGGGAAACTGCTCGCGCAGATCGTCGTACACGTCCATCGATCCACCGAGCGGTTTGGGCGGCCCGACCTGCGGGTTGAATGCCACCACCGGAATGCCGGTCTCGGTCGTCTCCTGCACCACCATGGCCATGTCGAGTCCCCCATCTCCCCGCGCGTCCGACGTGGGCGCAAAAACCGGCGCCCGGCCCCACCCGTGACGCGGAGGCCAAGTTACCAACGGCTCGCCGTCACGAGCCGCGGCTCACGACATGGTGATGACGATCTTGCCGATGTTGGCGTTGGACTCCATGCGCTCGTGGGCCGCCACGATCTGTTCGAAGGGGAACGTCGAGTCGATCACCGGACGCAGCAGGCCCGTGTCGAACAACGGCAGCACCTCGTCGGCGAACCTCCGGCACACCGCGATCTTCTCCTCGAGCGGCCGGTTGCGCAGCGTCGTGCCGACGACGCCGACCCGTTTGGTGAGCAGCAGACCGAGTGGGAACGTCGCCGCTGCGCCCCCCATCACACCGACTTGGATGATGCGACCGCCCAATCGCGCCGCCTTCACATTGGCCTCGATCTCACCCACCACGTCCAGGACCACGTCCACTCCGTTCGGAGCCCACGCCTTCACCTCGGTGAGCCAATCATGTGGGCTCCGTTCCACGACGAGGTCGGCGCCGAGCTCACGCAACGCCGGATGCTTGCCGGCCGATGCGGTTACCGCCACCGACGCGCCAAGGGCCCGGCACAACTGGATCGCCGCGGTGCCGACACCACTGGCACCGGCGTGCACGAGGGCCCGTCGACCTGATGTCAACCCACCTTGCACAACGAGCGCGTCCCACGCGGTGATGAACACCTCGCTGACCGCGGCCGCATCGTGCAGCGACATGGAGGAGGGCACTGCCAGCGCCTGTCGCTCGTGGATGACGAGCTTGGTTGCATAGCCTCCGCCACCCACGATGCTCATGACCCGGTCCCCGGGCTTCCACATCGTGACCCGTTCCCCCACCGACGCAACCGTGCCGGCGAACTCCAGCCCCGGGATGTCCCGGGCTTCGGGCGGTCCGCCGTACAGCCCGCGTCGCTGGAGGAGATCGGCGCGGTTGAGCGCGCTGGCAGCGACATCCACGAGAATCTCATCTGGGCCGGGCACCGGATCGGAGACGTCGATAATGGTCAAGACCTCGGGTCCCCCGGTGGAGGTGAGCTGAACAGCGCGCATGGCGCTGTTCTACTCGCACACGGCCCTGCCCAGTCGAGCCGTCGATGGTGTGCGCTGTACCTTGCGCACCGATGCCATTCATCCTCGCCGTCGGTGGGCTCATCGGGTTCGTGGTCGGGATGATCGCGTGGACCCGTTGGTGGGCCATCGTCGACACACCCACCTCCGACGCCGCTCACTGCTTCATCGGGTACAACGAAGTGCAAGGAGCCGTGCGACCGATCGTCCCTCCCGTCGTGTCACCGCTGTCGGGCGCCAACGCCGTGTGGTGGAAGTACAAGGTCGAGCGCTACGAGACGCAGGGCAAGAGCGCCTCCTGGCGCACCAAGGAACACGGCACTGCCTCGGCTCCGTTCGAGATCGTGGATGCCACCGGTGCGATCTTGGTGGTCCCGGCCGACGTGTCGATCCACTGCGATCACTCCGTGACCCTCACCGAGCGGGCCCTCCCACCGGCGTTGACCTTCCAGCATCTGCGATCGATGGTGAACGAACAGGACCGCACGTTCACCATCGGCAAGATCGCCCAGTTCTTCGGCGATCATCCCGACGACCCGATCGCCACGTTGAACGGGCGGTGGCGCGTCGTGGAAGAGGCGCTCGTCGTCGGTGAGACCGTGTTCGCCACCGGCGACGCGGTCATGCGCGATGACGGCGTCGTGGGGGTCGTGATGACCGGAGCACGAGATGCTCAGTTGTCGATACGGGCCGGGACCGAAGCCGGGGCGCTGCGCTCGGCGCGCACCCGCACGATCCTCGGGTTGGTGTTGGGCAGCGCAGCGCTCATCGCTGCTCCCGCAGTGGCAGGTGCGCCGGCGCTCTCGGCTGCGGCGGCCATCGCCATAGCGGCGGTGTTGTTCTGCGGCTACCTGGGCCGCATGTTCAACCGGCTGGTGAAGGTCCGCCAACAGGCCGAGCGTGCGTGGTCTCTCATCGACGTGGCGTTGGCCAAGCGCAACGATCTGATCCCCAACCTGATGGCCATCGTGCAGGCGGCGTTCGCGCACGAGCGTCAACTGCTGTCCGATCTCACTGCCGCTCGCGTCGAGGCGAGGCTTCACAAGTTGCCGTCCGCGCGTGAGGTCGCCGCTGTCGCCGGGCACACCGCTGCGGGCTCCGCGGCAACCGCGCAGCTGACCGTCCTGGCCGAGGCATACCCCGATCTCAAGGGTCAACCCAACGCGGCTCAACTCATCGCCGAGCTGCGCCGAACCGAGGACCACGTGGCGTTTGCCCGCCGCTTCTACAACGACGCAGTCGAAGTGCTGCGGACGCGACGTCAGTCGGTTCCGGACAGGTTCCTCGTCGGCTTGGCCAAGGCTGACGATCTCGAGTTCCTGCGCTTCGACGC
>JBFWVD010000060.1:0-29244 GCA_050246915.1 Acidimicrobiia bacterium | reverse complement strand
GACACGCAACGACACCTTTCCGACGTTGAGCAACTTGTGGTGCCGGCCGTTCACATGTGGCGCGTCAACGGCCCCGTCCTCGCGAGGCCGCCGATGGTTGGCGCTCGGCCAGTCCCCGCGGTTTGATCATTGAGTCGTCTTTGGGCGCCAGCATCTCGGTCCCGCTTGGTTGCGACGTGTTAGAGACTCAGGACTTCAGAACTGCTCGACGTCGTGGTGGAGCAATGAGTTCGCGTTGCGATGATGCCACCCGACCCGACCGTGTCCACCGCGGCATCTCAAGAACCGGCTCGATCGCACCCCCGTCCATCATCGGCGCTTGATGAACGACGAGCCGGATCGCTCGGGTGTGAAGTCGGCTGTCACGGCATCCCGTACTTCGATGGGGGCCGTGGGATTTGACGGGCTGTATCAACCCGACACACGCGACTCGAGGAATTCGTCAGATGTGGCCAGTGGTCCTTCCAGTTCATCCAGCGACGCTGAACTCGTCCAACAAGCTGAGGAGACTCCATGACCACCGCCTTGCAGGCGACGAGCACCGCCCAACTCAACGCCGCGTCCACATTGCAGACTCTGCTTCCCAAACTGGTCGCGCTCACGCTCGACGCCAAGCAGGCCCACTGGAACGTGACAGGTCAGGCGTTCCTGCCCCTGCACGCTCTCACCGACGATCTCGCCGCCGACGTTCGCCTCTGGACTGATCGTGTCGCCGAACGTGCTGTCGCCCTCGGGAGCCCGGTCGATGCGCGCCCGGCAACCGTCGCGGCCTCGACAACTCGGATGTGGCCATCAGGCTGGCTCTCCGACCGCGAAACGATCGCCGAACTCGCTGGTCGGATCGATGACCTCACGTCCACTATTCGTGACTCGATGATCAAACTGGAGCAGACCGACGCCGTTGCGCACGACGCTGCCGTGGAGGTGCTCGAGGGGCTCGAGAAGTACCGCTGGATGCTCCTCGCGCAGAGCCGATGATCAGCCGTACGCAAGCACAACCGGGATTACGGTCCAACGGCTTCGTTGAGGTCACTCTGCCAGGGAGATGGCGGGTGGAAGGCATTCAGCTCGATGGACAGAGTCATGAGATCGAACAAGTGTTGTGCTGCGCGGTTGCGCCATCGACGCGACGTTTCGAGACGTTGGACCGCACTGACAGCCGACATGACGCGATAATCGCTTTGCTGCTTGCCGCGAGCGCACCGTTCTTGGCGGTCGGTCTCGCCACGATGTCGCTCTCCGCCTGGCTTGTCGGGGTGAGCGCATGCATCGCGGCGCTCTCCATCGAAGGTCGACACGAACGCCACCTCCGAGAGCAAGCACGACGCGAACGGTCGGACTGGGCACCGCGGTAGCACGACGGCTTTCCAGTCGGTTCGACCCGGCTCAGGGCAGCACAGCCCCGGATGGATCACTGTGCGAGAAGTGCTCGGAGTTGGACGAGTCCGTCGTTGGTCGTGAATTGATCTTCGACGAGGTCTCTCGGCGAGTCGCTCTCGTCGAAGAGATTCGTCCCTCACGGAATGCAGTTGCGGCGATTCCGCCGAGAACCAGCCGGATGTTGACGAGGCGGCGACCCGACAACGCTGGGCGACACCTGCCACCCCTCCAGTCGCTGCCAGAGTTCACTGCGATAAAGGCAGGCGCCACCATCTCTTCGAGCAGTTCGAACCAGCGGTGGTCGGCGTGGCGACGATCAGCTCGGGCCTTCTGGAGATGATGTGCACGACGCCCAGTCTCGCGGCAGGCACCCCAGCGGCCGCTGAGGAGAGCAAGCGTGTTCAGCGCGCCCGCATGGCGGATTGTCACATTTCGCTCACTCGCCGCCATGGGCCGTCGTAGTGACGGGAGACATAGATGGCGACTTCACATTCGAGGGCGCGGGCAGCGTCGTTCGTGAGAGGACCGATGATGGACTCGATGCGATCGAGGCGGTTCTTGAACGTGTTGTAGTGGACGTGGACAAGCCGGGCGGCCTCGGCCATGTTTCGAGTCTCGAGCCAGACACTGAGCGTCTCGACCAGGTCGGTACGGTGCAGGTGGTCGTGTTGTACGAGCGGGCCGATGGCCTGCTTGACGAAGTCGGTGAGGTCGTCGGTCGGTGTGGACGCGAGGAGGCGTTCGAGTCCGAGTTCGTCGAAGACTTCGGTGACGTGGCGTCCCTTTGCCCATCGGCCGACATCAACCGATCGGCTCGCTTCGAGGTAGCTGCGCTGCAGATCCATGGGATCGTCAACACGTCGTCCGACTCCGATGCTGACGTTTACGGTCCGTAGGCGCTCGTCGAGTTCATACCTGAGGTCTTCGGCGATGCGTCGCCGTTCCGAGGAATCCGCGGTGTGTGGAGCAATGAGCGCTGCAATAGTGGTGCTGCGGGTCCAGATGATGGCTTCACGGCCGAGCGTTGCTCGGGCTGCGGCGGCGATCGTGGCGAGCGCGTTTGGCATCCTTTCTCGATCCGTTGGAGGGTCGATCGAGGCGAGGAGCACTGCTCTTGGTCGCAGCAGGTCCCAGCCGAAGCTGATTGCTCGCTCAGTGACCTCGGTGGTGCTCCCCGGATGGCCGGCGATCAGTTCTTCGAGCGAGGTTGCCGCGAAGCGCTCCTGTTCGGCTGCAACGGCGCTCGCGTGTGCCTGGCGAACGGCGATCGCTGCTGAGGCCCGTTCGAGGGCGAGGGCCTGATCGTCATCGAGGACTGTGCCATCGGTGAGGACGATGAGTTCGCCATAGACATGGTCGGCAGCGAGGATCGGTTGTCGGATGCCCGTCTCGATCAGGGGGTCGCTGTCGGTATCCGCGGGCACGACGACGGCTTGCCGTCCCGCGTGGTCGAGGATGACGACGGGCCATCCCACCAACTCGTGCAGCGTCTTGGCGATCTCGGTTGCGCTCCCGCCGGCAAGGACGACGGACGTGAAGCGTTGATGAATGTCGCGGAAACGGTCGAGACGCTGTCCTTGGGCGTAGAGGAGCGAGTTGAGTATCGCCGTCGTGACGTCGGCGAGGGCTGACGTGGCGGGAAAGGCGATCACAGGAAAGGTGAGGCGGTCCGCTGCTGCGAGCAGCCCCAGCGGAAGTGGCTCGGCAGCGTCGAGACGCACAGCGAGAGCGGCAACTCGAGCGGTCTCGAGACGGTGAACGAACTCGTCCCAGGTCTCACCATTGGCAGCAATCGCCTCGGCAGTAGCTACGACCAGCTCATCGGGATCGGCGAGTTGGACATTCTCAAGGGTCGCAGCCATTCGCGCTCGACTCACCTTTCGATTCATCCCGCCGGCGCCGGCGACGACGACTGCGTCGTCGCCCGGCAACGACGCAATTACAGCACCAACATCGAACGGGTCCCACATGCCGTCAGTGTGTCAGAACCTCACCAGCTCGTCGGGAAGAGATGTCGACTTCGACCAAGGTGACAGCGTGCACGCGCCGACATGGTGGACAGCGCCAACCGTGATTTCGAAGAGGAGACCGAAGATGCGATCGATTGCCAGCGAGAGAACAAGCCTCATCCCGGCGGCTGGAGACGTTGTCGCGAGGCTGCTGCAAGTGGAGGCCGAATTGGCTGTCACAATCACCGCGCCGCTCGATCGCTATCGGCCGCACAACGACGGAGACCGTATTCGGCTCCGCAACCTGCTCGTCTGTGCCCGCCGGCAGGTGTTAGCCCGTCGGACCGATGACGCCGCCCAATCGATTCTCGATCGACTTGACGAGGCCGCTGCAGATGTCGATCTCGGCGGTGGTGCACAGGGTGTGGTGATTGTTGCGGCTGATGACATGGCGGAGGCGCACCTGCTGCCTTTCCCGGTGCGAGAATCCGTGGCGCTGGGAACCACCCCGGCAACCCGATTCCTGGTGCAGGGCCTCCGTCGAAGCCCTCGCTACCGGCTACTCGTTGTGTCCGACCACTCCACACGACTGTTCGACGGAGTCCGCGACGTTCTCCACGAGGTCACCAAGCACGGCTTTCCGTTCTCGGCGGACATCGTCCCGCGAGACTTGCGGGCCGTCGCCGGCCGATTCGCCCAACCGACGGGACGTGACGACCGCGAGCAGTGGCTCAAGTTCTACCGCGGAGTGGATCAAGCACTCACGGAGGCGGGGCGGGGCGACGCGCTCCCCCTCGTTCTAGTGGGTGTGAGGCGGTCGACCCGGATGTTCGAGGGCGTCAGCCAGAACACACACCTGGTGATTGGACATATCAATGGTGCACACGACCGCGCGACCCTCCATCAACTCGCCGACAGCGCTTGGCCCATCCTTCGAGAGCACCTGAAGGTCAGCCGTCTGGTAGCAGTGGCCAGTCTGGCCGACGCGTTCCACGCTCGCCGCGCCGTCATCGGCCTTGAGGAGGTATGGAAGTTCGCGCGCCAGGGCCGCGGTCGACTACTCGTCGTCGAGGAGGACTTCCGCGCCGAACCATCAAGAGAGATCGATCATCGACTGATCGCCGCAGACGGAGTCGATCCCGGTGTCATGGACGACCCTGTCGACGAAGTCATTGAACACGTCGTGCGTGGCGGTGGAACAGTGGAGTTCGTCGCCCCGAACGCGCTTGTCGAGTTCGGCCGGATCGGGCTGCACCTGCGCCGATGACCGTCGTCGCGCGCGTCCACGGTTGAGTTCATGCCGCAAAGTCACACGCGTTCTGGCCGCAACTGGGCCGATCAACTCACCGTACCGGCTGCCGACGACGGTCGATCGAGGTTGAGGTAGTGGCCACGAGCGAGAGCGAGTGCCTGCAATCTGGCGGCTGTCGACCTCGAAGTCGAGCAGCGACCCGGGCTCCGCCAGCTAGAAGGCGAGCCTCGCTGAACCGAAGACGTCATGTCGGCCCAACCACTTCACGTGCGGTCAGCACGGTCGCGGCAGGCTCAGCGACCGTGTCGACCGCGATCGAAGTCGGCCAGGGATCCGCCACTGCGGCCATGGCCGCAGCGATCGCGGCGTCGGCGTCCGACGCGTCGCCTCCGGCTGCGGCTCGCGCCGTGATCCGCTCGGCCACGACTGCGGCGGGCGCGACGCAGCGCAACTCGACGAGGTCACTGGCCGTCGCCTCGGCGAGGCGCCGGGCGGCGTCACGATGAATCTCGTCGGTCCACGACGCGTCGAGCACCACCGTCTCACCGAGGCCGAGTGCGCGCTCGGCGCGGACGAGGAGCTCACGGTAGGTGGCAGCCGTCGCCGCCGCGGTGTAGATGCCCCCGCCGAAGCGTGCGTCGGCCACCCGGTCAGCAGGGAGGCCAGCGAGTTCCTTCCGTACGACGTCGGATCGCATCACCTCCGCGCCAACTGCCTCGCCGAGACCACGCGCGAGGGTCGATTTTCCCGTGCCGGGCAGCCCGCCGACCAGGATGAGCCGCACGCGTCCAGCGTCAAGATGCACACGGGCCAACTCGAGGAGCCGTTGCGCCTTGGGAGCCGAGTCGGCCACACCTTGCTCGGCGCGAAGAGCCGACACCTTGGCCCGCACCTGGGCCCGGTAGGCGATGTGGTGGTGGGCGAGCGACGCGGGCCAGTCGTCGCCGGCGGCGGATTGGTAGGCGGCGAGAAACTGTCCGGCGAGGTCAGGCCGGCCTAACCGTTCGAGGTCCATACCCAAGAAGGCAACGTCGGCGAGCACATCGTCGAGGCGAAGGGCGTCATCGAACTCCAGGCAGTCGAGAACACGAGGGCCGTCGTCGAGGCAGAAGATGTCATCCGCCAGCAGGTCGCCGTGGCCGTCGCACGCCCGACCCCGAGCGACGCGCGCAGCGAACAACGGGCCGCGGCCAGCCAGGTAGCGACGGGCGAGCCGATCAACCCCCGCAACCGCGGCGGCATCGACGAAGCGACCAACGAACGACTCGAGACCGACGGTGTTCGCCTCCCACCGCCCAGCCAACGCGTCGGCAGCGGCGGCCCGGTCGGCCTCGTGGCTGCGCTCGGCGCGAGCGTGGAACGCGGCGATCAGTTGGGCGAGGTCATCGATCACCGGCTCAACCGGGGCCCCGCTGACGACCAGGGTCGACAAGCGTCGCTCGGCGGGCATCCGGCGCATCACCACAAGGTGGTCGCATACCTCACCCGCAGCGTCGTGGATGTCAGCGACACCGAGGTAGACGTCGGGCGCCAGGCGTCGGTTCAGCGCCACCTCTCGCTGACACGCCACCTCCCGCTTGGCCCGTGTCGTGAAGTCCAAGAAGCCGAGGTCGACTGACTTCTTCAGCTTGTACGCGCGATCACCGGCGAAGAAAACCAGCCCCGAGTGGGTCTCAGCGAACGCAGGTGTGTAAGCACCTTCAGTTCCTGCCGGCGTGAATCGCTCCATGATCCCTCCACGACTCGCGTGAAACTCCCCACCCTATTGCCCTTCGCGCTCGGACCCCTTCGATGCCCGACCTTCGACCAGCGGTCACGGCCTCGAAGCCGCGGTGCCGATGCCACCGGGTGCCCTCGGGCTCAGCCGGCGCATGGTCGGCCTCGACGATCTGATCGAAATGCACGACCATGGTCCAAGGCGGCCAGATCGACGCCCGCAAGACGCTCAACTCCTCAGCGAGAGGTCAACTCCTCACAGGGACGACCAGGCATGGTGCGACGGACGCGTGGACGATGTTCGCTGCCGCGGCGCCGAGCATCACCCGTTGCAGGCCGGAGCGGGCATGTGTGGTCATGGTCACGAGTCCGGCAGGTCGCTCACTGAGGTGGGCACGGATACCGCTCGCGAGACCGATCGGATCCCGCACGGCCGCGCCGTCCACGTCGGAACTGGTGCGACGCCACCGCTGCACCAGCTGTGCGATGTAGGCGTCGGCGTCACTGTCGGGACCATATCGGCTCTGGGACTGGAGTCGGGCTGGTGGTGGCTGATCCTCGATGATCGTCAGGATCGTCAGCGACATCCCCAGTGCTCGCGCCCAGGCCACCGACAGCGGTAGAATCTCTTCGGATGTGTCGGACCCGTCGACGCATGCCACGAGCCGGGGCACCGACAGCGGCTCGGGCCAGCTCCGGGGGCGGGGCGACCACCCGGGATTGTCAGCCATGGGACCGAGTGCGACGACGCCTTCGGGTGAACGCTGCAGCACCGATCTCGCCACCGAACCCACTAGCGCACCATGCAGACGACCGCGACCACGCGTCGACAAGCACACCACACAAGAGCCCAGCTCCCCGGCGCGTCGCACGATCTCGTCCGCCGCATCGCCGCCTGCCACAACCAGCGCGCGATGGTTTCCGTCGTCAACGTCCAGGGCCGCCGATGCGAAGGCTCGCAGGCGACGAACGTCGTCGCCTGCTCCCGCGACGCTGATCGTCTGCAACTCGGCGCCGAAACGTTCCGCCAGAGCTCGAGCGGTGGGCATTGCTTGCAGGGCGAACTCCGATCCGTCCAAGGGCACCAGCACGTGCCTCACCTGCAGACTCGGTAGAGGCGTACTCGCTTCAGACGGCATCCAGCGATTCTTACCGACGTGTCCGGCCAGCGCCACGCAGGCGTGGCACGCGAGGGAATCAACGACCGCGAGTTGCTCTCCGTCCCCCGCTGTTGTGGCGGCGCGACGGCAGGCTGCAGCGGCTCGTCGAACGGTGCGGGCACGACGTCGGCGTCGCCGATGGCATCGAGTGGGGACGGGGTGAGCCGATTCATTCGAAGGCTGCCCGCGGAGCGCGAGCAGGATCTTTGGCGGCACAACTTCCATTTGTGTGCAGATGAAGCCGATCGTGAGATGCTCGATCCTGCGATGCCACTCCCGAATCTGGGTGACACGCTCGAACACGCTGAGTTCTCGATCAAGCGCAGCTGTCAAGGGCCAATAGGTCTGCCGGTCTCGTTCCGATAACGCCCCACCCGATCGGCTCGCTCAGGCCAGCCGAACGCGTTCGAGATGGCCCGGTATGACCGCTTCCCAATCGAGCTGCTCTTCGATGGCGTCGTGGAGCGCACTCGAGGCATCGGGTTCGCCGTGCACCAGGTACGTGGTGTCTGGTTGCCGGGTGGCAGAGCCCAGCCAGCTGACCAGCTCGTCGTGGTCGGCATGCACCGAGAAGCCGGGAACGTCGACCACCTCGGCACGGACGCGCACGTAGCTACCGAACATCTTGATCTCGGACTTCCCATCGACCAACGCCCGCCCCCTCGTACCAGCCGCCTGAAACCCGACCAGGAGCACCGTGTTACGTCGGTCGGGCAGTAGCCGAGCAAGGTGATGGAGCACCCGGCCGCCAGTGGCCATACCGGAAGCCGACACGATGATCACCGGGAAATGCACGTTTGCTATCGCTTTGGAGTCCCGCACGTCACGTATTTCGATCAGCTGACCGGTGTCGAACGGGTCATCGTGATCGTGCCACTCGGGCTGCACATCGGCGGCACCGCCGCGGAGTGCGTCGCGGTAGACCCCGAGCGCACGCAACGCCATCGGACTGTCCACGTACACCGGGAGACGAGGAATCTCAGCGGCCTGCATCAGCTCACGAAGGTGGAACAGCACCACCTCGGTCCGGTCCACGGCGAACGCTGGGATGAGCACGGTGCCACCTCTGGCGGCCGTGCGGGTGATCGCGTCGCGGAACCGGTCTAATGCCCCCTCGTCGTCGTGCAGGCGACCGCCGTAGGTCGATTCCATGACGACCACGTCTGCACCGTCGGGCGGCGCCGGTGGCACCAGCAGCGGATGGTTCACCCGGCCGAGATCGCCGCTGAAGAGCACCATCCGTCCGCTGTCGATGAGCCGGACCGTTGCCGTCGACGAGCCGAGAATGTGTCCGGATGGCCGCAGCTGAACCTCGATGCCCGAGGTGAGTTCCACCCATTCGTTGAATGGGTGCGCGTCGATCTGGTCGAGAGCACGGACGGCGTCGGCCTCGGTGTACAGCGGGAGTGCGGGGTGGTGTTTGGAGAACCCCATTCGGTTCGCATATTCGGCCTCCTCCTCCTGCAGGTGACCGCTGTCGGGAAGCACGATGGCAGCCAGTCGAGCGGTGCTGTCGGAGCACACCACCCGCCCACGAAAACCCTCCCGGCACAGCCGTGGCAGGTAGCCGATGTGGTCGATGTGGGCGTGGGTGACCACGATCGCGTCGATCGATGCGGGGTCAAGCGGAAACGGTGCCCAGTTGCGCAGCCGCAGCTCCTTCAAACCTTGGAACAAGCCGCAGTCGACCAGCGCCCGCCCGTCAGGGGTGTCGATCAGGAAGCGGCTCCCCGTCACGGTGCCGGCCGCACCGAGGAAGCTGAGCATCGGTACGACTGGACGAGGCCACTCCGGGAAGGACGCCTCCCTTGCGATCTCCTGGGACCTCACCCTCGGCTTCCTCGCTCGGCTCATCGATGGCCCTCCGGTGAGGGATCGACTCGATCTCCATCGACGGCGGGCACGATCGCCACGGGCCGATCACTGTGTTGAGCGAGGTAGCTGGCCACACTGCCAAGCAGCAGGACCTCGAGCGCGCCAGTCCCCCGGGCGCCGGCCACGATCATCGACGCGTCGCTCTCTCTCGCAACACGCCCGATCAAGACACGCGGATCGATCATGTCGACCACGGCGCGGCACTCGATGCCAGCAGCGGCAACCGCATGACACTGACCGTCGACGACGGCTTGACCATGAAGCCGGAGCTGCTCGATGACTGGACCGGCCAACTCCGTACGCGGGGAGTTGAACCCGTGCACTACGGTGATCGATGCGCCGGTCGCCTGAGCCACGTTGACCGCCCACCGCATCGCGGCGGCGCCGTTCACCGACCCGTCGACACCAATGACGATCGGCCCGGCTGTACCGGCTGGCTCTGGCGGCACGATGATCACCGGGCACGGCGCATGCTCGGCGAGGCGCCGGCTGACCGAGCCCAACAGACGAGCGGTGACGGCGCCGAGACCGCGCTTGCCCACCACGAGCGCGGCGGGCCGCAGGCGCCTCGCCGCATGCAACAACGCGAAGTCGGCCGGTCCTCGCTCGACCAGCACCTCGGCGTGTTCCGCGTCCACTCCCAGCACATCGCGAACGAACTCGGTCACCCCGGCCGCGACAACGTCATCAACCTCGTCGGCACCTCGAAGCGGCGCCGCGCCCGGAAGCACCGACGTCGATGGATACTCCCAGGCCCGCACCACGCACAACCGATCCGCCATCGCAGCCGCGAAGTCGCACCCCCACCGCAACGCGACCCGAGAGCCGTCCGACCCGTCGATCCCGACTATGCACACCATCACCACACCTCCAGAATGTGCCTTTCAGGACCACGGTACGTCCACTGGCTGGGCAAGACACCAGCTCGCCAGGATCCGATCGGGAATCATCGACGGTCCATCGACGAGTGCAGCCGAGTGCACACTCGCGGTTGTCCACTCGGTCGGCGACCTCCTCGCACGCAACGACGACGGAGCAGGTCGCCGTTCGGGCGACAGCGCTCGTGGTTGACCCGACACGGATGCGACGGAATCCGGTGAGGCCACCGACGGAACGCCGCGCTCCGCGCCGAAGCCGCCGAGTCGACGTCGGGGGCGAGACGCGCGCGGGGCGGGTGCAGAACGATGGTCGGGAGTGGTCGGAAACAGGAACGTCGTCACGTCTGCCGGCACAGACGATCGCCGGGCAGTGCGGTGTAGAGCGCGTGATAGCTGGCGCACTCGACGGCGCGCGGCGCAATCGGGTCCGAAGTTCACCGGCAATGTCGTACGCGATGCCCATGACGCTTATCGGTTTGGCCACGCTTCCGAAAATGACGTTCGGCGCGGTCGTTGAGCGGGCAACCATGAACGATCACCCGCTGGAAGTCGTTGAGAGGTACCGGCGACGCCGGGAGGAAAGCGGCGGCGAATCTCCGAAACCTCAGTAAATCGCCCTGGCTTCGTTGGAGGCTCTCGCGAGCTCAGGGTCGATCGTCGTAACCAAAGAGATCGAGATCTCCTGGTGACCCGCGTATCGCGGCGTTCCACCGAGCGCATGAGACCGGCGCCGAGGGGCCATGATTATGAGATGACATCAACTTGGGTTGTGGGCGTCGACGGATCGGACAACGCGCGGCGCGCGGCCGACTGGGCGGTCGATCAGGCCGTCGGCCGCGATGTACGTATCATCGTGCTCGCAACGTGGAGGGTTCCGCTGGTGACGACCGGCATGCTGCCCGCCAGCCTGGTGCGCCGGATTGGTCCGAGCTCGAGTCCGCGTTGCAGCGGTCGACAGAGGCGTGGGCGACAGAGCTCTCGCGCGACGGTGTGGAGATCGAAGCCCGAACCGCCCAAGGCCCGGCGGCACACGTCCTGATCGAGGCCAGTCGGGAAGCGGATCTACTCGTCGTCGGAGCGCGCGGTCTCGGTCGCGCAGAGGGACTGGTGCTCGGGTCTGTCAGTCAACGCTGTGCGTCGAACAGCGTCGTACCAACCGCCGTGATCGGAATGGAGGCGCCGCTCGGACCGGCACGCCGGATCTTGGTCGGCTACGACGCTTCGACCAACGCGCGAACAGCAGCACAGTGGGCGCTCGGGTTCGCCCAACCCGGCACGGCCATCACGATCCTCGATGCACTCCCGATCGCCCCATGGCTCGCTCCGGACCTTGTCCGCGAACGATTCCCAGCGGAAGTCCACGCCGCCGAGAAGGAGTTCGAGACCCACATGGCCGAGCTCGATCCGCACAACCGCGCAACCCACACGTTCGTGATCGCAGATGCCCGCGTCGCCCTTCTCAACGCATCCCAGAGCGCCGACCTGCTCGTGCTCGGCGCGCGTGGACGAGGCAAACTCAGCGCGATGCTGCTCGGCTCAACCACGACGTGGATGCTCCACGACGCCACCCGTGCAACGATCGTGGTCCCGGCACCGGACCGGACCAGGGACTGACCGCCACCGGGCGAGCGCGACCCGCGTCGCGCATCACCCTGGAGCCCCGCCGCCACCGCCGACGAGCCTGAGTTGTGACTTTCGTCGGTAGGTCGGCAAGCCAACCGAAGGCATGCTCGGTGCAGGAGGTTGTCACTTGACCGAGAACATGAACCCCCGGTCGAGTTCGTGCGAAAGGGTGAAGTCGACGACGTCGCCGTCGAGTACGCGATGAACGGCTTGGCACCGTGATGGAGCTCATCGGAGACCCGATCCTCTTCGTTCGGGTGCGATTGAGCCGCGAGGGCGCGTCGCGACAGCTGCGACCCTCCCTGGCCCAAGCGACGCTCGACCTGAATGGAGAACTGATCCGGGCGCAGGTCGCCTCCGACACGATGACCGAGTCAATCGACCTGCTCGCCGACCGGCTCCGCGACCAGATCCAACACCGCGCCGAGCGACGCCGCGCGCGGCGAGCAACCGGCCGCGTCGCCCAAAAAGGCGAGTGGCGTCACGGCGACCTCCGCGACTCTCGATCGCTGTTCGCCGACCGGCCCGCCGACGAGCGTGAAGTCGTACGCCGCAAGACGTTCGCAATCAACACCGCAACTCCCGACGAGGCAGCGGCCGACATGGAACCCCTCGACCACGACTTCTGGCTGTTCCACGACCTCGCCAGCGACGCCGACGCCGTGCTCGAGCATCTGCCCGACGGCAGCTATCGCCTTCAGCGGGTTCGGCCCGTCAGCGTCGAGGCCGAACCGATCGCAATCCGACTCTTCGTCGTTAGCCAGCCGCCGCCGACCGTCGCACTCGCTGAGGCGATCGGGCAACTCGAGGACGGACGGCAGCGATTCGTCTTCTTTGTCGACACCGAAACCGGTCGAGGTACCGTCGTGTACAGACGGTACGACGGCGACTACGGCCTCCTCAACCCCGCGTGATGACCTGTAAGCCAACGCCCGCGCTCAAGTCCTCGACGAGCCCGGTTCGCCGCGGGGACTGACCCGCCAGCACCGGTTCTACGTAGTCGGCCGCTCAGCGGGAAGGAGCGCCGACGATTCTGGCCGCGGTCGAAGGTGTGCGCGTGGGGTTCAGCAGCGAACCGTGACCGAGGTGGCCAATGCGCTTCGTGCCGAGCTCGACGCGACCAACGCCGAACGTGACGAACTTGTACACCGATTCGCAGGCAGCGAAGCGACGATCACGCCCGAGGCGCGAACACGGGCGGCTCGCAACGCGAGCCGGTTGGCACTGATGACGGTGGGCGAGCAGCGTGCCCTGTTGACACCTCGCCCTCTCGATTCGCGTCACCGGACGGCACACGTGCTCCACGCGTCACGGCAAAGGCAAGGTCGCTGGTGGCAGAGCACGGGTCCGCTGCGCCACATGCGCCGGGCACCGCTGTGTCCCCGACCTGGACGCGACGATCACGTTCGCCGCACTCGCTGCGCTCGAGCTGTGATCGTGTGCTTCGTCAGGCGGACGGGGTGCTGCTGGGGTCGAGACGCAGTTCATCGACTGGCACGTTGGAATCCACGCCGTCGGGCGTTCGCTGGTGCAACCACTGTCTCGGTACACGGTCGTCGTCTCGGACGTCGAGTCGCATCGTGATGGTGAGCGTCCCGAGGCGCAGCTTGGAGATGAGCACGCCAGCCTGCGCGTCGATCAGCCGAGCTGTCGGCCTCGAGTCGGGTGCGTTCTCGACCAGTAGATGGCGGCTCAAAGCTCGAATGACCGGGCGATCATCGGGGTTGTCCGCGTCGAGCAATCGCATCGAATCGAAGCATCGCACAGCCCTTGAGCCCGTACCACTGACCACCTACGCTTCGACGCTGTGCAGGTCAGCGCGGACTGGTCGACGAGTGGGAGCAAGATACGCGCACGAAGGTTCGACGAACGAACGATCGCGTGCCACCTCAGTGTCGCCCGCCACTGATTCGCCTTCGCCCGACCACCACGACACCCTTCCGAGCCAATAGGGCCGACGCCCGCGCGTTCGTCGCGACCGGGGTGGCACCGGGATGCCCACGGGGTCGATCACCGAGCCGCCCGCCAGTTCATCGACCACGCCAACGGCGGTGACCACTGGAAAGCGGAGATCGTCTCCAACCTCAACCTGTTCTACGCGTGCACGCTTGGCCGACGCTCGCGCCGGGGTTGGGGTAGCGTGCCGTCTCGTTCACCCTCGAGCGGCGGGTCATCTACCGTTCGGTGCCTGCTCATTCTTCGTCGCCGCTCGGTGAGGTCGGGCTCAGAGCGGCCCGGGGGTTAGTGCTTCAGGCGCAGGACACGCAGGTTGTCGCGTCCGGCAATGCAGCAAGGCGCTCCTTCGGAATCGGGGACCCACATTGCTGGCACCTTCCATATCGGCCAGCCTCCGCGAGAGCGAGCGCGGTCTCGGCCCGATCGCAGAAGTCACGAGCCTCTGCGACGAGTTGGGCTGTGGCGTCGCGGTCCTCTTGGATGGTGTCCTGGTCGGAAAGCATGCCCTCGTACTCGGACGTGAACCGGGCGAGTTTGCCGGCAGCCGCGGCGGCATCGGCGCGCAACTCTTCGATCAGGGCACGATCTTCGCTTGATGATGTCGTTTCCAACGGCTGATCCATTGCACACTCCTAGGCCGACATCACGAGCGCATCCGCCGAGTGGCGAAGCGGCCCGCAGATGCTCACGTGCCACGATCACCATACCGGCGGCTGCCATTGACGTGCCGGCTGACGTCCGGTGTCGGACTGCCAAAGCTCGCCACGGCCCGACGACATCCACGGGCGGGGTCGAGACGACCGTGAGGCACTGCAACTCAGAGAATCAGAATCCATCTGATGAAATGACGGCACGCTTGGACGATGACATCAACCTGGTTGTCGGCGTCGATGGATCCGAGGATGCTCGGCACGCGGCTGGATGGGCGGTCGATCAGGCCGCCGGTAGCGACGTTCGCATCATCGTTCTTGCGACGCGGACCGTCCGGTTGCGGCGACTGGCATGGTTTCCGGCGGCCTCCGCTCTTCAGGATTCGCCGGAGATCGAGTCGGAGTTGCAGCGCGCGAATGAGGCGTTGGCGACAGAGCTTTCGCGCGACCGCGTTGTCGTTGAGGCGCGCACGCGCCAAAGTCCTGCTGCGCGCATCCTGATCGAGGCGAGCCGCGAAGCCGAACTGCTTGTGGTTGGAACGCGCGGCCTCGGACGTGTCAAGGGACTGATGCTTGGTTCAGTCAGCCGGCGGTCCCCACCCGGTCGTCTCTTGCCGTCGAGCGACTGCACAAGTTGGGAAGGTTCGATCATCCAGACTCGACTCGTGCTGGGAGTCGTACACTCGCATCTGCTAGGCGTCGGCCTGACGCGCTGGGCCTCGAAGCTGCTCAGTCATCGAGCGCAGGAAGCACGTCCAGGCCCTGGGCGTCCGGCGCGCAATCAGCGCGGCGTACCCGTAGACGGCAGCCGGCGAGGTGCGGATCCTGGGGTTGGAGGCCGTCCACCACAGCACCGCCTGTCGCCCTGACGACCCCCTCGGCAAGGCCGAGATGCAGATTGCACACCGTGTCCGGGTCGGCCGCCGCGAGCGCGGCGAACGGGCACGTGCGGAGCACGATGTCGAACGAATCGTCCAGCGACGCCGATCCGTCTGCTGGATCGAGGCTGGCGAGCGAGTTCGGCTCGAGCACCGGCGCGAAGCCGAGACGGGTGGCTTCGGTCAGAAGAAACTCGACCGGATCGGTAGCCCGGAGGGCCAAGCGCTCACCGGCGCTGCGGCCCACTTGGCGCGTACTGCGGCCCGTTCGCACCGCCTCGGCCAGCCAGCCAGCGAGGGTGCGATACGGCTGATCGTCGACGGCGCGGTAGCGCTTGGCGGGCCGTCCCCGGCCCGCTGGCGGCAGTGTGATTTGCTCGACCAGGCCAGCGTTGATCAACTCGACCAGGTGGAGTCCCACCGCTGTGCGGTGCTGTCCTGTCGCGGCTGCCAGTTCGGCGATGGTTGGTGGGTGGTCGGCTTCGCCGATTAAGCGGTGGATGGACGCTCGCGACCGCGATGCCATGGCGCGCGCTCGGACGAGCGCACCGTGGTCCGCCGACGTAGCCACGCCGGTGCGCTCGCCCTGATCGCCGGCCTCAGTGTGAACCGAGCGCGCTGGTGTCGACATCGCCGACAGCAAAGAACCCGAGGGCTCCCTTGCCGGGGTTGGAGAACTTGTGGGTGACGAACGGGTACAACCCGTCCTCGGCGAAGGTGAACTCGACGAAGCCGCCTTGGGCCGGTTGCAGGTCGAGCACTTGTGAGCCACCCTCACGCTGATCGGGCTGGAGCACATAGCTGCCTTCCTTGAACACGGTGTCGAAGATGGTGCCGACGATGTGGAACGCCGAGTTCTCGTTAGGGCCGTCGTCGACGACCCACACGCGGTACCGCTTGTCGGCCTCGACGTGGATGGGGGCGTGCTTGTACTGGTTGTGGTAACCGTTGAACACGACCGCGTCCCATTCGTTGTCGACCATCTTGGTCAGGTCACCCGGCTGACCTTCTGGGCCCAGGTAGAGCTCGCTTTGCATGATCACGAACTCTTCATCCACCGCTGCCAGGTCGGGCGGGTCGATGATGATCGAGCCGTACATGCCGTTGCCGATGTGGTGCAGCGTTGGCGCCGTGCCGCAGTGGTACATGAACGCACCCGCGTAGTCGGCGGTGAACTCGTACACCAGTGACTCGCCGGGTTGGATGGTGCGCATCTCGTCGTCCCAAGCGACCTTGCTGGCATGGAAGTCGATCGAGTGACCCATCGTTCCCTTGTTGGTGAGGGTGATGCGGAACGTGTCACCAACCTTGCCGCGCAGGACGGGCCCGGGCACCTCGTCGTTGAAGGTCCACATCAGCTGGGTCACGCCCGGCGCCACCTCGATGACCTTCTCGGTTGCGTCGAGCGAGATCTCATGAACGTTCCCGCTATCGGCCGGTGGCAGGATCGGGTCACGGGCATGCCAGTCCGCGCCGGGCATCGCGTTTGGATCGATGGTGGCATCGTTGCTGGCGCCATCCGTTGTCACCGTGCCGGCTCCACCGGCTGCCGGTGGGCTGGCACCGATGACGGTGATGCCCATCACCATGCCCGCTTCCTTGTGTCCCGGCACCGTGCACCACGCCTGGCCATCAGCGCTGAACGGGCCCACCACGACGGTCTCGGACTCACCAGGTTTCAGCAGCGCGGTGCCGGTGGTACCGGCCACCTTGAGATCGTGGGGCATGGTTCCGTGGTTCGAGACGTGCAACGTGATCTGCTCGCCGGCCGGTACCTCGATCGTCGCCGGCGTGACAGTGAACTCGGCGAGCGTGATGTCGAACTCGGTCTCGCCACCGACAGGTGCGGCTGTCGCCCCGGGCGTGTTGCCGAAGGCAACGATCACCCCGATGATTGCCAAGATCAACGCCGACATACCAATGACGAACGTGAGCACCCACAGGTTTTCTCGATCGCTGCCCTGCGCTGGTCTCTGCTCGTCCATCGGAACCTCCTGAATACTGAGCATGTTCGCGCTCCATATTCCGCCCACGCGGTGAACGTTCGTCAGAGTCGAAAGTCCCGATGCGAGGCGACGCGTCTGACCGACGCCGGTCACCCGGTGGTGCGCGACCTCGCCGGCCTCGACCTCATCTCACCTGAGACCGGGCCTGCGGCCCAACGACAGAGTCAGTACAAGGCCTCAGACTTGCGGGTAGGCGGAGCACATTGCCGTGATGCCTCAATGCGCACATCGACCGGCTCCGCTCGGTCGGCGGGTCACTCGGTCGACAGTTCGATCAGCGAAGGCACGGCTGCAATCGAACGATGAAACCAACCCCGCCGGATCGGTGACATCGCGGCTGGGCGAATGGCGACCGTCATTGCGACGCAGACGCCGGCGACCTTGTCGTGCGACGTGCAGAGGTGGGCGTTCCCGACCGCGACCGCACCGGCTGGCGTGGGCCGGTCAGGTCGCGGCGAGCTGGCGGGTGCTGGCAGTCGGATGCCGGGCCATCCACGCGAAACGGGCGGGATTCAGTGCTTGAAGACGGGGTATCCGCCGAAGCGGATGCTGGCGCCGGCCAGGACGAACAGGACCGCGGCAAGGCTGACGATGCGGATGTGCCACGCAAGGGTCGGCAGGGTCGCGTCCGAGAGCTCTGGGATGACGCGGAACCTGGCGTGCACGGCGAGTCCAACTGTGACCACTAGGAGGCCAAGCTTGAGCTGGACCACGCGTGCGATTGAGTTGCCCTCGAACCAGTGGCCGGGTGAACCGAGGAGGTGCTCGGCGAGCCACAGACCAGTGACGATCTGAACGGCAAGAGCTGGGAGGCCGATCCGCTCGAATCGCTGCTCGAACTGGCTGACGATGGCGGCACGCTGTTGTCTGAGGGCGTCGGGAAGAATCGTCAACGCGAGCACCAGGTGGCCACCGGCCCAGATGGTGGCGCCGAGGATGTGCAGGCTCAGGACGACGTAGTAGCTCACCATCTCAGGTTTGCCTCTTCATCGATCGGCCGAGGCAGTCCAGGTGGACCGATCGGTGATGTCCGCAGTGGTCGGACATGATCGCTGCTCTTCGTCCGGCGAGCAGTCGTCCGGCGCGGATCAAGATGTCGGTGAGCCAGACCGCCAGCACGGCGGCGAGGACCGGGCCGCCGCCGACCAGGGCAGCGAGGGCAGCGGTGTTGCCGGCAATGAGTGAGACCCAGGAGCGGGTGATGGCGAAGCCGGCTGTGAGGCGTTGGTGTCCGCCTCCGCGCAGCACGGGGCCGAAGTAGGCGAGCGAGGCGACGAGGATCTGCACGAAGCCGCCGATCACGACGGCTTGCAGGATCGCATGGTCATCGGTCGCCCGCAGGCTGGCGAGTGCCAATGCCACGGTCATCGCCACCCACCACGCGATTCCGGACATCAACTGCAGCAGCCGCGGTCCAGCCCACCGGAGGCGCCCTTTCGTGTACACCGGCAGCATTGCGGCCACCACGAGGAGTCCCCCCGCGTAGGTGAGCAGTCCGCCCGCGGTGACGCCGAATCGGTCGAGGATCTGTCCCGATCCAGCGATCGCGGTGGCGGAGGCGAGGACGAAGAACGTGATGCGCATCGTGGCGGGGGTGGCGCGTGATGACATCTTGCTGCGCACTTGCGTCGCTGCGAAGTAGGGCAGGGTTGCAGCGATGACCAGGCCGACGAGTCCGAACAGGTTGAGCACCACGTGTGCCCCGCGGAGCTCGACCGTGTGGGTGCCGCCGCGACCGACGCCGAGCACGATCCCGAGCGACATGCCGACGGCACCGGCGACGATGGCGGCCACGTAGGCCTCGATCGCCGGTGCGAAGCGGTCGGTCACGGCCTGTCGCAGGATCCGGATCAGGATGATGCCCAACGCGAGCATCGCGACGACCACCGTGGCTCCCCCAGCGGCGAACAAGAAGTTGTGGTCGGTCTCGTGGCCGACGACGAGCACGACAGCACCGATGGCGAGCGCCCATCGCTGCCCACCGGCCACGGCCGGTCGTGGGGCGGGGGCGGATGACCACGTGACGGCGAGCATCTGGGTGGCGGCGGAGATCGCGCTCAGCAGCCCACCGACAACGAAGAGGTGCAGCGGCATCCACCAGCCGGCGCGCGCGACGATGGTGACGATCGCCGCCGTCGCGAACCCCGTCGCGACGACGAGCCCGCGGCGGGTCTGGGCGTGCATCTCGGCGACGTGCCCGGGCGCACCTCGGCCGGCGGCCGGGCCGACGTCGGTGTCCGTCGATTCGGAAGGGAGCGGCACGGATCGGGTCATCGCAGCGCTCGTCAGGTCGATGCGGCCGGATCGAGCGACACGGCGTGGCCGAGTAGTTGATGGCTGTGGACTCGGGCGACGTTGTCGGCGAGGTCGTGGGCGCGTCGTGCGTTAGGTCCGGTCCAGCCGAGTTCGATCGTCTCGTGGAACAGGCTCAGCCATCGGTCGAAGTGCGCCGGGGTGAACTCGCGTTGCGCATGGACGAGCATGTGGGCACGGAACGGGTTGCCCTGGTAGCCCGGCTGACCCAGCAACGCCCGGCACCAGAACGCGGCCAGCTTGGGCAGGTGCTCGTTCCAGTCGACCCGGGCCACCTCGTTGAACATCGGGCCGAGGAGGTCGTCCTGGGTGACGTCGGCATAGAACCGGCGGACCATCTCGGCGATCTGGTCGTCACTGTCCAGATCACCGGTCGGGTCGGGTCGCGGACTGTCGTGCATCACACCCCCAGGCATCGGTTCCAAATATTTCTAGCATACACTGTGATAAAGTTCGGTGCGAGCAGGGAGAGTCCAATGTCCGATGTCATCGAAGCACTTGTCGAGCGGGAGTACGCGTTCGGGTTCCACAGCGATCTCGACACCGATCTGGCCCCAAAGGGTCTCGACGAGGACGTGGTGCGGCTGATCTCGGCGAAGAAGGGCGAGCCGGAGTGGCTGCTGGAGTGGCGGCTTGCTGCGCTCCGCCACTTCCTCACGCTCGAGGAACCGACTTGGCCCAACGTTCGTCATCCGCCGATCGACTATCAGGACATGCACTACTGGGCTGCCCCCAAGCCCAAGCCCGATCTCGCCAGCCTGGACGAGGTCGATCCCGAGATCCGCGCCACGTTCGACAAGCTCGGCATCTCCCTGGCCGAGCAGGAGCGCCTCTCCGGGGTTGCCGTCGATGCGATCCTCGACTCGGTCTCGGTCGCGACGACGTTCAAGGCCAAGCTGGCCGAGGCGGGCGTGATCTTCTGCTCGTTCTCCGAAGCCGTGCGCGTGCATCCGGATTTGGTCCGCCTGTATCTCGGATCCGTCGTCGGCTTCCGCGACAACTTCTTCGCCGCGCTCAACTCGGCGGTGTTCTCCGACGGATCGTTCTGCTTCATCCCCGCCGGAGTGCGCTGCCCGATGGAGCTGTCGACCTACTTCCGGATCAACGCCGCCCAGACCGGCCAGTTCGAGCGAACCCTCATCATCGCCGAGGAAGGCGCCAGCGTCAGCTACCTCGAAGGCTGCACCGCGCCGATGCGCGACGAGAACCAACTGCACGCCGCGGTGGTGGAATTGATCGCGCTCGACGACGCGTCGATCAAGTACTCCACCGTGCAGAACTGGTACCCGGGCGATGCTGAGGGCAAGGGCGGCATCTACAACTTCGTGACCAAACGCGGTCGTTGCGCCGGCGCTCGTTCGAAGATCTCCTGGACTCAAGTCGAGACCGGTTCGGCGATCACCTGGAAGTACCCGAGTGTGATCCTGCAGGGCGACGAGTCGGTCGGCGAGTTCTACTCGGTGGCGGTCACGACCAACCACCAGCAGGCCGACACCGGCACCAAGATGATCCACATCGGTCGCAACACGCGCAGCACGATCCTGTCCAAAGGAATCTCGGCCGGCCACGCGCAGAACACCTACCGGGGTCTGGTCAAGATCCTGCGTTCGGCGACCGGCGCGCGTAACCACACCCGTTGTGACTCGCTGCTCATCGGGCCGGAGTGTGGAGCACACACATTCCCCTACGCCGAGGTCAAGAACGACACCGCCCAGGTCGAGCACGAGGCGTCGACCTCGAAGATCGGCGAGGACCAGCTGTTCTACTGCCGCCAACGCGGCCTCACCGAGGAGGATGCCACGTCCATGATCGTCAACGGCTTCTGTCGCGAAGTGTTCGACGAGCTCCCGATGGAGTACGCGGTCGAGGCCCAGGCACTGATGCGCGTCAGCCTCGAAGGGGCCGTGGGGTGATGCTGCACATCGCCAACCTCCGCGCGAGGGTCGCAGGCAAGACGATCCTGAACGGGCTCGATCTCGACATCGCCGCCGGCGAGGTCCACGCCATCATGGGTCCGAACGGCGCCGGCAAGAGCACCCTGGCAAACGTGCTCGCCGGACGCGATGGCTACTCCGTCAGCGGCACGGCAACCTTCGAAGGCGTCGACCTGCTGGCGCTCGCGCCAGAGGACCGTGCCGCAGCCGGACTGTTCCTTGCCTTCCAGCACCCCGTCGAAATCCCCGGCGTCGGCAACATGTACTTCCTGCGCAGCGCCGTCAACGTGGTGCGCGCCAAGCGTGGATTGCCCGAGATCGGCGCCATGGACTTTCTCGGCGTGGCCAAGGAGCACATGGCGCGACTCGAGATGGATCCAGCCTTCCTCAGCCGCTCGGTGAACGCTGGTTTCTCCGGTGGCGAGAAGAAGCGCAACGAGATCCTGCAGATGTCGATGCTCGAACCCCGCCTGGCGATCCTGGACGAGACCGATTCAGGCCTCGACATCGATGCCCTCCGGATCGTCGCCCAGGGCATCGAGCGGCTACGCAGTCCCGATCGATCGATGCTGATCATCACCCACCACCCGCGCCTGCTCGACGACGTTCGACCCGACTACGTCCACGTGCTCAGCGGCGGGCGGATCGTGCGGTCCGGCGACCATCACCTCGCTGCCGAGCTCGAAGCCGACGGGTACACGGCCACCCTTGCGGCGGTGCCCGCATGAAAGCGGCGGACGGTTCGGTGATGGACTTCCCGTCCACCAAGGAGGAGGCCTGGCGGTACACGCCCGTCGACGAGATCGTCTCCCGGCTGGAAGCGGCGACGGCAGCGGCGATGCCGGCGAGCGGCACATCGATGTCACGCCAGGTCGTCGACGCGCTCGCCGGCAGCCACGGCGGACCACGCCTCGTGTTCGTGAACGGCGTGTACGACGCCGATCTCTCCGACCACGACGACCTCCCGGCCGGCCTGTGGTGCGGGCTCGCCGATCTGGCGCACAGCCGGGCCGCCGCGAACGTTGCGCTGGCCGGCATCGATCGGGCCGTCGACGGGTTCCTCGCGCGCAACCACGCCGACGGTTACGACATCGCGTTGGTCGTCGTCGACCCCGGCGTGCGGATCGACGTCCCAGTTCACGTCGTCCACTTCTCCGCACCCGACAACACGGATGAACGTGCCGACTCCGCCACGATCTCGCATCCGCGCACGATCATCGACGTGGGCTCCGACAGCCGCATCGCTCTCATCCAGACGTACTGCGGGCTCGACGGCCGCGCGGTGACCAACGCCTCCACGACCATCCGCGTCGGCCGCCATGCCGAGGTCGACCATTGCCGGGTCCAGACCGAGTCGACGGCGGCGACACACATCGGCCACACCCGAATCGAGCAGGAAGAGGGCTCTCGACTGCGGATGATCTCGGTGACGATCGGCGGCGACATCGCCCGCAACGCGATCGATGTCCAACTGCACGGACCCGACGCACACACTGACCTTGCCGGCGTCAACGTGACCGCAGGCCAGCAGCGGCACGACACCGTGGTCACCGTCGATCACGCCGCGTCACGATGCGCGAGCACCCAACGCTTCACCGGCGTCGTCGACGACCACGGCCGCGGCTCGTTCAGCGGCGAGATCATCGTGCGACCCGGCACCGTCGCCACCGACGCCCATCAATCCAACCGAAACCTGATCCTCAGCCCCGACGCCGAAGCCGACACCCGACCCTGGCTGCAGATCCTCGCCGACGACGTCCGCTGCACCCACGGCGCCACCGTCGGCCGCCTCGACGACGACGCCCTCTTCTACCTGCGCAGCAGAGGCATCCCCCTCGACGAGGCACGGACGATGCTCATCGAAGCGTTCATTCGCGACATCACCGACTCCATCCCGCACCCATCACTCCGCAGCCAGGTCGCGGCGATCATCGCCGCCAGCAACTCGACGGTCGCGACCGATCCCCAGGGGGTGCGATGAGCCTCTGGTCCCCGATCGAACTCACCCGCGACTGCACGGCCACCACCGTGCCTCGAGGTGAGCAGGTTGCCCTCACCGCCGGCGGACTCGTCGAGATCGTCCAACGACTCGGCGCCGGCATCACCGTGCGCACCGAGATGGGTTCGCTCCTCCGTATCGACGGCGCCGACGCCGACGTACTCGGCCTCGAAACGGTCAACGACGTCAGCGCCGGCGCGGCGACAGGAGCGTTCGAGCTCAGTCGCGTCACCGACGCGCTGCAGGGCATCTACGACCCCGAGATCCCGGTCAGCATCGTCGAACTCGGCCTCATCTACCGCTGCGAGGAGATCCGATGCCCTGACGGAACCAGGCGGATCGAGATCGACATGTCCATGACCGCCCCCGGCTGCGGCATGGGCGACATCCTGCGCGCCGACGCCCTCCGCGCTGTCCGGGCCATACCCGGCGTCGACGACGTCGACGTCACCCTCGTGTGGGATCCACCATGGACCATCCAACGCATGAGCGACGCTGCCCGCCTTCAACTCGGGATGCTCTGATACCCATGAGCACACGGATCTGGATCCGCCGGGCCTACGAGCCGCCGTCACCGGTCGACGACCACCGCGTACTCGTCGATCGCCTCTGGCCACGCGGGATCAGCAAAACCCAACTACGAATCGACACATGGGCACGCCACGTGGCGCCGGCGCGGCCGGAGTCAGCCGCGATGCAGTCGAAGTCGAGTCACGACGGCGGCGACGTCGGGTGGCGTGTCCCGCCCGTAGGACGCTGTGAGAGTACGGCGATGACCACAGGGCATCGAGATCGCGAAGAGGATCGACTCGTCGCCAGGATCGCTGGCGCCCTCGAAACGGTACACCTCGTTCACATCGACGCCCTCCGGAGCAGCCCAGCAGGAACAGCCGTCACAGCGCAGCCCGCCATCGGCGACCGCGAACTGCTCGGCCCAACCGGCATCGTTCTATTGTCGCATCCGCGCGACAAGCGAGTCCATCGGCGCAGTCACACACCCACCCTACGTGTAGCGCCGCCGTCGTGACGCCACGGATGGATCTGGTCGCGCAGCCAGACCGGTGGCGCCCGCGGGGAACGTGTTCAGATCTCTATAGCACCTCGCTCGACGACGCTTCCCGGCCGGAGGAGAGGCTGCTGTCGTCTCGATCGACGCGGCGAGCCGGGCGGGCAACAGGTTCATCGACAAGCCCGCCGCCGACCATCACGTTTGATGACCGATGCACCACAAGGAGGAAATGGTGATGATGCGACTGGACTACGCCAGCGTGGTTCCCGCAGCCCGCACCGCAATGCTCATGCTTGAGAAGGTGGTACACGACAGCGACCTGAACCCGCGGCTCGTAGAGCTGGTGAAGATCCGCGCGTCGCAGATCAACGGGTGCGCTCGCTGTCTGGAGATGCACACCAAGGATGCGCGGGCGCTCGGCGAGGAACAGGACCGCCTCGACCTCGTCGCCACTTGGCCCGAGGCCGGCTGCTTCAGCGAGCAGGAACGGGCCGCCCTAGCCTGGTGCGAGGCACTCACCCTCATCGCGCAGACCGGCGCTCCTGACGCCGTGTACGACGATGTCGCCAACCACTTCGAGCCACGGAAGTCGTGGTGCTCACGTTGGCTATCACGACCATCAACGCGTGGAATCGTCTCAACGTCGGTCTGCGGGTCCCGGCTGGCGGCTACGTCTCCGGCCAACAGCGAGGATCGGGGGAGCGTTGATCTGGCCGGATGGTGGGCCAACCGTGTGGGGTGGGTGTCCTGGCCGGGCCTCACCCCATTTGCCGCTGACGTCTTGGACTGTCTTGATCGCGGTCGGACGGCCCACTTTGGACACCCGCCCGAACGCCGATCGGTTGCGCGGAGTGATGCTTTCGGTCTGAGCTGACGATTGGTGAGGAGGTTGGTTGATCCCATCACATCGGCCGGGTTCGTGATGGTGACGTCGAACTGCCGGCCGGGGTGAGGCATCCTCGCTGGCGGCTATCGACAGGAGCGTCAACGTCGTTCGACCGGCCCTATCCGCCTTGGCTTGGCTCACGCGAATGCCAGGCACAGCGGTCGGTGATCGTGGGATTGGTCGCCATCATGATGATCTCGCCGTTATCGGCGACCTTCCATCCGTGAAGAGACTGACGCATCAGCTCCGTCATCGCGGCGACATCGTCGTGGTCGTGTTCGATTTCCCAGCAACCGGCGACCGCACTGGACCAAAGGTCGTGAACCAGCGGGCGAGCGAGCAGCGCATTGCGCACATCGTTCATGCAATAGGTGCAGTTGGCACCGTCGACCTGGATCAGAGTTCGCATAGCGGCCTCCTCTCATTCGGCTTGAAGGCAACGGCTCTCATTGCTCCTCCTCCAGGTTTCGGGTGGCGACCTGTCGCACGACATCGGCGAGATACGGCCGCCTGGGCGGCGATCGCCTTCCACTTCGGAAGCTCCGGTCCCATGGCAGGGAAGTCAACGTTATCCCTTCCAGTCTCGTCGACCGCCCAGCTGACGGGCGTAATCCCGTTGCAACGAGCCGCCACGGGGTGTGGGTAGTGGACGACGGACGGAGTGAGAGCTCGGCTTTCCACATCGTCGGCACGATCTTCGACACGTTGTACAAGGAGGGCGCGTACGCCCTTAAGGCCGACCAATCGACCGGCGGCGCGCAGATCCTCGATCTGCAGCCTGCCCAAGGAGACTTCGTCGAGTTCAGCTTCGCAGCGGACGGCCTCGATCCGTTCGCCGCACGCAAGTTCGCCAACCCCGGCAAAGGTGTCCTCGGCTTGTTCGCCGTTGGCAACGTAGACGCCAGCGCCCTCGGCGGGCACTGAGTTGCGCTCACGTCGCAAATCGTGGGCTCGATGTACCCCCGGTCGCGTCCGCATTGCCAACGTGCGCGACGAGCTGTTGTGATGACATGATCCGTTGGGCGGCCTCCGTCACAACGCTCTCCACGATCGATGCGGGGGACTCGATGCTGACGATCAGGTCCAGTCCCTCGCCGGCCCACAGTGGCCGCACGCCATAGTCGTCGGCCGCCGCGACGCGGAACACGCGCTCGGCCTCGACCGGGTCGTGACGGTCGCTCCACTCGTCGGTGAAGCGGTTGCGGACGACCCGCCCGTCGTGGCCGGCAGGCCATGCGGGGCCCCGTACGAGATCGAACACCGAGGTGCGCACCGTGTCGCCGGAACGGGCAGCCACCAGGGCGGCGGATTCAGCGGCACTGGACAGCGCCGCTGTGGAGGCGAGAAACCGGGTGCCCATCGTGACACCGGCCGCTCCGAGCATGAGCGCTGCCGCAACGCCACGTCCGTCCGCGATGCCGCCGGCTGCCACCACCGGTATCGGCGCCACCATGTCGACCACTGAGGGGATCAAGCCCATCGTGCCTCGATCGGGGCGTCCGTGACCGCCGGCGTCCTGGCCTTGGGCGATGATCACGTCGGCCCCCGCCGCGACCGCGAGAGCGATCTCCTCGGAAGTCTGGACCTGACAGACCAGCAGCGCGCCGCTGTGGTGGATGTCGTCGGCGTACGGACGGGGATCGCCGAACGAGAGCTGGATGGCCGGCGGCCGTGTGTCGAGGGCAAGGCGCAGTGCGCCGGGCCGTCGATCGAGGGCGAACGTGATGAAGCCGACACCGACGCGGGCGTCGCCGGCAGCGGCGAGTTCTTTGGTCAGCCAGTCCGGATCGGCGTAACCGCCTCCGATCAGTCCGAGCCCTCCAGCCGCGGACACTGCTGCGGCCAATCGGCCGCCGGCTTTGTCACCCATCGGTGCCAACAAGATCGGGTGGCGGATGCCGAGCATCGTGGTGAGCGGTGTCGTGATCATTGTGGGAGATCTGGAGTCGAGGTCACCGCGCGGCCTCCTCTGGCGCGTTGATTTCGGGGTCGTACGTCCAGTCCGGTCGCTTGCGCCAGAACGATTCGTCGTAGACCGCTCGACCGTCTGCGAGGTCAACCAGCTTGGGGATCGGCAGTCGGCGTGGGCGAGGACACCGGTGCAGTTCGACGTGTTCGGCGAACTCGTCCGGGAACGCCCGCAGGGTGCTGCTGACCATGACCTGTTCCTCGACGGCGAGGAAGCAGCGGTTGCCGTCGGTGACGTGCTCCAACCATCCGGCGATTGCACCAAGGTCCCGGTCGTCGCCGATGCCGGTCTCGAGGCGCTCGAGTCGTTCGGTGATCGCGCTCGAACCGAGCTTGCACGGCGGGCACTGACCACAGGATTCGATCGACAGGAAGCGGGAGAAGCGGTAGGCCGCGTCGACCATGCAGGTGGTGTCGTCGTAGACGATGAACCCGGCAGAACCCATCCCGCTGCCGATCGCCTGGAAGCCCTCGAAGCTGACCGGCACGTCGAGGTCCGCTGCCGTCACCACTGCATTCGCCA
This sequence comes from Acidimicrobiia bacterium, assembly GCA_050246915.1. Taxonomy (GTDB): domain Bacteria; phylum Actinomycetota; class Acidimicrobiia; order Acidimicrobiales; family Ilumatobacteraceae; genus JBFWVD01. The sequence goes on along the minus strand of JBFWVD010000060.1, from coordinate 1,289 downwards.
CTCCGGAGAACACAGCCTTCACCGTTCGTCCCGGCGCCACACCGCTGCCGACTGCATCGATGACAGCTCGCAACGGTGTCCCCAGCTCGACCTCGCCGACATCGGGCGCGATGACGTCGCCCACGACGGTGGTGACAATGGTGCCGGGCGATGCAGCGGTTCCCATCGAACGGAACCACGCGGCTCCTCTGGCGAGAATGTGCGGGACATTGCAGAGGGTCTCGACGTTGTTGACCATTGTGGGATTGGAGCCTGCACCGGCCACGTCTCCCGGCTGACGATCGTGGGACTGCCACCCGAGTTGCGGTGCTGTGGCGAACAGGCCGTGGAGGTGCGGAGGCAGCCAACGCGGCAACGGCTCATTGCCCTCGATGACCTCGAGCATCGCCTTCTCCTCACCGAAAGGTACTCCTCGGGCCCCGCCACGATCGTGACCTTGCAATCGGTACAGATGCCCGCCGCCTGGAATTCCTGCACGGCACGAGTGACCTCGGCGATTTCGCGCTCGAAGCTGGCCTTCAGGCAGATGAACGCCTCGTCGGCCCCCACTGCGAACGCCGCGATCACGAGGCCTTCGACGAGTTGATACGGGTTCGCGCGTAGCAGTGCTCGATCCTTGAACGTGCCCGGCTCGCCCTCGGCGCCGTTGCACACCAGATACCGCCGACCACCGGTCTGCGCGGCGATACCCGCCCACTTCTGACCAGTGGGGAATCCGCCTCCCCCGCGGCCACGCAACCCCGACCGCAGCACCTCGTCGATCGTTGCGGCCGCCCCGAGATCCTGAGCGCGGCGGATGCCCGCACCCCCGGTGTCGGTCGCCATGTAGGCATCGAACGATGTGATCGCTTCGGCGGGCAGCAGGAAAGTGGTCACGTATCGCTCCTCGGATCGATGGTCGCGTCGGCGAGGTCAGGTGACGAGGTGTCCGATGCGTTCCCGCGGCCACTGTAACGCACAGGTATAATTCTAGTTACAACTTGAACTAAAGGAGAACCCATGCCGGTGGGTCAGCGTGCCCAGCTCATCGTCTACGGCGACTTCAACTGCCCCTTCAGCGCGCTCGCCAGCACACGTGTCGGCTACCTCGAACGTCACGGACTCGCAGATGTCGACTGGCGCGCCGTCGAGCACGCCCCGGACATCCCAAGCCACGGACGCGGCTAGTGCCTTGACCGGATTCGTTGGGGGTGTCGCGTCCGCGTTCTGATCGGTCTGATCTGTTTTGATTGGGTGATGGCTGAGCGGGTGAGGGTGCGTGAGATCTCGTCGGAAGAAGGGCGCCGGTT
>JBFWVD010000059.1:0-29314 GCA_050246915.1 Acidimicrobiia bacterium | reverse complement strand
CCGTCAGCCTCGAACTGTGCCGTCAACGACATCGCCTTTGCCTGCAGACGATCGATCGCTGAGTACAACTCGATGATGTCATCCGCGCACGGGGACACATCACGCGACAGGTCGAGCGACTCGACCAACTCCCGCAACGTTCTCAGTGACGACATACGAACAACTGTACGTACAGGGTGTGATGTTTATCGGCGACGTCGAAGGGCACTCAGCGATACACCGCAACATCATTCGCACCAACGTCAATCACGCTTGACATCAAGTGACGCAGAGCGCCGTGGCCACCACGCACCGACGCGGCCTACATGCCGGCGACGAGGTCGACCAGGTGCTGATGCATCTCTTCCGCCGTTGCACCGTGCCACTTTCCGTGGCCCGGCAAGACCCACTCGAAGCGATGCCCCGATGCTGCGAGTCGCTCGAGCGAGTTGCGCAACACGTCCCACGAGTACCACGTCGCATCGCGGAACGCTCCCAGCCGGGACTGCTTCGGGAACCACGCCAACGTGTCGCCCGTGAACAGCCATCGCTGATCAATCATGTAGACCACGCTGCCTCGCGTGTGGCCCGGAACCGGAATCGCGATCACACCGTCAGCGATCGTCTGCTCGCCCTCGCCGACGATGAGGCTCGTGGCGAACGGAGCCGCCGAGCGATCGTCCTCGTGGATGACCACCGATGCGCCGAACCTGTCGGCGTATCGCTCGGCATCAGCGATGTCGTCGCGATGGGTCAACAACACGTGATGTAGACCGCCGAGCTTCTCGATCGCGTCGACCAACTCATTGGCCCAATGCGGAGCGTCGATCATCACCCCGCCACCGGGACGCGGGACGTACCACGAGTGCGCGCCAAAGGACGTGCGATCGTTGTGTCCGAGCAGCGATACCCCCGGTGTGAGCTCCCAGGGGTACACACCGGTCGGCGGCTGCGCTCGGTCGGTGGTCCCGATGGACAACGTGGGGCATGCCAGCGCGGCCCGCCACATGAGCAATTCCTCATCGGGGGTGCTCGGCTGGCGGACGACCACCGACAGCCCATCGGGCAAGGCCCCGATGAGATCGGGGGCGTGCTGGCGGGCCACATCGCAATCGATGCATCGGCGGTCGACGAACCAGCGACCGTCGACGCTGGCAGGGTTCCTGTCGCTCAGTCGTGCCATGGGCAAAGGCTACGAACCGCCGCTCGAGAGCCAACTCGGACACGACGAGTCCCGAGCGGGTCAGCCCAGGCCCGCATCAGTGTCAGCCCAGCGTCATCAGGTCACCGGGCTCGACCGCGGTGAAGTGGGTCGGTTGGCCACTGGCATCGAGTGTCGCTTCGAGGAAGCCCGACGTGCAGATGGCGGGAAGGATGGCAACGGCGTTCGCCCCGCATTTGAAGGTGAGGCCGCTCCCCATGGTCAACGGCAACGGGCCCAACGAGCGGACCGTGTCGATCATGGAGGAACGCGTGATGTCGCCCGTTGCACCCGCCATCGCTCGCGAGAACGTGGCCACGACCCCGTAGGCCCCGACCGGCGTGCTCGTCAGGCTGATCTTGTTGCCGTCGGCGTACTTGTCGATCACCTCGACGAACCGCTTGTAGTCAGGATCAGTGGGGTCGACGGTGGCGGTGTAGGAGACCCGGAGCCCCTTGAGGTAGGAGCCCAGGAACGAGATCGTCTTGTCGTCGATGCATTGCGATATCGCGGTGATGGTTCCGGTGTAGCCGGCCGCCGCGAGCGCCTCGAGAGCACCGGTGCAGAACTCGGCGTCACCGATGAGGTGCACGATCTGCGGATTCTTTGTCAATGCTTGTTGCACCGGGGTCATCATGTCCTTGGCGCCGGCCGCGATGGCGGTGACCTCCGCTGTGGCGCCGGCCTTGGCCAGCAGCGGCACGCCCAGGGCCTTGGCTGCCCCCGCGGCAGCGGGAACGTCGATCACCAAGATGGCGGCACGGGTGAATCCCTCAGCGCGGGCAACGGTGGCTGGGTGCACGATCGAGGCGATTCCGTTCGAGAACACGAACGTCGAGTTCGGGTCGGACGCAATATCGGCGCCTTGCCACACGAACAGCGGCACCTTGGCCTCCTGCAACGGCTTGGCGATGGCAGACATCTGCCCCGACACGTTGACCAAGACGGCGAGCACACCCGATGAGGCCAACTGATTGCTGCACGCAGTCGCCTGCGCAGCATCTTGATGTGTCTCACATGTCATGAGCTTGATGGGTCGGCCGGCAACACCCCCGAGGTAATCGTTGGCGTATGCCACGGATGCCTTCGCGGCGAGGAGATCCGCCGAGGAATCGATCGTTGCCGACTGTCCATCACCGATGTAGCCGATGGCGATGGCGTCTCCGCTGGCCTTGTTGGGGGCACCCAACGGACCTGATGCGGTGGTCGGTGGGGCCTTGACGCTCGACGCAACCGTCGGAGTACCGCTTGCAGCGCTCGCCCCGGCGACGGTGTTGCTCGCCGGCGACGTTGTCGGCGCACCGAGCCCAGCATTCTCCGTTCCACACGCGGTGGCGGCCAGAACCAGTGCTGACACCAATCCAGCAGTCGCGACGCGTCCACGACGACAGCTCATTCTCGATCCCCTCGATCCACCAGATGATCGGCCCGAGTGGTGGACGTGTGGGTTTTCGGTCGATGGGCAACGATGCTTGACGCAATTCGTCACGAGATCATGCGGAACTCTTCCAACTCGATCCTGGTGCCAGCGGTGTCATCGGGATGGACGTGAGCGATGTCCGCGCCGTCACGAACACGCATCTGCACGCGAGTGCTGCGCGACGAGAGCAGTGCGACACGTCTCGACAGCCCGTTCACTGCCAGTCGAATGCCGTACGGCCCGTCGCCCCATTGCTCCAAGAACGACATCGCCTCAGACGATCCGCTCGGCTGGAGGATCTCGATCACTCCGGACCGTGCGAACGCGAACCCGAACGTGGCCACGGTCCCTCGGTCATCGGAGCGAACCTGCAGCGGCTCCCATCCGAAGTTGCGAGCGAGGCTCGAGCAGGCGGCGTCGAGGTTCGCAGTGAGGAACACCCGCGCCGACACGCCGACGTAGGAACCATCGGGCGGGCCGAGCGTCGGTGGGATCGCAGACGCGGCTTCGGGCGGAAGGCCCAAGGCCGAGGTGGGGAGGAACTCGAGGCGCAGGCCGCCGTCGCTGTCGGGCAGATAGCGGAAGGACTCCGCCTCGGTCACCCCCATCCAGAGACGCTCGAATCCCATCGCCTCCATCGGTGGATCCAGTCGGAACCGCGCGCCGACCGAGCGCAACCGCTCGACGATCGGCCCGAGATCGGGAACCGACACCGGCGTGGAGTGGGCCTTGACGGGACGGTCGCCCTGACCGTCGAACAGCTCACGCATGTGAGGATGGCCGGGCCGGAACGGCGGGACTCCGGCCGGTGAGATCACCTCGAGCCGAGTAGGTCCGGCGGAGAAGTCCGGCCCGATGCGGCACCAGTGAGCGATGAACCCGTAGTCGATCCAGCGCTGCGTCCACGAGGTACGTGGCTCGGGTATCGCCAACGTGTCGATCAGTCGCGCCAGCGTCTCATCGGCGTCGGCCACGAGCATGTCGCCCGACATCAACAGATCCACGAGGTCCCCCCGACGCTCCGCGCTCCGGCCTGCTTCCCCGGTGTGCTTTGTACACGGTACTGTCCAACCGGGAAGGCCCTGGCGGCGCGTCGAGCAAGAGTGCGACATCGTTGCGATGACAGGGCCCTGGAGCGAGGAGAGGTGCACATGGGGGACCAGTTCGCTGGTGCAGCGGTCGTCGGCATCGGCCGCACGGCATACACCCGCAAGTCGGGACGGACCACGCTGGCCATGACCGTCGAAGCGGTGCGCAACGCCGTGGCCGACGCAGGGCTGAAGCTGTCCGATGTCGACGGCATCATCAACTTCAACACCGGTGACTCGGCATCGTCCATGCGCGTCGCCCACGCCATCGGCAACGACGATTGCGGTTGGACCGTCGACATCATGGGCGGCGGCAACGTGGTGTGCGGTGTGGTGGCAACCGCCGCCGCGGCCATCATCACGGGTCAGTGCGACGTGGCTGTCGTGTTCCGCACCCTCGGCTCGGGCACTCGTTACGGCAAGATCAACGGCACCATCGAGGTCCCCGGCGATCTGCAGTTCGCAGCACCGCACGGCCACCTCGTGCCGCCGCAATGGTTCGCCATGGGCGCTCGGCGTCATCAGCACATCTACGGATCGAAGGCCGAGGACCTCGGGGCCATCGCCGTGCAGCAGCGCGCACACGCTCTCAACAACCCTCACGCGGTGGCCAAGTCGGCGATGAGCATCGACGACTACATGGAGTCGCGGATGGTGTTCGATCCGTTCCGTGTGCCTGACTGCTGTTACGAGGTCGATGGTTCGGTCGCCCTCGTGCTCACGTCGGCCAAGCGAGCCAAGGACCTTCCCCACAAGCCGGTCACCATCGTGGGCCAAGGCGATTCATTCGGCTTCGGTGGCAACGTCGACGAGTTCGACGATCTCACCTGCATGTATTCGCGTGACGCTGCCAAGCGGCTGTGGAAGAACACTGGGTTGAAGGCGCAGGACATGGACGTCGCCCTCATGTACGACTGCTTCACCTACACCGTGATGGCGACGTTCGAGGACTTCGGCTTCTGCGGCAAGGGCGAGGTGGGGGACTTCTTCCGGGCCGGCAAGGCCACCTACGGCGGCGATGTCGTGGTGAACCCGCACGGCGGTCTGCTCTCCGAGGGCTACATCCACGGGCTCAACCATCATTACGAGGCGGTGCTGCAGTTGCGTGGTGAAGCGGGCAATCGTCAGGTCGAGAATGCCGAGCTCGCCCTTGTCACAGCGGGTGCCGGTCCCTTCGGCACGTCGCTGGTGTACTCGGGAGCGTCGGCATGAGCGCCACCGAGACGTTGAGCGAGATCAAGGAAGCCCCGCCGCAGCCGAGCCCCGACGAGGACTCGATCGGGTTCTGGCGAGCCCTCGAGAACGGCGACCTGGCGGTGTGTCGTTGCCAGGACTGCAAGCGTTGGTTGCAGCCGCCGCTCGAGCGTTGCCCGAAGTGCTTCGGCCCGACGGCGTTCGAGAAGGTGGCCGGCACTGGTGAGGTGTACAGCTTCATCGTCGTGTACCAGCCGGCCTTGCCCGGCTATCGCGACAAGCTTCCCTACATCGTCACGCTGGTGGAGCTCGACGAGCAGAAGGGTCTTCGCATCCCCAGCCGCATCGTGGGAACCGACCCCGCGGACGTGAAGTGCGGCATGCGGGTGAAGGCCGAGGTCGAGGCGCTACCCGGCGGCGATTACAACGTGGTCGTTTTCCGGCCGGTCTGAGCACCAGCTCACGTCGGCGCGGCGCTGGCCCGCGGGCCGAGCCTTCGGACATCGCCATCACGCGCGGTGATTCCCCGGTGATCGAGGCGGTTCAATAGCGGGAGCACGTGCTTGCGGGACGATCCGAGGGCATCACGGACTTGGGCGACGGTGACCCCTTCGGGGTGATCGCCCAGCAACGCCACCACGGCGGCAGATGCGAGGTCGAGCGCCGTCGCGTGGAAGTAGATGCCATCAAGGGTCACTACGGTCCCGTTGCGCTGGAGTAGGCGCAACTGCGCGGGCTCGATGTCGAACGGTGGCGGTGGGGCGAAGGGCGCCTCGCGTAGGGCGGCGACCCAGGGATGGTCGTCGACCTCTTCGAGCACCCCCGCTCGCCGGACGTTGCCGAACCGCACCTCGACACCCGATAGGCGACCCTCATTGACAAGGGCCCTATCGCGTTCGGTGAGCTCCGACAGATCGACCCCCACGATCCCCGCGCTGTCGATCCGGGACCAAAGGGTTTCTGTCGCGGAGGCGATGGCCTCCGGCGAGCCGATCCAATCGCCCACCGTGGCGGGCAACCGACGACCGGTGAGTCGTGTGAGATCGTCGACATCGATCCAGCCGCGCTCGGCCACGACGCGGTACGGATCTCGATCGGGACGGGCGCGTTTGAGCGGCAGGACCGGCTCGACGTCGAGGACCGTGCCGCCGCCCACGACCTCGCTCCGCCCCGCTTCACGCAGGACGTATCGATCGCCGGGGAGGAGCGGCACGGCCACCGGGAGTTGGAAACGCACCGGGCCGCTGGTGCCGGGGTCGATGGCTGTGGCACCGATGAGGCGCATCGTCACCGCCCATTCGCCGGTGCCCATCGACAGGAGATAGGCACCTTTCGATGTGATCGGGTGCTCGACGCCATCGGCGACGGCGAGTTCGGCGTCAATGCGGCTTGACGAGTGCCATTGGCCCTCTCGTACCAATGCCACGCCACGCTCGAGGTCACGACGACCGACCCCGGTGAGGTTCACAGCGACCCGTTCGCCGGGCATGGCCACCCGAGTGAGCTCCCCGTGGTTCTGGAGACCGCGCACCTTGGCGGTGGCCACTCCCGGGCGGGCGACGACAACGTGCCCCGGCCGCAGCGAGCCATCGGTGAGGGTGCCGGTGACGACCGTGCCCGTCCCCGAGATCGTGAACGAACGATCGATCCACAGGCGAGGACGTCCCCGATCGTCGCGAGGAGCGACGCCCCCTGCCGCGGTGGCGAGGGCTGCCCGAAGCGGCTCGAGGCCCCGGCCCGAGTGTGAATCCACCGCGACGATGGCTCTCGCAACCACCATCGATCGCCCGAGCCGTGCGGCGATGTCATCGGCAACGAGGGCGACCCGCTCGTCGGCGGCCAGATCGGCCATGGTGACCGCCACGACAACGTCCGAGATCGCCAAGGCTTCGAGAACTCGCAGATGCTCCTCGCTCTGCGGCTTCCAACCCTCGACTGCCGACACCACCAGCAGGCACATCTGTGCGCCGCTCACCCCGGCGAGCATGTTGCGCACGAACCGGGTATGGCCGGGCAGATCGACGAAGCTCAGGTCGACGTCGTCCAGTCGCACGTGGGCGAACCCGATGTCGATGGTGAGACCGCGTGCCTTCTCCTCGGGCCAGCGGTCCGCGTCGACACCGGTGAGGGCGTGCACCAAGGTGGTCTTGCCATGATCGACGTGACCAGCGGTGGCAACGATGATCACGATGCCTCAGCTGCCGCGCTCAGGATCGCCGTCGCGCAGTGCCGACAACGACTCGACGATGACGTGGTCGCAACTCGGATTGACAGACCGGAGATCGAGCAGCGTCGCACCATCGACCACTCGCGCGATCACCGGGGGAGTGCGGTTCCGCAGCGCGGCACCATGGTCTCCCTCCAGTCGCAAAGCGACCGATGGCACCGAGACCCCGGGGGCCGAGCCCGCACCGACGAGGGCATCACTGTTCACGACCGAGACGTTGGCGGAGGCGCTGATCGCCGCCACGATGGCCTCTGCCCGTGTGCGCAGCGATTCCACGGGCACTGTCGCCATCTCCCAGAACGGGATCGTCGAGACGTCCCGACGCAGATAGGTGAGCAGTACCTCCTGCAAGGCGCTGAGCACCATGGCTCCGGGACGCAAGGCGCGGGCCAACGGATGGCCGGCGCAGCGTGCCACGAGATCGGCGCGGCCAGCGATGATGCCGGCCTGCGGTCCGCCGAGGAGCTTGTCCCCCGAGAAGGTCACCAGCGCCGCACCGTCGGCGAGCGTCTGACGTGCCGCGGGTTCACCGTTCAGCCACGGCGGCGGGCCATTTCGCAGCCACGGACAAGCGGCATCGACCAGACCTGAGCCCAGGTCGACCACCAGCGGCACCGGGAGCAACCCGAGTTGACGCGTGCTGGCCGCCTCGGTGAACCCGTCGATGCGGAAGTTGGAAGGATGCACCTTCAGCACACAGGCGACGTCGGCGCCCGACGCGTCGATCGCTGCTCGATAGTCGGCAACCCGGGTGCGATTGGTGGTTCCGACGTCGATGAGCCTCGCCCCCGATTGGGCCGCGATCTCGGGAACCCGGAACCCTCCACCGATCTCCACCGCCTCGCCGCGGCTCACCGCCACCTCTCGACCAGCAGCCAGGGCCGACAACGCGAGCAGCAGCGCCGCTGCTCCGTTGTTGACCACCATCGCCGCCTCGGCCCCGCACAACAATGCGGCCGCATCGCCCACGCCGGCGTTGCGGCTCCCACGTTTGCCGGTGTCCAGATCGAGCTCGAGGTTGGTGGCCGTCGCTTCAGCAACTTGGGCCAACGGTGCCCGACCCAGGTTGGTGTGGAGGAGCACGCCGGTGGCGTTCACGACCGGTTGCAGCAGGCGTCGCCGCATCGTCTCGGCAATGGATCGAGCAGAGTCCGGATCGCCGGCGGCCACTGCCTGGCGGGCAGCCTCGACCAACATCGGTGCGGGCAGATCAGTGTCGGCGATGCTCCGGGCCAAGGCGTCGATAGACGGTGGTCGTGGTTGCTCGGATGACCTCATCGTCGCGTCGCGCTCCCTCCTGCTGGCGGAGGTGGACGGGAATCGAACCCGCCGGACGAGGATCGCTCGCCCCGACCGCTTTGAAGGCGGCGGAACCCACCAGGTGTTCGGACACCTCCGCGATCGACGATAGCGAACCGATCGCCGAGGAGCCGCGGTTACCCACTCCGTACACTCCGGCGATGTCCAGCAATGAGGTCCCCACCGATCCGGTCGAGATCAAGCTGACCACGCTGGCACGCGGTGGGGGATGCGCGTGCAAGCTCTCGCCAGCCGACCTCGAGACGGTGCTGTCGATGGTGAACGGGTTCGGTGCCATCGATGACGATCGGCTTCTCGTCGGGTTCGCCGGATCGGACGACGCCGCGGTGTACAAGCTCACCGAGAACACGGCATTGGTGTTCACCACCGACTTCTTCTCCCCAGTGGTCGACGATCCCTACGACTTCGGGCGCATCGCCGCCACCAACGCGCTCTCCGACGTCTACGCCATGGGCGGCACACCCCTCATTGCGCTCAACCTGGTGGCATTCCCGCGCGAGGCCGTGCCGCTGTCAGTGCTGTCGCGCATCCTCGATGGCGGCCAACACGCTGCACGAGACGCCACGTGTCTCGTCGTCGGCGGCCATTCGATCGACGATCCGGAACCCAAGTACGGGATGGCGGTCATCGGGACGGTCCACCCCGACAAGATCATCACCAACAGCGGCGCTCGACCCGGCGACGTGCTCGTGCTGACCAAGCCGCTCGGCATCGGCGCCATCACCACGGGCATCAAGCGCGGTGCGTCGACGCCCGCACAGATCGACGCCGCGATCACCCTGATGACCACATCGAACCGCGCCGCTGCATCAGCGGCCTCGGCAGTGGGGATCGGCGCCACCCGCGCCGTGCACGCTGGCACGGACGTCACCGGCTTCGGACTGTTCGGCCATCTACACGAGATGGCCAAGGGCTCCGGCCTGCACGCCATCGTCGATGCCGACTCAGTGCCAATCCTCGACGGCGCGATAGACCTGTTGCGATCGGGCGTCGTCGCCGGGGGCACGCAACGCAACCATGACTGGCTCGGTGATCGCGTGCACTGGAACTCCACTCCCGAGGCTATGCAATTTGCATTGACAGATGCGCAGACATCGGGCGGACTGCTCCTGGCGTGTCGACCCGATGCCGTCGAACAGCTCATCGGAGAGTTGAGTAGTCAGGGCACGCCGTGCGCCGCAGTCATCGGGACCTTGGCGAACGGCGAACCCGGCACGATCTCGGCGCGCTGAGGTCGGCGCTCAGCCGTCAGCGTCGGACGTCCAGTTCGTGACATTGGCGTACTTGGTCTTGGACCACGGCGGCAACCGGGTGGGCATCGGCAGGGGCACGTTCACCGCGCCGCGCTCGTCGAGGAGCTTCTGGAGCAACGCCGGATCGCCACCGAACGGTGATCCTTCACCGGCGATGAAGCCGTACAGCTCGCATCCCTCGGGACCGGCTTCCCAGGGGCCGAACAGGTCGCCCCACTCCAGCATGATGTGTGTGCCCGCCCGGCACACGATGTCGCCGCAACGGATCTCGCCGGCGAGGATGATGTTGATGTGATCGCCGGTGTGCCCGTGCTGCGCCGTCATCGCACCCGGGTCCCATCGGTTCCAGAACGCCACGTATCGCGGTGACATCTCGATCCACTTCTCCCAGATGGAGGCAGTGTGGCCATCTGCGAATCGATAGCGCAGCATCTCCTCCATCGGGACGTCGTCGAGATGCTTGATGCTCGGTCCACCCATCATGTCGTTCAGCCCCCGCAGGTCGTCAGCGGCCTGTCGCCGCCATCGGTGCCGACACTATTGCGGCGGCAGGAGGGACCTGATCACGACGCCTGGTGCGCGTTGGCGACCGAGCGCTCGAGCAGGGCTGCGGCCGCGTGTTTGAACAACTCCCGTTCGACGCGAAGATCGTCGTTCTCGAGCTGGAGGCGTCGCACCTCGTCGACCAAGCCGGCATCGGGCATCGCCGTCACCGATTCCAGCACGCGCAACCCTCGACACGTGAGCTCTGCGAAGTCAGCGGTACCCCCATCGTCGAGCCATTCGCGCCACAGGCCGTGCACCGCTCCGGCGATCGCCCAGGCCATGGCTCGAGCCACCTCGCGGCTGGTCGAGCGTTCGAGACGGGTCGTGATGGTGCCGGCCATGTCGTGCATGAACTCTGCCGTCGCCGTCACGAACAACTCGGGGCAGGTGGCCACTGCCCTGGCCCACATCAGCGACGTGGCGTTGTCGTAGTCGTCGGTCTTGCCTGCTTCTACGACGGCTCGACACGTCGCCTCGATCGGCGTCTCCGCAATGGGGCGTTCGTCGAGCTGGTCACATATGCCCCGACCGGCGCGGCGGGGCAGGCTGAGCAGGATGTCCTCCTTCGAACGGAAATAGCGCAGCACCGTGCGTTGGTGCACCCCGACCGCAGCGGCGATCTGATCGATGGTCACCTCGTGGTAGCCGTGAGCAGCGAACAACTCGAGGGCGGTCTGTTCCATGGTGAAAGCCACACGTTGACGGCGATCGACGGTGTCCTGTTCGCTCACGAGGCCATGGTACGCCCCGAGCCCGAAAGCGACGGCGGGCCGGCCAGTCGCTCCCAGGACGGGTTCGATGAGCCGGCACGCCGGCGCCGATGGTGGAACTCAGCCGCCGATGGCGATGGCGTAGGCCTCGAGCTTGCGCTCCCACTGGAATTCGTCGATGAACTCGATCGAGTGGTTGAGGCGTCGGTGAGGGGCGCGTCGAGCTCGGCCACGTAGGTGGCGAACGAGGCGAAGATGGCAACGGGGCCGTCCGGGCACCGTCCACTGTGCGACGTTCCACGGCACTGGCGCGATCGTCCAGACATCCAGACCTCCACGGTGGGTGCCCAACTACTGTGCTGCCCGGCCATGGAATCTGACGAGGACGAGTTGCCGCACCACGGCCCGGAACCACGCGAAACGACGCCCCCGTCGCGGCGGCGACTGCCCCGTTCGGTGTACTGGCGACGACGGGCGATGGTCGCAGCTGTCCCGATGGCGCTGGGTGCCATGGCCTGGACTCTCGCCGACGCCGGCCCCTCCGAACAAGGTCTCAGTGCTACGACGGTCGCGACGAGCACGACCATCTCCAGCCCGACGACACCTCGGTCGACAACGACCTCGGCAGCGACGCCCACCTCGACACCGGCCGCCTCGTCAACCCCAATTGCAGTGAGCACCTTGGAATGGAAGTTGCCGGCACCGATGTCGGGAGCAACCGTCGTGGTCCTCGACGGGCGTGCCGTGGTGCTCGGTGGCCAGCTGGCCGACGGAACCGCGAATGCGGCGGTCGTGTCGATCGACCTGCGCACCGGCGGCAGACGCACGATCGCCGCGCTGCCCCAGGCCGTCACCGATGCTGCGGCTGCCGTGATCGGGACACGCATCGTGCTGATGGGCGGAAAGGGACAGACCGCGGTGCAGGCCGTCGAGGCAGGCACCACCGAGAAGCTGTCCGACTTGCCGATCATCCGGGTCGGCGCTGGCTCGGCCACCCGCGGCGGTGAGGTGTTCCTCGTCGGTGGTAGCGATGGCTCGCTCCCATCACGCGAGGTCACCGTGACCAGCGATGGCAAGACGTTCCGCACGATTGGTGAGCTGATGGTGCCCGTGGCGTATGCATCAGTGGCGCTGATCGATGGCAGGCTCATCGTGGTCGGCGGCGAGACCAGCGGTGGCTCGGACGCAGTCGAGGTGCAGTCGTTCGACCTCGCCACCAATACCGCCACGGTCATCGGACGGCTCGGTCGCGGCGTGTCGCATGCCGCGGCCGCGGTGATCGATGGGGACCTCTACCTGATCGGTGGTCGCTCGGGCACGGTGTTGCTCGACAGCGTCGATCGACTCGACCTCACGAGCTTCGCGCTGACGTCGGTCGGACGATTGTCGACCCCGACGTCGGACGGCGCAGTCGCCCTGCTCGGCGATGTGGCGTACCTCGTCGGTGGGAACACCGGTGTCCCCACCGACGTGGTCAGCGAGATCCGGCTCGTGAACCCTCGGAACGCCCCGGACATTGCGGCAGCACCGTTGGCTGCGGGAGAACCTTTTGATGGCCAGCTGCTCATCGCCGATCGCGGCAACGATCGAGTGATCCTCGTGAACGCCGATCATCAGATCGCCTGGCAGTCGCCAACGAGCGGTGACGGCGATGAGGTGTCCCCCATCGCCGGCGTCAACGATGCGATGTTCACACGTGGTGCTTCCGCGATCCTCGCCACCTCGGCGGCACAGGACACCATCGCTGAGATCAACTACCCAAGCGGCACTGCTCTGTGGACCTACGGACGCGCCGATCGAGCGGGCAGCGGTCTCGGCTTCCTGAACGATCCCCGAGACGCGTTCCGCCGAGCCGACGGCAGCGTGACGGTGGCCGATACCGGGAACTGCCGCGTCGTGGAGATCAACGCCAAGAAGATCCCCAGTGCGCAGATGGGCACCGTCGGCGAGTGCCACGAACACGAGCCTCCCAACAAGCTGGCCGGTCCGACATCGGTGACGCCCCTGCCCAACGGGAACGTGCTCGTGGCGGAGGTGAACAGCGGCACCGTCAACGAGATGACCCGCGGTGGGGTGCGCGTGTGGACAGCGCGCCTTCCCCTCGCTCGTCCTTCCGAGCCACGGCAGATCGGCGACGATCGCTACCTCGTCACCGACGAGAGCCGACCTGGTGGGGTGTACGAGTTCGATCGATCCGGTCAGATCCGCTTCGCGTACTCACCTTCGTCTGGCCCGGCGATGCTCGACCATCCGACACAGGCAGCGATGTTGCCGAACGGGCTGATCGTCGTGAGCGACAGCAATCGTCATCGCGTCGTCGTCATCGATCCTGCGACCTCGTCCATTGTGTGGCAATTCGGTGAGCTCGACGTCGCGGGGTCGGGCCCGAACCAACTCGATGCTCCGGGCGGCATCGATCTGCTTGCCGCCGACGGCTCGACGCCGCTGCATCCCGGCACGGACTGAGGGACGTCAACTGCGGTTGCGCACGAGATGGAGGTCGGCTCAGTGGAGCCGTTCTTGTCGGAGCTGAGCACGGCGGGCCTTACCGGCGGCGTCGCGCAGCGGCCCGTCGACGAACTCGATCGATGCGGGGAGCAACTCGGGCGACAGATCCGCCCCCAAGAACTCCAGGATGCTGGCTGCGTCGACGGGAGCGTACGGCGCATCGATGACCGCATGGATCTCCTCGATGCCCTCGTCACCCGGCAACCCGACGACCACCACAGAGCGCACCGCGTCGTGACGCTCGATGGCGCCTTCGATCGTCGATGGGAACACCAACCCCTGGCGCGTGGTGATCACGTCCTTTCGTCGATCGGCGAGGTGCAGATAGCCGTCATTATCGAGCCAACCCATATCGCCGACGGTCTCCCAACCGCCGGGCTGCGTCTGCACGTCGATGCCGATGTAATGGAAGTTCCGTCGCCCGGTCAGATCACGGATATAGACATCGCCGACGACGCCGTTGGGGAGCGGCCGCATGTCGACATCGAAGATGGCGATCTCACAACCGTTCTCGGCCCGTCCCACCGCACCCGGATGGGCCAGCCAGGTTGGCCCATCGATCCACGTGTTGCCCCGTGAGTCGGTGGCGCCGTAGCTCTCCACGACGCGATCGGCGCCGAACCATTCGATGAACGCGCGCTTCAGCCACGGAGCCGCGGCACCCGAGTACTGCGTCACGTATCGGAGGCTGGAGAGATCGTGCTCGTTGCGCCGATCGGGGCCGAGCTTCCAGATCCGCAGCATCAGTGGTGGGGTGAGCGCCAACCAGTCGGCCCGATGATGAGCGATGAGACGCAGGGTCTCTGCCGGATCGAACGCCTCAGTGATGATGAGATGGTTACCCGTTGCCAACCCGGCGGTCGACGACACGAACCCGGTGCCATCGACGAGATCGAGGGCGACCACGTGCGTACCGTCGGCCGCCATGCCATAGGGCCATGGCTTGGCGGGATTGATGAGCGCAGGGGCATCGACGCTGATGAGCTTGGAGATTCCGGTGCTGCCGCCGGAGACGCCGATGCGAACGACCGACGCGACATGGCGTTTCGTGCGCGCACCGGCCTCCTCAACGGTGTCGCTTGGCTCGCCGGCGAAGATGGCATCGAGGTTCAGTCGGGGAGCGGAGATGTCCACGTCGTCGGCGAAGCCCACTGCAACGGCTGGTGATGCCAGGCCGACGAGCGCGCCGAGCTCAGCCGGCCCTTTGCGTTCCGGCAATGGGAGCGGGATGGCGCCCGCCTTCCAGATGGCGAATGCCAGCATCAACAGCCGCGCCGAGTTGGGACCGGTGTAGGCCACGACACGATCTGGCCCGGCGCCCGCGGCGACGAGTCGACGCGCGGCGAGATCGGTCTGACGATCGACCTCAGCACGCGTCAAGGTGCCGGTGCCATCGGTGAGTGATGGCCGATCCGGGTGCTCTGCGGCCTTGAGGGCGAGTGCGTCTCCGTAGGCGATGGCGGGCATGTGATGGATCGTTCGTCGTCGGTAGGCGTCGACGAGCCGGTCAGCTGAGCCACTTGCTGGTGATGCCGACCACACGCTCACCGGAGAGGTCCTTCAACTTCACCCCGATGAGGCGTGCCGTCGATTCGGGCACCTGGATGCGCGCGCTCGCTTCGGGATCGCCGGCGGCGGCGACGATGGCCGCGGCGATCTCATCGGACATCGGCGCTCCGTCATAGGCGCCCGACATCATGGTGTCGTAGGCGTTGTGCATGGGCGCGTACGGGCTGGCGGGATCGACGTCACGGATGCCGGCTCCCTTGGCGGCGAACTCACCGACGACGGCACCCGGCTCGACGACGACGACCCGTACCCCGAATGCACGGGCGACCGGGGTGAGCGACTCGCACAACCCCTCGAGAGCGTGCTTGGCCGCGCAGTAGGCATCGTTGAAGGGCTGACCGAACGAACCAGCAACGCTGGAGACGTTGATGATGACGCCGGCGCCCGCAGCGCGCATCGAGGGGAGCACCGCCTTCATCGTGCGCGCACATCCGAGGAAGTTCACGTCGAGCGACGCCTGCAGATCGTCGATGGCCAACTCCTCGAGGGTGCCGCGGTAGCCGAGGCCTGCGTTGTTCACGAGCACGTCGATCCGTCCATATCGGGAGTACGCGTCGGCGAAACACGCATCGACCGACGACTGGTCGGTGACATCGAGTGCGATGAGATCGGCGGTGACCCCGGCTGCTTCTAACTCGGCCCGAACCGCGTCGCCGCTGCCCGCGATATCGCGCATCGTGGCCACGACCTGATCACCCGACCGAGCGAACGCGATGGCCGCCGCGAGTCCGATCCCTCGCGAACATCCGGTGATGAGCACTACCCGTGGGTTCGTCATGTCGTCTAGGTTAGACATGAGGACGCGGGGCCCCGAACCATGACGGCCGCATCGCGTTCGCTGCGACTGCATGTGGGGGTATGTGATGAGGGCTACCGATGACGTCCGTGAATTCTCGCTCGGGGAGTGGGACCCGTACTTCGACACCAAGGCGCTGGGGCGCATGGCCATCTACGACGATCTGCGATCGCAGGGCGACACGTTCTTCAGCGAGCGTTTCGAGGGCTTCTGGGTGATGACCCGCGCCGAGCTGATCCGCGAGGTGTTGCAGAACCCCACGCTGTTCTCTTCGACGGCGACCCAACCATCCGATCCGCACCCGGCCTTCGCGTGGATCCCGCTGCACCTCGATCCACCACGACATACGCAGTGGCGCCAGCTGCTCGGCCCACACTTCGCACCGGCCGCTATCGAGAAGCTCGAACCGAAGGTGCGATCACGCTGCATCGACCTCGTCACGTCCCTCGCATCGCGCGGCGAATGCGACTTCATGGCCGACTTCGCTCGCGAGTACCCGACCACGATCTTCATGGGTCTCATGGGACTCCCGGTCGAGGAGGCACCGCAGTTCATGGTGTGGGAAGACGCCATCTTGAACTACTCCACCGAGAGCGATCCGGACATGTCCAACATGATGAAGGCGATGTACGAGGTGAACGACTACTTCGCCGTCTTGCTCGAGGAGCGTCGCAAGAACCCGAGCGACGATCTCGTCAGCGCGGCTCTCACGTGGAAGCTGGACGGAAAGCCCATCCCCGAACCCGATCTGCTCGGCATGTGCGTGCTCATGTTCATGGCCGGTCTCGACACGGTCACCCAGCAGCTGGGCTATTCGTTCCTACATCTCGCCACCCATGACGACGATCGGCGACGCGTGGCCAACGACCCCGCCATCATCCCTTCGGCCATCGAAGAGCTCATCCGCTACTACGCCACGGTCACACCGGGGCGCCGCGTGATGGAAGACACGAACTTCCACGGCTGCCCGATGAAGAAGGACCAGATCGTGTTCATGCCGTTGGTGGCCGGCACGCGGGACTCGAAGGAGTTCGCCGAGGCCGACAAGGTGGACTTCGATCGGGTGGCCAACCATCACATGGCATTCGGGGCGGGCCCGCATCGTTGTGTCGGATCGCATCTCGCTCGCCGTGAGTTGCGCATCGCGTTCGAGGAGTGGCACAAGCTCGTACCCGACTATCGCCTGGCTCCCGGCTTCGATGCATCACAGATCACCGAACACTCCGGTGGCGGCGTGTTCGGCATCGATCGTCTGCAGCTCGTGTGGGATCCGGTGGGCTGACCGTGGAGTTCGCCTGGAGCGACGACGAAGCCGCATTCCGTCAGGAGCTGCGCGACTTCTTGGCCGCCGAACTGCCCGAGCACTGGTTCACGCTGGTGCCCGGCGAAGAGCCGGCCTCGCAGTTCACCTTCGATTTCTGCGCCAAGCTCGGCAAGGCCGGGCTCCTGGCCCCGCACTGGCCACGCGAGTACGGCGGACGCGACGCGTCCGGTTGGCAGTTCATCGTGTTGGGTGAGGAGCTGTGGCGAGCCGGTGAGCCACGCGGCGCGCAGTACATGAACGTGAACTGGATCGGACCGGCGATCATGGCGGCCGGCACGGCGGAGCAGAAGGACTATCACCTCAACCGCATCACCGCCGGCGACATCATCTGGTGCCAAGGCTTCTCCGAGCCTCAGGCCGGTACCGATCTCGCCGCGCTCGCAGCCACCGCCGTGGGGAGCAACGGCGAGTACACGCTCAACGGTGTGAAGATCTGGACCTCGTACGCGCAGTGGGCGCACTACTGCTTCGTACTGGCGCGCACCGATCCCACCTCCACCGGGACCCGGGGCATCTCGATCTTCATGGTGCCCACCGGGCTCGACGGCTTCGTGATCGAACCGATCTCCACCGTCCTTGACATCCACGTCGTGCACCGGCTCACGTTCAGCGATGTCAAGGTCGATCGCTCGATGTTGCTCGGCGAGGAGAACAACGGATGGGAGATCATCCGGGACGCGCTGGCCCACGAGCGCATCGGTGGCCCCCGCTACGCCCGTTCGGAAATGGTGCTCGATCAGCTCCGCGAGAGAGCCCAACAGAACGGGCAATGGGCGGACCGGGGTGTTCGGGCCCAGTTCGGCAAGGCCCAGGCCGACATCGACGCTGCTCGCATTCTCGCCTATCAGGTGATCGACGATCGGGTGAAAGGTCGGCCGAACGGAACGATCGTGAACCTCGCCCGCGTCGCCATTGTGCGAGCCGAGCGGGGTGTGGCCGAGGTGGCGTTCGACCTGATGGGAAGCGACAGCTTGCGACTCGGTTCCATCGGCAACTCACAGTTCAAGACATCGATGATCGCCGGACTCGGAGGTGGCAGCGCGGAGGTGCAACTCAACCTCATCTCGCGCGCGCTGCTCGGATCGGAAGGAGGTTGAGATGGACTTCGATCTCGACGCCACACAACAAGCTCGACTCGATCACCTGAGCGTGCTGGTCGACAGCGACCCGCGCAACGACGACGGTCTCCCGGGCTCCTGCGACAGCGCCCTCATTGCCGCGGTGCACGCCGACGCAATGCTCACCGATGAAGACCTGACATTGCTCGATCGGATCTTGCTGGTCGAACACGCCGCCAAGCTCGGCGCTCGCCTCGACCCGACGGCGCAGTTGCTCATTGCCCCGATCGCTCGGCAGGGGGCGAGCCGACCGATGGTCGGTCCTTGCGCAATTATTGTTGACGGCGCCGACGGTCCGGTGCGCGGTGGTGCGGATGTCACCACGGTGGTCATCGTGTCGGCCGACTCGGTGTCGCTCGCAGATGTGCAGGGATGGATTCCGGTCGGCTCCGGCTTCGGCTCGAACTATGGAACGTTCACGGTCGGCGCCCGAACGGCGGTGCCGTGGCCACTGACCGGGTCGCCCCTCGACATCGTCCGTCTGGGCTGGGCGGCCGAGATCGCCGGTGCGGCACAGGCAGCTGTGGAGCATGCCGCGGCGTACCTCAAGCAGCGCAAGGCGTTCGGGCTGCCGCTGAGCACCAAGCAGGCGCTTCGTCATCGCGTCAGCGAGCTCGCCGTCGATGCTGCGGGTACGTCGGTACTGGTCCGGTACGGCGCCTTCCACAACGATCCGGTCGCCATCGCCTCGGCCGTCTCGTACGCAGCGGCGACGGCGGCGAAGTCACCTCCCGAGCTGCATCAGATCTGTGGAGCACGAGGCTTCACCTCCGAGTTCGGACTCTCCATCTGGACGATGCGCCTCGAAGCACTGCGGGTGGAGCTGGGCGGCACCCGAGAGGCGGCCGTCGCCCATGCCGATGCGCGCTGGGTCCGATCGGAGGTGGCATCGTGACCGCCACCTTTTCGCACCTCGCACTGACGGTCGAGAACCTCGAACCGGTGGCGGCGTTCTACGTGGGAGTGTTCGGGTTCAGCGCGTCGGAGCATCCCTACGTGGGGCGCGGACGTCGTCTCGCCCAGGTGATGGAGGTGCCCCACGCCCAGCTGCGTGGCATCTTCCTGCGTAAGGACGGCTTCTGTCTCGAGCTGCTCGAGTACGCGAGCGCTCATCGTGCACGCCCACTGCCCATCGCCGATGACGACATGGGCTTTTGCCATCTGTCCTTCGTCGTCGACGACATCGACGCGATCGCTGCGCTCATCGCGGCGCACGGTGGGGAGTACCGCGCGAACACGTGTGCCGAGTTCGCCTTCGCCGGGGGAGGAGTGACGGACATTGCCTTCTGTGTCGATCCCGAGGGAAACCGCATCGAGTTGATCCGCCATCACGACTCGACGAGCCGCGAGGCGCACGGCGAGTTCCTCGGCGCCAACGAGTTGGGCTGGCCCGTGGGCCTGCCCCAGGACTGAGAGGAGAGACGATCATGGCGAGCACCGATGCATCAGGTCCCATCTCGATCGAGGAGATGGATCTTCCCCGACTCGATGTACTTTCGGAGGAGTACGCCGCTGATCCGATCGGGATGCTCCGCGATGCCAGGATCGCCGGCAACGGCATGGCCAAGAGCCATCGAGGCGTCGAGTTCCTCTCCTACGACTGGGTCGGCAAGCTCCTCGTCGACGATCGCTTCCACACCGTGGACGCCAAGCACTTCGAGCAGAAGGGCGCCCCCGAGATCATGCAGCGGTGGGCCCGCGACGGGCTGCTGTTGTCGATGGAGAAGGCGCGCCATGACAAGGTCCGACTGGTGTTCGCACGGGCGTTCACGTTGCGGCGGGTCGATCAACACCGGGCTCTCATGGCTGAGGTGGCCGCGAAGTGGGCGGAGATCTTCGGCTCGTCCCGCGATCACGATCTCATCGATGACTTCACCTTGCACTATCCGATGGAGCTGTTGTGCCGGGCCGTGGGCGTTCCCGTCGAGGAGATCCCCCGCTTCATCTCAGCTGCGCTCGATCTGCATCTCCTGGCCGCGGTCCCCATGGCCCCCGGCTTCGAGCGCATCGGTGCGGCTCTACAGACCATGGAGGACTACGTCGTCGATATCCTCGATCGACGTCGTCGGGAGCCGACCGACGACTTCCTGAGCGGCCTCATCGAGGCACAAGCGATCGAGGGAGAACTGAGTCAGAGCGAGCTCACCGGCAACGTGATCAACCTGCTGTTCGCTGGTGCTGGCACCACCAAGTTCCAACTCGCGTCGGCCATCAAGTTGTTCATCGAGTTGGGCATGTGGGATCAGTTGGCCGCTGACCACTCACTCATCCCCGCTGCCATCGAAGAGGCGATGCGCATCGCTCCGGTCACGCAGTTCGTGGTGCGCATCCCCCACGACGACGTGGTGATCGACAACATGTTGTTCCCGGCCAAGCGCCGCATCATCTTGAACTTGCAGGCTGCGAGTCGTGATCCGGCGATGTTCCCTGATCCCGACACCTTCGACATGAGCCGCGACAATCTCGGCAAATCGCGTCTGCCCTTCGGGTGGGGCTCTCACTACTGCCTGGGTCACGCCTTCGCCCGCTCATCGATGCGGGAAGGGACCATCGCCCTCACCGATCGGTTCACCAACATGTCCATCCGTCAGCCCGTCGAGGTCGCTCCCGCCGCGGCGATGATGCGAGGACCGGAACATCTGCATCTGGCGTTCGATCGGCGCTGATCGCGCACATGGTGCGGACCGGCTCAGCGCCCTTCGAACCTCGGGGGACGCCGCTCCATGAACGCGGCGACGCCTTCGACACGATCGTGCGTGGCGAACAACGTCGCCACCGTCTGCCGCTCCATGACGATGGCTTCTTCGAGCGGGAGAAGCGCGCCCTTGTCGACCAGCCACTTGCCCGCGGCAACGGCGAGCGGCGGCATGGACGCCAGGCGCTCGGCCATGGCGAGCGCTCGCGACAGGCACGCATCGGCGTCATCGGTGATCTCGTTGATGAGTCCGACGCGATGGGCCTCCGCCGCGGTGATCGGCTGACCTGTCAACAACAGTTGCTTGGCGATCGCCGGGGGAACCATGCGGGAGAGGCGAGCGGTGCCGCCGCCGCCGGGCAGGAACCCGAGCGCGATCTCGGGCGTGCCGAGCTTGGCGGTGGACACGGCGACACGAAGATCGCAGGCCAACGCCAGCTCCAGTCCACCGCCGAGGGCGATGCCGTTGATGGCCGCGATCGTCGGTATCGATGAACCCTGGAGACGATCGAGCACGTCGGTGGTGCGCTTGGCCGAAGCTGCGAACGCCTCGACGGCGAGATCTGGTTCGAAGCCGTTGATGTCACCGCCGGCGCTGAACGCCCGGCCGCTGCCGGTGATGACCAATGCTCCGACGCTGCGGTCCGCCGAGATCTGGTGGAGCAGCTCGTCCAGCTCGTCGAGCATCGTGGCAGTCATGGTGTTGAGCTGGTCGGGACGATTGAAGGTGGCGACCACGACGCGTCCCGTGGTTTCCACATCGAACGTGTCACCCATATGCAACCTCCCTGGGACCATAAGTGACGCCAATGGTAGGTTCGATGGTCGTGCGAGCAGAGGCCCGATCGACGGACGGCGCATGAGCGCACAGACCGAGAGCGAAACGGCGCTCGCGCCGAGAGCACCTCGGAGCGTGGCGTTCCGAGCCCTGCGCTCGCGGGACTTCCGGCTCATCGCCATCGGGAACCTCGTGTCGCAGCTGGGGTTCTGGGGTCAATACGTCGGTGTGGGCTGGGAGGCAACTCGCCTCACCGACTCCGACTTCCTCGTCACCGTCGCCTTCGCCGCACAGTGGGCGCCGGCATTGGTACTCGGACCGATCGCCGGGGTGTTCGCCGATCGATACGACCGACGCAAGCTGGTCATGTTCGGGAACCTCTTCATGGTGGTCCCACCCCTCATCATCGGGGCGCTGATCATGTCGGGCGACATCACCATGTTCTGGCTCGTGTCCCTGGTGCTGCTGTGCGGTGTGGGTCAATCGTTCACCCAGCCGGCGGCGACCGCCATGATCCCGGCCCTGGTGCCCACCGCCGATCTCCACTCGGCCGTTGCGTTGAACGCGGGCATGACCAACTCGACGAGGGTGGTCGGCCCGACGCTCGGTGGGGCGATCATCGGCGGTTGGGGCGTGGCGTGGGCGTTCCACATCAACGCGGTGAGCTTCTTCGCCGTTGCCGCGGCCTGTCACCTCGTGCAGGCTCGTCCCAGTCGTGCGCTGACCACACCGACCAGCGTGCGAGACGAGTTGCAGAAGGGCTTCTCGTACACCCGTCGCAACCGCGCTGTTGCTCGACTGGTCGTGCTCCTCATCATCAACGGTGTGTGGTTCATGCATGCGGCACTGATGCCGATCTTTGCCAAGCGGGTCCTCGGGGGTGGCGCGTCCACCTACGGGTTGTTGTCCGGTGCACCGGGCATCGGATTCGTCGGTGCTGCGCTGCTCACCACGCTGCTGACGACCAGCCGCCAACGTCGCGGTGCGCTCATGGTCGGTGCGTTCGGTCTCAACGTGGCCATCTTCACGTTCGCGATGTCACGGAACCTCGCCTTGTCCGTTGCCGCGCTCGGACTGTTCGGGTTCGCATACATGCTCTTCGCCACCGTCATCACCACGATGCTGATCGCCGCATCGGAGGAGTCCTACCGCGGGCGCGTCATGGGTGTGTTCGTCATGTGCACAATGGGGATGAACCCCATCAACTCACTCCTCGGTGGCGGAATCTCGGAGCTGCTCGGCCCCGCGCACACCGTCGTCGTGTGTGGCGTCGGAGGCTTCGTGTGCAACGCGTTGTTCTTCGCCACAGGGGGACTGCGGGTGATCCGCGAGGGCACCGACCCGTGACGCGCCTCGCAGGACGGCGAGCGCTCAGGTCTCGATGGTGAGCGGCGCGCAGACATAGGCCTGCTTGTCGTCCGGCGCTGGAAGTACATAGCGACGACAGACGCGGTAAATGCCGCTGGGCACATCGCCAGGCACAGAGAACAACAGCTGCTGGTCGAGCCGCACCCCGACACCGAGGGTCTCACGCAACGCGGAGTCTCCGTCGACCCGCACAGGAGCCCCCGGGTGGTCGTTCTCGCTGATCACCCACAGGGTGCGCCAGGTTCCGTCGACCTCATGATCGATGGTTGCGTCGATCGTCCCCATCCAACTTCCCGCCGTCTCGCCCTTCGTCCACACACTGAAGATGCCCCCGGGGCCCGACACCGTCGGTGCGACCTCGAGAGTGAACGGGGCATCGAGGGTGAGCTCCTCGGCCACTACTCCGCGCGGTAGACCGAGCTTCGGGGTGAGGAGCTGAGAGCCCTCGGAACCCTCGGCGCTGCAGGCGGCGACAACGACGGCCAACAGCGCCGCAGTCGCGGCGTGACGAGCGCGCCCCCGTGCCAACCCCATGGAGCAAGTATTGCGGGCGGTGCGAGGATGTGGGGCACAAGTTCGCGCGATCGGCTGATCGTGCGGTTCCACGGGTACGAGGGGATGGCGATGGAGATCAGTTCGTACGAGAACGGTCGGCCGTGTTGGGCCGATCTCGGCACACCGGATGTCGAGGCCGGTGCCGCGTTCTACACCAGCCTGTTCGGTTGGGAGATCGAGATCGGGCCGGCCGAGATGGGGCATTACTCCATGGCGATGGTCGGAGGTCAGCCGGTGGCAGCCCTCGCTGACCAGCAGACTCCTGGCCAGGTGTACTGGACCACGTACCTCGCCGTTGACGACGTCGATGCCACCGTCGCCAAGGTGGTGCCGGCCGGTGGAACGATCGTCGTGGAGCCGATGGACGTGATGACGTTCGGGCGCATGGCCATCATTGCCGACCCCGGTGGTGCGGTGGTCTCGTTGTGGCAGGCCATCGATCACCGCGGAGCCGGCCGACAAGGGGAGGCCGGAACGATGTGCTGGCACGAGCTCGCCACCCGGGCCGTGGAGGAATCGACCAGGTTCTATCGGGAGGTGTTGGGTCTCACTTCACACCGCCAGGTTCACCCGCATGGGGAGTATTTCGAGTTCCACAGCGCGAGCGGCGCGCCAGTAGCGGGGCTCATGCCGATGACCGGGGACATGTGGCCACCGGAGCTGCCGAACCACTGGATGGTCTATTTCGCGGTCGACAATGCCGATGAGGTCGCGGCCCGCTGCATCGAGCTCGGTGGCCACGCACCCGTCCCACCCACCGACATACCACCCGGTCGATTCGCGGTGTTGAACGACCCGCAAGGCGCCCACTTCTCGATCCTCGCAGCCAGGACCGTGCCATGAGCAGCAGTGACCGCATCTCGTGTACTCGTGTGATCGACGCGTCCGCAGAGAAGATCTTCTCGGTCGTCACGGATCCCAACATGCACGTCGCCATCGACGGTTCGGGCATGTTGATGCTCGCCCCCGATGCGAAGACGTTGACGGCGGTGGGGGACAGCTTTGCGATGGACATGGATCGCGAGCCGCTGGGTGACGTGCCGCTCGGCAAGTACTCCGTGGTCAACACCGTCACGCGCATCGAGCGTGACCGGTTGCTGGAGTGGAACGTCGGGGCGCCAGGGCGAACGCCCATCGGGCATGTGTACGGCTACGAGCTGACACCCCTCGCCGATGGCCGCGCCGAGGTCACGTCCTATTGCGACTGGACCAACCTCACCGAGAAGATGCGCGCGATGGTGACGTTTCCCGTGGTGCCGTTGTCGATGCTGGAGGCAACGCTCGCGAAGCTCGAAGCGTTGATCACTTCCCTGTGATCACCGCCCCGTGAACACTGGTGGTCGTCGCTCCGCCGTGGCCTGGACGCCCTCGCGATAGTCGGCCGTGAGACGCAGGGGCTGCTGCTCGGAATGCTCGAGCCGCGTGGCTGCGCCGACTTCGGCGAACAGCGATCCACGCATCGTGCGCCGGATGGCCCGCACCGCAAGGGGAGCGGACTCGGCGATCTCGAGGGCCAGGGCATGGGCCGCCGACCGCAGCTCGGCGGCGGGCACGAGGCGATCGCACAGTCCGAGACGAACGGAATCGTCGCCGCTGATGCGCCGACCGGTGTAGAGCATCTCGAGCGCCAGTTGTGACCCCACCGCGCGAGGGAGCGTGGTGCTCAGACCGAACCCCTGATGGAACCCGAGCTTGGCGAAGGTGGCTGCAAAGCGCGCTTCGGGTGCCGCGACCCGGAAGTCGGCAGCAAGAGCGAGGCCGAGGCCGGCACCGACTGCCGCGCCCTGCACGGCGGCGACGATGGGGACGGTACCGGCGAACAGTCGCACGACCTGGTCATAGAGCGGGTTGGTGTCACCAGTGGGCAGATCATCGGCATTGGGGCTCAACTTGGCGCCGGCACAGAAGTGCTTGCCGGCAGAAACCAGCACCACGGCCCGTACGTCGAGATCGTGCTCGACCGACTCGAGCACGTCGGCGATCTGACGGACCAGATCCTCGTCGAGATAGTTCTCCGGTGGGCGGTTCAACTCGATCGTGGTGACGTGATCGTCTCCGGCGGTCACGACGAGGTCTGGCGTATTGAGTGCGGACATGCGCCGATCGTAGGGCAGCGGTCTACGGTGAGGGCCATGAGCGAGCTGACTTGGACCGGTGGGCGCGCGTTGGATCGACCCGTGCTCGTGGCGGCGTTCAGTGGCTTGTTCGATGCAGGTTCCGTGGCCACCGGAGCCATCGACCATCTCATCGAGCACCTCGACGCGACACCGATCGCTCGCATCGACCCCGAGAACTTCTACGACTTCCAGCAGGCACGCCCGCGCGTCGAGCTGCTGCCTGAGGGTCTCCGTCGTGTGGTGTGGCCCGAGATCATGGCGCACGCCACGTCGTCGCGGCCCGGCCAGCGCGATCTGGTGCTGGTGACGGGCGTCGAACCGCACTTCCGATGGAGGACGTTCACCGAACTCGTGGTCGAGATCGCTCGTCGGTCGGGCGCGGAGATGATCGTGACATTGGGTGGCAACCCTGCGCAGACCCCACACACCCGGCCGCCCGTGGTGTTCGGATCGTCGACCAACGCGCAGCTGGCGTCGCGGCTCGGGCTGAGCCGGCCGCAATACCAGGGGGTCACCGGTGTCCTCGGGGTACTGCAGGCAGCGCTCGATCACGGCACGACGCCCGCCATCGCCATGCGGGTCGACGTCCCGCACTACGCCGCCGGGGACGTGAACCCCAAGGGCGTCATGGCGTTGCTCCGTCATCTCGAGCACGTCACCGGTGTGGGGACGGGGCATGCTGCGTTGACGCCCCAGGTGGCGCAATGGGAGTCACGACTCGATGCCGCCGTCGCTGACGATGGCGATGCCCGCAGCTACGTGGCGCAGCTCGAAGCGCGCTATGACAGCCTCACCGAGCGACAGGTGGCCTCCGGCGACGACATCGCTGCCGAACTCGAGAAGTTCCTCCGCGAGCAGCGCGGCGACAGCTGAGCTGTCAACCCCCATTGCGCGTGGCCGTGCTGGTCGCGCTAGAGGGCGGGCATGATCTCGGCGGCCACGAGCGAGAGATGATCGAGATCATCGACATCGAGCACTTGGAGATATACGCGCTCCGCTCCCGCAGAGACGAACGTGTTGATCTTGTCGATGGTCTCGGCCACTGAACCTGCTGCGCCATTGAGGCGGATCTCGTCGGGCTCTCGCCCGATGGCCGCGGCACGCCGTTCGAACTCGGCGGTGTTGGCCCCGGCGCACAGGCACAGTGCTGCTGAGAAACGCATCGATGCCGGATCGCGGCCAATGGCCTCGCACGCGGCACGTACTCGATCGCACTGAGCGACGTACGCATTGAGCGGCGCGAAGGGAAGGTTGAACTCATCGGCCCATCGCGCCGCGATGCGTGGGGTCCGCTTGGGGCCGCCTCCTCCGATGATGACCGGGGGATTGGGCCGCTGCATCGGCTTCGGTAGGGCGGGCGAATCGGTGAGGTCGTAGTGCTTGCCGTGGAAGGAGAAGGTTTCACCGTCCTTGGTCCGCCACAGGCCGAGGATGATGGCCAACTGCTCCTCGAGCATGTCGAGGCGTTCGCGGTTGGAGGGGAACGCAATGCCATACGCCTTGTGCTCGGCTTCGTACCAACCGGCTCCGAGGCTGAACTCGATTCGGCCACCACTCATGGCGTCCACTTGGGCGACGGCGATGGCGAGCGGACCGGGCAGCCGGAAGGTCGCCGGCGTGATGAGCGGGCCGAGACGCAGCGTGGTGGTGTCACGCGCCAGTCCAGCCAGGGTCGTCCACGTGTCGAGTGGTCCCGGCAGCGGGTTCTTCGAGCCCATCACCAGGTAGTGGTCGGACGAGAAGAAGCCCGCGAACCCGAGGGATTCGGCGTGGGTCGCCAGCCGGCGCAGTTGCTCGTAGCTGGTGCCCTGCTGGGGCTCGACCATTATGTGCAGTTCAGTGCTCATGAAGGGCCCATCGTTGCACGGCGCCACGCGGGTGCCGAGTCGAGCGGACTCAGCGTTGGGTGGAACCCGCGTCCACGGGGAGCGAGACCGAGGTGATGTAGCGACTCTCGTCGGAGGCGAGGAACAGCACCGCATTGGAGATGTCGATCGCTTCCACCCACGGGATCGGCAGGGCGTTCAAGCCTTGGAACATCGGGGTGGCATCGTCGATCGTGGGGTTCTCGAGATCGGGCCGGAAGAGCTGGAACATCGGTTCGTTGTGGAGCATCGGCGTGGCCACCGCGGTGGGATGGATGGTGTTGACGCGGATGAAGTGTGGAGCCAACTCGTTGGCCAGGGTTCGCATGATGCCCACGACGCCATGTTTGGCGGCGGAGTAGTGCACGATGTTGGCGCCCGTGCGTATGCCGGCACTCGAAGAGGTGATGATGATGGACCCACCTCGTCCGCCCTCGATGAGATGACGCAATGACACTTGACAGGTGTTCCACACGCCGGTGAGGTTGATGTCGATCATGTCCTGCCACATGTCCACGGGCATGTCGACGGACGGACAACCACTCCAGATGCCAGCGTTGGCGAGCACGATGTCGAGGCGCCCCAGTTGCGCGACGCCTGTGGCGAGTGCTGCACCCAACGCTGCGTTGTCACGCACATCAGCTTCGAGGGCGACGATGCGACGATCGAGCTGCTCGACGAGGCGCACCGTCTCGGCCAGATCCTCTGCGGTCCCCATCGGATAGGGGACCGAGGCCACCTGCGCGCAGAGGTCGACGGCGATGATGTCGGCGCCTTCTTCGGCGAGCCGCACAGCGTGCGCCCGTCCTTGCCCTCGGGCCGCTCCGGTGATGAATGCCACCTTGCCCTCGACCCGCTTGGCTCCTGCCATCTTGCTCTCCCCGTGTGTTCGTCCCCGTCTGGGACACCCTCGGCGGAGGATAGTCCCGGGTTCGATGCGCGGTGGCACGTAGGGCCCGTTGGGCGTCAAGTTGCATTGACGTTTCTCAAGATCGTTGTGTTGCTTGGCCAAATCGCCTCCTTGTCGATGGTTTTCATCACACCCGATACGTACACTTGTTCGTATGCGGAAGTTGCCGATGTTGCGAGAGTTGATCGAGAGCATCGACAACGATGAACTCGTCGACGACCTCGACACGATCTGGCAGCTCATCGATTCGTTGACCGCGAGAGCGACCGTCGCCACCGGAACGTTCGAAGCCGAAGGCCGTTACGCCATCGCCGGCGCAGTATCGATGGGGACGTATCTGTCGGCCCACAGTCCGCTGGGGCGTGAATCGGGAACGGTCGCCCGTCTGGCCCGCAAACTCCGATCGTTGCCGGCCACCCAGCAGGCGTGGCTGGACGGGTCGTTGACCGGTGGGCAGGTGCGGATCATCTCCGATCACGTCCGGGCTGATCGGGTTGGCCTGTTCGCTGATCACGAAGACGCAATCGTGCCCGCGTTGGTCGGACTGTCGGTGAAACACACCGACCAGGCCATGAGCCATTGGCGGACCACTGCGGAGAACCTCATCGATACGCCACCACGCGAAGCGGCCGGGATCCGGATCACCCCACTGGCTGGTGAGAACCTGTGGAAGATCAACGGCACCTTGTCGGAGCACGACGCCAAGATGGTCAACGACGCCATCGCCTTGTTCCGTATCCCACCCGTCGACGGAGACACCACCACGCCCGCGC
>JBFWVD010000058.1:0-30596 GCA_050246915.1 Acidimicrobiia bacterium | reverse complement strand
GGCATCACACTGGAACACCGACCCCAAACCGTTTGTCTGGCACACACCAGCGAAGAAGATCATCACCAAAGTCCGACGAGGCCGAGCCGCCCTCACCCACCAGACCAAATCCGCGACAGACCACTAGCGCGTGCGGCCGGGAGCCTACGGCTGCCCCGAATGCAGCAAGGAATGTAATGAGGAGTCCGGCCGGGTCTGCTTCCGTGTGCTCACCAAGTCCCGCAACGAGATCACCGGCAAGGCCGCAAAACGCTGCCCGCCTCATGCTGCAACCTCGTCGACCCCAGACTCGGAGTACCGCACGATCTGAGCCGTGACGGCTCCGTACACTTCTTCTCGGCGCATGGTGACTCCTTCACCTGTGTCCGATCCCGCCGAGGTTGCCGCCTCGGCGGGATCACTATTTGTTGCACCTACAACTATCACCGCGAGGGTCAATCGACAATAGATACCGTAGTCGTTCTCTCCCAGGGGGTTTGGCCGTCATGGTCCCCACGAAGTCGAAATAGAAGCCTGAGACCCGTACATGTGATTAACGAAGCAAAATTCCATGAATCTCTAAAGTGGAATCTTTGGGGTGGTCACGAATCGCTCCGTGAGCTACGGAGTGCGAGACCGGGGCGGTCAGCGTGCGCCAGGAATGATGGCGTTGTCAGGCGTACGCAGCAACGAGCCGTCGCGCAGCAGCGCTGACAGATCAGCGTCGAACGCCGCCTGAATGTCGACTCCCGAACGCCGCCATCCGAACAACGCACGAAACGCGACCAGCAGCGAATCCTCGTCAAGCCGTCTCGCATCACGGACAAGGTGCCGGAGCGCTAGCCGCCGTTCCCCTGGATGAACGTGGCCAACGGCGCGTGCTGCTTCGAGATCATCGGCAGGAATCCGCACAGCTAGGTCAAACTTCGGAACGACGAAGAACGCGTCATCGATGCGCTTCACCCGCTTCGTCTGAATCGCCTGGGTCAGCGCTGAGTCCACCGCCGCTTTCACCAGGCTCCCAGTTCGTCCGATCCCGAATGACTCGTTGATTCGACGACGAAGCAAGTCCTCATGAATGGGGCCTTCCCGATCCGTGATGAACTGGATCGCACTTGCAATTGCGTTGCGGTTCGCGGGGTCGGTGAATGGTCGTTCAGACCCGCTGGGGACGTATCGAGCTGGCTCGTACTCGATAGCCCAGTCAGGCCGGCCGTCGAGATCTGCGTCCTCGTATTCAACATCCGGTCTCGCGTCAGCGCGCACGACACCGGGAGAGCGCTTTGAATGCGGCGCAGCAACAGCTTGCTCGATCGCCGCTCTCAGGGCGGCCTCCTGCGTCGCCCGGTTCTGGTACCACGATGGACCCCAGATGCGGTAGATCGTCCAGTCGAGACCTTCAAGGATCTCCTGACGAAGCCGGTCCCGGTCGCGCGCTACTCGTGACGAGTGGTATGCCGCACCGTCACACTCGATCCCCAACGCGAACACACCCGGCCGTGCGGGGTGTCTCACACCAATGTCGATCCTGAATCCCGCAACGCCGACCTGAGGAACCGCATCGAACCCAAACGAACGAATGGTGCGTAGTACTTCCTCTTCGAATGGGCTTTCGGCATCCGCAGGCGAAGTTTCGAGGTCACGCGACAACGCAACTTGGCCACGCTCAGCAAAGTCCAGGTATCGCTGGAGGTGCCGGATTCCCAGAGCAGCGGAGGTTCCAGGGAAGTCACCAGCGCGTACGGAGGCGACAACCTCGACGCGACGGCGAGCCCTCGTGATGGCGACATTGAGGCGTCGTTCACCGCCCGACTTCCCGAGCGGTCCAAGCTGCTCGGTGAACTTCCCGTTCTCGTCACGGCCATAGCCAATGCTGAAGATGATCACATCACGCTCGTCGCCCTGGACGTTCTCGAGGTTCTTCACGAAGAAGCCATCAAGGCGGTCGTCGGACAGCAATTCTGGAATTTCGGGAGTGTGCGAGGCTTGACGTTCCAATTGGTTCACGATCGCCGCTTCCTGGGCGCTTGAGAACGCGACCACTCCAAGCGTCAGACCCGGGTGGTTTCGGCGATGGTGCAGCACTCGCTCGACGACCATCGCTGCCTCAATTGGGTTGTCACGCGCACCTCCCCTCCGGTACGTCCCATCGGCGTAGTAGAACTCGACGCCGACGTCGTCAGCGTGCTCCAGCGCACCGGGAAACGTGTAGAGGCCGCCTCCGTAGAACTCGTAGTTCGAGTACGTGATCAACGACTCATGTTGGCTTCTGTAGTGCCAGCGCAATGACAAAACCGGTAGGCCGCTGGAGCGACACAGGTCGAGAACGGAGTCGAAGTCGTCGGGGACGTCTTCGTCGTACTCATCAGTACCGTCGCCCGCGGACTGCTCGAAGAACGACGTTGGCGGGAGCTGTCGGGGATCACCGGCGACGATGAGCTGGTGTCCACGGTAAACGCAGTTCGCGGCATCTGCAGGACGCACCTGTGACGCTTCATCGAAGATGACCACGTCGAACCGCAGATCAGGGGGAAGGAACTGAGACACCGTGAGGGGGCTCATCATGAAGCACGGCTTGAGCGCGAGCGCGACTTCTTTCGTTTCGGCGAGAAGGGATCGAATCGGCTTGTGGCGAGTCTTCTTCTCCGCTTCACGCATGATCGTGCTCGCCGCGCCGACCGTCACGGTTGGTCGTCGATCGCTGCAGGCGTTGATCACCCGAGCCGCAGCGTTTCTCACCTGTGATCGGTCGAGTTCGCGGAAGCGATCGACGAGGTTGTCGCGCTCACTCGGGGCGAGGACCTTGAGCCGCGGATCTGATTCGAGAATCGAATCACACCACCGCTCAAGGATGGATCGTTCGAGGACGAGTGGCACCTCTTCAGCCGGTAGTCGCTCGGCCTCGATGAAGCTCAGGGCATTGTCGAGACCAGCGGTCTGCAGGTCGCTGCGTGCTTGCGAATACCGGTTCCATTCATCGATGTCGCCAATGGTGGATTCAAGTTCGCCAAAGAGTGCCCGAGCATCGGCGAGCGACACTGCGAAGTCTTGATCGAGCGATGCTCGCCACGCGTCATCGAACGTTTGAGCGATATCTCGCCAGCAGTTGGCGACCGCCGTGATGCGGTGCTCAAGTTCCCGGTGGGTCGGCGCCATCGTAAGGAGTTGCTCCACTGCGGCGTGGTGCATCGGAGAACCCGGTGCGCTTACGAGGGAACGAGCCCACTGAAGGTCTCTCTCAAGTTGTTCGAAGTCGGTTCTTGGACCCAAGAAGCTGGGACCAAGGAGATCGACATCAGCGTCGTGTGTCACCGCAAGTTCCGACTCAATTCGTTTCGCCTGTCCGGCCGCATCCAAGATCGCCGCGGTGTTGCGAACCGTCAGCGGCATCCGTATCGCCTGCGCCACAGCGTTCACAATCCCATCAATGCGAATCAACGTGGGGGCGACGCGGTCAACCCACGCCGGTAGTTCCGCGAAATCGATCGATGCAGGATCGAGCCCAAGTCTCGCGAGTTGCGGTGTCAGTCGCGAGTCCCAGTCGACGAGCAAGCGGCTCAGTTCATGGCTCGCCGCAAGAAGCTGGCCGTCGCCGACGCCGCCCTTCGCAAGTTGTCTGGCTACTTCTTCGCCGCTTTGGCCGCTCGTGATCTGAAGTGCTCTGCGTGCGAGTCCAGTCGCGCGGCCGAGTCGGTCGAAGTCCGTATCAATCGGGCCTGCATAGTACGAGCCAAGCAGAGAGCCGTGTTGGCGTTCCGCGACGGTGAGCTTGTCACGCAGGTCTCGCCATGCGATGAGTTCATCCAGCCGCTGGCGACACGCGGGCGTGACCTTCCCGCCTACGACGCACGCCGCGAGCGCCTTCTTGGCCGATCGGTAACCACCTCCGAGCTTGTGCACCCCGGTGCAGGTGGCGAGCTGGGTTCGGATCGAGTCAAGGTCGAGTTCGAGTGCTTTGTCCGAGAACGTCGCGTGGAGGCTGGCACGCCGTTGTCGGTAGTCCACCGCGAGAGTCCCGAGCACGGCTTCAGCTTCGGTGAGAGCAGCCTGCACGACCGGGTTCAGCCAGGAGGGCTCCGGGGGCGTCGCGTTATCAAGGAAGCCACCCAGCTCCGCCAGTTGGGAGCATCGTTGAAAGGAAAGCGAGTTGGGGGCGAGCTGGAAGCCGACCTCGATCTGTTGCGCGTGGTCCGAGATCGCCGCGGCGACCTCGCGTATCTGCGAAAGGATGCGCATCGAGGACGCGATCCAGTCACGGTCTGCGTGCTCAGGAATGGTGGGACGGGGGGTTTCGGTGTTCACCACATCGATCAACGAGTTGATCTCCGCTGCAAACGCTTCCGGAGCCTCACGCCAGTCTTCTCCGGCGAGCTGCACAGCCCGATTGGTGTGCTCGGCCAGTAACCTTGCCGATTTCGATCGTTCAAGAGCCACAACGCTGAGGGCGTCGATCGGGGGTGTGCCGACTAGCCACATCCGCGGTACCACGCTTCGCGTTGGGTTGCTTTCGGCAATGGCCAGCAGGGTCGCTAGCCGGGTCGCATCCTGTAAGTCCCTTGTCCATCCAAGACCGAGGGACGCGTCGAGGTCCTCAAGGAGAACGACGAGGCGATCAACGGCGGAGACGCCGTCCTGCAGGGATCGTTCCAAGTGCTGTCGTCGCGCTGCCGAGAAATTGGCGTCTCGCATCGACCTCCATAAGAAGCGATCGCCGCGTGCAATCGGTCCCCACGCACGTCCAAGCCGTTGCGAGGCAGCTTCAAGGCCAGCAAGGTGTTCTGGCGTGAGATCCTTGCCAATCGTTGCAACGGGCGCGTGGGGTAAATGCTGAAGCTGCGTGACTCGTCCAAGCACCTCGTGCAGCGAGCGACCGAGTGGATCACGCCGTTCGTTGATGGCGATGGCGTAGTCGTTCAGCTCGCGCCGAGCGCGAACGAGGTCCGCGCGGTGTTTGTCCGAGAACCCATTCATCGCCTTCGGGCGTCGCGAGAGCGCCCGACCGAACTCAACGGCGACTTCCTTTCGGGTCGCCTTGTAGCTGTGAAGTGGAAGGACAAAGTCGGTGAGTCCCACCTCGCCAAGCCGCTTGTATACGACGTCGAGTGCCGCGGCCTTCTCAGACACGAACAACACCGTCCGGCCGTCGTGGAGTAGCTCCGCGATGATGTTGCTGATCGTTTGGCTCTTTCCGGTCCCGGGAGGTCCGTCCATGACAAAGCTGCGACCGTCGCGGGCCGCAACGATGCAAGCGCGCTGCGTCGAGTCGGCGTCCCTGATGCTCGCGAGGTCCTCTGAAGGCGCCACCTGATCGAGTAGGTCTTCGGGAATCGGGTCGAAGGTGAATGCCTCCGCACCGACATCCGGACCAATCGCCATCGCCTGAATGAGCGGACTGGCTTCGACGATCTCTGCGTTGTCAAGGAGATCGCGGTACATCGCCTCCTT
Organism: Acidimicrobiia bacterium; assembly: GCA_050246915.1. Taxonomy (GTDB): domain Bacteria; phylum Actinomycetota; class Acidimicrobiia; order Acidimicrobiales; family Ilumatobacteraceae; genus JBFWVD01. The sequence goes on along the minus strand of JBFWVD010000058.1, from coordinate 25,172 downwards.
GTGAAACGTGAACGTGGTGAGAACGACGCGGTCGTCTACTCGCCACCCCTTGCGTCCGGCGATCGCCTTCCGCACCGCTTCGACGACGGACTGTGGAGATAGATCGTTCCCCTCGGCGGTTGGAAGCTCGATGCCAAAGTCACTGAGAAGTTTGATCGAAAGCGCCGGGTTGAGAACGAGGTCGTCTTCCGTCGTGTGAAGCAGAAAGTCTGCAACCACCGATGATCGACGGAATGTCACCGGCTGCAGGAGCAGGGGACTGTCGTATGGCTTGTCGTCCGACGGGTCGATCCATCGGAGCATCCCGAAGCCCAGATAGAGGATCCACAGCCCCGTATCAAGCTGCGACTGCGACGTCACTCGCTCCAAGTTCCGGAGAGCGGCGAGAATCTCTCGGGCCTTCTTTCCGTCAACAACGATTTCGTCCGAACCGGGGTTATCTCCCCCCATCGACGGAGGACCCTCCTCGTCGACCTCAGTCGGCAGGAAGAAGTGCACCGGTCCACGCTGCAATCGGCTGAACATCGACGACATCGGCGGCGACACGAGTTCGAGAGACGAAGATTTGGTGTGCTTGAACGACAGGAGCTTGTTCCGCCGCGTCAGGTTGACGAGCTGTTCTTGCCATTGCTCGATCTGAAAGCCGAGCTTGACGCGTTCACGCGCTGTCAAGCTCCTCGATCCTGACTCGGCCATTCGTCACGCTGCCCTATGCCGCCTCGAAGTCACATATCTATCGGATGCACCGAGCGAGAGTTCACCGTAAGCGGTGGACCATTGCGTTGCCAGCCCCGATCAGCGACGATCTCGCGCCGAGGGAGGAAGTCAGGCTTCGGGCTCTCGATCGACGACGTAGACGCGGCGGAGGGGCAACAGTTGTTTCCACTCTGGTTCGAGTAGCTCGTAGTGCTCCAAAATGAGCGACACGAGTTCGGCCCCGTTGATGAGACGGAGGTCTTGCCGGGTTCGTTCGATACGGATCGCGTCTGACGAGTAGGTGCCGAGCGTGATGAACAACGCGACTTCGGCGCCGCCGTGCGCCAGCGCCCCCGCAAGTTTCTGCACGTCTGGGCCACCGATTGTGTTCAAGGTCTTCTTGCACTGCACCTTGATGATCGGTGGCTCTAGACCCAATGGGTCGCGGTGAGCAATGACATCCACACCGCCGTCGCCGCTTGGCGGTGTTGCGAGTGCCCGGTACCCCATGGCCCGCAACAGTGCGGCGGTGAACTCCTCAAAGCGGTGCGGGCCAAGGTTGCGATACAGCGTGTCGATGATGAAGTCACGGGTGTAGGTCGAGATCCGTTGCGCGTTCGGCTCGGCCTCAGCGGTCGTTGTCACGCCCTCGTCGGTCGACGGGGACGTGTCGAGTGGAACGGTGCCGCTCTTGATGAAGGTCAGGAACTCGGCGGCGTGGTTCTTGACGGCGAACAAGGTGACCGCTGATCCGATCTCGTAGCGGGCGGTCTGCGAGAACTGGGCGCGAGGGATCCCAACCCTCAGCCACTTCACCGGTCTCCGATGCTTGTGCACCTCGGCGTCAGCCTTGAAGTAGTACCCACCGTCGACCTGGCCGAAGTTCAATGTGCTGTCGGCTCGGTTCGGGTTGATGACGTAGTCGCCAACGCTCATCGCGAATGCGAACCGATTCAGCACACCGGCCCACACCGGAATCGCGCCGGGCTTCGAGGACGGGTACGCGGTGGAGATCGCCGCCTTCAGACCGTCCGGATCGTTCGAGTACCCCCGCAGGTCGCCGATCTCGTCCCAACCGACGCTCACGAATCCTTGCCCCACAAGGTCGAGGTCGGGTTGGTCGCAATGGATTCCCCAGATGGTCACCACGTGGCGATGGTACGTGTCGGCTGCCGCTAACGCATCCCTTTGCGATCGACGCACCGCCGGGTGCCCAATCTCCGCTGGGTCTCCGCTCGCTGCCGATGCTCCACCGGCCGTCATCGCGAGACTGCGACATTGACCTACCGGAGTCAGTCTGCGACCGAGCGCTCCTGGAGGACGCTGAGGCTGACGCCTGACGGGTCCTTCCACTCCAATCGGCCGTTGGAGGTGCGGCCCAGCATCACCATCGCTGCGGTGCTCGGGCTGGTGAACACGTAGTCCTGTGTAAGGCGGAGGTGCTCGCCCTCGATCACGAACAGTCCCTCATCGATGAGTGACCGTCGCATCGCTTCACCGTACGCGTGGATGGACGGGACCGCGTCGCGGCGACCGATCGATCCGGCGTACACGACGAACCCCTCCGCTGTCTCCTGCCCCTCGGCCTGCGTGTCTTTTCCGACGAGGCGGAGCCGTGGTGTCGATGCGATGTTGGCGTCCTCGGCGGGGGTGTCGAAGGCGTTCAGGCCGAGGACTGGGTAGATCAAGCGCATGTCGGCGAGGAACGCCTCCATGTCTGCGGTGTCGGCCTCTGAGAGGCCGGGCAGGCTCGTCATCGAGCTGTTGTCGACCTCGGCACGCTTGGTCTCGGCCGAGATCCGGAGCAGCCTTGCCTCCAAGTAGCGGACGTGGGCCTTGTTGAGGTTGGCGTCTTTGGCTGTGAACACGATGACCCGCGTCCAGAAGTCCTTGTTGGCGTGATGGTTGTCGAGCCGGTCACGCAACACATCGCTCTCGCCGATGTAGATCCGGCTTGACGCCGCCACACCATCCGGTGGGCCGATGAGGACGTACACGCCAGCCCCGTTCAGCTCGGGCCGCGCCCGTAATGATCCGTAGCGAGACCGTGGAGCCATGAACCCCAGCCCGGTCCACAGTGACTTCTCGACCACCCAAAGACCATCAGGAGTGCCGTCCGCGAGGAAGAGGCGTATCGACGTCCCAGCCATGATCAGGGCGCTTCGCGTCGAAGCCGTTGGTACACCTTGGCCAGATAGAAGTCGGCGAGTGAGTTGCGGAAGTCGGGGTCGTCGAGGATCTGTTTGAAGATGGCCTCGTTGGCATCCATGCGGGTCACGACGGTGGTCATGAACTTCGGGTCGAACACGTGCCGGAAGTTCTGCAGCGTGTTCGCATTCGCTTGTGCCGCAAGGTCGGGGTCGTTGAGCCACTCGGTCTCGAACTGATCGAACAGCAACTGGTCGGCCTCGCCGAGTTGCAGTCCGAACCGTTCGTTGAGCACCTCGACGATCTGAGACAAGGTCTCCACGTCCGGTTCCTTGGCCTTGCCGCGGCCGTCACCGAAGACGCTCTTCACCTCACCCGTGTCGGTGTCGAGCGCGAGCGACCCTTCGAAGGTGATCTCGGTCCGCAGATGGGTCAGCTCGATCTCAGTGCCGAGGTCGAGGCGCTCAACTGTCGATTGGTCTCGAAGGTACGCAGCGAGCGCCCGGCAGAACCCGTAGTCGCGCTCCAACTTGGTGTCGCCAAACGACACCACCTGCGAGAGGAACGAGTACGTGCGCACGAACTTGTCGAGAGCGTCCTTGAACCCGAGCCGGTCCTCCTCATGAAGGGCACGGAATCGTTCAACCGCCGGGTCGAGCAACGCGTAGATCGTCCCGTGGTCCTTGGCGTCGGTGAGCGTGACGAGCACGGCCACCGCAGTCTCGACCTCGTCGGGACGCAGCACGTCCCAACCATCGAGCCGATGACGTGTGTCCCACAACAGGTTCGGGTCGGTTGGTGGTGCAACGGTGCGGCCGTAGTACGGCTCGAACGCTTTGACGATGTCGTCGGTGTCGTTGCGGAAGTCGAGCACGAAGGTGTCGGTCTTGCCGGGTGCGATCCGGTTCAATCGGGACAGGGTCTGCACGGTGGCAAGGCCACTCAGCGGCTTGTCGACGTACATCGTGTGGAGGAGCGGTTGATCGAAGCCGGTCTGGAACTTCTCGGCCACGATCATCACTTGGTAGTCGTCGGTGTCGAACCGGTCAGCGGTCTCTGCCTCTGGAAAGTGATTCATGCCGTGCTCGGTGAACTCGCCGTCATCGGCGATCACTTTGCCGGAGAACGCCACCAGCGCGGCCAGGTCGGTGTACCCCTTGGCGACGAGGTACTTGTCGATCGACTGCTTGTACCGCACCGCGTGAAGCCTCGATGAGGTGACGACCATCGCCTTGGCACGGCCACCGATCTTCGCGGCGGTGTGGCGGCGGAAGTGTTCGACGATGATCTCGGCCTTCTGCGCCAAGCTGTACGGGTGCAGCGACACGAACCGGGCGATCGCCTGACGGGCCTTGTGCGTCTCATACGCCGGGTCGTCAGCGATCGCCTTCTCGATGCGCCAGTAGGTCTTGTAGGTCGTGTAGTTGGCCAACACATCGAGGATGAAGCCCTCATCGATTGCCTGGCGCATCGAGTACAGGTGGAACGGTTCGAACCGCTTCTCGGTCGCGTTCCACGTCCCGAACAACTCCATCGTTCGAGCCTTCGGTGTTGCGGTGAACGCGAAAAACGACATGTTCTTCTGCCGTCCCCGTGCAGCGACGGCCTTGGCCAGCGCGGTCTCGACGGGGTCTTCGGCTTCGGCCCCGTACCCGGCGTCCTCGGCCTCCGCCGCGGTCAGTTCGACCTCATCATCGGCGCCGAGCGCGAGCCGTAGATCCTTGGCTGCTTCACCCGTCTGCGATGAGTGGGCCTCGTCGACAATGACCGCATAGCGGCGGGCGGGGAGACCGGCGATCTTGTCGAGCACGAACGGGAACTTCTGCAACGTCGTGATGATGATCCGCGCCTGCTCACCGGCGAGTGCGTCGGCAAGTTGCTGAGAGTTCTGATCGATCTTGACCACCACGCCACGGGCGTGCTCGAACTGGTAGATCGTCTCTTGCAACTGGCGGTCCAACACCACCCGATCAGTGATCACGACGACCTTGTCGAACACCTTCGTGTCGGTGCCGTCGTGGAGGCTGGAAAGCCGATGGGCTGTCCACGCGATGGTGTTGGACTTACCCGACCCGGCCGAGTGCTGCACCAGATAGGACGACCCTGAGCCGTTGATCCGAGCGTCGGCTTCGAGCGAGCGGACGGCGTCCCACTGGTGATAGCGCGGGAAGATCACCGCTTCGGCGGCGCGCTTCTGCGCCGGGGTCCCCTTGTCCGGTCGGGTCACATGCACGAACCGGGCGAGCAGGTCCATCCACGCGTCCCGTTCCCACACCTGTTCCCACAAGTACGCGGTGCGATGCCCTCCCGGGTTCGGCGGATTGCCGGCGCGGCCGTCATGACCGAGGTTGAACGGCAAGAAGCGCGTCGATGAACCCGCAAGTTTCGTTGACATCGCCACCGACGACGGATCCACCGCGAAATGCACCACCGCCCGGCGCCCGAGCGTCACGTTCTTCGGGTCACGATCGCGGCGATACTGCTCCTTCGCCTCCTCCACCCCCTGACCCGTCAACGGGTTCTTCAACTCCGCCGTCGCCACCGGTATCCCGTTCACGAACAGCGCGAGATCGAGCGTCTTGGTCGATCCCGAGTCGTACGGGAGTTGGCGTGTCACCGTCAGCCGGTTCGCTGCGTAACGGGCCACCAACTCGGGCGTCAGGCCGTGCGCAGGTTTGAAGAACGCCAGACGGATGGTGACACCGTGGTCGACAACCCCATGGCGCAACAGGTCCACGGTGCCTCGCTCATCGAGCTGCGACGCAAGACGATCAGCGAACAGCCGCTGCGCTCGATCCGGATCCCCACCGTGCGCCTTAACCAATGCCGACCACTCGTCAGGCTGTGTCGCACCGATAAACGCGAACAGTTCCGCTGTGTCCAACCCACGCGTCGCGTCGAAGTCGCGAGGCGCGTCCTGACGATTGCCCCACTTCACCGGCAAGTAGCCACCCGCAATCGCTAGGTGAGCGGTGATCGCGTCCTCGAACAGCGCCTCATTCGGACTGCTCACGCCGCTACCCCCGGCACCGCAAGCTCACCGGTGACTGCGGCCGTGATTAGTGCCTGACGCCGCTCGACGAGCAGGTCAATCTGGCGTTGGAGCGAAATGGAGGTCCGATCGATCCTGCGTAGCCGTTGCCAAGTGTCCTCGACAATCTGGTCTTGCTCGTTGATCGGTGGAAGCGGGACCCTGATCGATTCGATGTCGGGCATGTAGATGGTGCGGTGGGTTGACCCCATGGCGAGCCGCTCTAGCAAGTCGGTCCTCATCGCTCTTAGGCAGAGAAGGAGGAACCTCGGGTTTAGCGATGAGCCGCAAGTCCACGTTGCGAAGTCCTGGCTCGTCGCCATGTTGGCGCCCATGATCGCCGAGTACCCCGCTGAAGCGGTGCGGCAAAGGACGACGGTGCCCTTCGGGTGGAGAGTTGCCGACGAGTTCGCCATACCCAGCTCGCTGATCTTCTCGCGGGTTTCGTAAATCTCCTCGATTCGGTCGGATCGCATCTGGACGACCTCACCGGTGGTAATCCACGGAATGGTGCAGTCGACCCACCATTCCGGTCGATTGCGGCTCGGAGTGTGTCCGCTGCCCAGACGGGCTAGGAAACCCAACTTGACGGCCCGCCAATGGGTGGGAAGCGAGTCGAGCCACGGTAGGTCGGTTGGTTCACGGTCTGGTTGATCCAGGCCGCTGACCGCTGCGACCACGGTTGTCGACCGCCTAGCCTCAAGGAGGTCGATCATGCGGCGTTTGGCGGTGATGAGGGCGTCGATGCGAGCGGTCTCGACGTCGAGGAAGTCCGCGATCGCCTCCTGGGCCGAAAGCACCGGAAAGTCGACCGAGATGTCCGCAAGGTCCTCCCAGTAAAGCCTCCACTGGGACGGTCGGATCCCCTTCGCTCGCATCGCGTACTGATCAACCAACGGCCTCGACCGGAGGAGGTGGTGGAGAAACCGCAGGTCCACATCGCCCGTCACCTCGCAGACGAGGTAGTCGCCGCTCACGATCCCTCGGTGTCCGGAGACGGCAATCGAACCCTGCCAGGCCTTCATCTTGTTCACGACGACATCGCCAGGATGAACCAGCTTGTAGAGGCTCAAGTCTTCGGGCGTCTTGTTGAAGTTGTCGGACCGTTCGGCTTTCGGGATGACTCCAAGGTCCCGATAGACGGACAGCACCTGCTCATCAACTTGGCCCCGGACATCCCGTTCCCGGAGCAAGTGCCGGAGTCGACAATGACTCATCCCGAAACCTTCCCGAGCAACTCTTGGATCTGGGCTTCGAGAGCCTTGATTTCGGCGTCGATCTCGGCGAGGGGTCGTGGTGGCGTGTACGTGTAGAAGTGTCGGGTGAGGGGGATCTCGTAGCCGAGTTTGGTCTTGTCGTGGTCGACCCACGCGTCGGGCACGTACGGAAGCACTTCGGCCGTCATGTAGCCCTCGACGGAGGTGCGGTAGGCGAGGGTGGCGAGCCGCTCGGTGGGGTCGGCGGCGTAGGTGACGGCGAGTTCGGGGAGAGGGACGTTCTCGTTGTCGCGGATGTCGGCGTCCGGTTCGGGGTTGCCCTTCTTGTCCACGACAGGTGGAGCGTCGTCGTCCCGTACGGCTAGAGCCGCCCAGATGGCCTTCAGCGCCGCTGGGTTGAGGCCGATGGCTCGTAGGTCGGGTTCAACCTTGCGAGCGATCTGGGGCATCTGTGGTGCCGTCAATCCGACATGCCGAACAAGCGTCTCCTGCAACGCGCTCCGGGCGGCGTCGTTGAGCTTCTCGATCGGCCTGGAAGCGAGGGCGGCGGCGATGGTGTCGTCGGTGATTTCCCAACGCTGCCGGAGCGGTCGTTCGACGGTGACGCGCATGAACCCGAACGCCGAGTTGGGGAACACCTTGACCCGGTCGCCTTCGGTGAACTGGCCGTAGAGGCGTGTGATCTCGGCGATCTGCTCTGGTGAGATCTCCTTGCGCTTCTCTCCCAAGGACTTGCGCATCTTCACGAACAGGTCCCGGGCGTCGATCAACTGGACCTTGCCCTGACGTTCGGGGTGTTTGCGGTTGGTGACGATCCAGAAGTAGGTCGAGATGCCGGTGTTGTAGAAGAGCTGATCCGGCAACGCGACGACGGCTTCGAGCCAGTCGTTCTCGATGATCCACCGGCGGATCTCCGACTCGCCGGACCCGGCCGCACCGGTGAACAGCGGGGAGCCGTTGAACACGATCGCCACACGCGACCCGCCCTCGGGCGCTGGTTTCATCTTGGCGATCATGTGCTGCAAGAACAGGAACGACCCGTCATTGATGCGCGGTAGCCCGGCACCGAACCGACCGTTGAAGCCCTTGGTCTCGGCCTCGGCACGAATGGTGGCTTCGACTTTCTTCCACTCGACCCCGAACGGCGGGTTGGCAAGCAAGTAGCCGAACCGCGCGCCCTCGTGGCCGTCTTCGCTGAAGCTGTTGCCCCAAGCGATGTGGGAGGCGTCTTGGCCTTTGAGCATCATGTCGGAACGGCAGATGGCGTAGGTCTCGGCGTTCAGTTCTTGGCCGAACACCTCCAACCGGGCTTGCGGGTTCAGGTCACGCAGATGGTCCTCGGCGACCGAGAGCATCCCGCCGGTGCCACAGGCGGGGTCGAAGATGGTGCGCACGATGCCAGGCTGGGTGAGGGCGTCTTCGTCCTCGATGAAAAGCAGGTTCACCATCAACCGGATGACCTCGCGTGGGGTGAAGTGCTCACCGGCGGTCTCGTTCGACAGTTCCGAGAACCGGCGGACGAGTTCCTCGTAGAGGTAACCCATTTCCAGATTCGACACAGCCTCGGGATGGAGGTCGATGTCGGCGAACTTGGCGACTACTTGGTACAGCAGGTTGGCTCGGTCGAGGCGGGTGATCTGGGCGCCGAACTCGAACTTCTCGATCACATCCCGCGCTGCGAGGGAGAACCCGGCGATGTAGGCGCGGAGGTTGTCTGCGATGTTCGAGGGGTCATCGAGCAGGCGGCGAAAGTCGAGCGGTGAGGTGTTGAAGAACTGCTGCCCTGATGCGGCCTGCAGGACCGGTTCGAGGTTCTCGATCCGACCCGCCAGTTCGCCGTGGCGCTTGAGTACTGCGGGCTTGGTCGAGTCCAGTACGCAGTCCAGACGCCGCAGCACCGTGAGCGGCAAGACCACCTTGCCGTACTCACTCTGCTTGTAGTCGCCGCGCAAGAGGTCGGCCACCGACCAGATGAACGCCGCGTGATTCCGGATTGCAGGTGACTCGCCCATGGACCGACAGTACGCGACCTGATGTTCCCAGCGAAGCTCTTCTGACGATCGACGCCGACCGGCCATTTGATCGACCCTGAACTGTCACGCGCTGGGACTGAACGGTCCGATACGCCACAGACGTTCGAAGTCAAGCGCGGCGATCCGCCTCGCCTCGTCGCCCGGTCAGCGGGCGGTCATCACACGAGTGCAGCAGTACGAGTACTGATGAACTGCACTTGCCAGCAGGAGTGGTCGACCGGTGGCCACCCCGGCGTATTGATGCCTGCTGCATGGAAGGCTGTCCGAATGCCAGTGCTTGCTGGGGGGACAGCACCCTCCAGCTCCGGCACCTCCACCGCGAACGAGACGACGATTGTGCCTCGGCCCAAATCCAGATCGATCGATGGGAATGACTCCGGTGCAAGCTTCGTCATCTCGGCCATGGCTTGGTAGAAGATCTCGCGAGTTTTTTCCGCGTCGTCGATCGACACCTCCACGGTGCCCTCAAGGCTCACCCGGTACCTCATCGCAGCAATGCCTCCATCAGGGCAGTTTGCCCCACAAATCTCGACCTGTCGAGTCCTACAACGGCATCTAGCAGGTAAAACTTAATCTTCATGGGCAATCACATCCGCGGATAACTGCGGCACGATCCCGGTAGTAATCAGGTTCTGCGCCGACCACCAGGAATGTGACGTGCTTGCCGAGTTTGCACACATAAACGATCGCATCCGATCGTTTGGTTCCCGTCTGCCATCCCCACCAGCCGTGTTCGTACGCAATTGCGTCTACTTCTTCGGCCCGGGTGCACACGACTGCGAATGGTACGTGATGAGCACTCCAGGGACGAAGAATTCCGGTGCGAGGCGGCCCCGGCCTCGCCGAGGTCCGGGGCAAGACTGTCGCCGCGGGTGACCGCACCGTGTGCTCACCATCGCCGATCGGACTCGGCGGCGAAGGATCGCGTGACCTCGAGTCGCCGATCTGGCGCTACAAATCCGGCTACAAAAGCTGGCGTCGTCTCCCGACGCCAGCCGTCAAAACGCGACGCAGCCGAGCTTGAGATAACTATCGGAGCACCTGATAACGAAGCCGTGCGACGACCTGCGACACTTGACGACAGACCACAATCCCTCTTTGAATCCGTGAATCTAGGTTCGATCCCTAGCCCCCGAGCTGTTCCGGCCGATCTACAACGGGAACGACGGGCGTGGCACCCCGACCGGGTGGACACGGCCGCTCGAACATCCGATGGGCCGACCGATCGGTCGGTCCGGCTCTTGGTAGAAACGGAGAGACATGACCGTCTCCGCCATCATCTTGGCCGCTGGCGAAGGTTCACGGATGCGCTCGTCGCGACCGAAGCCGTTGCACCTGCTGTGCGGCAAACCGATGCTGATGTACGTCCTCGATTCGCTCGCCGAGGTCCATGCCGATCGCACCATCGTGGTGGTCGGCCATGGCGCAGATCGCGTCACGAAGCGTCTACAGGAGGATGCTGATCTGCAGCTCGAGTTCGTCGAACAGACCGTGCAACGTGGCACCGGAGATGCGGTCAGCGTCGGGCTCACCGCCTTCGCCGATCCCGATCCCGAGGACCACGACCTCGTCATCGTGATGCCTGGGGACACGCCGCTGCTCACGGCCGAGACGATCGCTGCGCTCGTGGCCGAGCACCGCTCGAGCGGCGCGGCGGCCACCGTGCTCACCGCGGTGCTCGACGATCCCACCGGCTATGGCCGCGTGGTGCGCGGCAAGCACGGCAAGGTGAAGCGCATCGTGGAGCAACGTGACGCCTCCGAGGACGAACGAGCCATCCACGAGATCAACACCGGCATCTACTGCTTCCGTCGCAATCTGCTCGGTCCGGCGCTGCGGCGCTTGTCCCCCAACAACTCCCAGGGCGAGTACTACCTCACCGACGTCGTGGACGTGTTCGTGTCCACCGGCTCCACGGTGAGCGCGGTCATCGTGCACGATCCGGCCGAAGCGTCGGGGGTCAACGACCGCGCCCAGTTGGCCGCGGCAGAAGCGGTGCTGCGCGCTCGCACGTGCAAGCGATGGCTCGCCGCCGGCGTCACCATGCTCGATCCGGCACAGACCTTCATCGATTCGACCGTGCAACTCGCCGCCGATGTCACGCTCTTCCCCGGGACTCTGCTGCAGGGCAACACCAGCATCGGATCGGGGTCCGAGATCGGTCCATCGACGCGACTGGTCGACACGGTGGTCGGCGCCGGTTGCATCGTCGAGAACAGCGTCGCTCGCTCCGCCACCATCGGTGACGGAGCCCATGTGGGACCGTTCAGTGTCCTCGAGCCCGGCGACAGCGTTGCCGCCGGCGTGCGCACCGGCCCGTTCTTCGCACCAAGCAAGCAAAATTGACGCGCATCGTCGTGCCCGACGATCGACGAGGGTGACACGGTGGCCCGGCTCGGGGCGGACGCGAGCACCGTCGGCTTCTATGCTCGCACTCGGCTGGGCCGAGGAGGACTGATGGAACGCGTGACCAAGAAGCGACTGGCGTTGTATACCGGTCGCTCACACCCGGAGCTGTCGATGGAGATCGCGGCATGCCTCGGGGTCGAGTTGGGCAACGCGAACCTGGTCGACTTCGCCAACGGGGAGATCCGCCCCCGCTTCGCCGAGTCGATGCGCGGCTGCGACGTGTTCATCATCCAGACGCACTTCTCCAACGACACGATGAGCATCAACGATGCCATCGTCGAGCAGCTCATCATGATCGATGCGGCAAAGCGGGCCAGTGCGAAGCGCATCACGGCCGTGGTGCCCTTCTATGGCTATGCCCGCCAGGACCGCAAGGCCGAGGGCCGAGAGCCCATCACGGCCAAGTTGGTGGCCGACATGTTCAAGGTCGCCGGTGCCAAGCGGATGATCTCCGTCGATCTCCACTCCGGGCAGATCCAGGGATTCTTCGACGGACCTGTCGATCATCTGACGGCCATGCCGGTTCTCGAGAACTACCTCCGCAAGAACGCGCAGCCAGGCCTCGTCATCGTTGCCCCCGACGCCGGTCGGGTGAAGGTGGCCGAACGCCTGGCCCAGCACCTCGGTGACCTCAGCGCCGATCTGGCCTTCATCAACAAACGTCGGCCCAAGGGCATGACCAACGTCGCCGTGGCCCGCGAGGTCATCGGCGAGGTCGAAGGTCGCCATTGCGTCATCACCGACGACATGATCGACACCGCGGGCACCATCGTGTCGGCCGCCGACATCTTGTTCGAGCGCGGCGCCACCGACGTGTGGGCCGTCGCCACCCACGGCATCTTGTCCGGGCCGGCCATCGATCGGCTCAAGAACTCCAAGATGAGCCGCGTCGTCATCACCAACACGGTGCCGCTCAGCCCGGACAAGCAGATCGACAAGATCGAGGTTCTGTCGGTGGCCCCGATCATCGCCGACGCCCTCGACGCCGTGTTCGAGGACACCAGCGTGAGCGAGATCTTCGGCGGCGAGAACCAATCCTGACCGTCATCGGTCGATCTCGCCTCCTGTTGTGACGGTTGCGGGGATCTCGCCCAGGGCGCTGCCCAGTTCGAGTGCTCGTCGATCGATCACCTGATCGACCAGTCCGTAGGCAACGGCGTCGGTGCCACGCACGATGTAGTCCCGATCGATGTCGGCCATGATGCGCTCCCGTCGCTGGCCCGTCGACTCCGCCAAGATGTCGACCATCCGGCGCCGCATCTCCACCATCTCCGCCACCGCGAGTTCCATGTCGCTCGATTGACCCTGCGCCCCGCCGTGGGGTTGATGGATGAGCACGCGAGCGTTGGGCAGCACGAACCGCTTGCCCCGCGCGCCCGCCGCCAGGAGCACGGCCGCGGCCGACGCGGCCTGGCCAACGCAGATCGTCATCACATCGGGGCCGATGAACCGCATGGTGTCGTGGATGGCGAACAACCCGTTCATATCGCCGCCCGGGCTGTTGATGTACAGCGCTATGTCGCGTTCACGATGCTCGCTCTCGAGATGCAGCAGTTGAGCGATCACCACGTTGGTGACCTGATCGTCGATCGCCGAACCGAGGAAGACGATGCGGTTGGCCAACAACCGCGAGTAGATGTCGTAGGCGCGCTCGCCTCGATTGGTCGTCTCGATCACGGTGGGTATCAACATCATGCCTCCAGGTGCAACCGTTGAGTTGCACATACCCTACGGACGTGGTCACCGAGGAGCAACCTATTGGTTGCGCGTGGTCGTCCTTTGTCGATAGCGTTCGGCCATGCCCGATGCGCCTGAAGACGATCCCGCACACGCACCCGAACCCACCGGCGAGCACGTCGCCGGGCACATCGGCGACATCGAGCGATCGATCGATCTCGACGTCGATGCCGATGAGACGTGGCGCCTCGCCGGCACCGCTGCTGGTTGGACCGAATGGCTCGTCGACGTCGCCGACGTCGACATCGCCGAGGGGGCCATCGGATCCGTGGTCGATGATGGCCTCACCTTCGCGGTGGAGATCGATCGCGTCGAACCCGGTCGAGCAGTCACGTATCGATGGTTCGATGCCGACGAGCCCCACCTCGTGACCACGGTGCACATCACCGTCGAACCCACGCCCCGAGGGGGCAGTCGACTGATCGTCCATGAACAGGGACCCCTGGCGGCCAGCGCATCGACGTGGGCCGTCCGCACGGGCATCGTCGCCATGGTCATGTGCCTGGTCGCGGCGTCTCGCCTCGCGCTCGTGTGACCCGTTCCGATCGCACCGCCCCCCCGTCGCACGCGGCGCTCGACGCGCTGTTCGGCGCGCTGGCCGATCCGACACGGCGTGATCTGTTGCACCGCCTCGTGAGCAAAGGACCGGCATCGGCCACCGTGCTGGCCGAGTCGTTCCCCCTCACCCGCCAAGCCGTCGTGAAGCATCTGCACGCGCTCGAGTCGGCCGGCTTGGTGATCGCCGAACGGTTCGGTCGAGAGGTGCTCTATCGAGCCACGCCCGAACGGCTCAGCGATGCGGTCGTGTGGTTGCTCGACTCCGGCGCCCGTTGGGATCGGCGAATGGCTCGCCTCGCCGAGCGCCACTCGCCCCGAGGTCGAAACGATCGCCTCGCCTAACCTCGACACTCGTGCAGCTACGTCCGCTCGGCTCCACCGACATGATGGTCTCGCAGTTGTGCCTCGGCACCATGACGTTCGGCAACGAGACCGACGAAGCCATCAGCAGGGCCCAGATCGATGAGTTCATCGGCCACGGTGGCAACTTCATCGACACCGCCGACATGTACAACGCCGGCGCGTCGGAGCAGATCATCGGTCGGGCCATCGCCGGTCGGCGCGATCAGGTGGTCCTCGCCACCAAAGGCCGCTTGCCCATGGGTGACGATCCGCGCGGCGCTGGCCGGGAGTCGCTGCTGCGGGCCTGCGACGAGTCCCTGCGTCGGCTCGGCACCGATCACATCGACCTGTACCAGATCCATTGGCCCGACAACGACGTGCCGATCGCCGAGACCCTCGGTGCCCTCGCCGAATTGGTCACCGCCGGCAAGGTGCGCTGGATCGGCTGCTCCAACTATGGCGGCTGGCAACTGGCCGAAGCCCTTGCCACCTCGAGCGCCAACGGCTGGCCGAGCTTCGTGTCGCTCCAATCGCGCTACTCCCTGCTGTCGCGCGAACTGGACATGGAGTTGCTCCCCAACTGCTGTCGGCACGACATCGCGGTACTGCCGTGGAGCCCCCTCGGGGGCGGCGTGCTCACCGGCAAGTATTCGCCCGCCGGCACTCCGCCGCCCGACAGTCGCATGAACAGCGCGTGGAGTTTCATGACGCATCAACTCGACGAGCGCAACCAGGCCATTGCGGCCGAGGTTTCGCGCATCGCGGCCGAAACCGGCCGTTCCATGGCCCAGATCGCGCTGAACTGGGTCACCAACCGCCCTGGCATCACCGCTCCGGTGCTGGGCGCCCGCACGCTGGAGCAACTGCGCGACAACCTTGGATCGATCGGGTGGAAGCTCGACGACGAGCACACCAAGGCGCTCGACCGCATCAGCCGGACGCCTCTGGTCTACCCGTTCGACATGCACCGCTCGCTGGGGATCTTGAAGCTGACCTGACCGCGAAGGCCGAGCCGCCTACCGGGCCCATCCCACCGCCTCGCTTGGCGCTGGAGGGCCCGCGGTCCCTACACTCTCCGGGCTTCAACTTTTCGTACCACCCCGCAGGAGCGCGCCATGTCGGACATCACCATCACCGCCGAGACCGGACGGGGCACCGGGTCGGGCCCGGCCCGCCGCCTCCGCACCGCCGACATGATCCCGGCCGTGGTCTACGGGCTCGGCACCGAGTCGACCCCCATCCACATCGCCCGCCGCGACCTGCGTCTGGCCATGTCGAGCCCGGCCGGCCTCAACGCCGTCATCAATTTGACCTGGGGTGGCGTGACCAAGCCCACCGTCGTCAAGGAACTCCAGCGTGACCCGGTGCGCCGCACTGTGCGCCACGTCGACTTCCTCATCGTCGACCTCGCCAAGAACATCAGCGTGGAAGTGCCTGTCGTGCTTGCCGGCGAGGCCGCTGCGGTCAAGGCCGTCGAGGGCCTCGTCGACCTGCAGGTCTCCACGGTCACCATCAGCACCACGCCGCAGAACATCCCGTCGGAACTGGTCATCGACATCTCCGACATGAAGATCGGCGACACCAAGAAGGCGTCGGATCTCACCATGCCCCGTGGTGTCGAGCTCATGAGTGACCCCGACCTGGTCATCGTGTCGGCCGAGGCCACCCGCGCCACCATCGCCATGCAGCAGGCCGAGAACGCCGGCACTGCTGAGGGCGACGCCGAGTAACAGGCCCGCTCGTGGCCCTACGGGGCGTCGGTCAACGCCGAGGCACCCCAGCCGATCTGCTCGTCCTCGGCCTCGGCAATCCGGGCGCCCAGTACGTGTCCACGCGACACAACATCGGTGTGGAGGTCGTCGAGGAACTCGCTCGTCGCGGCGGAGCCTCGCTCAAGCCCAGCAAGGAACGAGCCCTGGTCGCCGAGGTGACCTTGGCCGGCAAGCGCATGGCGCTCGCCTTTCCCCAGACCTTCATGAACCTCTCGGGCGAGTCGGCTCAGCTGCTGGTGAAGCGGTTCGGCATCTCCGAACCCCATCAGATCGTCGTAGTCCATGACGAGCTCGATCTCGAGCCCGGGGTGCTCAAGGTGAAGTCCGGCGGAGGCCTCGCCGGACACAACGGGCTCAAGAGCCTCAAGCAGCATCTGCACACCGATGCCTTCTTGCGGGTCCGCATCGGCGTCGGCAAACCCACCAACGCCCAGCAAGGTGCCGACCACGTGTTGCGCAAGATCTCCAAAGCCGATCGGGAGCTGCTCAGCGTCATGGTGCAACGGGCGGCGGACGCCGTGGAGTGCATCGCCGAGCTCGGCGTCGACACCGCCATGAACCGCTTCAACCAGGCCATCTGACCGCTACCGGAACCGACCGCAACCGACCGCTCGATCAACCGACCGATCGGCGCGTCAAGTTGTATTGACTGATGCCGGACGGGAGCCGGTCGGCAACTTGACGAGCACCCATTCGATGATCCGCTCGGCACGGAAGCAGCAAGCGAAGGCGATGCCGCTGAGCGGATAGGGAAAGCCGATGGCCATGAACACCGCGGTTCCCACATGGAAGAGCCACAGCAGGCCCACCTCGATGGTGCGGAGCCGACCACGTGTGGCCACGGCAACGGCACCCAACTCGATGATGGTGGTGGCGATGGCCAGCGGTGGGAACAACCAGGCGTACTGAACGATCCAACCACCGGGATGGGACCAGAACGTGCCGATCAACGCCTTGCGCAAATTGTCGTAGGCGATGTGATTGCGCAGCACGTCGCCGGTCAGCCAGTCGTTGCCGCCGTAGCGCAGCTTGGCCAACCCGGCGAGCACGTAGCCGATGGCGGTGATGACGGCCATGAGCCGTATCGGCCATCCGAAGCGAGCATCGTCGGGGGGCTCGATCGATCGGCTCCGGGCGCGCCGCGCATCGAGCGACCATGCCGCCGCCGAAGGAGCGAACCCCAGCACCAGCACATGGGCGGCGGGGAGATGATCGGTGTGGAGGATGTGGCCGAACGACACGCGATAGGTGGTCACCATCAAGAACCCCAGCGCGAATGCCGGGCCCGTGACGCGATGGCGCCAGCCCGCCACGAACGCAACGGCCAACGCGATGACAGCGAACAACGCGAGCTGAGCAACGCGACTGCTCAGTGGCGAATCCATCCACCACAGCGGACCGACCGGTTCGAACTGCCGATCGGGCAGGCGTGTCACTTGCAGCAGTCCGGGGAGTCGGCTGAGCAGGAAGACCAACGCATACCCACCGACGAGGATCCGGAGCGCCGCCAGTCGACGCGCCGGTGCCGGCTCGAGCAACCAGGCGTCAGCGCGCACGGTGATGCTCATCGGACCTCGATCGGGCACGAACCGTGCACGTCACGGCGCAACGGTGTCCGGTCGCCAGCGAAGTAGCGCAACGCGTCGTGCGTCTCGGTGACCACTTCGATCTCGACCAGTCGACCACCGACCGCGTCGGCCAGCCATGACGGCTCGGCGCGGACGACCCGGGCGGCGATGTCGCGACACAGCGCGTCGACACCGTCGCGATCGATGGCTCGCGACACGGTGACTGCCGCGGTGACCGGCTCATCCGAACCGGAGATCAGCGTTGGCGTCAACCGTTGTTGACGCGCGCCATCCTCGGACACCGCTACCGCAGTATCGACCGACTCGATCGTCGTGCGACGCGACGAGAACATCGGGAAGTTCGAGTGCGGGAAGCTGTCACGCTCGAGCGCATACGGGATCACACCGAGCACCACGACGATGGAGATGAGGCTGCCCCAGGCGTAGCGACGCACTCGGGTGTGATCTGCCGGCCGGCCAGGCGCGGATCTCGTCGACTCCCCGGTACGCACGGTGCGGACCGTAACGTATGGCCGATGGGGCCTGTCAGACGCCGAGCGATGCTGTGGGCCGGGACCTTGGTCCTGTCGCTGGGCGTGACCCGGACAGTGATCGCACTCCCCGAGCGATGTGGCACGGCCACTCCCGCCGTGCTCACCGAATCGGCCACCGAGGCCGTCGACTGGTTCGCTCGCAACCAATCGCCCGACGGCACCTGGCGCTATCGAACCGACGTCAGCACCGGAAGAGATCTCGGTGGCTACAACTGGGTTCGCCACGCCGGCGTGTTGTTCTCTCTGGAGCAGGCCGCCGGCGTCGAGATCGCTGGGGCACAGGACGTCGCAGAACGTGGCGAGGCGTCCCTCCGGCAACGCTTCGTGGCCATCGGCGATACAACAGCTGTTGACGACAACGGGGTCGTCACCACCGGCGGCACCGCGCTCACGTTGGTGGCCCTCACCGAGCGGGCCGTGAACGTTCGCTCCGGCGTCGCTGACGCGAGCGTCGCGCCCGACCCCGTCGAGTTGCGCTCGCTGGCGCGGTTCCTCGTCGGCCGCACCACCGAACGCGGGTCGGTCCTCGAGGTCACCGACCGGGCCACGGGAGTTTCCGATCCCACCGTCACCTCGCCATTCGCCACTGGGCAGGTCATGTTCGCGTTGGCCCGCATGGAACTGCTCTACCCCGGCGAAGGGTGGGGGGAACCCGTGCGTCACATCGCCCGCTACCTCGCCACCGAGCGCGCCGATGCCGAAGGTTTCGTGCCCGACGCCAGCGACCACTGGGCCGCTTACGCAATGGCCACGGTCAGCCAATGGCCGAACGGTGCGCTCACATCCGACGAACTCAGCTTCGGCCGCCGACAGATGGGCATCGGATCGGTGCAAGTGCGCTTCGAGTCGCACAAGACCAACGGCGGCATCGACCGATGGCTCCGCGGTCGCACATCGCTCGGCTCCGGCGTGGGCACACTCGGTGAGTTGCTGGGCGCATGGGAGCAGGTCGCCGTCGCCGAGCCGGCACTGGCCAGCACAGCGCGCGCCATCGATGAGCGGCTGCAGTGCCTGGCCGGGGTGCTCGTCGATCGACAGGTGAGTGCGACCGAGGCCGCCGCGTATCCCGATCCGTCGGTGGCTCGTGGCGCCTGGTTGCAGTTCGGCATCACCCAGATGGACGATCAGCAGCACACGTTGTCGGCGCTGATCCTGGCCAACCGCACGTCGGCGGACGTCGATCAGCTCCCCCGGCGCTCCGCGGTGCCCAGCTCCACATGGCTGCTCGCGATCGCGGTCGTCGCCGCGCTGAACCCGATGCGCATCATGCGACGCTCCCGTGTCAACGCTGTGCCGGTCGGTGCGGTCGGTGCGGGTGGGGCACTCGGCGCTGTGGTGTTCGGAGCGGTCGCGGCAGTCGGGGGTCCAGTGATCCGGGCGCTCGACGTCTCACGAGGCAATGCCGTCATCGCCGCCGGCCTCGCGCTGGCGATCGCTGGCCTGGTCTCGGTGTTCGAACGGTTCGACGGCGATCGCTGGGCTACCGGCGCGGTGCTGCCCGGCAAGGCTGCCGCGTTGATGCCGGTGCTCATCCCGTGGGTGCTGCGACCGGAGGTGGTCATCGTGGCCATCGCCGCAGGTGCGGGCGGCAAGGGATGGATCGTGTTCGCCACGGCGTTGGCCGCTGTCGCCCTCGCCGCGATCGTGGCGCTTCTGGGCCCGAGCGGACCGCTTCCACCGGCGAGCGACGCCCTGGCCACGTGGCTGCAGCGGTTGCTGGTGTTCGCCACCATCGCCACCGGTGTCGCCATCGTCATCGATGGCTTCTACGCCATCTGACGCTCACCCGCATCTGGTGCGCCGTCCGGGTAGCGAACGATTGGCAACTCCAGTTGACGCGGGTGGACGTGGTAGCCCACCGCCACCCGATAGTCACCGTGGCTTTCGCGATGCAGGCTCCGACCGGAATCGATGATCACCGTGCCGGGGCCACACACATGGACGATCCCGGTCTCGATGTCGGTGAGGACCAGTTCCCCGGCCAAGATCGCCGCGGCGTTGGGGAAGTCGTGGAAATGGATCTCGAGGCTTCCGGGACCGACGTCGCCCACGACGAGATGGGTGAAGCCTTCCGCCGCTATGGCGACACGCGCCGCGGCTTCACCGTCGGACGGCTCAGACGCCTCGAAGGCGCTCGGTACGACGGTGAAGCTCACGCGGCCACGTTCTGCACGTCGATATGGGCCGGATCAGCCCATCAAGCCGGTGTGGGCCACGCCGTAGAGCTTGCGCAGGCCGAGGCCCAGTTCATCGACGGTGAGCGCTTCCTTCGATGCCGAGGTGAAGCCATCACCGATCTTCCAGCCGATCATCCGCTTCACCGTGTTGCCGTCGATGCGCAGCACGTTGCCCGACAGCCAGCCCGATTCCTCGCTGCACAGCCACGCCACCACCGGCGATGCGTTGGCGGGGTCGAGTGCGTCCCACCCGCCGTCGGCCGATGCCTCACGACCAACGGTGGCCAGCATGCGGGTGGCGGCCACGGGCGACACGCAGTTGACGCTCACCCCGTAGCGCTGCATCTCCATCGACACGACTTGCGTGAGCATGGCGATGCCGGCCTTGGCCGAGGCGTAGTTGGTCTGACCCATGTTGCCGAGGAGACCGGCGCCCGAGGTCGTGGTGACCACGCGGCCGCTCACCGGCTTGCCCGCCTTGTGCTGGTCCTTCCAATACACGCACGCATGACGCGTCAGGCAGAACGTGCCCTTGAGGTGCACGTTGATGACGGCGTCGAAATCGTCCTCGGTCATCGAGGTGATGACGCGATCACGCAAGAACCCAGCGTTGTTCACCACAGCGTGGAGATCACCGAAGCGCTCCACGGTGCTCGCCACCAGTGCTTCCATCGCTGCGAAGTCCGACACCGAACTCGAGTCGGTGACGGCGACGCCGCCCATGGCCTCGATCTCGGCGACCACCGACTCGGCCGGTGAGGGCTCGTCGCTCTTCTCACCCTTCACGCCGACGCCGAGGTCGTTCACCACGACGATGGCGCCCTGCTTGGCCAACTCCAGCGCATGGGCACGGCCGAGACCACGGCCGGCGCCGGTGACGATGACAACTCTTCCGTCGAGCTTTCCCACGATGTCAATTCTCCTTGATTGCGATGATGATTGGTGGTCGATGTCCGGATCAGACGGCGAGCCCGAGCCGCTCGGCGGCAAATGTCGCCGCATCGATGACGCGCTGGTTCAGGTGGGCGAAGTCGACGTTGGACGAGGCCATCGCTCCAGTGTCGTATCGACGCTTCACCCCTTCGGCAAGGACCGCGTGCTTCCAGTACGAGAAGGCCCGGTAGTAGTCGATGTCGGACAGGTCGAAGCCGGTCTGATGGCGATAGCGATCGAGCGCCTGCTCTCGGGTCCAGAACCCCCCGGCCATGGTCGGCGGGATCTCCATCCACACGTTCGGACCGGTCTCGCCTGGCTCGTACCAGTTGTTGAGCAAGAACGCGACGTCGGCGAGCACATCACCCAGGGTCCACAGCTCCCAGTCCAGAACACCGGTGAGCGTGCCGGACTCGTCGAACATCACATTGCCCATCCGATAGTCGGAGTGGACGATGCCGGTGTAGCGCTGCTCGGGCTTGCGGTCGAACAGTTCCTTCTGGACGGCGTCCATGAGCGGCAACTCGCGCGTCTTGGTCGATTCCCACACCGATGACATCCGAGTCAGCTGACGATCGAGGAAGGCTTCACGCTTCGCTGCCGCCCCGAGGCCGATGGCGTCGACATCGAGGGTGTGCATGTCGGCCATGACGTCGACGATCTGCTCCGAGGCCCGCTGGCGCGATGCGGTGGTCGTCAGCACGCGCTCGACGACGCTCGGGTTGGCCACCACGTGGCCGGGCAGGCACGCCATCACATAGAACTCCGCACCGTTCACCGACTCGTCGGTGCAGTGGGCCAGCTGTTCCGGCACCGGCACCTTGGTGCCGTGGATCGCCTTCATCACCCGATACTCGCGGCCGACGTCGTTGGCTCGCGCCGCACCCTTGGCCAGTGGTGGCCGGCGCATCACACAGCGATACCCAGCGGCATCATCGACGAAGTAGGTGATGTTCGAATGGCCACCGCTGATGAGCGAGAAGCGCAACGGGCCGCGCAGGCGCTCCACGTTGGCCAGGAGCCAGGCTTCCACCGCCGGTGCGTCGATGCCCTTGGGCACGTCAACTTCGTTCGACATCAGATCAGCTTTCGTCGCAGGACCTTGCCTGCGGGGTTGCGCGGGAGCTCGCCGATGAACTCATACACGGTCGGCACCTTGAAGCGAAGCAGCTGCTCGCGGCACAGCTGTGTGATCTCGTCGGTGTCAGGCAGATCGCTCGGGTCCTCGGCCACGATGACCGCCTTGACGACCTCGCCCCATTTGCGATCGGGCTGACCGACAATGGCCACCTCCTTGACCTTGGGGTGCTTGACGATCACGTTCTCGATCTCGGTGGGGAAGATGTTCTCGCCACCACGGATGATGCGGTCGTTCATGCGACCACGCAGGAACACGTAACCCTCGTCATCGATGACACCGAGGTCGCCGGTGCGTCGCCAGCCGTCATCGTCCTTCACGAACGCGTGAGGTGCCTTGATCGTGATCTCCCCGATGCCGTCCTTGTCGGGGTTCTCGACGCGCAACTCGATGCCCGGCTGCGCACGTCCGACACTCAGCAGCAACTCGGGCCGGCCGTTGACGGCCTTGAGGTGATCCTCGTGCGTCATGGCCGAGATGGGGCTCACCTCGGTCTGCCCGAACACGTTCACGAAACGGGTGTCGGGCAAGGCGGCGATGGCCGCGGCGAGGGTGTCGGGATGGATCGGCATGGCGCCGTAGACGATCTGCTTGGGGTGAGCGTCTGTCAACTTGTCTTGCGCGAGCAACATGTCGATCATGGTGACGACGAGGAGGGCTGTGGTGAGGCCGAGTCCACCGGCCCGACTCCAGCTCTCCACCGTGAACCAGTCCTGCGGGATGATCGCCGCGCCCATCGCCAGCACGCACAGGTCGAGTCCGCATCCAGCGGTGTGCGAGAACGGCGACGCGGTGTACCAGCGATCCCCGGGCCCCATCGGCACGACGTCGTGGTAGTACTTGACCCGCGGCAGGATGCGGCCCTGGGTGACCATCACCGGCTTGGGGTTGCCGGTGGTGCCCGAGGTGTGGATCACCGCACAGACCGTGTCGGGTGTGACCTCGACGCGTGGCAACGGCCCGTTGTCGGGCATGTCGATGGTGTTGCACGCTGAGATGCCGAGCTTCGCCGCGGCGTCGCTGGCGAGCGCCAGCGTCTTCGGTTCGGCGATGACAGCGATGGAGCCCAGCCGTTCGAGAACCCCGACCAGATCGCCGACCGGCATCTTGGTGCTGAGCGGAGCGAGCGCGCGGCCCGAGAGAGCCGCGCCGACGGCCAGAGCGATCGCGGACGGCGACTCGTCGATGATGGCCGGCACGATGGCGCCGGGGGCGAACCCGAGCTCGTCGAGCCACGCCGCAGCACCACCAGCCCACGCCAGCAGCTCGACACCGTTCCAGATCCGGTCCTCGGTGACGATGGCCGGAGCGTCGGACCCCTCCCAGGTCGTGAGGATGACCTCATTCCATGTTCGACCAGGCTTCACGCGGCCCCACCCCAGATCACCTGCGCCAAACCCCAGCGGTTGACGGCGCCAGCGACCCTAGTTTCGAGGGCTCAACGGGTCGGAATCGGGTCGGGCACGTTGTACCTCGATCAAGCCCCGGATCGCAGGACAGCATCGGCCTCGTCGCTTCTGTGCACGAGAAGGTCCCGGAGCCGGACCTTTTCGTGCACAGAACACGAGCGCAGATGAACGCTTCGTCGACCGATGCACCGAAACGCGCTCGGCACCGTTTCTCGGCGAGGTCGATGACCGCGTTGTCCCGTAGCCTCCCAAGTCCGCTATGACCGATCTCGACCGCACCGCACACTCCACGACGTCGACGACCGCCCCGCCGCTCGCCGCGCTCGCTGCCGCCCTGCGCGACGAGCCGGTGTTCTCCAAGATCCTCGGGCGCCGCACCGTGGCGGTCGCCGTACCCGAGGCGGCTCGCGCCGTGGTGCTGGCCGGGCTTGCGCATCTCAGCGAGCGACGACCCATCGTGGTGGTCGTCCCCAACGGTTCGGTGGCCGAGCGCCTGGCCCAGGATCTCGCTCAGCTGGTCGATCCGAGCGACGTCGAGCTGTTCCCGGCATGGGAGACCCTCCCGTTCGAACGTGTCAGCCCGGCCATCGAAACCATGGGGCGTCGGCTCCAGGTCTTGTGGCGGCTGCAGGACAAAGACCGCGCCCCCAAGATCGTGGTCACCGCGGCCCGTGCCTTGGCCCAGCGTCTCGGACCACACGTCGAGGAGACCGAACCGATCGTCATCCGACCCGGCGATCAGATCGACCCGACCGATCTCGTGTCCCGGCTGGTGGCCATGGGGTATCGCCGCGAGGACCTGGCCGAGCACCGCGGTGAGGTCGCCATCCGCGGCTCCATCGTCGACGTCTTCGGCTCCACCGCCGATCAACCGGTCCGCATCGATCTGTGGGGCGACGAGGTCGAACGACTCAGCGAGTTCTCCGTCACCGATCAGCGATCCACCGATTCCATCGACGAGACCGTCCTGTTCCCGGCTCGCGAACTGCTCGCCACCGACGAAGTGCGGGCCCGGGCAGAGAGCCTCATGACGAGCGAGCCGTGGGGACGCGAGCACTGGGACAAGCTCTCCAACGGCCTCACGTTCGACGGCATGGAGAGCTGGCTGCCCTGGCTCACACCGACAGAGCGCACCCTGCTCGACGTGCTCGACGATCGGGCGCAGCTGATCTTCGTGGAGCCCAAGCGCATGCGTGATCGGGCCGCTGAGATCCTCGCCGAGGAAGAGGACCTGGCCACCACACTGGCCGGAACGTGGGGCGCCGGCGATCGGGTGTTCCCCAAGCTGCACCTCCCGTTCGATGCGTTGCTCGACGGCAAGGACCTCCCCGCGTGGTCCATGGTGAACGCACCCGAATCACCCGACACGCCGGCCGTGGCGGCGACGCCGTGGGCTCCCGTGGTGGGCGATGGCGAGGCGCTCGTGCGGCGTATGCAAGGTCTTTTGTCG
>JBFWVD010000057.1:0-30996 GCA_050246915.1 Acidimicrobiia bacterium | reverse complement strand
GACGGGGGAGGTGGTGCGGACATGGATGTTGGCGTGAGCCTGCCGATGAGGTCGTATTCCGGTCGCGAGCTTCGTGAGTTCGCGCGCGTGGCCGAGGAAGGACCGTTCGCCAGCGTGACGGTCGGCGAGCGCGTCGCCAACGACAATCACGACGCGCTGAGCGCACTGGCTGTGCTCGCTGGGATGACCGAGCGCATCCGTCTCGTCACCGGGGTGTTGGTGCTCCCCATCCACGACCCGGTGACGTTGGCCAAACGGGCCGCCACGGTCGATGTGCTCTCCGAGGGCCGACTCGTGCTCGGTCTCGGTGTCGGTCCCCGCGAACCCGACTTCGCCGTGACCCGATCGTCGTGGGGTGATCGCGGGCGTCGCTTCGAGCAACAACTGGCAACGATGCATCGGGTGTGGCGAGGTGAGTCACCGTATGAGGGCACCGATGTCGTCGGCCCGACCTTGGCCGACGGGCGTCCAGAGGTGATCATCGGCGGGTTTGCCGACGTGGCTCTGCGCCGCGCCGGTCGGCTGGCCGACGGTGTGCGCAGTTTCGATTTCGCGCCCGATGTCGAACTGCATCGCCAGCGCTACGCCATCGTGCGCCAGGCGTGGGACGACGCCGGCCGCGGCCCAGGCCGCCCCCGCCTCATCGCCAGCACCTACTTCTCGCTCGGCCCCGATGCACGCGACGTGTACGAAGCCGGAATGCGCGAGTACTACGGCTACGACGACGACACCCAGCAGTGGTCCATGACCGACACGGCCCTCACATCACCGAGCGCCATCCGCGACGCCGTGAAGCGCTTCGAAGACGCCGGTGTCGACGAGATGGTGTTCGCCACCGCCCTGCACCTCGGGCCGGACTCCTGGTCGCGCCTGGCCGACGCGATCGGATGATCTATCCGTGCCCGCACCAGCCATGTCCGCACCAGCCGTGTCCGATCCAGACATGCCCGACCCAGCACCTCGACGAAAGTTGATGCACCGTGAACACAGAAGCTGACGCCCTGCGACTTGCTGCCACCTTGGACTGGTTCGACCCGGAGTTCCGCGAGCGGACCGAGTTCGACGTCTACGAGCGTGTCCGGGGCCTGCCCCCGCAGCGCAGCGAGCGAACCGGTGAGTGGTACTTCCTCGGGTACGAAGATTGCCGCGAGGCGTTCCAGCGCGCCGACGTGATGTCGAACAACTGGCTCATCGGCGACAACCCGCTCGGGCAGTCGAGCGTGTATCCCGAGAACGCTGACGGGGTAGCCCAGCGTGAGTACCGCCGTCTGCTCGACCCGATGTTCAATCCCCGACGCATGCAGGAGTTGGAGGGGGAGATCACGGCCTTCGCCGTGCAACTGCTCGAGCCGATCGCCAAGAGCGCCACCACCGAGTTCGTGTCGGCGTTCAACATGCCGTTCCCCACCATCATCTTCTGCCGCCTCATGGGCTTCCCGCTCGAGGACCACGACCGACTGATGCGGTGGAAGGACGTGTACATGAACTCCATGACACCGTTCATCGCCAAGCAGTTGGGGATCACCGACGTCGACGCCAACGGACGACCCTCGATGGAGGCCATCCATGCCATGGTCTCGTCCTCGGCTCAGGAGATCATCGGCTATCTCAGCGAGATCCTCGCCGAGCGCGAGGCGCGTCCGTGTGACGACATCATCAGTCAGCTGGTGACGCTGCGTCACGACAATGGCGACCTGCTCGACTACGACGAGCGCATCCGGATCTGTTTCAACCTCTTCCTCGGTGGACTCGACACCGTCACCGGCATGTTGTCGTTCATCGTGCGGCACTTCGCCGAGCATCCCGACGATCGTCACGCCTTCATCGCCCTCATGGACGATCCCGAGAAGGTCGACATGGCGGTGGAGGAACTGGTGCGGTTCCATTCGATCGTGTCCATCCCGCGCCGTGTGGCGACGGCGTGCCCCTTCCGTGGCGCTGATCTCCAGGAGAACGACATCATCCAGGTGGTGACGCCAGCGGCCAACCGTGATCCCCGTCGCTTCCCCAATGCCGATCGGCTCGACTTCGGACGCACCCAGAACGTGCACCTCGGTTTCGGGCTCGGTGTCCACCGCTGTCTCGGCATCCACCTGGCGCGACGCGAACTTCGCATCGCCCTCCAGGAGATGCATCGACTCATCCCCGACTACTCCCTCGATCCCGACCACCCGCCGGTGGTCGGCTCCGGTGGTGTGCGCGGTCTGTTCACGCTGCCGCTGCGCATCGGCGCCTGAGATCAATGCTGCCGCTACCGCAGAAGCGGTCGCTCAGAGCGGATTGAACGGGTCGGCCGTGACCACGCCGCCATCCACCACGAGCGTTTGCCCGGTGACGTAGGACGACTGGTCGCTGGTGAGGAACAGCGCGGCGTTGGCGATCTCGCTGGTGGAGCCCAATCGGTTCAACACGGCCAACTTCGCTGCGTCGCGTCGGCGCTGATCGTCGAGTGCGATCTCCATGCGTGGCGTCAGGATCGTCCCGGGGGCGATGGCGTTGGCGCGGATCCCGTGCGATCCCATCTCGTGGGCAACCGTCTTCACCAACGAGATCAAGCCGGCCTTCGCTGCACCGTAGGCGGCGTGACGCACCGACGCGCTCAAGCCGTGCACCGATGCGATGAACACCATCGTGCCCCGATTTTCGGCAGTGATCATGTGCCGGCCCACGTGCTTGGCGAGCAAGAACGAGTGGCGCAGGCACATGTCGAACTGCGAGTCCCACACCGAGATGGGTGTGTCGATGATGTCGGTCCATTCGGCGATGCCGATGATGTCGACGAACCCGTGGATCTTGCCCGAGAAGGTCTCGTCGGCGAACGCCACCATTCGAGCAACGTCGTCCTCATTGGTCATGTCGCCGGTGAAGGACGTGCCGCCCACCTCGGCGGCGACCTCGTCGGCGAGTGGGACCTCGATGTCGACACACAGCACCTTGGCCCCGAGTTGCGACAACGCGTGACTCGTGTGGCGACCCATTCCTCGACCGGCACCGGACACGATGAGGTTGCGACCATCGAGTCGGTTGAACGACGTGAAGTCGGGAATGGTGCTGTGGTCCTTCGATGACATGGTGTCCCCCGTGGCGGTGGTGCGGCATCGACGTCCCCTACGTCGGCGCCGCCATCGTAGGGCGTGGCCGGACCGGCTGAGCTGACAGACGTGCGATCGCCCTGTGAACCACCAGACTGTGCGTATGGCGAACGTCAGGTCACCAAAGGTCGACGAGTTCCTCGCCCGGCTCGTGCACGCCCGCGCTGGGGAGATCGAGCATCTTCGCAGTGCCATCTTGGCCTGCTCTGAGGACATCACCGAGCGGATCAAATGGAACGCTCCGAGCTTCTGCTGCGATGGCGACGATCGCGTCACGTTCCGTCTGCAACCCGGTGATCGCGTCGAGTTGATCTTCCACCGCGGGGCGAAGAAGCGCCACGACGCCGCGCAGTTCACCTTCATCGATCCGACCGGATTGCTCACGTTCGTCGCTCCCGACCGGGCCGTGCTGGCGTTGGCCGACAGCGATGACACCGAGGACAAGACGGCTCCGATCGTCGCGCTGGTCGAGGCGTGGATGCGAGCAACACCTCGGAAGTAGCTTGCCGGGATGCAGCCGATCACCGACGCGCAGTTCGTGGCGATGCCTGGGCTCGAAGAGTGGCGGGTGTTGCGCCACGCGGCGGAGGCGACGTTCGTGGCCCCGACGTTCACCGACGCGGTCCGCTTCGTGAACTCCGTGATCGATGCGTGGGCGGCATCGGGCTACGCAGGTGATGTGGACCTCAGGCCTGATGGCAGCGTCCGTATCCTCCTCGCCTCTGCTCATCGCTTCTCGATCAGCGACACCGATGCGGTCGCTGCGCGCGAGATCTCACGGATCGCCGGTTCCCATGGCCTGTCGTC
This sequence comes from Acidimicrobiia bacterium, assembly GCA_050246915.1. Classification (GTDB taxonomy): domain Bacteria; phylum Actinomycetota; class Acidimicrobiia; order Acidimicrobiales; family Ilumatobacteraceae; genus JBFWVD01. The sequence goes on along the minus strand of JBFWVD010000057.1, from coordinate 27,097 downwards.
CTGTCAAGCCACATTGACGCGAGTGGAGATCGCCATCGACGCCATGGACATCGGCGCCGTGATGCCTTTTTGGCGGGCGATCCTCGGCTACATCAATGAACCTTCCGGCAACTCGACCGAGTCGGTCGCCGCTCTCATCGACCCTGCTGGCATCGGACCATCGGTCTGGTTCCAGCAGATGGACCATCCGCGCCCACAGCGCAACCGGGTCCACGTCGACGTCACGGTGGCCCACGACGAAGCTCAGGCGCGCATGGACGCTGCGCTCGCCGCGGGTGGGATGTTGCTCAACGATGCGGAAGCCAAGGCGTTCTGGGTCCTATCCGACCCCGAAGGCAACGAGGCGTGCATCTGCACGTGGCAAGACCGCGACTGAACGAGCCGTCGCCGCGCCACAGTGAGCCGAGATCACCCGCGATCGGCGGCCATGCGCTCCAGGATCGCCCGCAGTAGCCGGCCGATGCGCTCGGCGGCCGCGTTGCCGGCGGCGATCACGTGATCACCATCGAGCGGGACGGGGCTGATGCCGGCGGCGAGGTTGGTAGCGAGCGAGAGACCCATCACCTCCATGCCGAGATGACGAGCAGCGATGGCTTCCAACACCGTCGACATACCGACCAGATCGGCGCCCACGATGCCGGCCATCTTGATCTCGGCCGGTGATTCGAAGTGGGGTCCGTGATAGCCCATGTACACGCCCTCGGGCAGCGTCGGATCGACCTCGCGGGCCAAGTCCCGCAACCGCTTGCTGTACGCGTCGGTGAGATCGACGAACCGCGAACCGGTCGGTGGGTTCGGTCCGGTCATGGGCGACTTGCCGGTCACGTTGATGTGATCGCTGATCAGCACAGCCTGACCGATCTCCCAGTCGCGCCGCAGCGACCCAGCACCGTTGGTGAGGATGACCTTCGTGCATCCTGCAGCGTGTGCGGTGCGTACGCCGTGGGCCACCGGCTTGGGATCGTCCCATTCGTAGAGGTGGATGCGGCCGAGGAACACCAGTACCGCCATGCCGTTCACGTTCACCGACCGCACCGATGCTCCGTGGCCGATTGCGGTTGGTTGGGGGAAGCCCGGTAACTCGGCGAGGCGGACCTCGGGGCCTTCACCGATGATGTCTGCGCAACGTCCCCATCCGGACCCGAGGACCACCGCCACATCATGGCTGGCCACACCGGTGCGCTCGGCGAGCGCCCCGGCTGCCAACGACGCGGTGCCGAAGGGGTCGGTGGCCAACGAGGGACCTTGCGTCGCAGTCATGGTTCTCCTGAGGTAGCGGTGAGCAGTGGCTGGCGACGGCCACGTCTGGTCCTACATGCTGCCGTACGCTCAACCCCATGCGCACCATCGACTGGAAGGGCGACCACGTCGTCCTCATCGACCAGACCAAGTTGCCCGCCGAGCTCGTCGCCGTCGAGGTCCGCTCGGTCGACGCCCTCATCGACGCCATCGTCCGCCTCGCCGTGCGTGGGGCCCCTGCCCTCGGCGCAGCAGGCGCCTTCGGCGTCGCCATCGCCTCATTGACCGCCGATCGTGAGGGCAGGTCACGTCAGTGGGTCCACGCCGAGGCAACTCGTGTTGCCGAGGCCCGACCCACTGCGGTGAACCTCTCGTGGGGGGTGCGCCGCGTCGCTCCGCTCATCGACGCAGGTTCCGAGGCCGTCATCGCCGAAGCCCTCGCCATCGCTGAGGAGGACGTCGTGGCCAACACCGCGCTCGGTGAGCGTGGCGCCGATCTGCTCACCGAACTGTGTGGCACACCGATGTCGCTGCAGACCCACTGCAACACCGGAGCGTTGGCGTGCGTGGACTGGGGAACCGCGCTCGGCATCGTGCGCTCGCTGCATCGGCGAGGACACATCGATCATGTGTACGCCGACGAGACGCGACCATTGCTGCAAGGTGCTCGGCTGACGGCGTGGGAGTTGGTGCAGATGGGCGTGAACCATTCCGTCGTCGTCGATGGTGCCGGACCCACCGTGATCGCCAGCGGTCGGGTGCAGGCAGTGGTCGTGGGAGCCGATCGGATCGCCTTCAACGGTGACACCGCCAACAAGATCGGCACCTACCCCTTGGCCCTGGCGGCGCAGCGCGCCGGCATCCCGTTCATCGTGGCTGCGCCCGAGTCGACACTCGACGTGAGCACGAAGTCCGGTGCCGACATCCACATCGAGATGCGTGATCCCGACGAGGTGCTGATGTGGGCCGGCGTCCGCACGGCGCCGATCCAATCGAGTGCGCTCAACTTCGCCTTCGACGTGACCCCGGGCGATCTCGTCACCGCCATCGTCACCGAACGGCGCGTCATCCGCCCAGCCCGTGGCGAGCACCTGTGATCGCCCCATCGCAGGCTCCTGCGGTTGCCGCGTTGCTCGATCTCTCGGGGCAGGTCGCAGTCGTCACCGGCGCGTCGGGGGGAATCGGCTCGGCCATCGCTGCCCGTCTGCACGAAGCCGGTGCGTCGGTGGTGGTGCACGCCCACAGCCATCTCGACCGGGCCGAGGCACTTGTTGATCAACTCGGCGACGTTGCCCGCCTGGGAGGGCGAGCCACTGCACTGGCAGTCGATCTGTCACGAAGTGGTGGAGCGGCGTCGTTGGCCGCGTCGGCGTTGCAGGCCTTCGGCCGCTTGGACATCTGGGTCAACAACGCCGGAGTGCAACCCGTGCAGGCCTTGCTCGATCAGAGCGACGATGAGTTCGACGAGGTGATGCGCGCCAACGTGAACGCCAGCTTCGCCGGGACGCAGGCCGCGGCGAAGGCGATGCGCAGCGGTGGTGCGATCATCAACATCGCATCCATCGAGGGGCTGCAACCGGCGCGCGGTCACAGCCATTACACCGCGTCGAAGGCGGCGGTGTTGGCGCACACCAAGGCTGCAGCATCGGAGCTGGGTCCTCTCGGCGTTCGGGTGAACGCAGTGGCGCCTGGCCTCATCGAGCGAGACGGTCTGCAACACGATTGGCCGGAGGGCGTCGCGCGTTGGCATGCGGCGTGTCCACTTGGTCGACTCGGCCGCGGTGACGACATCGCGGACGCCGTGCTCTATCTCGCGTCACCCATGGCCCGTTGGGTCACCGGGGCGACGCTGGTGGTGGATGGGGGAGTGCTCACCGGCAACACGTGGTGACGGCGAGCTGGTGCCAACAGCGCGACCAGGAGCGTCAATTCTGGTTGCGACCGCGCTCCATGATGCCGGCGCGTCGCTTGGCCACCTCGTCTGCCGAGAACTCACGCGCCCGCCATGACTTGGCGTTGGACGACTCGATCGCCCAGTGCTCGATGGTGTCCGACGACTCGATCTGGCGATAGGTCTCGCGGATGGCGCTCACACCGTCGGCATTGTTCGACACGATGTCGGCCGCCAGTTTGCGGCAGAACGGAACGAGTTCCTCGTGGGGTACGACATGGTTCACCAGCCCCCACTGCAGCGCCTCGTCGGCGGTCATGAAGTTGCCGGTGAAGCTCATCTCTCGGGCGCGTCGGATGCCGATGATCCGGGGCAACAGCACGGTGAGACCCCAGCCGGGCATCACGCCGACGCGAGCATGCGTGTCGCCGAATCTGGCCCGGTCCGATGCGATGAGGAAATCGCAGTGCAGTGCCAACTCGAAGCCGCCGGTGACGGCGACGCCGTTGATGGCTCCGATCACTGGTTTGGACACGGCTGGGAACGGTCCGGTGGTCCCGTCGGGCTGCACCCCTCCGTCAGCACCGGCTGCGTCGAGCAATCCGCTCGAGGCGTCACCCAGTTCCTTGAGATCGAGCCCGGCGCAGAACGCCGGATCGGCACCGGTGAGGATGATCACCCGCACATCCGGATCGCTGTCGGCGGCGACGAAGGCGCGCGTCAATTCGGCTTTCAGGGCCCGGTTGAGGGCGTTGCGGGCCGGTCCACGGTTCAACGTGATCGTGGCCACGTTGTCGCTCACATCCACCAGCACCACGTCGGCTACGGCGTCACTCATCGCTTCATCCCCCAGGACATGTCGGCCTGCTCACTCCTCGTCCGGTGGCAGGTAGTGCAGTTTGAGATCGCCGAGACGGACCAGGATCGAGCTGATCCATCCGCCCATCGCACCGAAGTGATCGTCGAGGACGCCCGTGGTGCCATCGGCCAACGTCTCCTCGGACAGTTCGTAGAGCCCGTCGTACCCCACCTCGATGGCGTACTCGATCTCGGACAGGCTCGATCCGTAGATGGTCTCCACGGTGGGACCGGAACGTTCGAGACCCTCGGCGCCGATGTTGGGTGAGTGTGCCGGCAGCACCTCGAGCACCTGGCGCACATCGGGCAACTGCTCGAGGCGTTGGATGCGCAACACGATCTCGATGACGATCGTCGGCGCCTCCTCCAGGACTTCCTCGAGGTACCAGCGTCGATACGACGTTTGGCTCCACGTCGGCCATTGGAAGCTCACGTGGGCCACGACGCGCGGCGGTGAGCCTTCACCGGGCAGGCCGTAGCTGGTCTCCCACGTCAGGTCGCCGAGCAGCACGTCGGTCTGGAAATGCTCCTCGAAGGCCTGGCGCTCCAAGAGCGCGGCCTCGAACGCGTCGCGCAGCGCGCTGATGGCATCGGTGAACACGTGATCGAGCATGCGGGGCGGACGCTACCGGGTGGGGGACACCAACGGTCCCCTCCGCAACGCACCGAGGCTGATCGTCCCGGCCAGGGCCAGCCCGGCCAGCACGAACACGACGCCGATCACGTCGGTGAGTTCGATCGGTTCGTCGAGCACGACGGCCGCTTCGAGGTAGCCGAACACCGGTGTGAGCAGCAGCCAACTCCCGGCCCGCACCGGATCGCGTGACTGCATGCGGAACATCAACGCGTTGGCCACGATCGAGACCGCCACCACCGACCACAACAGCGCGAACACCACCGTTGTGTTCACGTCGGTCTCGTGCCCGTTGTTGAGCAGCATCGCCAAGGGGAGAACGGTGATCGCACCCACGGCGATCTGCCAACCGTTGATCACATCGACCCCGATGGTGAGCGGATGCTTGCGGCGGTACACCGCGGCGATGGAATAGGCGAGCATTGCGCCGGCCACCATCAGCAGTCCTTTGAGCGTGGCGGTGGCGTGCTCGAGCGCCGGAATCGTGGCGATGGCCAGCCCGATGGCGGCAAGCGCCATGCCCAGCCATTCCTTGCGTGCGATGTGTCGTCCGAGGAACCGGCTCGAGAGCAGGGCGATGATGAAGGGGTTGGCTCCGATGCACAGTGAGAACAACCCTGCGCTCACCTCTTCCAGCGCGGTCCACGACAGGCCCAGATAGATCGTCGAGTTGCCGAGCCCGAGCAGGAGGAGCTGGAGCCACATCTCGCGGGTGGGCAGCGGCCGACGACGCACTGCGTGCACCCACACCAGCAACACCGCCGCGGCGAGCACGAAGCGGGCATCGAGGAAGGTGAGCGGAGCGGCGTGGGCGAATCCCTTCTTGGCCGCGATGGATGCCGAAGCCCACAACGCCACGAACACGAGGCCTTCGGTGTTGTCGACCAGTGCGGAGTCCACGGTGCGGGCACGGTAGCGGACCTCCCCAGATCCGCGACGGCTGGATCTGCGGTCCGCGTTTGTCACATGGGAGACTGCCATCCATGGCACTCGTGGAACTGAGCATCTCCGAAGGTGTGGCTCTGCTCACCTTGAACAACCCGGCCGAACGCAACACGCTGACTGCTCCGATGGTGGCCGACATCGTCGCCGCAGTCGATGCTGCAGAGGCCGACACGTCGGTGTGCGCCCTCATCGTCACCGGCGCGGCCCCGGCATTTTGTGCTGGTGCCAACCTCGGCAACCTGGCCGAAGCCACCGAGGAGTCGCTCGGTCACATCTACGAGGGATTCTTGAAGATCGCCCGTAGCCCGCTGCCCACCATCGCCGCGGTCAACGGCGCGGCCGTCGGAGCGGGGATGAACATGGCCCTGGGCTGTGATCTGCGCATCGCCGCCGAGCGCGCCAAGTTCGACACGCGGTTCTTGCAGCTGGGCATCCATCCCGGGGGCGGCCACACCTGGATGTCGCGTCGCATCATGGGCCCACAGGCCACCATGGCCACGGTCGTGTTCGGTCAGGTCATCGACGGTCGCGAGGCCGAGCGCATCGGCCTGGCCTACAAGTGCGTGCCCGACGATCAGCTGCTCGAGGCAGCACACGCCATGGCCGCCAAGGCGGGCAGTGCCCCTCGCGAACTGGTGATCGAGACCAAGAAGACCATCATGGACATGGCCGACATCGACACGCACAAGGCTGCGGTGAAGCGTGAGCTCGGCACCCAGGTGTGGAGCACCCGTCAGCCGTTCTTCACCGAGCGCCTGGCGGCCATGGCCAACAAGATCAAGGGCAAGTAGGCGTCAGGGCCAGTCCCTCAGAGCCAATCGCGGTGGAACTCGTCGCGGCGGCGATCCCATTCCTCTGAGGTGATGGCGTAGCGCACGTGGTCCTCCCACGTGCCGTTGATCTCCAGATAGCGCTGGGCAATGCCCTCTTCACGGATGTTCAGCTTTTCCATGACCCGGCGCGAGTTGCGGTTGCGCGGCACGATCGAGATCTGCAATCGGTGCAGGTGCAGTTCCTCGAACGCGTACTTGAACACGATGACGTTCGCTTCGCTCATGTAGGCGTTGCCGGCACGGGCCTGATCGATCCAATAGCCCACGTACGCGTTCTGGAACGGGCCGCGGTGTACCGAGTTCACGTTGATCTCTCCGGCGAACTGGCCGTCGACGAAGATGCCGAATCCGTATCCGGCACCGAGCAGCCGCTCGCGATCGCGGGCGTTGCAGCGCAGCACGAACGCGTCGCGATCTCGCACCGGGTCGGGCTGGCCGACGATGCGCTTGGGCTCCCAGGTGGTGAGCCACGTCTCGCACCGTAAGCGCACCTCCGCCCACGCCGGATAGTCGGCGGCCACGAGCGGTCGGAGCATGATGCGACTCCCGAAGAGCCGGATCACGTTGGTGCCAGAGGGGTGTGTCGCCCGTTCATGCATGGTCAGCTTTGCAGTCCGTCCGAGAGTGAGCGCGCCAGAGCATCGAGCAGATCGGTCTCCGAGACGAGCAGGGAGTCAGCCTTCAGCCAGCGCATGATTCCCACAAGGATGCAACATCCGCCGACGATGATGTCAGCCCGTGCTGCGGGCAGGCCCGGGTTGTGCAGCCGATCGGCCAACGACTCGGTGGCCAACGTGCGGAACACGTCTTCGGCCGCGGCGCGCGACAGTCGGAAACGATGCACGGCCGAGCGGTCGTAGACCGCCAGTCCCAGCTCGACTGCGGCCACCGTGGTGATGGTCCCGGCCACGCCGATCAGGGTCCGGTGCGCTCTGATGTCGCTGATCGCTCGTTCCACGTCCTCGAGATGATCGGCGACGAAGCCGATGGCGTTGGACAACTCCTCGGCCCGCGGCGGGTCGCCGTGCAGCTCCCGCTCGGTGAGCCGTACCGAACCCATGTCGATGGAGATCGAACCGGTGATGCTCGGAGCGCGGGTGTCGGGATCGAGCGATCCGAGGATGAACTCGGTGGAGCCACCACCGATGTCGACGACCAGGAACGGCCCATCGTGGGGATGCAGGCCGACGGTCGCGCCGACGAAGGCCAGGGCCGCCTCGGCGTCGCCGCTCACCAGCTCGGGTCGGACTCCGCATGCCTCCTCGGCCCGATCGAAGAACTGCTCCCTGTTCGATGCGTCGCGCGAGGCCGAGGTGGCGATGATGCGTACCGACGTCGTCGGGTCGACGCCGTGCGCCGTCCAGATGTTGGCGAACTCGCGCAGCGCATCACAGGTGCGATCGATCGCCTCCGCGTGGAGGCGTCGCTCGGCATCGACACCTTGGCCGAGGCGCGTGATGATGGTGCGCCGCTCGAGCTCGTTGCCGTGGACATCGCAGACAAGCAATCGAGTGGAGTTGGTGCCGATGTCGACAGCGGCCACCGAGCGCGTCGCCGGGCTCATGTCGTGCTCCGGTGCTCGACCGGCACATCATTCGGCAGATCGTTTGGCACTTCATCTGGCACGTCACCGTCGCTGATGAGGCGCTCGTGGACCCAGCGACCCACGGGATCGTCGCCCCCGGCCAGGAACCAGGCGTAGTGGGCGTGGAGGCACTTGACCCCCACCCGGGTACCACCCACACCACCTGACGGACGCGGAGCGTCAATTGGAATTGCTTCGCCGTGGAGGTCGCGGGCGTCAGTGAGGGCGGCGTCGCGCTCGCGCCGATAGCGCTCATGGGCCTCGGCGATCACGTCCAGGCCCAGCTCGGCCTCGACAGCGTTCACCCCGCCGCGCGACTCGAGACGCCCGACCAGTTCGTTCTCTCGCTTGCCGACCAGCCAGTAGCGCGTAGGCATAGGGGTGCCGTCGTCGAAGAGCGGTTCGTTGCGGATGACGATCGGGTCGCCGGCGGGCGTTCGCACCACCACCTCGAAGCGTCCGCGAGGACGACGACCGAGCAGTTCGGTGACACGCTCGACGTCGTCGATGCGTCGATCGGTCGCCACGGTCCGCACCCGCTGGGTCTCAGCTGCGATGGCGTCGGCGCCGCAGGAAGAAGAAGAGGACCAACGCCACCAAGGCGACGGGGGCGAGCCGCTTCACCAGCGGTGCGCCAGCGGTCTCGAGGAGATCCACCGGAGCGACGTCGCGCTGCTCGATCTTGCGGACCTTGGGGGCCTCGCTGCTCGGTCCGGGAGGGGCACTCGCTGCGGCACCGGCGGCGGGCGCGCTCGTCGCGGTGCCGGGGGCGGGCGCGTCGAACGCCGTCGCAGGGGCGTTGGCGGTGGACGCTTCGGGTGCGGTCTCGGCCGGCTTGTCACCAGCCAGGACCATCGTCTCGAGGTTCACGGCGAATTGGTCGATGAGCTTGCCGCTCACATCGGCCAAGGCGCCGCGACCGAACTGGGCAACCTTGCCGGTGATCGTCAGATCGGTGGTGATGGCGCACTTGGTGTTCTCGGCATCCACCGCCGTGAGCTGGGCATGGATGAACGCTGCCGCGTTTCCTTTGCCTCCGGTGTCACGGCCGTCGGCCTTGATGGTGCCCTTGTGGTTGACCTCGTCCTTCTCGACGAACGTGGCCTGACCCTTGAACTGGGCGGTGATGGGCCCCACCTTGATCTTCACGAAGCCTCGATAGACGTCGCCTTCGACTTCGGTGAGCTGGGCACCGGGAAGGCAGGGTGCGATGCGCTCGAGGTCGGTGAGGACTGCCCAGGCCTCACCGATCGGTGCCTTCACGGTGAATTCGTTGACGAGCTCCATCTGTGGAGGTCTCCCATCGTGTCGATGTCGGCCGGATTGCCCGGGCACGGTACTGCCTCGACGAGCTCCGGTCGATCATGGAGCAACGCTCGGGCCCCTTCGTCAGCGGTCAGATCGAGCAGCGGCCACACCTCGGCATCGAGGCGGATCGGATGGCCGCGACGGTCGCCGTACAGGGCCACCGCCATCGGCCGGGTGCCCGATGTGGCTATGGCGCGCCACGCCCTCGGATCGAGCCAAGGTTGGTCTCCGAGGCCGATGACCAGGCTTTTGTGACACATGTCACGACAATGCCCTATTGCCAGCTCCAGGGAGCTTCCCTGACCCTGTGACCAGACGTCGTTGACGAGGATCGTGGCGCGCCCCGCGACGGCTTCTGTGAGGTCGACAGCTCCCTGTACGACGATCAGTTCGTCCGGAAACCCTTGTGCTGCATGGCTCAGCGCGAGGTCGATCACTGTCGAGGTTCCGACGCGCGCCATCAGTTTGTGCCCCGGGCCGTCCCAGCGGGAGCCCTCCCCGGCGGCCAATAGCACGAACGCGACGCTCATCGGAAGCCAGTCAACCATTCGCGACCCGTGTGTGCCCGACGTCGCTGTTGGCGCTGGTCCGGGGGGCCGATGGGGGATTAGACCGTCACCTGTTCGCAACACAGACGCAGCTTCTCCGGCTCGGTGCGTACAGGTCGGAGCGGCCCGGAACCTCTGGTTCCGAGACCCCATGTCGGTGGTTCGCAAGAGCCCCCGACGCAAGGAGCACACAGTTGAGCAACTCCAACCCAGGGCCGCGCCGAATGACGTGGTCGACCGATCTCGTTCGTCCCGGATCTTCCGCCTCGGTGGTACCCGGAGGCGTCGGGAGCCAAACACGAAATGTTCGCCGATCGATGGCAATGGGGGCCACAGCCCTGATCGTCTCGTTCGGATCGCTCACCGCCATCGGTGTGGACCCCGCCTCGGCTCGGGCCGCAGCGGTTGTGTCCACGCCGGTCTCCGAGGCTGCCGGAGCGCTGTTGGCCGTCGAGGCGCAGCTGGAGGTGACCCCGGTGCCATTGGCCGCTGCATCGCCGGGTGCCGTGCTCGTCAGCGCCGCCACCACCGACCCTGCAGGGGTCCCCAGCCCGTATCAGCAGATCGTCGCTCAGTTCGCCGACCGACGCGCTGAGCTCGCCCGGCTCGTGGCAGCCGATGCCGGAGTTTCGGCCAGCGACCTCGAGGCGGTGTGGGCCAAGACCGATGATCGCCGCATGGCCGCGGTGTACAGCGCCCTGTCACAGGTCGGAACGCTCTACAAGCGTCGGGGTGTGTCTCCCGGCGGTTTCGACTGCTCTGGCTTCACCTCCTGGGCCTGGGCCCAAGCCGGAGTGAACATCCCCCGCAGCTCTGCGGGACAGATCCGGACGCTCGGCGCGCGTGACACCACGCAGTTGCAGCCTGGCGACATCGTGTGGCGTCCGGGGCACGTGATGATGTACCTCGGGGTCGGCGACGCTGTGGTGCACTCACCCCAGAGCGGGAAGCGCGTGACCGTGGCCAGGTGGGGCAAGGTCAAGCGCTTCGGGTCGCCACTCGCCGAGGCCTGACGCCGCAGTTGCGGAGGGGTCGTTCACGGACGGTTGGCGCCGATCACTCGTGATTGGGCCTGTACGTCGACCGCAAATCCGACAACAATGGTCGACAATGTGGGTACCTCGGTTAGTCTGCTGCCCGAAGCAGCCCCTGACCCACGACTGTGAGGCTTCTCCATGACCGATACAGCCCAGATCGATAACGCCCAGATCGATCCAGCGCAGATCGATCCAGCTCAGGCTGCTGACATCGCCAAGTTCGAGGTGATGCTCGCTCGCTATCTCGCCGGAGATCTCGAAGAGGACGCGTTCCGTGTGTTCCGCTTGAACAACGGCATCTATGGACAGCGCCAGGGCGGGCACAACCAGATGATCCGCATCAAGGCCCCCTACGGCGCCATCGAGCCCCACCAACTCGAGCAGATGGCTCACATCGCCGAGACCTACAGCCGGGGATGGGGCAAGCTCACCACGCGCCAGAACATCCAGTTCCACTTCATCCAACTCGAGCGCGTGCCCGATCTGCTGCGTGATGTGGCCAAGGTCGGCATGACCAGTCGTGAGGCCTGTGGCGACACCGTCCGCAACGTGCAGGGCTGTCATCTGGCTGGGGCGTGCCCGTACGAGTTGCTCGACATCTCGAGCTGGGCCGAGGCGGCTCATCGCCACTTCCTGCGTCACCCCGTCGGTCAGCGGCTGCCCCGCAAGTTCAAGATCAACTTCTCGGGATGCTCGACCGACTGCGGTCAGGCGATGTTCAACGACGTTGGCGTCATCGCCGTGACCCGTACCGGTGCTGATGGCAATGTCGAGGCGGGATTCCGGGTGTTCGTGGCCGGCGGTCTCGGTGCCACGCCGCACCCGGCGTTGGCGCTCGAGGAGTTCACTCCTCGCGAGCACCTGATGGCCACCATCGAAGCGATCCTGCGGGTGTTCAACAACCACGGCAACCGTGACAACAAGCTGCGGGCTCGCCTCAAGTGGTTGGTCGACACCATGGGATGGGACGTCCTGCAGGCTCGCATCATCAAGGAGCGACGTTTGTTGGTCGCCTCGTCCACCTGGCCCGGTGGCGTGCCCGCGTATGTGACCGAGCACGGCGACGAGCCCGCTGGTGTCGCTGCCGACGTGGAGCCCACGGCGATGGGCCAGGGCACGCCGGTGCGCCTGCGTCGCAGCGATCCGTTCCAGCGCTGGGACGATGCCAACGTCGTGCGGGGCGTTACCAAGGGCACCGTGTCGGCGTTCGCCTTCTGCCGCCTCGGTGACGTGACCGCCGATCAGTTCCGGGGCATCGCGGCGATCCAGCGCGAGCTCGGGGCCGAAGTTCGCATCACCAACCGTCAGAACTTCGTGTTCCGTGGGTTGTCGGAGTCGCAGCTGCCCAGGCTGTACGCAGCATTGGTGGCCATCGGGATGGACCAGCCCGGCGCCGAGTTGTCCCGTGACGTCGTCACCTGCCCCGGCGCTGACACCTGTGCGCTGGCGGTGACCCAAAGCCGCGGTCTGGGTGATGCCATCTCCAGGCGTCTCGAGGAAGAGGGTCTGGCCGAGATCGGTGGCGTTCGTACCAATATCTCCGGTTGCACCAACTCGTGCGGGCAGCACCACATCTCCGACATCGGGTTCTTCGGGGCCGAGCGTCGCGTGAACGGTCGCTCCGCTCCCGGCTATCAGCTGTTGCTCGGCGGCTACGTCGGCCAGGAGAAGATCGAGTTCGGAGACAAGGCCTTGCGCCTCCCTGCTCGCAATGCCCCCGAGGCGGTCGTGCGGGTGGTGCGTCGCTTCGGCATGGAGCGCCAGGCCGGTGAGTCGTTCCGCGAGTGGATGGATCGCTCTGGTGGCGCCAAGGGCATCGGGGCCGAGCTGAAGGACCTCGATCACTTCCCGTCCTATGAAGAGGCTCCCGAGTTCTACGTCGACTTCGGTGAGACCGGCCCGTACGTGGCCGAGGTCGGTGCCGGCGAGTGCGCCGGAGCCTGAGCTGGTCCTGAACGCGAGAAGGCCCGTGTCAACATCAGCTGACACGGGCCTTCGTCGTTGAGGCGGCGAGCGAGATCGGACTCAGCCGATCGCTCAGCGGTGGATGGGACCGTTCGAGTCCCGCAGCGACGGCGCTTCGCGCCCGGTGCGCACGGCGATGATCTCTGCGCAGATCGACACCGCGGTCTCCTCCGGTGAGCGTGCGCCGATGTCGAGCCCGATGGGGCTCATGAGCCGGGCCAGATCGGCCGGATCGGTGATGCCGACCTCGGCCAGTCGCTCGAGCCGCTTGGCGTGGGTCTTGCGAGATCCCATGACCCCGATGTAGCCGACCCTCGTGGCCAGGGCACCCTGCACGGCGGGGACGTCGAACTTGGTGTCGTGGGTGAGGATGCAGACGCAATCGCGTGGCCCGAGCCCGGCGCCCAGTCGTTCGAACACCCGTTGAGGCCAGTCGACGATGATCTCATCGGCCATCGGGAACCGGCGCTTGGTGGCGAACACCTCTCGGGCATCGCACACCACCACCCGATAGCCGAGCACCTTGCCCACCTTGGCCAGAGCTGCGGTGAAGTCGACCGCTCCGAACACCAGCATCTGCGGGGGCGGCGCGAACGACTCGATGAACACGTGGACCGCGTCGGCGGCGTCGGCGGCGTAGTTGGCCTGACCGTCGGGCCCGTAGTGACGCACGAGGGTCTGCCCGGCTTCGAGCTCGGCGACGGCGTCTCGTCCCACGACACGGTCCAACTCGGCGCCGCCGAGCGAACCTTGCGTCTCCTCGCCCGGGACGACCAACAACTTGGCGCCGACGCTGCTGCCACGGATGACGGTGGCCAGCGCTACGGGGCGCGCCGCTCGGACGAGATCGCGGAACCGTTCGTACATCAGCGGCTCACCAATCGAGCGGTTCGATGAACAGATGGATGGTGCCGCCACAGGTGAGGCCGACCGAGAAGGCCTCGTCGTCGGAGTACCCGAACTTCACCATGCGTCCGTGTTCGCCCGAGGCGAGCACGTCGAGGGCCTCGGAGACCACGGCTCCTTCGACGCAGCCGCCCGACACCGAGCCGGCGACTTCGCCCAACTCGCTCACGGCCATCGACGCCCCTGGGTCGCGTGGACCCGAACCTTCGATGTTCACGACGCGGGCAACGGCGACGCGCTGGCCAGCGCTGCGCCAACGCTCGATGTCGTCGAGGATCTCCTTCATCGCTGCTCCGTGTCTGTGATCGACGTGCCTGTGATCGACGTGCCTGGGTTCATGTCGCTGGGTTCATGTCGCTGGGTTCATCGCGTCGGACTCATCGTGGTCGGCAGCTTCGCGCTGCCCTTCATCGTCGACGGGCGATCATGGGCGATCACCTCGGCCAACCGCTCGATGGCGTCGAGTGAATGACCCTCCACGAAGTGGTCAATGTAGGGGAGTGCCGCCGACATGCCACGCGCCAGGGGCGCGTATCCGGTGGTGGCTTTGAGTGGGTTGACCCAGATGACGCTGTGGGCGACTCGCGACAGGCGGGACATCTGCTCGGCCATCACCTCGGGGGCGCCGCGGTCCCAACCGTCGGACAAGATCACCACGATGGCCCCACGAGCCATCCCTCGTTGTCCCCACTGGTCGTTGAAGACCCCGATCCCATCGCCGAGTCGAGTACCACCGGCCCAGTCGACCACCGCGTCGGCTGCCCGACCGATGGCACGATCGGGATCACGGCTCGACAACTCGCGGGTGATGCGCGTCAACCTGGTGCCGAGGGCGAAGACCTCGACCCGCTGACGGCCGATGACAGCAGCGTGAGCGAAGCGCACCAGCACGCGGGCGTACAACTCCATCGAACCCGACACGTCGAGCAGCAACACCAGGCGACGTGGCTTGGTCGACGTGACGCGATGGTGGACCTCGATGGCCTCGCCGTCGGCCCGCAACGCGGCGCGCACGGTGCGCCGCACATCGAGGCGCGCGGTGGTGGATGGGGACCGCACGAGCCGGCGGCTGCGCCGCGGGGCGCTGGTGAGCCTCAACCTCCCCAAGATGCGGTGCAGCTCGTCCAATTCGGACGAGGTGCAGTGCTCGAAGTCCTTGTGCCGCAACACTTCCTGCGCGCTGAAGCGCATCTGCAGGGTGGGTTCTTGATCGGGTTCGTCGCTGTCGCCCGCACCGTCCTCGTCGTCGCTGTCGTCGTCGGAGTCGAACGCCACGGTGATCGACTCGGGCTCGGCGACGATGGTGAGCGGCTGGGCATGTTGCTCCCAGAAGTCGGAGAAGCACTGGTCGAAGATCCCTCGATCTTCCGGCCGATGCAACAGCGTTGCCTGGCCCGCCCAGTACACGTCGCTGCGGCGGCCGATGCCGATCACGGACAACGCTTCGTTGAACAAGATGATGCTGCTCGGCGGGACATCGACCCCCGCGTCTCGCAGCATCCGGCCGAACGCCGTGGCCAGGCGCGGCACGTCGAGACCAGATGGTTCGAACACCTTCACCGGATCGGGCGACACGCCGTACCCCGGTCGTCAGCTCTTCGCGGGAGCGGTGTCGCCGGCGCGCTCGAGAGCGTTGCGCACCAGGTTGTCGACGCCGGCGTCGGACACACGCGCGGCGTCCTCGCGGTATTTGAGGACGGTGCCGAGCGTCGCGCTGACCATGGCAGGTGTCAACTCTCGTTGACCGAGGAGACCGAGGGCCGTGGTCCAGTCGATGGTCTCGGCGATGCCCGGGGGTTTGTACAGGCCCATCGATCGCAGCGCCTCGGTGGCCGCGGCGACCTGACGGGTCAACGTGTCGGGCACCTGTGGCGCGCGGAGACGGACGATCTCCACCTCGCGCTCGAAGTCGGGATGTTCGACCCAGTGGTAGAGACAGCGCCGCTTGAGAGCGTCGTGGACGTCGCGGGTCCGGTTGGAGGTGACGATGACGATCGGGGGTGTGATGGCATGGAAGGTGCGCAGCTCGGGAACGGTCACCGAGTAGTCGGACAGCACCTCGAGCAGGAACGCCTCGAACTCGTCATCGGCCCGGTCGACTTCGTCGATGAGGAGCACAGGCGGGGGGCCTTCGCGATGATCGATGGCCTGCAGCAGTGGTCGACGCACCAGATAGCGCTCGGAGTACAGCTCGTCCTCGAGCGAATCGGAGGCGGCGAGCGAACCGGCGGCCTCGACCGCGCGCAGATGGAGCAGCTGCCGGGCGTAGTCCCACTCGTACACCGCTTGGGACACGTCGATGCCGTCATAGCACTGCAGGCGGATGAGCTCGCCGCCGGTCCACCGCGCCAGGACCTTGGCCACCTCTGTCTTGCCGACGCCCGCTTCGCCCTCGAGCAGCAACGGGCGTCGTAGTCGCATCGCCAAGAAGATCGCTGTGGCGAGCCCCTCGTCGGCCAGATAGTCGTGCGCAGCGAGGGCGGCCGTCACCGTGGGCACGTCCTGGGCCGGACTGTCCGCCCTGGTTCGATCTGCGCCCGGCGGTTGTGTCGTCATCGTTTCAGCATAGAGAGCGGGTCGTGGTCCCGTCGTTTCGCTGAAGGGGCGTCGCGAGCGAGGCGATGCGGTCAGGACACGATGAGCTGATCGATGTTCGCGGTTGCGGCACCCGATCCACTGGCGAAGGCAATGCGAATGCGCGCCCCGCCCGAGATGTTGGCGGCTCGGCCTGCGGTCGCCCACGATGACCAACTGGTCCGATCGGTGAGGCTCAGCGATCCGGCGGAGGTGCCGTTGACCGACACCGTCAGGCCCACGGTCCTGCCTGAGTTGTTCGCGTAGCGCACCGAGACGGTTGCTCGCTGCGAGGCGATGTTGCTGGGCAGGGTCCATTCGATGTACTCGCCCGATTCGTCGATGCCCACGACATATGAGCTGCAGTTGGCGCCGGTCGATTGGGTGCCGCCGGCCGAGTTGACGTTCACTGTCGCTTCGGACGGACACAACGAGATCGGCAATCGGCGTGTCGCCGTCGTCGTGCTGGCCGGAACGGTGGTGGTGGCCCCCGTCGTCGTGGTGGGCGCAATGGTGGTGGTCGTCGCCTCAGTGGTGGTGGGCGCCGCGGTGGTGGTCGTCGCCTCAGTAGTGGTGGGCGCCTCGGTGGTGGTCGATGCCTCGGTGGTGGTGGGCGCCTCGGTGGTAGTGGACTGTGCGACGGTCGTGGTCGTGGCGCGGGTCGTCGTCGGTCGCGTGGTGGTGGCCCGGGTGGTGGCGGTCGTTGTCGGAGGTTGGGTGGGATCGGGGACGACCGTGATCCCGGCGACCACAGGTGCGAGGGTGGTCGTCAGGTCGACGATCGACGTGGTCGTGACCCCTGCACTGGTGGTCGTACCCGTGGTACTCGTGGAGGTGGTCGTGGTCGGGTCGACCGAGGTGGTGCTGGTGGTGCCTTGGTCGATGGCGAGCAGATGATCGTCGTCGCTCCCGTCAGGGCCGCTGCGCAGCAACGAGACGGTGACGAGGGCGACGACCAACAACGCTGCGGCCATGGCCGTGGCGAAGATCATGAGGCTGCGTCGGTTGGCCCGCGGTTCGAGTGGCGCGGCATAGATGGGGTCGAGTCCGTCGTCGTTCAGCGCGGCCAAGCTGGTGGGCCCGGTGGGGGGGACCGTCTCCGGGCTCGAACCATTGGCGGGGCCACCGACGGCGCCCGCGGTTTCGAGTGTCAGGAGGCTGGCGGCGGGGATGAGGGCGGCCGCGGCCCCGAGATCGCGCGTGGCGTCTTGCAGCTCGTCGAGCAACTGAGCGGCGCTCTGCTGGCGTGCCGCAGGGTCCT
This sequence comes from Acidimicrobiia bacterium, assembly GCA_050246915.1. Taxonomy (GTDB): domain Bacteria; phylum Actinomycetota; class Acidimicrobiia; order Acidimicrobiales; family Ilumatobacteraceae; genus JBFWVD01. The sequence goes on along the minus strand of JBFWVD010000057.1, from coordinate 9,513 downwards.
TGGCCATCGCCTTGTCGAGGGCGTCGATGACCCCCCGGGGCAAGTCGTCGGGAAGTGGAGCCGGTGCGTCGTTGCCGACGGCATGGATGACCCCGAGCAGATCGCTGCCGGGTCGGGAGAACGGCGTACGGCCGATGAGCAGCGTTCGCAGGGTCGCGGCCGCGGAGTACACATCACGCCGAGGATCGGCCGGTGCGCCGGCGAAGGCCTCGGGAGGAGCGAACTGCGGTGTCCCGGCAAAGGCGGTGGTGGCCGAGGTGGTGAGGTCGAGCACCGAAGCGATGCCGAAATCACCGAGGTGAGCGCTGCCGTTTGCGTCGACGAAGATGTTGGACGGTTTGACGTCGCGATGGATGATCCCCGCGGCATGAGCCGCTTCCAACGCGGTGAGCAGCGGGCCGGTCACTTCCAAAGCGGCCGCCAGGGTGAAACGCTCACCGTTGTCGAGGCGCTGCTGCAACGTGCCGCCAGCCATGTACGGCATCACGAGGTACGGCTGGTCGAACGACGTCCAGCCGGCGTCGTAGACGCTCACCACATCGGCGGTGTTGGACAAACGGGCGAGCGCCCGGCATTCGGCCAGGAAGGCATCGCGGACCTTGGCATCGGTGGACGACGCAACGAGGACCTTCACGGCCACGTCGCGGGCGAGCGCACTCTGGGTGGCCCGGTACACGACGGAGAAGCTCCCCCGCCCGATGGTGCTCCGGTGCTCGATGCCGTTGATGCCGAGATCCACTGTGATGTGCCTTGTCCTGCTGGGAGACGTTGCTTCGTCAGTCCGCAATACGGCGCCAAGAAATAGCACGCCGTCGTGGGACGGTCTCCCCCAAGAACCTTATGGTTGTGTGAAAGCGATGTTCATTCAGCTGTCCGGATTCGGCTGTCCGGATTCAGCTGCCGGCATTCAGCTGTCGAAGCCCAATCCGAGACGATCGAGCGTCCGGAGCCAGGCGTTGCGCTGACCGCCCCGTTTGTCGGCCTGCTTGAGCGAGTAGCGGGTGGCCTGGATGCCCAGGAACCGGACCGGCTCTGGAGGAAACGGGATGGGGCGACGCTGTACGAACTTGAGCTGGGTGCGGGTGGTCCGCCGTCCTTCGAGGAGGTCCAAGGTGACCTCGGCGCCGAAGCGGGTCGCGGCCACGCCGAGTCCGGTGTAGCCGAGGGCGTACACGACTCGGCCGCCCATCGCTTTGCCCCAGAACACGCAGAAGCGGGTGGAGGTATCGATGGCCCCACCCCAGATGTGGCTGAACTGCACCCCCTCGAGTTGGGGGAAGGTCTCGAAGAAATGCTTCGACAGCAGGGCATGGGTCTCGGGGCGCCGCTCGAGGTCCTGGTTCACCTGGTTGCCGAAGTAGTAGATGGTGTCGTAGCCACCCCAGATGATGCGGTTGTCCTCGGTGAGCCGGTAGTAGTGGAACTGGTTGGCGTTGTCGGCCAGCCCTTGGCGGCGCTCCCATCCGATGCTCTCGCGCTGTTGTGGCGTCAGCGGCTGGGTCGCCATGCAGTAGTCGTAGACAGGCACCATGTAGTGGCCCATCGATCGCAGCAGCGGCGGGTAGGCGTTGGTGCCGAGAGCCACGCGAGCAGCGCGCACGTCGCCCAGCGCCGTGACCACTCGGACGCCGACGCCGTCTTTGTGGAGCGCGGTGGCTTTGGTGTCTTCGTAGATGCGGACACCGAGCTTCTCGGCGGCGGCTTTGAGCCCCCATACCAATCGGGCCGGGTCCACCAGCGCGGCGCGGCCCTTGCGCCACAACCCCGCGTGATAGGTGGGCGAGTGCACCTCGGCGCGCATCGCATCGCGATCGAACAGTTCGACGTCCTGGCCGAGCTCGCGTAGATGGCGCATGTCGTCCTCGAGATCGGCGACCAGCGACGCTGATGTCGCCACGTCGATCACGCCGGTGCGCTCGAAGTCGCAATCGATGGCGTAACGCCGGATCGCCGACTCGATGGCGTCGAGGTTGGCGAGGCCATGGGACTCGAGCTTGGAGAGCTCGTCAGGGAACCGTTCCTGCCCATTGGCCACTCCGTGGGTGAGGCTGGACTCCATGAAGCCGCCGTTGCGACCGCTGGCGCCCCAACCGACGCTCTCGGCTTCCAGTAACACGACATCGCGCGAGGGGTCGCGCTCCTTGGCCAAGATCGCCGTCCACAGACCGGTGTAGCCACCACCGACGATGCACAGATCGCACGACTCGTTGGACACCAGCATCGGATTGGTGTCGGGCTCATCGTGGTCATCGAACCAATACGGATACACCTCGGCGTCGGCGACCGCAGTCAGGTACCACTCAGGCATGGGCCTCCGTCCAACTCTGGGCGGATGGTACTCAGCGGTGTCCGCAGCAGCGGGCGATGTCGTGCCCGCTACCGTCGAAGTGCGGATCGACAAGGAGCGGCCATGGACCTCGGACTGAACGGCAAGCGCGCGATCGTGGCGGCGGGCACCGCCGGACTCGGCCTCGGCGCTGCGATGGCACTGGCCGCCGAAGGGGCCCACGTCGCGGTGTGTGGACGCGACGCCGAGCGGCTGGCCGCCGCCGTCGAGTCCATCGGGCTGGGGGCGATCGGCATGGAGGCCGATGTCTCCACCGTCGCGGGTGCCGAAGCGTTCATCGCTGCGGCACGACACGAGCTGGGCGGGGTCGACATCTTGGTCACCAATGGCGGCGGACCCGCGGCGGGCAATGCCGCCACGACGCCCCTGGAGTCCTATCCGGGAGCGCTCGAGCTGAACCTCACCAGCCAGGTGGCGATGTGCCTCGCTTGCGTCGAGGAGATGAAGGCCCAGCAGTGGGGGCGCATCGTGGCCATCACCTCCGTTGCGGTGCGCCAGCCCATCGCCCATCTGATCCTGTCGAACACGGCCCGCAGCGGGTACACCGGCTTCCTCAAGACGTTGGCCCGGGAGGTCGCGTCGTTCGGGGTGACGGTGAACTCGCTGCAACCTGGGTTGCATGCCACTGACCGCCTCATCGCCCTCTACGACGATCCGGCTGCGGTGGCCGCCACTATTCCGGCCGGGCGACTTGGCGATCCCGCTGACTTCGGGGCGTTCGTGGCGTGGATGTGCTCGACGCGGGCCGCGTTCGTGACGGGAGCGCAGATCCCTGTCGACGGTGGCGCCTACGCCGGCTTGCTCTGAGACTTCCCGATTCCCGCGACCGTGCTGCCAAACTGAGCACATGCTGCGCCACGTCGTGCTCTTCAAGTTCCGTGACGACACCACCGCCGAGCAGATGGCGGCCATCGATGCTGGGCTCGGCGCGCTGCCCGGGCTCATCGCCGAGTTGAAGGCCTACAAGTTCGGGCCCGATCTCCGCCTGGGCTCAGGGACGTGGGACTACGCCGTGACCGCCGACTTCGATGATGCCGCGGGCTGGCTCACCTACGACCAGCACCCTGAGCACAACCGGGTGCGCAGCGAGTGCTTCGCACCGGTCGTGGTCGATCGAGTGTCGGTCCGCTTCGATAGCTGAGCGGGGTTTCAGCCGTTCGGTGGCGTCGTCGTCACCGAACGGGCGTCAATCTCAGTTGACGCCGGCCTCCTGCAGTGCCCGGCGCACCAGCACCTTGGCCAAATGCACCCGGTACTCGGCCGAGGCGTTCAGATCGCTCTGGGGCTCGGCCTCGGCTGAGGCCAACTCGGCCGCGTCGGCCGCAGAGGCGCCTTGGCCGACAGCAGTACCGACAGACGTGGCCAAGATGGGCGTCGATCCCATGTTCACCAATGCCACCCCGGTGTGGCCGTTGTGCACGGCGGCGACGCCGACGATGGCCCAGTCCTGGGCACGGCGGTTGAACTTCTGGAAGCTCCAACCCGCCCCGGGCACCTTGGGCACGCGGATCTCGGTGAGGATCTCACCCGCCGCCATCGCCGACTCGAGGAACCCGGTGAAGAACGACGATGCGGCGATGACCCGCTCACCAGATGGTCCCTTCACCACGATCGATCCGCCGAGCGCCAGCACCGCGGCGGGCAGATCGGACGCCGGATCGGCATGAGCGATGGAGCCGCCGATGGTCCCGCGATGGCGCACCTGCGGATCGCCGACCTGGCCGGCCACGTGGGACAGGATCGGGCACTGCTCGCGCAGCAGCGATGAGGTCTCCACCTCCCGATGGCGCGTCAGAGCGCCGATGGCCAGATGGTCACCGCCGTCACGGACGTACGACAACTCACTGAGCCGCCCGATGTCGATGAGGGTCGAGGGCTGCGCCAGGCGCAACTTCATGAGCGGCAGCAGCGAGTGGCCACCGGCCAACAGCTTGGCCTCCGCGTCGGAAGCCAAGGCGTTGATGGCGTCGTCAACCGAAGTTGCGCGGTGATAGTCGAACTTGGCGGGGATCACTTGGCACCTGCCTTGTTGCCGTTGTTGCCAGCGTTGTTGAGAGCAGCCCACACCCGGTTCGGTGAGGCGGGCATGTCGATGTCGGTCACTCCACGAGTCGACAGTGCATCGACGATGGCGTTCATCACGGCCGGTGCGGCACCGATGGTCCCGGCCTCACCGATGCCTTTCACGCCGAGGGGGTTGGTGGGGCTGGGCGTCATCTGATGGCCGAGGGTGAGCGACGGCACATCGCTGGCCGCCGGCACCAGATAGTCGGCCAACGTGCTGGTGCGCAGGTTGCCGTCGCTGTCGTAGACCGCTTCTTCGAACAGCGCCTGTGCCAACCCTTGGATGATGCCGCCGTGGATCTGGCCTTCCACGATGAGCGGGTTCACCTGGGTGCCGCAGTCGTCGACGGCCACGTACTTGAGGACCTCGACCGCTCCGGTCTCGGTGTCGACATCGACTACGCAGATGTGCGTGCCACCGGGCCAGGAGAAGTTCGGTGGGTCATAGGTGGCATGAGCTTCGAGGTTGGGCTCCATGCCATCGGGGAGGTTGTGGGCGGTGAACGCCTCGAACGCGACGGTGGCGAGGGGAAGCGAGCGATCGGGGGTGCCGCGCACCGAGAAGGTGCCGCCGATGAACTCGAGGTCCTCTGCTGCGCACTCGAGTTGATGGGCAGCGATCTGGGTGGCCTTGTCGATCACCTTGTCGCACGCGTGGACGATGGCGATGCCCCCGACCGGCAGCGAGCGTGAGCCGTAGGTGTCGAGTCCGAGGGGGCTGATGGCGGTGTCGGAGTGCAGCACGTCCACGTCGTCGACGCTCACTCCGAGCTTCTCGGCCACGATCATCGACCACGAGGTCTCGTGACCCTGCCCGTGCGGTGCAGTGCCGGTGACCACTTGGATCTTGTTGGTGGGCAGCACGCGCACCGTCGCGGCCTCCCAGCCCCCGGCGGCGTAGTTGAGCGATGCCAGCACCCGTGATGGTGCGAGGCCGCACATCTCGAAATAGCTCGACACGCCGATGCCGAGTTCCTTGGTGGAACCAGCTTCGCGGCGGCGCTTCTGCTCGGCGCGCAGTCCGGGATAGTCGGCAAGATCCATCGCCTGGGCCAACGCTCCCTCGTGGTTGGCCGAGTCGTAGGTGAGCCCGGTCATGGCGGTGTACGGGAACTGATCGTGCTTGATCATGTTGCGCAGCCGCAGCTCGGCCGGGTCGACACCGACCTTGGCCGCCAGTGCGTCCATGGCTCGCTCGATGGCGTACGTGGCTTCTGGCCGGCCCGCTCCGCGATAGGCGTCGGTGGGCGTCATCGTCGTGAAGACGCTCGTGCACGTGAAGCTGTAGTTGGGGACGTCGTACACGCCGCCGTACAGGAACGCTCCCAGCAACGGGATGCCGGGTGTGACGAGTTGGAGGTAGGCGCCCATGTCGGCGAGCAGCTTCACCCGTACCGCCGTGATCTTGCCGTTGGCGTCCGCGGCGAGCTCCATGTCCTGGATCTGGCCGCGCCCTTGGATGGTGGCCTGCGCGTTCTCGCTGCGCTCCTCCACCCAGCGCACCGGGCAACGATGCTTGCGGGCCAGCGCCACGCACAACAGCTCCTCGGCGTACACGTTGAGCTTCGAGCCGAACCCGCCACCGACCGACGGGGCGACGACCCGCATCTGGTGCTCGGGAATGCCGAGGGTCAACGCCGCCATGACCTTCAGGATGTGGGGGACCTGCGTGGCCGAGTACAAGGTGATGTCACCGCCGAACGGCTGCGGCACGGCGGCCACGGCCCGTGGCTCCATGGCCATGGGGATGAGTCGCTGTTGGATGTAGCGCTCTTTCACCGTGTAGGTCGCGGCGGCGAACGCAGCTTCGACAGCCTCGACGCCCTGGGGATGCAGCTCCCACGTGTAGCTCTTGTTGGTGCCCAGCGCGTCATGGATGACGACGTTGTCGCTGAGCGCATCGTTGAGATCGATGACCGCCGGTAGCGGCTCGTAGCTGATGTGGATCGCGTCGAGCGCATCGTGAGCCTCGGCCTCGGTGCGCGCCAGCACCACTGCCACGGCGTCGCCCACGTAGCACGCCTTGTCGATGGCGACCGGGAAGTGCTCGGGATTCTTCATGTCGGCGGTGACCGGCCAAGCGCACGGCATCGCCCCGGCCCACAACCCACGCAGATCGGCACCCGTGTAGGCGGCTACCACTCCGGGACAGGCCAGTGCGGCACTCAGGTCGACGCTGGTGATACGGGCGTGCGCGTACGGGCTGCGGGCCACGGCGAGATGGAGGGCACCAGGGATGGGCAGATCGGACGTGTAGCGGGCTTCGCCGGTGAGCAGCGGTGGGTCTTCCTTGCGCAGGGTCCGCTTGCCGAGGACGGTGTTGGGAGCGTTCTCGACGACGGTCATCACTGCACCCCCGCTCGGGCGGACTCGGCTGCGGCGAGGATCGACTTCACGATGTTGTGGTAACCCGTGCAACGGCAGAGGTTGCCCTCGAGTCCCATGCGCACGTCGTGTTCGGTGGGGTTGGGGTTCTCGTCCAAGATCCCGATGGCGGCCATCACCATGCCCGGCGTGCAGAAGCCGCACTGCAATCCGTGGTTCTGGCGGAAGGCTTCTTGCATGGGGTGCAGGTGCTCGCCGTCGGCCAGTCCTTCGATCGTGGTGACCGAGGCGCCGTCGGCCTGCACGGCGAGCACGGTGCAACTCTTCACCGATTGGCCATCGAGGTGGACGGTGCACGCACCACACGATGAGGTGTCACACCCGATGTTGGTCCCGGTGAGACCGACGGTCTCGCGCAGGAAGTGGACGAGAAGCGTTCGAGGTTCGACGTCATGACGCTGCGTCGTCCCGTTCACGGTGACAGAGATCTGCACGGCAGATCACCCCCCAGGGATCTGTTGACCAATGCCGATCATTCATACTCCTTTTTCGACCCACTGTGGGACGGCGAACTCGCGTCGGCGAAACCGGACACGTGTCCAGGCGCGACACATGGCGACCGGGAGAGTCTGGAGAGAAGATGGGGATTCACCCCGGGCCCGGAGCGCGGCAACGGGCAGGATGAAAGCGGAGAACACACGATGGATCTGGACAAGCTGAAGGACAAGGCCAAGGATCTGGTCGAGGACGCCAAGGACAAGCTCGAGGACGTCGCTCAGAAGGTCGACGACAAGGCCGAAGATGCCGCCGAGAAGGACGGCATCATGGGCAAGATCGGCGGCGCGGTGCACAAGGTCGCTGACAAGCTCGACAAGGACTGAGCTCCACGCTCGAACGACGTGAGCCTGGGGGGCGGCCCGATGGGTCGCCCCCTTCGCTGTTCCACGGGCACGGTTTCAGGAGCGCGGTTTGGTCATTGCCTTGCGGAGCGCGATGCCGTCGAAAGTGTTCCAGCTGACCGGTTGCAGCTCGATGACGACGCGATCTTGACGGGACAGCGCCTTGGCCATCCCGGCCTGCATGGCCGGATCGTCGGAGGTGCGCTTGGCGAACACGGGATAGAACCACGACTTGGTCTCGTCATCGGGGTGGATGACGGCGCGCGTGCGGCAGCTCACCATTCGCTCCGGCCCCTGGTCGGTTCCCTTGCTCGAGATCGACACCGTCGACTGCGGTCGCTCCGTCAAAGCGCGCACCCGTGGTTTGTCGGTGAACGCGGTCAGCCAGAACGAGCCGTTGGCCCACACGTAGGTCTGCACGACGCAGATCGGCCAACCCTCGTCGTTGATCCACGCCACGGTGCACTCGTCTTGTGCGGCGAGGAGCTGTTCACGTGCGTCTCGGGACAGATGAGCTTCCGCAAAGGGATCCATGCCGTCATCTTGTCGCACCCGAACATTGCGACTGTGAACTCTCACTCGGCGGCGAGCCGACGACTCAGCCCAAGTCGGTGAAGTACGAGCGCACCACGTTGTAACCGGTCAGGTTCGGCAGGTTCGGCGGCGTCGCAGGGAGCACGACGTAGGCCTTCTCGCCCGGGTACACCAGGCCATAGCGCTCGCGGGCAACACGGACGATCTCGGCGTCGGTGTCGAGCGCCACCACTTGCTGTTCCAATGCGGCGATTTGCTCGTCGAGGACGCGGAGCTTGCCGCTGGCCGCTGCGGTGGCGTCGTTCTGCGACATCCACGTCTTGGTGGGGAACACCCACACCACGAGGGCCACGATCGAAGCGACCACGCCACTGGCGACATACAACGTGTAGAGCGCGCGGTGCTTGCGCCGGATGGTTTCGCCGGTGTCATCGGCTTGTTCGCGCAGGGCCTCGGGAGCGGGGAGCGCGTGCAGGCCGCGCAGTGCTCGGCGTTGCGCAGATCGCCGGGTGCGTCGGCTGCGGATGGTCGGTCGCTCAGACGTGGCGCGTGCAGCTGTGGTCGCGCGTTCGGCTCCGGCCTTGGGTGTTGATGGATCCTTCGGCTTCTTCGCAGCCTTCGCCGCTGACTCCGTCGCCTTGTTCGCCGCAGGCTTCGTTGCGGCCTTGGTCGCGCTGGTGGCGACCGGTTTGGCCGAGCGGTTCCAGCGCGGGCGCGACGGTTCAGCGGCAACGCTCGGGGTGAGCGTCACCGTTCGCCGTGGCCGTCCACCCCGACCGGTGGGGCCCTTCGCGTCCGTCAACGGACCGTCCCCCGGGCCAGTGCGGCCCGGCCCCGGAAGGCTGCGGCTTCACCGAGCTCTTCTTCGATGCGCAGCAGTTGGTTGTACTTGGCGACGCGATCGCTACGGGCCGGCGCACCGGTCTTGATCTGACCGCAGTTGGTGGCCACCGCGAGATCGGCGATGGTGGTGTCCTCGGTCTCGCCAGAGCGATGACTCATCACCGAGGTGTACGCACTGCGGGTCGCCAGCTCGACGGTCTCGAGGGTCTCGGTGAGCGAGCCGATCTGGTTGACCTTCACCAAGATGGAGTTGGCGACGCCGCGTTCGATGCCCATGGCGAGCCGCTCGGTGTTGGTGACGAACAGATCGTCGCCCACGAGCTGGACGCGACCGCCGAGGGCCTTGGTGAGTGCGCTCCAACCATCCCAGTCGTCTTCGGCCATGCCGTCTTCGATCGACACGATCGGATAGGTCGAGCACAGACGATCCCAGTACGCCACGAAGTCGTCGCTGGACAGGATCTTGCCCTCACCAGTGAGGTGATACGCCCCGTTCTTGTA
>JBFWVD010000056.1:0-31525 GCA_050246915.1 Acidimicrobiia bacterium | reverse complement strand
CACGGGGACACGTACCCCAAGCACGAGGCCGAGCTCGAGCGGCTGATCAGCAGCGGCGAGGTGGATCTGGCCATGAGCTACAACCCGAACTACGTCGACACCGCCGTCAGCATCGGCAGCTTCCCCGACACGGTGCGGCCCTACGTGATGTCCCCCGGAACCCTGCAGAACGTGAGCTTCCTGGCCATACCGTCCAACGCGTCGAGCCCCGAAGGCGCGCAGGTGGTGGCCGATCTGATGCTGTCGCCGGCGCTGCAGGCCGCGAAGTTCACCAGGGTCGGCATACCGACGGTGCTGGACCTGAGCCGGCTCGGCTCGGCGGCCTCTGCGTTCACGCAAGCCAAGGCGTCGCCCCATCGCCTCGAGCAGTTCGGCTCGTCACTTGTGGAGCTCCCCGCGGCGCAAGTACCCGAGATCGATCGGCGCTGGCAGGACGAGATCGCACGATGACCGCGGTCGAACTCGACCACATCACCGTCTTTGGGGGGCGTCGCGCCGTCCTGCGCGATGTGTCAATGACCATTGACGCAGGAACGCTGTGCGCGGTCATCGGGGCATCAGGGGCTGGCAAGTCGTCCCTCCTGCGGGCCATCGCCGGTCTGGCCGAGATCGACGGAACGATCACCATCGGGGGGCAGGACGCCACCGGATTGCCGGCTCATCGCCGCGGTGTGGCCATGCTCTTCCAAGATCCGCGCCTGTTCGACAACATGACCGTGGTCGACAACGTCGCCTACGCCCAGAAGGTTCAAGGGGTGGCACGCCCGCAGCGCCGGTCACGCGCCCTCGATCTGCTCGACGAGGTCGGGCTGGTCGCCGCGGCCGACGAGCACATCACCGGATTGTCCGGTGGTGAGCGCCAGCGCGTCGCGCTGGCCCGGGCGCTCAACGCACAACCGGGTGTGTTGTTGCTCGACGAACCGCTGAGCGCAATCGACGCACCGCGTCGCGTCGAGCTGCGATCGCTGATCTCGCGTGTCCACACCCATCACGGGCTCACCACGATCGTGGTCTCCCACGACATCACCGACGTCGTCGCCCTCGCCGACACCGTCGCAGTGATCGATGACGGTGTGCTCCTGCAGCACGCCGCAACGGACCACGTGCTGCAACGGCCATCGTCACCGACCATCGCCACACTCACCGGCAATCCCAACGTGCTCCACGACGGCAGCCATAACGACGACACGCTCTTCACCGTCCGACCCGAGCACGTCATCGTGGGCCGGGGTGACATCGCCATGACCGTGCTGGCCGTCGAGAACAAGATCACCCATCGATCGGTAACGCTGGAGAGCCCGTGGGGACCGATCGTCGCCATCGTCGAGAGCGCTGTGTCCCTGAACGCCATCTCGCTGTGCGCCGGAGAGACCGTCAACGCTCAGATCGACCCATCCCGGGTGTGGACATTCGGGGCAACGCCGGTTCGCACGCACGATCACCTCGGAGTCATCGCATGACCAAGACCTACGACCTCGTCGTCATCGGAGGTGGGACTGCCGCGCTCATCGCCGCGCTCGGTGGCGCTGGTGTCGGTGCACGAGTGGCATTGATCGAACGGCATCGCGTCGGTGGCGACTGTCTGTGGACCGGCTGTGTGCCCAGCAAGGCCCTCATCGCCGCGGCGGCGACGGCACACACCATGTCGAGCGCGTCGCGCCACGGCATCGATCCGGTGTCGCCGGTCGTCGACCTGGCCCGTGTCATGGCGTCGGTGAGAGCGGCACAACGCATCATCGAGCCCCACGATTCGCCCGATCGATTGCGCGAGGTAGGGGTCGAAGTGTTCACCGGTCACGGTCGCTTCACCGGTCACGGCACCATCGAAGTCGATGGTTCTGACGGCAACACGAGCCAACTGCGCTATCGCCGTGCCCTCGTCGCCACCGGCTCACGACCTGTCGTTCCGCACATCGACGGCCTCGACGCCGCCGCGCCGCTCACCAGCGACACCGTGTGGGACCTCGAGGTGCTCCCGACGCGCCTCGTCTTACTCGGCGGAGGCCCCATCGGCTGCGAACTCGGGCAATCGTTCGCTCGCCTCGGTTCAAAGGTCACCATCGTCGAATCGATGCCCCATCTGCTCCCGCGCGAAGCCGATCGTGTGGCCGCCGCGCTGACCGAGCGCCTCGCCGGTGAGGGCATCGAGGTGCGAACCAGCACCACCGCAACCCGGGTTGACATCACTGACAATGGCGCCGGCTTCGAGTTGATGGTGATGAGCAACGGAGTCGAATCGACAATCCCGTTCGACAACATCCTGGTGTCGGTCGGCCGCCGTCCCACCACCGCCGACCTCGGACTCGACGCCATCGGGGCTCGCGTGGATGAACGCGGCTACGTCGTCGTCGACGACATGCTGCGCACCACCGCCGACAACGTGTTCGCCGCCGGTGACGTCACCGGCGTCATGCCGTTCACCCATGTGGCCGCATACCAGGCACGAATCGTCGTCACCAACGCGCTCTTCTCCATGCGTCGGCGCGCCAGCTACGACCACATCCCCGCCGTCACGTTCACCGCTCCGGAAGTAGCACGCGTCGGGCTCGACGAGCCAGGAGCACGCCAGCGTTGGGGCTCTCGCGCCGTCGTACAGCGATTCGACTACGCCACGTTGGATCGAGCAGTGGCCAATGGCGATGCGTTCGGCTATGCCGAGCTGATCGGCGATCCCAAGGGCCGCATCGTCGGAGCCACCGTCATCGGTGACGCCGCCGGCGAGACGATCGCCGAGATGACCGCGTGGATCGCCTCAGGCGCCAAGATCGCCACCGTCTCCCAGACGGTCCATGCCTACCCGACGTTCGCCGAGGGTCCGAGCCGTGCCGCCGACGAGTTGCTGCGGGCCAAGTACTTCTCCCCGCAGATGCGACGCATCAGCGCAATCGCGCTCGGTGTGTCGCGTCGCGTCGATCGGTTCATGCGTCGTGGGGGGTGAGCGTCTGCCACGCGAACCAGATCCGCTGCAATGCGGTGATAGCCACCGCGACGGTGAACGTCCACACGATCTCGACGGTGGCGCTCGGCCACACACACAGCAGCACGTACACGACGATCGTCTCAGCGCCTTCGGCGATGCCCCCGACGAAGTGGAGCGAACGATTGTCCCCAACGATCCGGGCTCGCTTCTCCGCCATCGACGACCACGCCAAGAACGCCGCCCCGGAGACGTAGTAGGCACACAGCAGGGCAACGCACGCCACTCGGGCATCGGGCCGGGCGTAGGCGACGGCGACCACGAAGCCTCCGTACACCGCGAAGTCAGAGACGATGTCGATGAAGCCGCCCCTGTCGGTCGGGCCGACGACGCGGGCCACGGCTCCATCGATCCCGTCGACGAGCCGATTGGCCAACCACAACGTCAACGCCATCCAACGTCGATCGTCGGCGAGAGCCACGCATGCGCCGATGCCGAACACGAGTCCGACCAGCGTGAGGATCTCCGCTCCAACCCCTACACCAGCCAATCGAACACCCACTGCGGAGACTGGCCGGTCCACCGCGGCGCGAAGACGTCGATCGATCATCGAATGACACGCCCCGCACAAACCGCGGGCATCCCGCTCGGCGTCCTGCCCGCGCTCGCCACGGTGGTCCTGCTGTTCGGCGGAGCGATCGTCGGTCTCGTCTTTGATTCGTTGCGGCCCGGTCGCATCATCGGTGCCCCGATCGGTCTCGACGCATGGCGATCGATCATCGTCGACGGGCACTTCCACGACGCCATCGGTTTCACCGTCGCCATCGCTGGAGCCTCCACCATCATCTCGGTCATCCTGGCACTCGCGCTCGGTGCAGGCCTGCAGAACCGCCCGACGTGGTTGCGCGCCGCGATCGCGTCTGCGGTGCCAATTCCCCATCTGGTGGCCGCATCGCTCGCCGTGACGTGGCTCGCCCCTGGAGGTCTCGCCGACCGGATCCTCGGGACGTCGCCGTTCACGATCGTCGGGGACCGCCACGGACTCGGCATCATCGTCGTGTACACGCTCAAGGAAACCCCGTTCCTCCTCCTGCTCGTCCTGGCCTCGTGGGATCAACACACTCACGAGTCGCAAGAGGCGGCGGTCGCACTCGGTGCGAGCCCGTGGCGCTCGTTCCGTGACATCGTGATGGCACGTCTCGCCGGGCCACTGACGGCCGGCGCGCTGGTCGTTGCCGCGTTCACTCTCGGGGCCACCGAGGTGCCACTGCTGGTAGGTCCTACACGCCCCGACACCATCGCCACCTACGCGCTCACCACCGTGCGCACCGATGGCCCTGCAGCACGAGCCGATGCCGCGGCAGCGCTGTTGGTGGTCACCGCGATGACGATGGTCCTCGGCCTCATCGCCGCGCAGATCCAACGACGCATCGGACGGCTGCGATGAATCGCCGGGGATCCTCACGGCAGATCGGGCCGACGGCATGGGCCGTTGCCGCAGCGCTGTTCCTCGTCACGCCACTGCTGACGCTGCTCGTCCAAGCGGCAGGCGACCGATGGACCGGCCGGGCGATCCTGCCGCAACAGTTCGGTACGCGCGGTCTGCGCAGCACGCTCAACGATCCGCTCATCGGTCCGGCCATCGTGAACTCGTCCACGGTCGCCGTTGCGACCGTTGCAGTTGCCCTCGTACTGGCCTGGCCGGCCGCTCGGGCCATGGCGCATGACAGTCAACGAGGACTTCAATTGATGTTGCTCCTCCCGCTCCTCGTACCGTCGCTGGCCATCGGTAAAGGGCTCACGCCGTGGCTCTTGCGGATCGGCATCGCCGACTCGTTGCCGGCCATCGTCATCGCACATCTCGTCACCGTGCTGCCCTATGTGACCTTGGCGCTCATCGGCGGGTTCACCGATGAACTGTTCGATTCGGAACATGCGGCCGCGTCACTCGGCGCGGGACCGTGGCGACGACTGGTCGACGTCACGATCCCCGGGGCCCGTCGCCATCTCGCCCTCGCACTCGCCCTCGGGTTCACTGTGTCGTGGAGCCAGTACGGCAGCAGCCTGGCCGTGGCCGGCGGGATCCCCATGCTGCCCGTGGTATTGGTGCCCTTCGTGCGGTCGGACTCGCAGATCGCCGCCGTGCTCGACGTGATGTTCCTCCTTCCGCCGCTCATCGCGTTGGCGGTCGCCGCGACGTTGCGCCAACACGGCGAACGACGAGATCACATCGAGGCGCCACTCACGCGACGACGCCGGGATCGACGGCCGAACACCTCCGTCACCGCCGCCATCGCCACGACGACACCGACCGACGACAAGAACACCGGGTTCGTCGGATCGTGAGCGGAGCCACCCACCGACGCCAGGGCAACGGTGCCCGGGATGATGCCGATGACCGTGCCGGCTACGTATGCGCGAGTGGACATCGAGGTGAGGCCCGCCGCGTAGTTGAGCAAGTTGAACGGCACGATCGGTAAGAGCCGAAGCGTGAGCAAGCCGCGCCACGTCGTGTGGCCGAGGCGCTCATCCAACGCAGCCGATCGCGGCCCGAGCAGACGTGCCACCGACGAGCGGCCGAACCGTCGACCGATTACGAACGCTGCCGTGGCGCCGACCGAGGCAGCGAGCACAGCGATCGACGCTCCGAGGACCGGGCCGTAGATCGCCCCGGCGGCGATCGTGTTCAGCGAGCCGGGTACGGCGAGCACGATCAGCAACGCCGCCACGACGACGAACAGCACGGGACCCCACCAATGCGAACGGACCGATTCCTCCAACCGTCTGCTCGTGTCGCTGCCGTACCGCGACGCGATGACCGCCATGGCAACGAACACAGCGACGCCCCCGCTCAGTCGGAGGATCGATCGCGATCGCGGGGTCATCGTTGAGGAACCCGACGCGCCGTGGCCACCTTCCCAATCCGCGAAAGTCGCGCCGATCGCAGGCGCCTCGGCATCGAAACGTTCGTGCACGATCTGCTCTTTCCGTCCACCGACCGTGCTGTTGCCGTACAAGCCGTCATTGCGTTCAGCATCTTGTCCGTACTGATCGCGCTGCCTCATCGATATCGAGAGACCCGCTTGTTCGTGATCGGTGTGGCAGTGCTCCTCGCCGGATTGTTCGGGCTACGGGCATTGCATTGACCCGTTGCGACGACCGGCGAAGCCGAGAATCGATGTGCTTCACCGCTGCCATCGACGCAGCTCAGCCTTGAGGCTCCGCAACATCGCGTCCGCCTCGTCGCAGTGACCGGCGCGTGCAGTGACCAATGCCCCGAAGAGCACGGCGAGGACCATTCGAGCGCGGGGCGTGGCGGTGCGCTCGGGCATCTGCCCGAGTGCCTCGGCGCGCAACAGCGTTTGCCGTAGGGCGTCGTGCACTCGGGAGCGGTATTGCGCACTCACCGCGCCGATCACCTCATCGGAGGCCTCGAGCTCGACCATGGTGTTCACCATCAGACATCCGGGGGGTCGATCGCCGGACACGAAGTCGGAACGGATACGGTCGACGAAGTCGACGACGTCACCGAGCCCACGCGACCCGCCGACGAGGCGTCCAAGCGCTGCCGTCATGTGGTCTTCGTAGCGAGCGAGCGCCGCCTGGAAGAGCCCGTGCTTGTCGCCGAACGCAGCGTAGATGCTCGAGACGCTGAGCCCGGTGGCGGCGACGAGATCGTCCATGGTCGTCGCTTCGTAGCCCTGGGCCCAGAACACTGTCATGGCCGAATCGACCGCAGACCCAATATCGAACGAGCGCGGTCGGCCCCGGCTTCGGGAAGCAGAATTCTCATTGGCGGGTTTCATATCCGGAACACACGTTACAGAATAGATTTCTGGAGCGTCCGTTCCTGATGATGGCCACACCGACTTCCCACACGGAGATCTCATGTCACAAGCCGAATACCAACTGTCCCTGCCAGCCCGCACCGAAACTGACGATGACCCAGCGATCTCGGCCATGTTGGCCAAAGCCAAAGCGGCCGTCGGCATGATCCCCAACATGTACGCCAACATGGTCAACGTCCCGGCGTTGCTCGACACTTACCTGCTCGGGTACAGCGCCTTCAGGACGGAATCGGGCTTCAATCCGATCGAGCAGGAGATCGTGTTCCTGGTGATCAGCCAGTCGAACGGCTGCACGTACTGCGTCGCCGCTCACAGCATGCTCGCTGACATGGTGAAGACACCTGGCCCGATCGTCGAAGCAGTGCGCTCCGGATCGCCGCTCGGCGACGCAAAGCTCGATGCCCTGGCCACGTTCACCCGGGTGATGACCCAGTCGCGAGGGCTGCCCAGCCGAGCCGAGGCCGAGGCGTTCTTGGCTGCGGGCTACACCGAACTCCAGATCCTGCAGATCGTTCTGGCCCTCGCAGTCAAGACCATCTCCAACTACAGCAACCATCTGTTCCACACTCCTCTCGACCCAGGCTTCGCGCCCCGGGCGTGGAACGGATGACAGCAGAGACCTGACCTGGCGATCCGCAGCGAGGAAGATCGTCAAGAATCGGCGATCACGACCTGATTGCCGACCTCACTGGCTCACGACACCGGGGTCGATTGCCGATGGAGCGAGATGGTGTCAGCAGTCTTTGCCGCCGCGCCCAGCCAGGGCGACCTGGCATGGTTCTGGGTCACGACCAGCTCGGCTTCCCTGTGTGCATGTGTGTCAACGGTTGTTGTCGCGGCGGGAGTCCGCCGCCGCCTGGCCGAGGTTGGACTGCTCGGAACCGGCCTGCTGATGATCTCCTTGTGGGCGATTGTCGGAGGCATCCTCGGACCAGGCCCGCTCTACGACAACGCGCCATCCGCGCATTTGGCCATGCTCGCCGGATTCCCGATGGCCGTCGCGGCGTGCGCGCCACTGCTCGCACCACGCTCTCGGTGGGCCACCGCGCTGGCCCACCGGTGGACGGTTTCCGCCGCGGTCGCGCTCACGGTCACCGTCGCCGGGAGTGCCGCGCTGCTCACCAGACCCGACTCCTCAGCCGATCTCGCCATCGTCCGCCCCATCGCGCTCATCGTGACCGCCATTGGCGGGACGCTCCTCACCCGGCGTCAGTGGTATCTGCACCAAATCGCCCGGACTCGTCCATCAGCCGTAGCGGCCTCGGCCATCGGTGCGCTCACCATCACCGCCGTGTGGGCGCAGGCAACCAGCGCCGGATCAGCTGCAGCTTGGATAGCCGTCGGCGTCGACAACGCCGGGGTCCTCGCGTCGGCCGCTGCACTGCTCGCCGGATACCGTCAGCATCGCTCCCTCGCACGAGTCCTCGCTCCGGTCATGCGCCGCAACCCGATCGGCGGATTCGAAGCCGGACTCGCCCCCGAAGTCCGAGCCTTCGTGGCGGCGCTCGAGCGCAAGGACCCAGTCACCGAACACCACGTGATACGCACGTCGGCCATGGCCCTCCGCCTGGCCGAGCGCGCCAAGCTCTCACCAGATCGCATCCGTTCAGTGGGTCTCGGAGCGCTGTTGCACGACATCGGCAAACTGGTGATCCCGAGCGACATCTTGAACAAGCCCGGCGAACTCACCGATGCCGAGTACGCCACCATCAAGACCCATCCCGAACAGGGGGAAGCGTTGCTGCGACACACGCCGGGGCTGCATGCCGCCGCGCAGTTCGTACGGGGTCACCACGAACGTCCCGACGGTCGCGGGTACCCCGACGGCTTGAACGGTGCGGAGGTATCGCTGGAGGTGAGCATCGTCAGCGCGTGCGACGCGTGGGACGCAATGACCAACACCCGCCAGTATCGCCAGGGGATGGACATCGATCGAGTCCGGTCGATCATGCTCGAGGGGTCGGGGACCCAATGGCATCACCGGGCCGTCGAGCTGCTTCTCGCCGAGGTAGAGGTCCACGGTGCAGTAGCCGAGCACGATGCGCTCGAATCCGCAGCGTTCGGAGCCGAAGCTTTCGACGCCGGCCTCGTCGAGTGCGCGTGCTCCGACGCACTCCCTGCCGGTGCCGATGACGCTGCGCACCTCGAGCCGACGGCCGTCCGGCCGAGCGATGATCTCCTACGTCTCGTGTTCGAGTCAGCCCCGATCGGCATGGCGTTGATGTGTCCCCGGGGCACCCTCGTAGAGATGAACGCCGCCCTGACTGCGCTCACCGGTGCTGAGCCATCCGACGTCATCGGCACCGTCGTGGCCCGATGGCTCCACGTCGATGACCGTGAACGGTTCAACCAAGCGCGTCGACGGAGCTTCGCGTCGCTGTCGGTATGCCAGGAGCGAGACCTTCGCCTGCAACGCCCCGACGGAGAACACCGAGTGGTCGATGTGTCGCTGCGGACCATCGACGAGCCCGGCGCAGGGCCGTGTGTGCTGATGCACGTGGTGGACAGGACCGAGTCCGCGAGACTCCATGGCGAACTCGAAACCCTTGCGCACACCGACGAACTCACCGGGATGCGAAACAGACGCGGGCTGCTACGCGACGGGGGCACCGCCCTCGACGTCACGAGTCGCGGGCGCGGCGATCATCAGATGGTGTTCGTCGACGTCGACTCGTTGAAGTCCATCAACGACTCCTTCGGACACGCCGCAGGTGATGAAGCGTTGATCGAGGTCGCCACGTCGATCACGGTGATCACGCGGACATCCGACGTCGCAGCCAGGATCGGAGGAGACGAGTTCTGCATCCTGCTGCCCGACGCCGAGCATGACGCGGCAACGCGGTTGGTACAGCGACTGCGCGAGGAGATCGACCGTCGCAACGTCGAGCGAGATCGGCCGTGGACCCTGTCGGTCTCTGTGGGTCTCGCCACAGCCGATCCCGATGCCCGCCCCCGCCTCCAGAACCTCATCGATGACGCCGACCGCTCGTTGTATTCGCGGAGGAACCAGCAACGCCGCGTCACCACATCGGCCCACCCCTGAGCACGTCACTCCGGCAAACGCGAGAATCGAGACGTTGCGGGAAGCCTGGATCAGCGAGGCGGGTTTCGTAGCTGGATCACGAACGACGCATCAGAGGCTTATCTCGCGTTGGATCCGCTGCGACCTCGCAGCCTTCTGATCGGAGATCTCCATGGTTCGTCCATCCCCGCGCCTCATCGCGCTCGCCGCTGCCGTCACCGTCGTGGCCGCGGCATGCGGCGACGACGGTGGCACCAGTACCCAAGCCGCATCAACCACGCAGGCCGCGTCAACCGCGGTTGCGGCCGCCGGTTCAGGCACACCCACCACGACGATGGCCATGATGGAGCTTCCCGCGTCCGCGGCGGCCATGAAGCTCGCCGTGACGTCCCCCAGCGCCAACGGTGTGCTCACCGCGAACACGATCGACATCAATGTCCAAGCTACAGGGTTCGACCTGGCGTGTGATCTGGCCGGCAAGCCACTCCAAGACGGCAAAGGCCATTATCACGTGCTCCTCGACAAGTCGCTGGTGGACATGTTCTGCACACCGACCGCCAAGATCTCCATGCAGAACGTCGACCCCGGCCCCCACACACTCGAAGTGGTGCCGGCCATCAACGATCACGCCGAAGTCATGGACAACGCCGTCGAGATCGCCTTCGACTATCAGCCGAC
Source organism: Acidimicrobiia bacterium (assembly GCA_050246915.1). Taxonomy (GTDB): domain Bacteria; phylum Actinomycetota; class Acidimicrobiia; order Acidimicrobiales; family Ilumatobacteraceae; genus JBFWVD01. Next base: position 21,060 of record JBFWVD010000056.1, on the reverse strand, counting down.
TGTGCCGCTCGCCGCCATCGGCGACGTTGCCAACGCCGGTACGCCGAGCGTGAAGATCATCTCCCCGAAGCCGGGCGATGTCGTCAAGGGGGACTTCGACGTGGTCATCGAGACATCGAACTTCAACAACAGCTGTGACCTCTACGGCAAGCCCGGCGTCGTCGGATACGGGCACTGGCACGTGAACATGGATTCCACCGACGGTCCGATGATGGGGATGATGACGATGTGGGGCATGTCGTGCACCAACACGTTCAAGGCCTCCACCAACGGCCTCATCTCGGGCGAGAAGCACGCGGTCATCGCGCTCCTGGTCGACAACGGCCACGCCCCATTGAACGTCATGGATCAAGTCGACGTCACCGTCGGCTGATCACTGTGCGGGGTGTCGATCCGTCCTCCCTCGAACCGGCACCCCGCCACGATCGACGAAAGCAGAATTGACACCATGTCGAACATCGACACGCGACGGTTCGAAGTGTCCGCACGCGCCGTGCTCATCTGGTCCGGAGTGATCTTCACCGCCATGATGGCCCCGTTCACAGCGCTGGTCGTCTACGAGCTGGGGCGCGACGCCAACTCCGCACAGAGCCTCGAGGCCCAAGCAGCACGAGGTCCTGCGCCCGGGACGAAGACCGCGTCGTGCCCCAACACGAGCGCCTTCACCGGGCCCGTCACCGACCACGGCAGCGAAGTGGCCGCCGGCGCATCGATGTCGATCACCGCCGGGGACTCGTTCTTCCAACCGACCTGCACCCTGTCGCTCCCCAAGGGCACGGCCACCATCACCATCGCCAACACCGGCTCGATCCTGCACAACATCACGATCCCCGGGCAGAAGATCGACAAGAACGTCTCACCCGGCCAGACGATCAACGTGGCCGTTGACCTCTCCGCCGGGGACGTCGTGTACTACTGCAAGTTCCACCGGACCTCCGGAATGGTCGGCTCCCTCGCTGTTCCACAGTGACCATTCGTGGGACGCCCAGGGAGCCCCACCTATGAAGCCAGTCATCACGGCGACCAGGATGTCTCCAGGTCGCCGATGATCGAGCGCACGGCACCAGGCTGCTGCTCGGCGGCGGCGCGGATCGCCGATGTGTGACCATCGATCACCACCAAGTGCTCGGTGAGCTCCGAGAGCAGGTGTTCGACGGTGTTCGACGCGTGTCGAACCCGCTCGAGACGGGTTGTCACCTCACGCAGCACGGCCTGAGAGTCCTCGGCGGCCTGAGCGCTCTGGCGGGCCAAGCCCTTCACTTCGGTGGCCACGACGGCAAAGCCCTTGCCGGCGTCACCGGCACGGGCCGCTTCGATGGTTGCGTTGAGAGCCAACAGGTTCGTCTGGTCTGCCACCCAGCTGATCGTGTCGAACACTTTGGCGATCTCTTCTGCAGAGAGCAACACCGCGCTCACCGCCTCCAGCATCGTCGATACCTCTACCCGGCCGGCTGCGGCGAGGCCGCTCGATTCTGAACTCACCGACAGCGCCACGGCGGCCCGTTCGGCATTGGCTTCGGCGCGCTCCGCCATTCGTTCCAACTCGGCCATGACGCCATCGCGTCCGCTCATCGCTGCTCGTCATTCACGAGCCACTTCGGCGACGTCGCGGACGCCTTCGCAGGGTCGATTGGGCTGAGGTCGGGCACTGCATATTTCATCGGACGCTCCTCGAACGGTTGTGCGCTCGCAAACCCGGTCCGATGCGTCCGCCATTCCAGCCACTCAGCACATTCCCCGGGAATGCCCGCGCGCTGACAACGGGTTCCGTCCAGCAGCCACCTGCTGCCGAGGCCGTGAACTCGGTGACCACGCACCGACAGGACAGCCTCGACATGAAGCGCCCATCGCCACAGGACACCAGCACCACCCACGCCGGCCCCGGGTCGCTCCGACGCAGCCTCGCTGATCGGCTCGCCCGTCGCATCGGCCGCACCACGGCTGCGAGCGTGTCATCGCTCCGGGCCGCTTCGCCGGTACGTGATCTCGATGACCGCACGTTCACCGCTGCCCTCGATGGTCACGTGACCATTGTCGATTTCTGGGCACCATGGTGCGGGCCATGCAAGGTTCTCCACCCGATCTTCGACGGACTCGCCCGCGCCACAGCGGTCAACGGCGTACAGTTCGCCCGAGTCAACGTCGACGTCAGTCCCCAGGCCACGACTGCGCTCGGTGTGATGAGCATCCCGACCCTGGTGATGTTCGACGCCGACGGATCAGAGTTGGACCGCATCATCGGGTTCCCCGACCGCAGGCAACTCGAGGCTTTCGTACAGGCAGCGACAGCTCGAACCAGGAAGTGGAATGCGTGACCATCGGACTCGGCGACACCCTCCCCGACATCGAACTCGTCGACCATGAGGGACATCCTTGGCGTACCGGCGACCAGCGCGGTCGCCCGTTGGTTCTCAGCCTTCACCGGCATCTGGCGTGCCTGCCCTGTCAAGAACACATCCGCCAGATGGCGTCCAGGCTCGATGAGTTCGGTGACGCGCGGATCGTCGTGGTGTCATTCGCTCCCGTCGAGCGCGTCGCGGCGTACCGCGATCACATCGGCGTGCCATTCACGTACGTGAGTGACACCGAACGCGCGCTTTACCAGACCCTCGGCGCGGTCCGCGGCAGCGTGCGCCAGATCTGGAACATGGGCACGTTGCGCATGTATGCCCACCTCCTCAAGAAGGGCCGACGGATCCGACGCCCGACCGAGGACATCTACCAACTCGGTGCCGACGTGGTCGTCGGACGCGACGGTGTCATCCGGTTCTTGTCGTTGCCGCCGAGCCCCGACACGCGCCCCAGTGTGGACGCGGTGCTCGCCGCGCTCGACTGACCGCCGACATCGCTACCGTCGCCGACGACCTTCGTCAGCTACCGCGGCGAAACGGCGTGAGGTAGCCGACGCTGGCGACCGTGTAGGGAATCACATAGTTGGCGACGGTCCGGATCCACGTCGGCGTCGTTGCGTGCCCAGCGACAATCACAGAGCCCTGGTTCACGGCTGTCAGCAACGATCCGACGATCACGGCGATCTTGCTCGCAGTGCGGAACGTGACGCCGCGCAGGATCAACCCCGCCGCTTCCACGGGACCGGACCACGAAAGATCTCGCTCGCCACGCGTGCTCACGTGGTGCTCCCCGAGTCGTCATGCGCGAGTCGCTCGCCGAACTCGCGCAGGCGGGCCACTGCGTCGGGAGACACGACGCTCGACCGGCTGCGCAAGGACTGCTTGATCCGTTCGTAGGTCTCGGCCTCGAGGCCACACCGTCGACATTCCTCGAGATGAGCACTCAGACGAACACCACGACGATCGTCGAGCACCCCGTCGAGATAGTGCTGCAACAGCTTCGCCACCTCGGTGCAGTCCATCGGCCGATTCGACCGTCGGCGCAGCATCAACAGTCGTGTGAGGTTCATTGCATGCTCCTCGGTGCAACGCCCGCTTGTTCGAGCCGGTCGCGCATTCGGCTTCGGCTTCGGTGGAGCCGGCTCATGACGGTGCCTGCCGGTATGCCCAGAGCTTCTGCAGCCTCCGCGTAGGAAAGTCCCTCGACGTCCACCAGCTGGACGACTCGACGAAACGGTTCGTCGAGCCCGGCGAGGGCTCGTTCCAACTCGGCGTCGAATCCTGCCTCCACGCTCGAATCGGTCTGATCGCCCGATTGCGTCGAGGCCAGGCGCTCCAACGCCGGGTCGCCGTCGCGCAGCAGTTCCGGGCGGCGACGACGATTGCGGTTGATGTGGGTGTTGCGCAGGATGGTCAACAGCCAGGCCCGAGGATGACGCCCGTCGAAGCGATCGATTGATCGATAGGCCCGCATGAGGGTGTCCTGCACCAGATCCTCGGCGTCCGCCTCATTGCGGGTGAGCGTGCGAGCGACTCGAAGGAGCATCTCCACCTCGGGGAGCACATGCTGTTCGAAGGCAGCATGGCTCGGTCGGCTTGCGGTCACGGGAGCAGGAACCCGCTGAGACTTCCATCTCATTCCCGGGGAAGATTTCGCTGTGCCATCGGGTTCCTGGGACCGTGTCGCACCTCGAGCACTTCCGCTACCGCCGCTACCTCGATGCCCACGTCGACGGGGAGCTGTCCGGGCCGCTTCGCACCCGAGTCGCCGATCACGTCGCCACATGCCCGATGTGCGGCCACCGAGCCGAACTGACCTTGGACATGAAGAACAGCTTGTCACGCAGGCGGGGACGCGGTGGGCGAGCCGCGGAGAACGTTCGGCGATGGGCTCGCCGACATTTGACCTGACCGACCTTCCAGGCAGCGTCAACCTGCATTGCCGTCACGTGGTGCGCAGTGCGGCTGGTGCGCACCACGTGACGGCCGGCATCTCGTAGCGCCCGATCAACGACCGGCGAGCACCGGCTCACGCATGCGATCCGCTTCAGCGGGTTCGAGACCGAGCTTGTCATCGATCGAGAAGCGCCCAGGCCCGCTGATGATCACGGCGATCAAGCCGGCGAGCATGGCGAGGTCGAGCTCGGCGCCAGGCATTGGCTGAGACGAGATGACGCCGAGATCGGCCTTCACGTAGATGATCGCACCGATCATCACCGCGCTCAGGGCCATGGCGAAGACGCGGGTACCGATACCGAACACCAGCGCGATCCCCCCCACGATCTCCAGCACTGCGGTCACGGGCGCCGCCACGCCAGGTGCCGGCACACCCCACGAGTCGAACATCGTCTCGATCATGTCGATACCGACATCGAACTTGTCGATGCCGTGCCATATGAACAGACCTCCGATCACGACCCGCAAGATGAGCGGAACACTCGGACGGAATCGATTGAGGGTGGAACAGATTTCGTGCATTGGTTGCCCTCCACGGCGGTTCGGTTGAACGGCACGGAAACCCAGTGGCCGCAGGGAGCTATTCCCGCTCGATCAGGCTCACGTCACGATGCAAGGTTGATTGACGCGCTAGCCTTTGGCGACCTCGGTGTCTGGATGGAACGTCGCCCACGCGAACCAGAAGGTGTCGACATGCGTGATCGAAGTGAGTTGTCGCCCGGCCAGTGGTCCGCTTGTCGCCAGACCGAGAACGTTCCACTTCGAGTCGGTCTCCTCGTCGGTGAAGCCTTCGGTTGTCGCCGTGAACGACAGCTCACGGCCGTCCACCGACCGCTCGAAGACTCCGGTGACGCCGACATCGTCGCCGTCAGCAATCTCGACCGTGTCCAGAGCCGACGCAACCCCAGGGCGCCAGAACACTGCAGCCTTTCTTCCATCGACCCCTATGTCCACGACGCGTTCGTCGCGAAGACGGGTCAAGGGCACAGCGAGCACGGTGTTCCCGGATTCGACGCCCACGATGCGCGTCATCGCGGTGAAGGTGCCGTCGACCTCTCCTTCGAACAAGAACGGCGTTCCATCGACATCGTCATAGCCGGGGTAGGGATTGGATCCGTACGAGCGATCGAAGCCGGTGTCGCGACCGAGGACCAGCGCGTCTGGGTGAGCGTCACGCCAGACACCCCACGGAACGGTCGACACCGGGAAGTTGTCGAGCTCTGATCCAGTCAGTTGTCCGGCGATCGCCTCGCCTGTGTAGTGGCTCCACAACGACTCGGTCTGTCGGTCGTACATCACCAGTGCTGATCGCCAGAGCAGACCAGACGTGCCGAAGGAGAGCACGCGCCCCGCGATCCTCCGGTCGTAGGCGACGGCGGAGTTGCACAACGGGCAGTAGGTGACTGCGACGGGGACTCCCGCGATCGTGTCGTTGACGATCTCGTGCCAGATGAGGATCTGCACCGGATAGGCGCGGTGTTCCCCATTGACGTCCACCGCCAGAACTGGCTCGGTGTCGGCAAGGAAGTCAGCGGACCTGGCTGTCACGAACCGAGCGGCGTCGATCGGCGGGATCCCGTCAGGGGGAGGCCCACCCGCCCGAAGTTCGGTGAGCGGCACGATCGCTGTCGGAAGGCCTTCCACGGTCTCACCCAACGCGGCCGAAAGTGCTGACGGACCCCCCGCATGCGGTGATGCCGCGACGGTAGGCACCGTGATCGATGGGTCATCCGGAGCTGACGCAGCATCGTCGGATCGTGTGACATCAGCGGCGTTCGATGTTGACCCTGCACCGGCCTCGCTTGGGGCGGGTGGCGCCGAACACGACACGGCCACCAAAGCGCCCACCCCGAGGAGTACGACCGACCTCGGTGCTCGTAGGAAGATTCGCGATTCCATGTGCGGGTAACCCGCTTGGCGCCAGCGTCCTTCCCGTCCCGTGATCACCGGCCGCGACGCGGCTCTGATCGGCCTCGCCTGGGCGCTGAACCACGATTCGCGGAAGACCCAAGCGAGTGAGCGGGTTCCCGAAGACATGACCGCACCCGAGGCAGACGCCCTAGAGGGAATCGTTGTGTACTGGCGTCCCGGTTGCGGATTCTGTAGCGCGCTCGGCAGCGACCTCGACCGTCTCGGTGTGAACCATCGCCTGGTGAACATCTGGGAGAACCCCACCGCGGCCGCATACGTGCGCTCGATCGCCCGTGGGAACGAGACCGTTCCCACGGTCTCAATCGGACGAGTCGCCCTCGTCAACCCATCCACCGACGACGTGCTCGCTACCGCTATGCAGTACACGCCGGGTCTGGTGCCCGAGGGATACGTGCCTCGGCGAACACTCGGAAATTGGATCCGGCGCCGTCTCGATCGCTGAGTGGCGGGCAACGTCGCTGTTCACAGCAACGGACCCGGCATCGAGTGATCATGCGGTCGTAAGAGTCGGACATCAAGCCCGTCTGAACGACTCAGCCACGCAGTCGCGGTGGCTCGACCCTGATCAATCAATTCGCGTGCGTGCGAGAAGTCTGAAGGTCCAATCCTGATCGGACATGGTGGCGGCACCACGCGCACATCGTGGCTGCTGCAGAAGTGGTCGACATCGTCGGCAAGACGATGCTGCACCAACACAGCGAGTCCATGCAACGCCATCCCCAGTGCACCAGCAGGGGGGCGCGGCAACGAGCACGACCATCCGGTCGGCAACACGTACACCGTGCTGGCCCCCTCGGCGACAGCATGGGAGATGGCGGCGTTGTTCACCACCCCACCGTCCATGTATGCGCGCCCGCTGATCGTCACCGGGGCAAAGACGCCCGGAATCGCCGCGCTGGCCAGTAGGGCGTCGATGACCGGCCCGCTCGACAGCCGTACGTCGCGCCCGGTCAGGACGTCGGTGACAACGACATGGAGCGGCACAGCCGCATGCTCGATCAGGTCGAAGGTGATGTTGCGGCGGACGAGCTTGCGCAACTGCCCTTGGTCGACCAGTCCAGAACGTCGCCCCACCAGACCGATCAAGCTGCTCGGCCCGGACGGGAAGACTTGCCCCCGTCGGATGGACACCCACAGCGCCTCGAGGTCATCGAGACGCCCATCGGGTGGGCTACCGGCAATCCACGCTGCGTTGATCGCCCCGACGCTGGTCCCGACCACGAGATCCGGACGGACTCCAGCCGCCTCGAGCGCCTGCAACATGCCAACCTGCACAGCGCCGAGCGCAGCTCCTCCCGACAGTACGAACGCTGTGGTCATCACCGACTCCTCGTCGCCGTTGGGATCGGGAACCCGCTGTGGGTCCCACGACTTCCCGGCGATCGGTGTGTCAGCTCCGCCTGTCGATCGGGCCCTTGCCGTCATCGCCATCACGCTGATCCAACTGCTCCGCTCTGAGCTGTTTCACAACGCGGTGAACATCCACGAGACAGCACCTGCCGGTCGGGTTCAAGTACTCGCATGCGCACTGCCCGCCCGCGACAGCGGCCTTCACCGCGGCGATGATCGTGCTACGCCCACGATGCTCCCAGAAGTCAGCGGTGAGATCTTCGACGGTGTGAGCGAAGCAGAAGCACACCGGCATTGGCTTGCCCGCGGCCTTCGAGCCCACCTGAGCGGTGACGACATCGTGGTCGACGAACGACGTACCGAGGAAGAAGACCACTGGGCATTCCCGCGTCGAGCAGTAGCGCCACGGACCATCAACTTCATCGCGGCGATGCGCCTGAACCGGGGCGACGCCAACGAGGTCACCGGGCTGGCCACACCGAGGACACTCGACAGCGAAGTCACCGCCATCGCGAACCGAACAACATCCGCTCATATCGCCGACTCCGATTCGTCCACGCGCGCGACCTGGGCGCGGACCGTCGACAAGTCGGACTCGCGTCCATGTGCCGCGGTCGCACACACCGGGGTCCCTCGCCGCTTGACGTGCACCAACGCACCGAGAGCGATCACAACGCCCGTCGCTGCCAGAGCCCATACTCGGCTTGCCGCACCGACTGCCGCCGCGAGTGCGCCGCTCGACAGCAGCAACGGCGAACCGCAACAGATCACAGTTGCCGCCGCGCCCATGGCCCCGACACCCGCTCCGCGACGGGCGAGGGAGGGACGGAGTGAAACTCGCGAGGGGCGGAGTTTGCACATGGCTGCACCGTAAACCTTGACCTATAGGATAAGGTCAAGCGCTACCCTGCGGAGATGCGAATCGGGGATCTCGCGGAACAGTGCGGGCTGCCGTCGCGCACGATCCGCTATTACGAACGACGTGGCCTGCTTCCCCCACCGCTGCGATCGGGCAACGGATACCGCGTCTACACCGAGGTCGATCGAGACCGCCTGGAGTTCATCCGAACTGCCCAAGCCGCGGGGCTCACCCTCAACGAGATTGGCGGCATCGTTCAACTTCGCAACCAAGGCACGACGCCGTGCGCCCACGTAACTGAACTCCTCAACCGAAAGCTACACGACGTCCAACAGCGCATCGAGCAACTCACGTCGCTGCATGCCGAACTCCACGGCCTCATCGAGCACGGCCGCGGCTTTGATCCGGCCACCTGCACCGAACGCGACATCTGTCGCATCCTGCAACCCCGCCCGAATCCCGCCGAACCTCGAACACCGCTGACGGCATCGCCGGATCAGCTGCTGAATTTGCCGCGGAGCTGTGCTGGCGTCCCCGAACTCAACGCCACGCCGACTGTGAGTCGAGTAGCTAGCGCCGGGCTGGTCAACGACAAGTGACGGACGCCCCCCGGGCCGGGTATGCGACGGCCGCGTGCTGGCGGGCGGTCTCCTCGAGACTTAGGTGATGCACACCTACTCATCGCAGACGTGCACCCGTGGAGTTCCCAAGTGGTCCGCCATTCCGAAGGCCGGCCCGTGCGCGACCACCATCTGTATCGACCACCCTGATCGAGCGATGCGAGATGTCGATGAGTCCACGACATTGAAGGTCATGGACCACCTTGTTCACCGGTGGCCGACGCGCGACGAACAGCGCCGCTACAGTCGTTTGCGAACATGGAGGGGCACCATCGATGGCCTCATCGAGAATGACGCGCGCCGGCTGTTGGGCGAGCGGCACCCCGAGGAGGTCAACCAACCGTTGCCTGCTCGCAGCGAGTCGGCTGGGAACCGCGCCGAGCCACCGGCGGGCGAGCTCGGGATGCTGACTGAACATCCTGCCGACGGCGTCGCTGTCGAGCCGATGACAGATCGAGTCCTCGAGCGCCTCCACCGAGTAGGACGGCGACATACCGAGCAGCATCGCCACGTCAGCGTTGGGTGTTGTTCGTGGGCCACGTCATGTTCGCGACGGTCGCGACCACATGGGTCGTCCTGGCTCGCACACCGACGTAGGCGCGGAGTGAGGAGCGATCGCGCGTCCGGATCGATTGCGTACACACAGCGAGCTGGCCGGCCAAGGCCGCCATCGGAACGCGCAGCGCTGCGGCCGTGGCGCTGCCGGTCGACCGGTGAGGTTCGCGTACGCCGATGCAGTGTTCGTGGCCGATCAACTGTCTTCCGCAGTGTGGATCGTCCGATCAGGATCTGTCGGGCTGTACGCCGGATCCTGTGGGAGCGAGTGATTCTCTCGATCCTTCGCCCAAGTGATCTCGACCCCGACGACGAACGGCCCCGCATCAGCGCACACGCCTGATCCGGAAAGATCGCCTCACGGGCCCCGGAGCACACTTGTTCCTGGGCCGCGGCGCGCGGAGCGGAACCCGCTGTGGGTCACAACCGCCGCTTTGAACGGCTCCCCCAGAGCAGAAGTCAGGCAGTCTCTGAGATGGCGACGCCTCACAATCAGGTTCCGGGTACGCGACGTCAATTAGGATTGACAGCACGCTGCCGCGTTGCAGGCCCAGACGAACCGAAGCTGCCTGTCGTTCGTCATCGACCAGAACCCGGTTCACCCACTGCCGGGAAGCGATTCGCTCGTACCCGGGTTCTCTCATCACATGAGTGAGGTTCTATCCGCCAGCGGCCACGCATTGACGACCCGCCGGTTCGACCTCGCTCGGTCATCGGGTCTCGTGTCTGGTTCGCCCGCCAGACGCGAGACCCGACCTTGGGCACACTCGCCACCTCGGGCCGCGCCTCGCTCGACGTGCCGGGTGGGTTCGGTCAGAGCATCGTCGAGACGCGAGACGATCGATGCGCACGAACCCGAACACCGTGCCCTGCGAGAGAATCCGACCGTCGCGCCTGCCCGATACCCGCGACGGGACATGGTCACGCACGCCCGATCGCGGGAGATAGAGCGATGAAGAACTACGACCTGGTGATCGTCGGCGCGGGAAGCGGCAACATGTTGCCGTCCATCGAGACCGAGGGATGGCGCATCGCCATCGTCGAGTCCGACCGCTTCGGCGGCACGTGCCTCAACCGTGGTTGCATCCCATCGAAGATCTTCGTGTACACCGCCGACATCGCCGAGTCCATCGGCCACGCCGCCCGCTTCGGCATCACCGCAGGCGTGTCGGCCGTCGACTGGCCGGCCATCCGGGACCGCGTGTTCGCCCGGATCGATCCCATCCATCAACAGGGCGTCGACCATCGACGCCGCACCGGGGTGGATGTGTACCTCGGCAGCGCGCACTTCGTCGACCGCAAGATCATCGACGTCGACGGTGAGGTGATCACCGGCGAACGCATCGTGGTGGCCGCAGGCTCACGACCGTTCGTGCCGGACATCCCCGGACTCGACACCGTGCCCCATCACACCTCCGACACGATCATGCGCATCGACGCCCTCCCGTCATCGATGTTGGCGGTGGGCGGTGGCTTCATCAGCGCCGAGATGTCGCACATCTTCGGATCGCTCGGCACTCGCATCACCATTGCGCATCGCGGCAAGAACCTGCTGAGTGTCAACGATGAAGACATCAGCCGACGGTTCACCGATGTGTATGCCAAGCGATTCGACGTTCGACTCGGCACCATCGTCGAGTCGGTGCGACCCAACGGCAACGGGCTCATCGCCCGTCTCCGATCCGCCGATGGGCAGGTCACCGAACTCGCCGTCGACACCATGCTCCTCGCCGCCGGACGCATCCCCAACACCGACATCCTCGATGCCACTCGCGGTGGACTCGACCTCGACGAGCACGGCCACATCGCCACCGACGACACCTACCTCACCTCGGTACCGGGGGTGTGGGCGCTCGGTGACGTCACCAACCACTTCCAGCTCAAGCACATGGCCAATGCCGAGACCCGGGTCATTCGCCGGAACCTCCTGGCCCCCGAATCGCCACAGAAAGCGGCGTGCCCGTTGGTGCCGGCCGCGGTGTTCGCCGATCCGCAGGTGGCCAGTGTGGGCATGACCGAGGCGCAGGCACGAGCCACCGGCAAGCCCTATCTCTCGGCCGTTCGCGACTACTCGACCACCGCGTACGGATGGGCGCTCGAGGACACCACCAGCTTCGCCAAGGTCATCGCCGATCCCGAGACGCGCCTGTTGCTCGGTGCTCACATCATGGGCCCTCAAGCTGCCACCCTCATCCAGCCGTTGATCCAGGCGATGACGTTCGGCAACACCATCGACCAACTGGCCCATGACGTGCTCTACATCCACCCCGCGCTCACCGAGGTGATCGAGAACGTGCTGCTCGACCTCCGATGACGCCTCAATCCGACACTCCCTCAGATGACGCACGCATCGTCGTCTATTGGCGACCTGGGTGCGGCTACTGCAGCAGTCTGCGACGCCAACTCGATCACCACGGCGTCGAGCACGACCTGGTGAACATCTGGGACGACCCCGAGGGCGCCGCGTTCGTCCGTTCCGTCGCCCGCGGCTACGAGACCGTGCCCACAGTGTCGATCGGGCCGGAAGCGCTCGTCAACCCGAGTTTCCATGCGCTCATGGCAGTCGCGTCCGAGCATGCACCATCTCTGGTCCCCGACGACTACGAACCGCCAGCACCGCGAACCGGGTGGATCAGTCGGCATCTCGGTCGCTGACAAAGACGCGCCGCCGTGGCGCCGCCAGCAGTGTGACCAACTCTCGGTTCTCCATCGGGTCGAGCACACTGTGTTGCACGCACGCCGGTACCAACTCATCGGATTCGGGATGGGCCATGTGGTACGAGCAGGCCTGCAACCGTTCTTGCGCGGCCTTGATGCGTGGCTCGTCGCTCTCGATGCCCTGCTGCAACAACTGCCACGCCGGCGCCACGTCACGGGCGTCCATGAAGTTGTGCATGATGAACGTCACCGACTGGACGCCGTGCCGTAGTGAGCGCACCCCGCCGGCCCGGCCGACCATGCGCCGCAACCATCCGAGGGTCTGCGGGAGCACACGTGGAGCTCGTGCGACCGATCGGACGACGCGGACGGTCTGCTGCCATCGCGGGGCGAACAACAAATTGCCCGGCAACATCGTGAAGAGCGAATCGCGCAGCGCCAGATCGCGCGGTTCTCGGTCGTCGAGCAACGGAACGTATCGATCACCGACGAACACGCCCCACGTCGTGCGATTGCATCGGATGTCGCCCACCTCGACCGCCCGATAGGGCAATCGAGTGCCGGCCCCTTGTTCGATGCGGGCCCACACGTCGTCGTCGGTCATGGCTCGATAGCCCTCGCGCCAACGCTGCTCGTTGCCGACGTACGCCGCCGGTTGGAACGAGAACACCCGGAAACCGAGCCGTCGCGAAGCGCGGATGACGTCCGGGATCTGATCGACGTTGTCGGCCGTGATCGTCATGTTGTGGGCCAGATGCGAGCGCACGCCGTGCTCGTCGCGCAGGCGCCGGAACATGGCACAGAACGCTTCTCGCGCCGGTTGCAGTTCCTCCTCCGACGTCGGATGAGCGAACCCGGTGCGGCCATGCATGGTCGAGTCGATGTGCGCGGCAAAGGCCACGTGTTCGAACCGCCTCGACCCGTTGTCCTGTAGGACCAGTCGCTCGAGGTAGCCGTAGTCGAAGTCACCATGCGTCATGCTCATCGGCATCCGACCGTTGCGGCGCATGGCCTCGAGCGCCTCAGCATGATCGGCCGGCGACAGCAGCGTGACCTCACCGCCGATGAGTTGCGCATGCTGGCTCGGCCCCCGACGACGACGCAAGTACACCATCTGCCGCTCGACCTCGGCAACAGTGTGGGCCCCGTTCACCGGCACCTTGTTGGCATCAGCAGAGTGGTAACACGGCTTGCACGCGAAGTCACACGCCGGGAACGCACCATGTGTCCCTTCACAGCCGGCGATGCGACGACCGAGCAACTGAGCCGGCGTCTTCACGTGCTCGGGCAACGACGCCCAGCGTTCGGCGAGCACCGCCGCAGCCTCCGGGTCAACAGGGCGCGTGGCCCGGAGCCATCGCTGCAGGCGGTCGAGCAATGAGGTCATGCTCCGATCAGATGCTGTCCCGCCCCTCATCGGCGCGAAGAATCCACCACGCAGAGGCAGCGAGGGCACCGGGACACCCAGCAGTCCTTTCGCGACCCTCAATCCGGGCCACCCCGCAGGGAGTCCGCATCCCGGATGCGTTTCAACCATTCGGCTCAGGGCTCCCCGACGGCCAACTCTCACTCTTGCCAGCAAGGTCGTGTCGACACGCGACATAGCCTTGGTGATCGTCAACCGATTCGATGAGTCGCGGCATGTCGGCGGACCGGTGCGAGCCCGGCGCACGCCCCAGCCCCCGACCCCGACGCGATCCAACGAGGATCGAAGTCATCGACTCCATCCCGGTCGTGCTCCGAGTCGAGATCGCCCGATCGCTCCTCGGCAAGATCGAACAGGCAAGCCGGTCACGAGGGCCAGCATCGGGAGTACGTGGCCTTCACCGATCGGACAATCGACTGCTCTACTTCTTCGACGACGAATCGAACCGGCAGAACGCGGGAGACTTCGAGGTGCACGCCTTCGCATACGCAGCGGTGCGTCACGAGGAGTTGAACGCTATCCATGCGCCCGCCGGCTCACTCGTTCTCGCCCGACTGAGCACCGGCTCCCCACGAGTCATGCGAACGTTTGTGGCTCTCGACGGCGACGCGGGCACACTCGACGTTGTATCCGAGATCCCGCGGGCAATTGTCGACGAAAGCGGCCTCCACACAGAAAGCGGGATGGTCCAGACGCCAACAGTCAGGCGGAATGAGCCGTGCCCATGCCGCGCGGGAAAGAAGTTCAAGCACTGCCACTCGCGGGCAGCTGGCCCGACGGCGGGGCCACCTGCGACTTGAGCCGCGGGGCCCACGACGACAGGAAGAACGTGAGCCTACGGTTGCTCCCGCGGTTGCTCCCGCGAGAGGTTCGTCGGAATAGCACATATGTTCTGACCTGCTCGTATATGGCGTCTTACCGTCCAAGTGCGGAGTCCCGCCAGCTCCACAAAATCCCAGTTGAACGGTTGTTCTGCACAGGTCCGGGAGGCGGCGGCGTTTCCCCAGGCGCAGCGATTGCTCCCGAGGAAACGCTCGACATCGGCGTTCAGGGGGTCGTCCCCGTTCGATGGTCGGGAAGTGTGCCGTGCTCGACGGCGACGGCGCGGGCTCGGCGCATGCCCTGCAACCACTGATCGCGGTCTTCGGCGCGTCGACGCTCGTAACGCGCCACTTCGGGGTGCGGCAAGATGAGGAAGTCCTCGGCCGCCAAGCCAGCGATCACTGCGTCGGCAACGGTTTCGGGGCTCAAGATCCCGTCGCGGCTCACTGGCGAACTCGACGTTGCCTGACCGGGCTTCACCGTCAGCATGTTGGTCTGCACTCCCTGGGGGCACAGGCAGGAGACCTTGATACCGGCATCGCCATAGGTGATGGCCAGCCACTCGGCGAACGCCACGACCGAGTGCTTCGTCACCGCGTAGGAGACCGAGCCGAGATGCGACAGCAGCCCGGCCGCTGATGCGGTGTGCAACAGGTATCCATCGCCGCGAGCGAGCATCGACGGCACAACGGCTCGGGCCGCGTACACGTGGCTCATCACGTTGACGTCCAACATCCGTCGCCACTGCTCGTCGGTGGATTCGAGCCCCCCTTGCACCATGATCCCGGCGTTCGCGCAGAACAGATCGATCGGAGCATCGTGCTCGACCTCGCGGACCAGACGCACGACATCGGCCTCGACGGCCACGTCGGTGTGCTGTTCCCGAGCATTGCCGCCCGACGCAACGATGTCGGCCGTCGTCGCGTGAGCCGCCGCTTCATCGATGTCGGCGACGACCACGAGCGCGGCACCGTTTGCTGCGAACGCACGGCACAGCGCGCGGCCTATGCCGCTGCCGCCGCCAGTGACCACGACGACGCGTCCCCCGATGTCCATCGCACGATCCCCAATCCGTCGCACTCCACACGACGGCCCGTCACGCTACAAGCGGGACGCTCGCCGGTCGTCGAGCTACGGCTCGGGTAGCCGCTCGACGCCACCGAGCACGATGTCGATCACGCTGCGCAGCACCGCCGCGTCGACCACCGAGCGAGACAGCATCAAGCGGTACAGCAGCGGTCCGACGATGGTGTCGGCCACCAGATCGACATCGAGGTCGGCGGCGAGCACCCCGCGGTCGATGTAGCGCTGCAAGACCGCCCGCATCGGCTGGCGTCGGGCGGCCAGGAACTCCTGCAGCGCGCTGGCCAGAGCTTCGTCCGACCGCGCCGCCGCGGCCACCTGCGCCAGCATGTCGAATCCGCGACCATCGAGGTTGTCAAGCAGAGTTGACAACATCAGTTCGATGTCACCCCGCAGCGTCCCGGTGTCTGGCGTCTCGACCGGCGCGATGAGGCAGCGCCAGGACTCGATGATCAACGCTTCCTTCGACGGCCATCGTCGATAGATGGTCGCCTTGGCCACACCGGCACGTGCAGCCACGGCGTCCATGCTCAGGTGAGCAAGGCCGTGCTCAGCAGCGAGGTCCAGCACCGCCTGCAGGACGGCGACGTCGGTCCGAGCATCACGGGGCCGGCCCGCTCGACGACACGATGCTCCCTCGGTCGCCTGCATCAGTCCCCCACCACAAGCCGTTCGCCGGAGCGGCCACCGAGGTCATCGGCCATCGACTCTTCCTCGGCAGCATGCGCCCCCGCCGCACTCGATGTCATGGCCTCGACGGGGGTGAAGTGGTGCCCGGTGCCTCGTGCCGGCAGGAACTTCCAGGCGAACACTGCAGCACCCACCACGATCACTGCTCCGAACCGGAGTCCGAGGGCCAGCGCATCCACGAAGGAGGTGCGCACAGCAGCGACGTAGCCGACCGGGTCGTTGCTCTGCGCCGCCAACCCGAGCGCGTTGGCCAGTGACTGCTTCGCATTCGACAGCGCGCCGCCGATCACGCCGAAACCGGGCCCGACGTCCCCCACACGACTGGTGTAGACGGACGACACGACGCTGCCGATGACTGCCACACCGAGCGCCCCACCGACCTCCCGGGTGGTGTCGTTCACGGCAGAACCGATGCCCGCCTTCTCCGGCGGCAGCGAACCCATGACCGACTCCGTCGCCGGCGGCATGGTGAGACCCATTCCAACGGCGAGAACGCAGTACAGCACGATGACGAGGGCCGTGCTCGTGCTCACGGAGATGAACGACAACACGAGCATTCCCATCGACATGATGCCGAGCCCCGTTGTCACCACGGCCTTCGTCCCGAACCTCTCCGCCACTCGTGCGGACATCGGCGCCACCACCATCATCGTTGCCGCGAACGGGATCAGCCGAACGGCGGCCTCGAGCGGCGTGAAGCCACGCACCAACTGCCAGTACTGCGTCAACAGGAACATCGATCCGAACATGGCGAAGAACGTGAGCGTCACCGCGCCGTTGGCCGCAGAGAAGCGGGCGTTGGCGAAGAAGCGCATATCGAGCATGGGTTCGTCGACCCGCATCTCCCACACGATGAACGACACGATCACGATGACGCCCACGGCGAAGCTGGCAAGCACCAACGAATCGGTCCAACCCCGGCTCGGTCCTTCGATGATCCCGAACAGCAAGGTGCCGAGCCCGAGCATCGACATGATCGCCCCAGGCACGTCGATGCGCGGAGCGCTCGGATCCTTCGACGCCGGCACGAACAACGCGATCATCACGACGGCCAGCACGGTGATGGGAATGTTGACCCAGAACACCGAGTGCCACGAGTAGTGCTTCAGCAGCACCCCGCCGATGATAGGACCCGCCGCCACGCCGAGGCCCGACACGCCGGCCCACACGGCGATGGCCCGACCGCGCTCGGTCGGATCGCGAAAGACATTGGTGATGATCGACAACGTCGCCGGCATGATCAATGCGCCGCCGATACCCATGAACCCTCGGGCCATGATGAGTTGACTGGCCGAATCGGTCAGCGCCGACCCGATCGAGCCCACGGCGAACAGGGCCATGCCGATCTGCAACGCACCGCGGCGACCGAATCGGTCACCCAGGCTGCCGGCAGTGAGCAACAGCCCGGCGAACACCAAGGTGTACGCGTCGATGATCCATTGGACCTGACTGTTCGTAGCCCCCAGGTCTTCCATCAACTTGGGGATGGCGACGTTCAAGATGGTGTTGTCCATCACGATGAGCATCAAGCTCAGGCACATCACCGCCAGGGTCCACCAGCGACGAGCATGGACGTGGTCGCTCACCTCGAACGGCTGCAGTTCTGTGGTCGTCACGCCAGATCCTTTCCGATACGGGTCCGTCTCGTATTTGTACGAAGGGTACGGGCCACATTTCGCGAAACCAACACGCAACGAGAAGCCACCACTCGGGAACCAAGCCGCCCCGTCACTACATTCGGCGGAGCGCAGCGCCGCATCGCCCGGAATTCGCATCGGGGCGTACAGAGGGACATGGGGAGCCGGGACATGGGGGCAAGGCAGATGGCCGGATCGGCCGCGACGTTGTGGGATCTGCTGGCCTGGCGTGCACAGGTCACGCCGGAGCGACCGATGTACCTCGACGACCTCGACCAAGCGGTGACATACGGCGAGTTCCTCCTACGATGCGAGCGGCTGGCCGCCGGCTTCGGACGGCTCGGGATCACGCTCGACACCCACGTCACGTGGCAGATGCCCACGCGCTTCGACTCGATCCTGGTGATGATGGCGCTGGCCCGGATCGGTGCATGCCAGAACCCGGTCATCCCCCTGTATCGGGAGAAGGAGGTCCGCTCGGTGGTGGCCCAGACCACGCCCGAGTGGCTCATCGTCCCCCGACGGTGGCGAGACTTCGATCACGAGGGGTTGGCGAACCGATTGGCCGGCGAAGTGACCGGCCTGAGCGTGCTCGTGGTCGACGACGGACTCCCCTACGGCGATCCGTCCACGCTGCCTCCGCCACCGCCCGTCAGCACCACGGCCCGTTGGATCTACACCACCTCGGGCACCACGGCGGAGCCCAAATGCGTGTTGCACACAGACACGTCATTGCTGGCGGCCGGACGAGCGATGACCACCGCGCTGCAACTCGGTTCCGACGATGTCGGGTGCCTGCCCGTCCCCATCGCCCATCCCGGCGGGTTCAGCTACTTGGTCGCCATGTTCACCCACGGGTTCCCGACCGTGCTCGTGGATCCGTGGTCGATCGATCGCGCCGTGGGGCTCATGAACCGCTTCGGCACCACCGTGATGGGCGGCAGCACCGCACACTTCATCATGCTGCTCGGGGAGCAGCGCAAGGATCCATCGACACCCCTCATCGACTCGGTGCGCATGTTCACCGGGGGCGGGGCCGCGTTGCCCGCGGAGCTGTTCCGACAGATCGTCGATGGGCTCGGCGTGCGACCGGCATACGGCTACGGCATGACCGAGTGCCCCACCATCGCCATGGGAAGCCCGAGCGACACCGACGAGCAACTGGCCAACACTCCGGGACGAATCTCCGACGGGCTCGACGTGCGTGTCGTCGACAGTCAACAACAGCTGCTCGACGTCGGTCTCGAGGGTGAGATCGAGATCCGCGGACCGATGGTGTGCCTCGGGTACACCGATGCGGAGTTGACCGCGGCTGCGTTCACCGACGACGGCTGGATGCGGACCGGCGATCGCGGATACATACGGCCCGACCGTCACGTGGTGCTGACGGGGCGCACGAAGGAGATCATCATCCGCAAGGGCGAGAACATCAGCCCGGCCGAGATCGAGTCAGTGATGCTGAAGGTGCCTGGCGTCGCGGCGGTTTCGGTCATCGGTCTTCCCGACCGCGATCGCGGCGAGATGGTGTGTGCCGTGGTGGAGTTGGTCGCCGATGCGGTGCCACCCACGTTGATCGAGGTACGTCGGGTCTGCGAGCACGAAGGTCTGATGATCCAGAAGGTCCCGGAGCGTCTCGAGATCGTCGATCACCTACCCCGCAGTGCAACCATGAAGGTCCTCAAGCACGAGCTCCGGGATCGCTTCGCGCCGCACTGAGCCACCTGGCCGACACGCCATCACCGCCCCCTGGCGAATCACGCCGTCTTGGGCCGCCAGAAGCGATCGAGTGCCGTCTCGGCGGTGTCGGTCACCTGCACGATGAGCCCATCGATCACCCGGGCCACCACCACCCAGTGTCCGCCCCCGGTTCGGCCGTCGAAGGTTGCTCGTGTCTCGGCGTGAACGATCACCAACTCGTCACCGGCTGCGTAGACGCCATGGATCGGGAAGGTGTAGGTCCCGTTGGACACGCGGTCGACCTGAGCGCGCAGGTCGAGGAATGCATCCACGCCGTCGTAGAGCCGTTGATGGCGCGAGTTGTGGTTGAGGAGGTGGTACTTGATGTCCTCGGCGAAGTACGGCCGTGCCGCATCGAGGTCGCACACGGCCAGGGCCTCGAACGCCTTGGTCACGATGTCAACTGCACTCATGGTGCTCAACGCGGTCCCCTCTCCCCTTCGCCGCGCCAGCAGCGGCGGTCGAAGCATCGCTGTGGGGCACCATGCCGGTCAAGTTCAACGCCGTTCGATCGAGACCAGGGCGCCATGCAGGCGTCAGCAACGATCAACAGGGAGTCGACAGCTCGCTGTCAGGTGCCACAGCCACGTTTCGGCCCACTTCAGCATGCGTCGATCCGAACCAGAAGAATCCGGCAGCGATCAGCGCGTACAGCGGATGGAAGAAGCTGAACTCGCGGATGAAAGCAATCTCGACCACGAGCCAGAGCATCAGCAGCGTTGACGCTCCCACTGCGCTCTGAGCCATCCGACGATCGCCTCGTAGCGCCTGCCACGACAGCACACTGAACGGAACGCCCACCGCGAGTGCCAATGCCACTCCCCCGAACACCGGGCTCTCGAACGGCAGACGGGACGTCACCTCGTCGCCCAGTGATAGCCCGCCGCCGATGAGGCCCACCGCTCCACCGAACGCGCTGAGCGCCACCACGGCTGCGGCCGAAGAGCACCGTTTCGATGGACGGACCGATCGTGTCATACGTGCAGCGTGCGCCAGAGCCCTACGAGCGACCAGAGCCGAAGGTCGGACCAGCCGGCATGCCCGCACGCGGCGCAGGGTGGTCACGCTCGTAAGAGCGCGGCCACCGGGAACACGGTCATGGCCACAGCAGCGGTGCCGGTGGCGAGGAGGGATGGCCAGCGCGATCGATGGGGACCGAGCACCTCTCGCGACCGCGCCAGGATCATCACCAACACGATGAGCGGTGGGGCCGTGAGACCGTTGAAGATCGCCGACAGGTACAGGGCCCGGATGGGGCTGACGCCGATGGACACCAGCGAAAGACCGATCGCCATGGAGGCCATGATCACCGCATAGAAGCCCGGCGCATCTCGTAGGCGCCGGCTCAAGCCCTCGTGCCAATCGAACGCCTCGGCGACGGCAT
>JBFWVD010000055.1:0-31632 GCA_050246915.1 Acidimicrobiia bacterium | reverse complement strand
CCCCGAGACACGCTGTCTCGTCTCGAGACCCTCGTGATGATGGCGGGCTACGACCTGCCGGTGCGAGCGAGTCGTGAGCAGATGAGCTCGGCGATCGACCTCATCGTGCAGTTGCAGCGTCTGCGTGACGGCACTCGTCGAATCACGCACATCACCGAGGTACAGGGCATGGAAGGTGATGTCATCACCCTCCAGGATGTGTTCTTGTTCGACTACGGCATGGGTGTCGATGAGCACGGCAAGTTCCGCGGTCATCTCAAGGCCACAGGGGTGCGTCCCCGCTTCGCCGAGAAGCTCGCCGACCTCGGCATCCGCCTCGGACCTGAAGTGTTCACTCCTGAGGGCTTCGCCCGTCGGGGGGCGTGAGCATGACGAGTCCACAGGCCGGTACCCGAGCCGCCACTGGGCGACGTCGCAGTCGCGGTCCGCGCCTGCTCATCGCCGGTGCGTCGGCTCTGGCCATGAGCGCGTTGGCATTGCCGATGGTGCAGGGCGCAGAGAAGGTCTCGACCCAAGCGGTCATCCGCGAGATCGACGCCACCGAGTTCCCGACGGTCCGGGTCATCACGCAGCAGACGAGCAGCGACGGCGCGTCGATGCTGGTCAATGGTGTGAGCCCGGCCGGCGCGAAGTCGGCGGACATCGCTGCCTCTGATGAGCCGGTCGGCGTGGTGTTCGTTGTCGACACCACCGCGGCGATGAAAGAGGGCGGAGCATTCGAGATCGCCCAGAAGACGGTCACCGAGATTGCCGCGTCGATGCCCGCCGGGACCCAGATGGGTGTCGTCTTCGCCGGGGTGAAGGCCAAGGTCGGTTCGCAGCTGTCACCGTCTGGCGATTCGCTCATCGCCGCATTCGAGGCGCAGAAGCTGACCAGTCGGAGCGATGCCGCCATCTACGACGGTCTCGCCACGGCGGCAGCGATGTTCGATCGCAGCCCCGCGTTGCAGCGCAACATGGTCCTGATCACCGCCACTGAGGACGCTGGGCTCGGCACCAAGCGTGAATCGATCCGTGGCGATCTGATCAACTCCGCAACCAGCCTTGACGTGGTGTCGATCGCCGTTGGCAAGAACAACCTCGGCTCGATCGAAGGACTGGCCCGCGATGCGCGTGGGCAGGTCTATGCCGCTGGCAAGCCGACGGAGCTCGACGGCGCCATCAGAAACGCCGTGAAGTACGTGTCGAGTCAACGGGTCATCACCTTCACCGCTCCGGCCGATGCCAAGATCGTCGATGTGGCCGTCACCATCGGCGACGTCACCGTGTCGGGCTTCGCCAACGTCGGTTCGAAGGTCTCCGGCATCAACGTCAACCCGCCCAGCGGCGGGGGAGCGGTGAGCGGGATCTCGGCGTTCCAGAGCGACAACGGCAAGTTCATCGGCATGGGTCTTGCCACGTTGGCGCTCGCATTGTTCGCCATCGCCGTGGGCCTCATGGTCATGCGGGACAAGTCCGGTCTCGACGACATGCTCTCCCTCTACGGCGAGGAAGGTCGCCGCAAGAGCGGTGACGAAGCCGATGCGAACCAGCAGAGCCAGTTCGTCCAGCGAGCAGTCGAGTTCACCAGCAAGATGGCTGAACGCAGGGGAGTGCTCACCTGGATGGAAGGCGCGCTCGAACGTGCCGACCTGCCGCTGCGTGCCGGCGAGGCGATGTTCTTCTACATGGCGATCGCGCTCATCTTGACGGTGGCGGCGTTCGCCTTCTCCGGATCGATGCTCATCGCCCTCGTCGTGCTCGGCCTGTTGGCGCTGTCTCCTCCGGGCATCTTGAACTTCCTCGCCAAGCGTCGGCAGAGCAAGTTCCAGGCGATGCTGCCCGACATGCTGCAGTTGTTGTCGAGCACGTTGAAGGCGGGCTACTCGCTCATGCAAGGTGTCGAGGCCGTGTCACAAGAGGTCGCCGATCCTGTGGGCAAGGAGCTGCGTCGCATCGTGATCGAATCGCGATTGGGTCGTCCGCTCGAGGAATCGATGCAGGAGTCCGCCGATCGCATGAACAGCGCCGACTTCTCGTGGGCGGTGATGGCCATCGGCATCCAGCGCGAGGTCGGCGGCAACCTGTCGGAGCTGCTGCTCACCGTGGCAGAGACGATGGTGCATCGCGAACGCCTGCGCCGTGAGGTGAAGGCGCTGACTGCTGAAGGTCGCATCAGCGCCTACGTCCTGGGCATTCTGCCGTTCGGCGTGGGTGCTGCGATGTTCTCGCTCAACAAGCCGTACATCATGACGTTGTTCAACACCAGCATCGGCAACATCCTGCTCGGTGTCGCCGGCGTTGGCATGGTGGGCGGATTCCTCTGGATGAACCAGACGATCAAGGTGGATGTCTGAGATGTTGATCCTTCCCGTGCTCGGCATCGGCGGCGCCATCGCGCTCGTCGTGTACACGATCCTCGGCGCGTCGGCGGAGAAGGCGCAGATGCGCGCCGCGCTCGGCCAACTCGAGGACTTCGAGGTCGACAACGTCCGCGATCAGCAGCTGCTGAACCCCTTGCGGGACCGTACGCTCAAGCCGCTGATCAACAAGGCCACCGACATCGGTCGCAAGTTCTCACCGGTCGGCTATGTCGATCAGGTGCGGACCAAGATGCTCCAGGCCGGCAACGCGTCGCCCGAAGCGCTCGATCGCTTCCTCGCCATCCGGATGATCTGCCTCGGCGCCACGCCGATCTTCCTCATCTGGGGTTGGTTCTTCTCGGGGTTCACCGGGATCATGCGCATCGCTCTGGTGCTCTTCGGAGTGGGTCTGCTCTTGAAGGGACCCGACATCACCATCGATCGCAAGGTCGCCGATCGTCAGAAGCTCATCCAACGAGCCCTGCCCGACGTGCTCGACCTCCTCGTCATCAGCGTCGAGGCCGGACTGGGCTTCGAGCAGGCCATCGACCGGACAGTGGCCGCTGTGCCCGGTCCGCTCACCCAGGAGTTCAACCGCATGCTCGGTGAGACCCGAGCGGGTAGCTCGCGTGCCGAGGCCATGAAAGCCATGGACAAGCGCATCGGCATCGAAGAGGTGCGCTCGTTCGTCATGGCCATCTTGCAGGCCGATGCGTTCGGTGTGTCGATCGGACGCATCCTTCGATCCCAGGCCGACGAGATGCGCATCAAGCGTCGTCAGATCGCTCAGGAGCGGGCCATGAAGGCGCCCGTGAAGATGCTGCTCCCGATGGTGTTCTGCATCTTCCCGTCGCTGTTCATCATCTGCCTCGGGCCGGCCATGATCAGCATCACCCAGAGCAAGTTCTGACACCATGACCGGTTCCGTCGACCCTGTGGTCGGCGTCCCAGCCGCCATCCCGACAGCGGTCGGCGCGGCGGCCGACGCAACCGTTCTTGACGCGCTCGACCTGGCGACGAGCGTGTCCACATCGTCAGGGGTCGACACAGACATCGACGCGGCCATCGGGGACGCGGGCATCGAGGACGCTGGCAGCCAGGCTCGCACGAACGGGCGTGGCCCCACCATTGGTGTGGTCGTCGGCGCGCTGGTGTCGATGGTGGCGCTGTGCATCGGGCTGCGCCCCGTGGGCGACTCGAGCTTTCTGACCCATCTCGCCACCGGGCGCCTGATTCTCGACGGCCATCTGCCGCGCACCGATCCCTACACCTTCACCGCCGGTGGCGACGCGTGGACGGTGCAGAGCTGGTTCGCCTCAACGATCTACGCGCAGATCGAACGTTGGTTCGGCCTCCACGGAATCCAGATGTTCACCGGCTTGCTGGCCGCGCTGATCGGCGCGATGTTGTGGCGCCTCTCGCGACCGGCGCACAGTCTCGTCGGTCGGGTCGCGGCCGTCACGCCGGCGATGGTCGTGGCGAGCGGCTACTGGGCCGAGCGCCCGTTCCTCATCGGTCTCGCGTGCCTCGCCGCCGTGGTGCTCGCGTGTGAGGGAGCGTTCGACCCTCGATGGCTGCTCCCGGTCATGTGGCTGTGGGTGAACACCCACGGCTCGTTCCCGTTCGCAGTGGTCGCCGTTGGTGCGTACATCATGGGTGGGCACCTCGACCGCGACGACACGAGCACCGAGCGTCGGACGCTGCTGTACGTCGCCGGTGGCACCGTCTTGGGTGCGTTGAATCCGCTCGGGTTGAAGCTCCTCATCTTCCCGTTGCAGCTGCTGGGCGGATCGCCGTTGCTGCACAACATCGTCGAGTGGAAGCCTCCGGCGTTCGACGAGATGTGGCAGCGCGTGTTCTTGGTGAACATCGCGGTGGTGATGTTGATGCTGGCCCGTCGGGGCTCGTGGCGCCTGGGTGTCACGGCGGCATTGTTCATCCCCCTCGGACTGTTCGCAGCTCGCAACATCGTCATCACCAGCGTGGTGCTCGTCCCGGTGCTGGCCCGTTCGTTGAGCGACGTCGGTTCCTTGGACTGGCGAGCACGCCGTCCGACCCTGCGGGTGCTCCTCGCCGGGGTCGCCGTCATCTCCATGATGGCCGTGGCAACAGCAATGTCGAAGCCGGCGGAGCGTCAGGGCATCTATCCCGTCGCGGCGCTTCGTTGGTGGAGTGATCAGTACGGCCTCGATGCTGATACCCGTCTGGCAACACCTGATGTGGTGGGCAACTACCTCGAAGCGGCGTATGGCGGCAAGGTTCCCACCTTCCTCGATGATCGGGCCGAGTTGTTCACCGGTGACCTGGTACCCATGGTGCTCGATCTCTATCGGGCCGAACCCGGTGCACTCGATCATCTCGACGAGCTCGGGGTTCACGGAGTCCTGTGGTATGCCGACAGGGGTCTGGCAACCGCGATTGCGCAGTCGACGACCTGGCACATCGTCTACAGCGATCGGGCGTGGCTCATCGCGGTGCCTCGCTGAGCAACGACGCCGCGAGCCCGACGATGGCCAGTGGCCATACGGACGAGCGAGAAGCGTGAGGTGATCGGCGCAGTCGACCGGGTCAGCCGAACATCGAGGAGGTGTTGCTCGACAACCCACTCGAGACATTGCCAGCCAGGAACCGCAAGGCGCCGATGCACAAGATGGCGATCAGGGCGAGCAGCAACGCGTACTCGACGAGCCCGGCGCCGCGCTCGTCGCGGGCGATACGGACCTGCAGCCACACGGCGATCGGGTTCGTCGAAATGTCGTACATGATGTGCTCCCCAGTCCCCGTGGACGGCCTGTGCAAGAGGTATCGACATGGGCATGCGTCTACCGCATAGTTCCTTCGGATCAATTGGGCCGAGCTGCGTGAATGCTCGACGGACGTTCACCCGTATGAGGGGTTCCGCAACGGGCTCGCAAGAAGGGACCAATTGCTTTCATCGATCTGACTGGCGGTACCGATAGGTCAGCGTGGACGATCAGAGCGCCGCTGCCCCGTTGTTCGACGTCGAGGAGCTGTTCTTCTCCGTCACCGACCGTCGCGGTCGCATCCGCACCGGCAACCAGGTCTTCGTGCGGGTCGCCGGTTATGGATCCGACGAGATGTTCGACCAACCCCACAGCCTGGTGCGCCATCCGGACACGCCTCGAGCAGTGTTCGCGCTCTTGTGGTCGGAACTCGGCGCCGGTCGCACCGTGGCTGCCTACGTGATGAACCGCACGAAGTCCGGGGCTCCCTATTGGGTTGTCGCCACCGCAGCACCGATCGACGATGGCTACCTCTCGGTGCGCCTGAAGCCGACGTCCTCGATCTTTCCGTTGATCCCGACCGTGTACGAGCGAGTTCGTGCGGTGGAACGCCGCGCCGAGGCAGCAGGGATGAACCGCGCCGAGGCCGCGCAACACGGCTTGACAGCGCTGGGTCAGGAACTGGCGGAGCTGGGCTTCGACGACTACTCGTCGTTCATGCGAGCGTTCCTCCCAGCGGAGATCCGCTCCCGCACCGCAGCGTTGGCAACGCGACGGGGTGGCTTCGATCGCCCAGCCCCCGACGCGTTGCGAGCCGAGCTGGACCGATTGTTCATCGCCATCGACAGCTTCACGGACATGCATCGATCGCTGGTGCAGAAGTCGGAGTTCATCTTGGACCTGGCCGACGAGATCAGTCATGTGTCGATGAACGCGTTGCTGCGATCGGGACGGGTGACCGGCGTGCAGGGCGCCACGGTACGGGCTCTGGCCAACCTGTTGCGCGAGGGATGCACGACCTCGGTGGAGATCACCGAGCGGGTCATCGTCGAGGTGGCTGACACGCAGCGATTGCTGGCCGAGGTGGACGTCACGATCTGTCTGGCCAAGCTGCAGAGCGACATGGCAGCGGTCGCTCGCGAAGAGAGCGTGATCGCTTCGTCGCAACACTCGTCGCACGACACGCAGCGCGGACGGATCGTCGCCGCCGACGGGGCCGAACTCACCTTGTTCGACGAGCGGTCAGCACTCGAGCCGGTGATGGCGGCTCTCACCGCCACAGCCGAGCGCCTCAGACGATTGCTCCTCGATCTCGATGCCGGGTTCGGTCGCCTGCGCAGTTCGGTGGCGCAGCTGGGCACTGCGCTGGCGCAACTGTCGTCCCTGTCGCGCAGTGGGCGGATCGAGACCAATCGATCGTCGGACGATGATGGCTTCATCGATCTGTTCGACACGTTGTCGGAGGACATCGCCGCAGCCCAGAAGGAGATCGGCGAGCTGCGCACCTCGATCGATGGGCAGCGTGTGTTGCACGCCTCGAACGCGTGGCGCTCGTTGCCGGAGTTGGTCGGCGACGGCGGACCTGCCACCTACGTTCTCGTGGGCCAGTGAACTGATGCCCTGCGTGGCCGTCTGACGCACGATGCGGTGGCCCTCGGCCGCCGTTTGGGTCTGTGTGTGAAAACGCGACGAGGGGGTGGGCTGTGGGCCCACCCCCTCGTGTGTGCTTGGGGTTGTTTGCCGTGGCTCAGTGGCCCGGCAGCTGTGATGCGATCAGCTCGTGCTGATCAGCTCGACGGATCAGCTCGACGGATCAGCCGACCGAGGAGCCGACCGAGGACAGGCCTCTGGAGACGCGGCCGCTCAGGAAGCGGAGGGCGGCGATGCAGAGCACGGCGATGAGGGCGACGAGGAGGGCGTACTCCACGAGGCTGGCGCCACGCTCGGTCTCGCCGAAGCGAGCGCGCATCCAAGTGGCGAAGACGTCGAAGTGGGTCTTGAGGTCCATGTTGTTGTTCTCCTGGTGAGGTGTGAAGCGATGCTGTTGTCCAGGAGGGGTTCTCTTCCGGACATAAGAGATATCGGCTGGATCGGTCGGGGTTCTGGATGGGCCATGCGGATCATTCGCCACGCCACCCGGGCCCCGTCCTCGAGGATCGGGACGATCCGCCGGTGTCAATGGAGCTTGACGATCCCCATCCGCATGGCCATGACAACCGCTTGGGTCCGGTCTCGTGCATCGAGCTTCTCGTAGATCGACGCCAGATGGTTCTTGACCGTCTTTTGGCTGATGAACAGCGCGGAGGCGACCTCAGGGGTGGACAGACCGTTGGCAATGAGCTGCAGCACCTCGACCTCACGAGGGGAGATCGGTCCATCCTCCTCGCCGGCGTTGAGTTTGGTGGCCTCGGCCAACATGGTGCTGGCCAGGCCGACCGAGAGATCCACATCACCGTGGGCTGCCTGGCGCACCGTCAGGGCAACCTCGTCGATCGAGCAGTCCTTCACCAGGTAGCCGGACGCGCCGGCCTCGATCGCCCGTCGGATCACATCGTGGTCAGGGTGCATCGTGAGCATCACGACCTTGGTGCCGGGCAAGGCTGCGGTGATGCGGCGAGTGGCTTCGACCCCGTCCATCTCCGGCATCGACACGTCCATCAAGATCACATCGGGGAGCAGGTCCTTGGCCATGCGCACGGCTTCTTCGCCGTCGCTGGCTTCGCCGACCACGGTGAATCCTTCGTCCTCCATGCTGCGGCGCAGTCCTTGCCGCAGCATGCGGTGATCGTCGGCGAGCATGAGTGTCGGGGACATGGCGTTTGCCTCCGTGGGGATCGCGGATCGAGGCGCTTCGACCTCGGAGATCGGGATGATTGGGGTGGTCATCGGAAGAGCTGCACTCGCACGGTGGTGCCTCCATGGGTTCCGGCGTCGATGTCGAGACGGGCGCCGATGCTGGCGGCACGCTCACGCATGCCGATGATCCCGAACGAGTCGTCTCGCGACGCGTCCGAGCGGTAGCCGATGCCGTCGTCGGAGATGACGAGATCGACCTTGTTGGCTGTGGAGTTCCACACCACGTGCAGATGGCGGGCCTGCGCGTGGCGCTCCACGTTGGTGATGGCCTCCGACGCGATGCGCCACAGCTCGCGCTCGACGGGGATGGGGAGCCGTTCGGCGCCGGACGCCGAGAGGTGGGTGATCAGCCCGCTCCGTTCCCCGACCCGGCCGAGGAACGAACGGATGGTGGTCGGGACATCGCTCGAGTCCGAAACGTCGGTGCGAAGATCTTGGAGCGTGTCGCGAACCTCACGGATCACGCCCCGCACGTCGTCGCGCAGAACCTGCAGTGAACCGGTGATGTCGTCGCCCCGCTCCGCGGTGCGCACGGCGCGGTCGAGTTCGAAGCCGAGGTAGGCCAGGGACTGTCCGATCCGGTCGTGCAGATCGCGGGCGATACGCGTGCGTTCCTCCTCGGCGCCGAGGGTGCGCAGCCGCGAGAACCACTGGGCATTGTCGACGGCCAGGGCCAGGGACTCGATGAGGCCGATCAGAACCTCGCCGTCGCGATCGTTGTAGGCGTGACGCTCGTTCGATTCCACCGCCACGAGACCGATGAGTACGCCGCGGGCCCGCAGCGGGCCGTAGAGGCCACTGCCGGCACCGGCCGCGAACCCAGCGGTTCCCGAGCCCAGTGAGCTGATCGACACCAGTCGATCGGTGCGAATCGCCTGCTGTGCCGCGGCGGGCAACTTCGGCATTGTCAACGAGCCTTGAGCGCGGTTGCCCTCGCGTCGCACCGGGTTCCAGGACTCGTCCGATGGATCACGCAACATGATGGTCAGCGCGTCGAATCGCAGCAGATCACGCACAGAGCCGACGCCGGAGTCGAGCACTTCGTCGAGGTCCAGCGATGCGGGCAGGGTCTGCGCGAGTTGGTGCAGCGAGTGGAGCAACTCGTTGGCCTCGCTCAACTGGCCCATGCGATCAAGTGCTTGTCGCTGTTGGTTCACCGACTCGGTGGAGATGCGACGTGCGTAGCCGGACACCCCGGCCACCATGAGCAGCATGAGGGTCCAGATCGCCGCTTCCTGCGTGTCATCGGCGGTGATCGAGGGCACGATCAGGAAGTGGGGCAAGGTGACAGCGATGGCCGATGCCATCGAGGTCCGGATGGCGAAGCGGTAGCTCCGTGAGAAGCCGCCGGCGATGACCGCGGTCATGAGGCAGAACACGAACGGCGACTGCCACGATCCGGTGCTGGCCACCGCAGCGGCGTTGATGGCGATCTCGACGATGACCTCGAACGCGGCCTTCTTGCTGCGCCCGAAGCGCAACGGGACTGCAGTGCGCAGCGCTGCGTAGGTGGGCAGCGCGATGAACCAGATCACCATCATCACGTTGGCGTCGCCCAGTTGTGGGGCTGCGAGCGTGGCCGCCACGGCGAGGGCACACCAGCGGAATGGGGCGACCAACGGAACGACCGCGCCGTCGTTCATCTGGGGCAGTGTCCACGGGCCGCGGCGGCGTGATCGGCGATCGAAGAGCGGCCAGGTCGTCGGGTCGTTGCGATCGTCGGGCTTCAGCGCGGCGATGGAGCGCAGGGCGTTGTTGGCCGGTGGTGTCGACGTGTCGGGAGAGGACCCGATGGGCACGGCGCCCGGAGCGATGGGCACTTGGCCGGGCGCGTCGGGGACAGCGCTGCGCGCGTCGGGGACGTCGTGCTGCTCCGCTCTCACCACCTGGTGCTATCGGCGCGGCAGCGCTCCTGATGAGGCAAAAGGACTATGCGGACACCGGAGTCTCACTGCGCGTCCAGCTACCGTCGCAGCCATGATCGTGGTGGGACTCACTGGGGGCATCGGGTCGGGGAAGAGCACGGTGTCGCAGCGGCTGGTGGACCGCGGCGCCGTGCTCATCGACGCCGACGCCATCGTCAAGGAATTGCAGCTCCCGGGGCAGCCTCTGCTCCGCAAATTGGCGGAGGCATTCGGGGACGACGTCTTGGACGCCAGTGGTGCGTTGGATCGTCAAGCGCTGGCCGATCGGGCGTTCGGCGACCCGGCAAAGGTCAAGCAGCTCAATGCCATCATGCACCCTGCGGTGTACACGGAGCTCCTCGATCGTCTCGATGCCCAACGCGGCACCGACGCCATCGTGGTGCTCGACATCCCGCTCCTGCTGCGCGATGGTCGTTATCCCATCGAAGCCATCGTCGTGGTGGACGTGCCGACCGAGGTGGCGATCGACCGGCTGGTTCGATTCCGGAACCTGCGTGAGGACGACGCCCGATCGCGCATCGCACGACAGATCACCAGGGAGGAGCGCCTGTCGATGGCCGACATGGTCATCGACAACTCCGGCACACCGGCCGACCTCGATCCCCAGATCGATGCGCTGTGGGAGTGGATCTCGACCTTGCCCGAGGCCCCGGTCGAGCCGCCTGAGCGTGTCCCGCTCAAGCTCCAGTGACCTGAGCCGACGACACCGGGCGTGACCTGACCGGCGAGCCCCGACGCTGACAGCGAACGTCCGTTCGGTCCGCTAGCGTTCCGACCATGCCAGAGTTCAAGGTGGTGTCGGACTTCGAGCCGGCCGGAGACCAGCCCAAGGCCATCGCCAACCTGGCCGACGGCATCCGCCGAGGCGAGCGCTTCCAGACATTGCTGGGTATCACCGGTTCGGGCAAGAGCGCCACGGTGGCCTGGACGATCGAGGCGGTGCAACGACCCACGCTGGTACTGGCGCCCAACAAGTCCCTGGCCGCGCAGCTGGCCAACGAGTTCAAGGAGTTCTTCCCCCACAACCGGGTGGAGTACTTCGTCTCGTACTACGACTACTACCAGCCCGAGGCCTACATGGCCGCCAGCGACACCTATATCGAGAAGGACTCGTCGGTGAACGACGAGATCGATCGTCTCCGGCACTCGGCCACGGCGGCATTGCTCACTCGGCGCGACACCATCGTGGTCGCGTCCGTCAGTTGCATCTACGGCATGGGCAACCCCGAGGAGTATCGGGGACAGTTGCTGGAACTGCACGTCGGGGTCGAGTACGACCAGCGCTCCATCCTGCGTCGTCTGGTCGATCTGCAGTACGACCGCAACGATCAGACGCTGGGCCGCGGCAAGTTCCGAGTGCGAGGCGACACCATCGAGGTGCACCCGGCGTATGACGAAACGGTCCTGCGCATCGAGATGTTCGGCGATGAGGTGGAGCGGCTCATCACCATCGACACCATCACCGGCGACATCCTGGCCGAGCACAACGAGATCGTGGTGTTCCCCGCCACCCATTACGTGGCCGGTGACGAGATCATGCGCAAAGCGGTGGTCGGCATCGAAGCCGAACTGCAGGAACGGCTCGCCTATTTCGAGGCCGAGGGGAAGCTGCTCGAGGCGCAGCGCCTGCGGATGCGCACGCAGTACGACCTCGAGATGATCGGCGAGGTCGGGTACTGCAACGGCATCGAGAACTACTCGCGTCACATCGACGGGCGCGGTCCCGGCGATCCGCCGTTCACGTTGCTCGACTACTTCCCCGACGACTTCCTCCTCGTCATCGATGAGAGCCATCAAGCCGTGCCACAGTTGCACGCCCAGTTCGAGGGCGACCGTTCTCGCAAGCTCAACCTGATCGAGCACGGATTCCGGCTGCCGAGCGCGGCTGACAACCGTCCGTTGCGCTTCGAAGAGGTGATGGAGCGGCTGAACCAGGTCATCTTCCTGTCGGCCACCCCGGCCCGCTACGAGCTGCAGATGTCCACCAACATCGTCGAGCAGGTGGTGCGCCCCACCGGCCTGGTCGATCCCGAGGTCATCATCAAACCGACCAAGGGTCAGATCGATGATCTGCTCACACAGATCGAGAACCGAGTGACCAAGGGCGACCGTGTCCTGGTCACCACGCTCACCAAGAAGATGGCCGAGGACCTCACCGACTATCTGCTCGAGCGGGGCGTACGGGTGCGGTATCTGCACTCCGAGGTCGACACCATCCAACGCATCGAGATCCTGCGCGATCTCCGCCTCGGCGAGTTCGATGTGCTGGTCGGCATCAACCTGTTGCGAGAGGGTCTCGACCTTCCCGAGGTGTCCTTGGTGGCCATCTTGGACGCCGACAAGGAAGGTTTCCTTCGCTCGGAGACGTCGCTCATCCAGACCATCGGTCGCGCCGCTCGAAACGTTGACGGCCAGGTCATTATGTACGCCGACAAGGTCACCGACTCCATGCAGCGAGCGATCAGCGAGACCAACCGACGTCGCGGGCTGCAGATGGCGCACAACCTCGAGCACGGCATCAACCCGACGTCCATCCGCAAGGCCGTCACCGACATCTTGTCGATGATCCGACCCGACGATCGCACGCCGATGCCCGGTCGGGACAAGCGGAGCCGCACACACGACAAGGTGCACAGCGAGTTGCGCGAGCTCCCGCACGACGAGTTGCGACGCCTCATCCAGACGCTCGAGGACGAGATGAACACCGCCTCGGGCGAGCTCCGCTTCGAATACGCGGCCCGGCTACGAGACGAGATCAAGGACCTCAAGCGCGAGCTGAAGGAAGTAGGCCTGTGAGCTTGGAAGGCGGGGCCACCGTCGCTGGTAATTCGAGCACCGACCAGTCGAGGCTCCACAGGCACTGACGACAGCTCCAGACCGAAGGCCACGTTGCGGTGAGCAGAGTGAACTTCGGATCGTTCGAGTCCATCAGCACGTGGGTCGCACCGAACTCGGACTGCAACGCGAGCAGATCATCCACGGTCAGATCGTGGAATCGCTCCATGCCGTCACGTCCACCGAGGTAGAGGGCGAATCCGCCGAGGGCGGCAATGCGGCGCTCGTACTCCGCCAGGTCGGCGCCGCCGAACGGCAGCGACTTGCCGTCGGCGATGACGGCGTGGTGCGTGGTGAGGCGCAGATCATCGAGGTTCTGCGCCGCCGCCAGCACTACCGGTGCGTCGCCTGTATCGATGGCATCGAATGCTTCACCGATCGACAGGCCCATGGCCGTTTGCGGTTCGGAACGATTCCAGCCGATCGTTGGATGACGAGCGATTTCGGGAGCGCCGGCCAACAGCAGCGTGATGGCCATGATCGCACCGCCCATGGCGATGACGCGGACCGACGCGAGATGCACGGCGAGCAGCGCGGCCATGCACAATGCGAGAGCGAACGGCAATCGCCATTGCGGCCCATGTGCGGCGACGAGCCAGGCGATGACACCAATCGCACCGGAGCACGCCCATCGCCGGTCGATCGATGTCGCGGCGACGAGCAGGCCGAGCACTCCGAACGGGAACAGCAGCGTGACCAAGCGGAAGACGTTGGTGGTAGCAGCCAGATCGGCCAGCACTGGGATCTGCAACGCGCTGACGGTCACTCCTGCCGTGAGTCCGACGGCGGGGAGACCGATGACGATGTCGACGAGTTGCACCGATCGCCGGTGATGGCCGTTGTGCCGTCGATGTGCCACCGCGAGTCCGACAGCGCCGAGCACGAGGATGAGACCACGCCAGAAGATCTCGGCGCGCCATCGGCTGGCATCACAGTGATAGGGGATGTAGTCGCGACAGAGGCGGACGGTGTCCTGCGTGGAGCCGAGCACCCCGCGCAACCTCGCGATGGCGAGGGTGGTCACGATGACCACGACGCTCAGGCCGCACATGGCGCGGCCGGTGCGACGCCCAGCGCAGATCGCCGCGGCTGCAGCAACGACGATGGCGACGTTGGTCCCGTGTTGGATGTGGGCGAGCGCTGTGGCCACGAGAAGCCACGCGGTGAGTGGCCAACGTCGCTGCAACGCCGCTCCGAGGCAGGCGAAGGCGAGGCAGCCGCCCAGCACGTGGGGGAGCGCCCACGCCAGCAGGGGACTGGTGGATCCGGCGGCTGAGACCGGTCCGAGTACGAGCAACGGGCCGAGCATCGCGGCGATGGTCCGCGAACCGTTCCCGAACGTACGGACCGCCAGCATCGCTCCGAATCCGAAGGCCGCTACGGAGATCAGGTAATAGACGAACACCACTTCGTGCAGCAGGCCTGCCCGCTGGCCGGCGGCCACGACCTGCTCGAAGATCCAGTGCGGTTGGCTCACCTGGTGGGCGAACCAGTCCCCCCGATACGCGTTGGGATCGGCGCGCACGATGCCTTTCGGGAGGAGCACCGACTGATCAGCGAACCCGAATCGATACCCCCAAACGATCTGCAGGGCGATCAGCGTGGTGAGCGCGGCGATCGCCGAAGTGACGAAACCCTCGCGGCGGGTAGCGACAACCGTCGCGGGTGTGGACGCGTCGAGGAAAGCGCCCGTGCTCACCCCGGACGCTGGGGCGCGCAGATCCTGCTCGGCATCGATCGCCACGCGTCATCATCGGTCGCGTCGAGGCGAACCTGAACCCGACGGGTCTCACCAGGGTCGGCGTGTTCCGGTCGTGGACACGAACTGGCACAGAACACCCGTTCGCCTTCGGCCGCTCGTCAGCCGATAGGCTCCGCCCGTGGCTGATCGCATCGTGGTCCGGGGTGCCCGGGAGCACAACCTGAAGAACGTGTCCGTCGAGTTGCCGAGGGACAAGATGATTGTGTTCACCGGTCTTTCGGGCTCGGGCAAATCGTCGCTGGCCTTCGACACCATCTACGCCGAGGGGCAACGTCGTTACGTCGAGTCGCTCTCGGCCTACGCCCGCCAATTCCTCGGCCAGATGGACAAGCCCGACGTCGACTTCATCGAGGGTCTGTCACCGGCCATCTCCATCGATCAGAAGTCGGCCAGCCGCAACCCGCGGTCCACGGTCGGCACCATCACCGAGGTCTACGACTACCTGCGCTTGCTATACGCGCGTATCGGCATCCAGCACTGTCCCAACGATGGCGCCAAGGTCGAGCGCCAGACGCCGCAGCAGATCGTGGACCGCGTGCTCAAGCTTCCCGAGGGCACCCGCTTCCAGGTGCTCGCCCCGGTGGTGCGTGGCCGCAAGGGTGAATACGAGTCGTTGCTGGCTGATCTGGCCGGTCAGGGGTTCGCCCGAGCCCGCATCGATGGTGAGATCCGCGAGTTGGCCGATGTGCTCGCTCCCGGGGCCGACAAGCTGGCCCGTTACGAGAACCACACCATCGAGGTCGTCGTCGATCGACTGGTCATCCGCAAGGGCATCGAGCGTCGGCTCACCGATTCGCTCGAGACGGCACTGCGCCTGGCCGAAGGCGTCGTCGAGATCCAGATCGTGCCTCGCGACGGTGAAGCCGATCCCGAGCAAGAAGCGTTGACGTTCTCGCAGCACATGGTGTGCCCCACCTGTGGCACCAGCTACGACGAGTTGGCCCCGCGCAATTTCAGTTTCAACTCGCCCTATGGCGCATGCGAACACTGCGACGGCCTCGGTACCAAGTTCGAGGTCGATCCCGAACTGGTGGTTCCCAACACCGATCTGTCGGTGGCCGAGGGCGCCATCGCGCCATGGGCCGGTGCCAAGACGCAGTACTTCTCGCGGCTGCTCCAAGCAGTGGCCGATGAACACGACATCGATACCGGGGCCCCGTGGCGAAAGCTGTCCAAGGCCCATCAGCAGCTGTTGCTGTACGGCACCAAGGGCAAGAACCTCACGGTGAAGTACAAGAACCGCTACGGACGGCAGCGCAGCTTCTCCACCAGCTACGAGGGCGTCATCCCCTTCTTGCAACGGCGCCACGCCGATTCCGAGTCTGACTGGAGTCGGGAGCAACTCGAGGGCTACATGCGTGAGGTGCCGTGCCCCAAGTGTGGGGGCTCGCGCCTGAAACCGTCGTCGCTCGCCGTGACCATCAACGGCCGTCACATCTCCGAGCTGTGCGATCTGTCCATCGGTGAAGCGGCCAAGGTGCTCGACGAGTTGCATCTGTCCGAGCGTGATCGGCTCATCGCCGAACGCGTCACCAAAGAGGTGAACGCCCGCCTCGGCTTCTTGCTCGACGTGGGCCTCGACTATCTCTCGTTGTCGCGCTCGGCGGGCACGCTGGCGGGCGGCGAGGCGCAGCGCATCCGACTGGCGTCGCAGATCGGCTCTGGTCTGGTGGGCACGCTGTACGTGCTCGACGAGCCGTCCATCGGTCTGCACCAACGCGACAATCGACGTCTCATCGACACGCTCATCCGGCTGAAAAATCTCGGGAACACGGTGCTCGTGGTCGAGCACGATGAGGACACCATCAAAGAGGCCGACTGGGTGGTCGACATCGGTCCCGGTGCCGGTGAGCACGGGGGAGAGGTCGTCTACTCCGGTCCGGTCAAGGGCTTGCTCAAGTGCAAGGAATCGGTCACTGGCCAATACGTCGCCGGCAAACGGTCCATCCCGGTGCCGGGGGTGCGTCGCATCAGCAACGGCAACGCCATCACCGTTCGCGGTGCACGCGAGCACAACCTCCGCAACCTCGACGTACGGTTCCCACTCGGCTGCTTCGTCGCGGTCACCGGCGTATCGGGTTCGGGCAAGAGCACGCTCGTGGGCGACATCTTGTTGCCGGCGTTGATGCAGCGCATCTACCACTCCAAGACCGTGCCCGGTCGCCACAAGAGCATCGAGGGTCTCGAACACGTCGACAAGGTGATCGACATCGATCAATCGCCGATCGGCCGCACGCCACGATCCAACCCCGCCACCTACACCGGCGTGTTCGATCATGTGCGCAAGCTGTTCGCCTCGACCCAAGAGGCGAAGGTGCGCGGCTATCTGCCTGGGCGCTTCTCGTTCAACGTGTCCGGTGGACGCTGTGAGGCCTGCCAGGGCGACGGCACCATCAAGATCGAGATGCACTTCCTGCCCGACGTGTACGTACCGTGCGAGGTGTGCAAGGGCGCTCGCTACAACCGCGACACGCTCGACATCACCTTCAAGGGCAAGAACATCTCCGAGGTGCTCGATCTGTCCACCGAGGAGGCACTGTCGTTCTTCTCGAACCAGCCTCCGATCGCGCGGCACATGCAGACCTTGGTCGACGTGGGCCTCGGTTACGTCCGGCTCGGCCAATCTGCTCCGACGTTGTCCGGCGGCGAGGCCCAACGCGTGAAGCTGGCCTCAGAGCTGGCCAAGCGGTCGACCGGTCACACCATCTATGTGCTCGACGAGCCGACCACCGGCCTGCACTTCGAGGATGTGCGCAAGTTGCTGATCGTGTTGGGGCGCTTGGTCGAACAGGGCAACACGGTGCTCGTCATCGAGCACAACCTCGACGTCATCAAGACGGCCGACTGGATCATCGACCTCGGGCCAGAGGGCGGCTCAGGCGGTGGGACGATCGTGGCGCACGGCACGCCCGAGGACATCGCGGCTCATCCGACCAGCCACACCGGCCGCTTCCTGGCCCCGCTGCTCCAGGCCAAGTGAGGCCAGTCGGGCTCAGCGCGGCCACGCGGCGCGCATCGTGTCGATGATGCGCTCGATGTCCGCGGGGCTCAGATGATGATGGACCGGTAGCGACAACACCTCTTGCGCGGCGTCGACAGCCCTGGGTGTATCGCAGGCGCGCACCTTGGGATGGCGGCGATAGCAGTCATAGTCCCACGCGGCCTTCGGGTAGTAGATCCCGCAACCGACACCGTGATGACCGAGGTGTTCGATGAGTTGATCGCGCGTCACGGGCGCATCGGCCCCGACACGAACGGTGTACTGATGCCACACATGTCGCCGGCCTTCAACAGCTGAGGGAAGACCGAGACCGGTCAGACCGGCGAGCCCGGCGTTCAGCGCGGCGGCGTTCGCCTGTCGCGCTGCGATGGTCTCGTCGAACACGTCGAGCTGCGGCAGGGCGAGGGCAGCTTGCAGATCGGTCATGCGCCAGTTGTGCCCCGGGAGTTCGTACTGATAACGCACCCGCATGCCCTGATTGCGGAGCAGACGCAGTCGATCGGCCAACGCGTCGTCATCGGTGGTGACCATGCCACCTTCTCCGGTGGAGATGTTCTTGGTGGCATAGAACGAGAAGCAGGCCTGACCCCATCCGCCGACCGGGCGCCCGGCGACGGCGGCGCCATGGGCCTGTGCGGCGTCCTCGACGATGGCCAGGTTGTAGGCGATGGCCAGATCGGCGATCGACGCCATGTCGGCGGGCTGCCCGAACAGGTGCACCGGCACGATCGCTCGCGTGCGGGGCCCGATGAGCATTTCGACAGCCTTGGGATCGACGCAGAAGTCGTCGCCGATGTCAGCGAACTTGACGGTCGCCCCGGCTTCGATGGCGGCGTTGACCGTGGCCACGAAGGTGAACGGTGACGTGATGACCTCGTCCCCGGGACGAAGGTCGAGCGCTTCGAAGGCGGCGACCAGTGCGCTGGTCCCGTTGTTCACCGCTACGGCATGGCGCACCTGGTGGAGTTCGGCGAAACGGCGCTCCAGTTCGGCGACCTTGGGTCCCTGAGCCACCTGCCCGGAGCGGAGCACCTCGAGCACGAGCGCCTCGGTCTCGGCTCCGAACTTCACGGCGGTGATGGGGATGGGTCGTGTGTCGGCCCCGGTGAAGGGTCCGGCGGCCCCGGTGGAGAGTTCGATGGCGGAGGTCGGCGTCGCAGTCATAGGTCCCGATACGAATCGGCATCGTCGCGATGGTCTTTAGCCAGGCCGGTGCTCATGGCCTGGGCAGAACTGCCGATGAACTGGTTGGAGGTTCACACGTGGGCAAACCAGTCGTCGCCGTGATCGGGGCCGGAGCAATGGGATCGCAGCACGCGCGCGTCATCGCGGGCTGCGACGACGCTGTGCTCGGTGTCGTCGTGGACGCTGATCCCGAACGCGCAGCTGCGGCTGCGGCCCGTTTCGGATGCAAAGGGGCGACCCATCACGCCGCGGCGCTGTTGTGCGATGCCGCGGTCGTCGCCACGTCCACCGATCATCACGTCGACATCGCCATCGATCTCATCAACGCGCAGATCCCCGTGCTGATCGAAAAGCCCCTCGCCGCCGACATCGAGCATTGTCGCCAGATCCTCGCGGCAGCGCAGGCCAAGTCGGTGCCGGTCACCTGCGGGTTCGTCGAGCGCCACAACCCTGCCGTCCGTACTGCCATCGAGCAGATCGACGGACCGGTTCGCCATCTCATCGCCTTGCGCCATTCACCGCCGGCCGGCCGTCCCATGTCGACGGTGGTGTGGGACCTCCTGATCCACGATCTCGATCTGGCACTGCGCATCAGCGGTGGGGAAGCGTTCGAGGTGGCTGGAGCAACGCCCGCGCCCGAGCACATGCAGGACGAGGTCGATTGCCTTCTGGTGGGACCAGATCAGCTGCGTGCATCGCTGTCGGCGTCGCGTCTCGACCAGCGCAAGATCCGCTCCTGGAACATCCGTTGTGATGAGGTCTCGATCGAGTTGGACCTGGTGCGCCAGAACGTCACCACCTATCGCCATCGCAGCCACGCCGTCGGCCCTGGCCTCGCCTATCGGTCCGAAACCTCGATTGACATCCCCTACGTCCGCCACGGCGGCGAGCCGCTCGAACTGCAGTTCCGGCATTTCCTGCGGCTCATCGATGGTGCGGTCGACGCCGACATCGAGCGCAACTCGTTGATGCCCGCCCATCAGTTGGCGGCGTTGGTGGCCAACGGACTGCGTGGCGATTCCTCCATGCGCAAAGCAGCCCGTGTTGACGCCAACACGCCTAGCTGACGCGTCCGACACCGCGCAGGGACTCGCGCCCGCGCCTGGATCAGAGACGGCGCCGCGCCTGTCGTTCGTCGTTCCCGCGCACAACGAGGCCGAGACACTTCCGCTCACCATCCCGGTGTTGGCGGAGCGTCTGGCCCGATACCCCGGCTCCGAGATCATCATCGTCGAGAACGGCTCGAGCGACGACACCTACGAGGTGGCGTCGAGAATGTCGGACGATCCCCCGTTCGGTGTTCCGGTGCGAGCCCAGCGATCAGCCCCCGGTATCGGGGCCGCCTATCGACGAGGTATCGAAACCGCCATCAACCCGATCGTGATCTGCTCGGCGGCCGATCTGCCCTTCGGCTTCACCGACCTCGACGGCTATCTGGACCGCGGGTGCCCGACACTCGCCATCGGATCGAAAGCGCATCGTGCATCGCAGGTGCATCGCTCGATCCTGAGATCGTTGATGTCGTTCGTGTTCTTGCTGTTGCGCCGCTTGCTGCTGGGACTGCGGGTTGGCGATCCGCAGGGAACGTTCCTCATGCACACCACCGTCGCCGATGCGTTGGCGCGCCGTTGCGACGAGGACGGGTTTGCATTCACCACCGAACTGACCGCATTGGCCGCAGTGGACGGCATCGATCCCCTCGAGCTGCCCATCGTGCTGGAACCGGAGCGACGGGCATCCACCGTGCGGCCGTTGCGTGACGGTCGCCGGATGATCGCGGCGCTGCTGCGCATCCGTCGCAGCGTCCGTGTCCGCGAGCTGGAGCGGACCAGGGCATGGTGCGCCCCGCGTCGATCGCTCGTGGCGTGGGCCCAGCGCGACATCGATGTCAAGGGCCGGCGCTCGGGGCTGGTCAACGTGGCATCGAAGTCATTGGTCTTCTTGGCCGCCGTTCCGGCGGCCCTCGTGCTCACTACCTTGCTCGCGTCAATTCTTCCTGACGGGTTCGATCGACTGGCCGCCGTCATGGGTCTGGTCGCCGTGACCGTCGGGGTCGTTGTCGCCGTTCGTTCGGGTGAGCGCGACAACGACATCGACGCCACGAGCGGTCCATCGACACCGGAGCCCGACGAGCTGTCGAGCGATCTGACAGCGCCGCCCGCCACTGGCAGGGGACTGGCTCGCCGTTCGGCCGAGTTCGCCGCCTTCGTCTTCGGTGCGTTGGTGATGATCGCTCCGGCCTCGGCGCACCTCACCACGCAATATGCCGGGTACGAGGACAGTCACTACTGGTTCTGGATGAGTTGGCGCAGCGGACAGGCACTGCGCCAGGGCCAGTCGTTCTGGCACTTCGCCGATGTGATCTGGCCGTACGGTCTCGACATCCGGGCCGCCGATGGGCTGTTGCCCACGATGGTCGGGGGAGTCTGGTCCGCCATCATCCCGAACCCTGTGCTGGCCTACAACCTCGCCATCATCACCGCGCTGGTGTCAACCGGACTTGCCGGTCGATGGCTGGCGGCCCGTGTCACCCCCGAACGCTGGATCCAACTGGTGGTCGGACTGGCGTTGATGACAGCGACGCTCACCAGCGTGCGCGTCAACATGCACTACAACCTGCTGTTCACGTTCCCGGCCGTGGTGATGGTGGGCCGAGCCATCGAGGTGGCTGCCGGGGGTCGGATCCGACCGGTCCGTGACGGTGTGCTGTTGGCGCTCGCCTATGTGAGTTCGGGCTACTTCCTGGTGTACGGCGCCATCGCCGTGGCGATGATCGTGGCGTTTGCTCCCCGTCGGCACCGTGCGCAGTCCTCGACGAGCGAGCGGCGGCGCTCGCCTCTGGCGCCGATG
Source organism: Acidimicrobiia bacterium (assembly GCA_050246915.1). Taxonomy (GTDB): domain Bacteria; phylum Actinomycetota; class Acidimicrobiia; order Acidimicrobiales; family Ilumatobacteraceae; genus JBFWVD01. The sequence continues at coordinate 10,132 of JBFWVD010000055.1, read as the reverse complement.
GCGCTGGCGTTACTGGTGGCCGGGGCGTTGTTGTCCCCGTTGCTCATCGCCAAGCTGCGCCTCGAGCACGACGAGTCGCGCGCCGGAGCCAAAGCGCTGTCGGACGAGAGCGTTGCCTATTCGGCCGATGCGTTCTCGCTCTTGCAGCCCCCACCCGACACGTTCGCGCTTCCCGGTCCGGTGATCGCTCGCGATGCATACGCCAGCTATGCGCAAGAGGCCACCACCTTCCCTGGGGTGTTGCTCCTCGCCGGGCTGATCGGGCTCGTGGCGTTGCCGGGCCGACTACGTCGCCCGCTGCTGCTCACCACCTTCGGGCTGTGGCTGTTGAGCCTCGGGCCTCGGCTGAGCGTCAACGGCCTGATGCCGATCGATGCCGACTGGCTACCGACCTCGTTGCTGCTCCGGTTGCCCGGCATGCGCGGCGTGCGCGATCCGAACCGGTCCGCCTTCTTGATCCTCCCGGTGGCCGCAGTGGCGTTGGCGCTCTGCCTGGAGCGCGGTCGCTCGCTGCTCACCCCGCATCGGCGTCGAGTGGTCCTGGCCATGGGTGCGTTGATGCTCATCGGGCTGCGCATCCCGGTCTCGATGGCTCCGGCATCGCCGGCGTCGGCCGAGGTGCGCTCGGCCATGCGATCGTGGGCGGCCAGCGATGCCCCGGGAGCGGTGTTGGTCCTGCCCGATCAGTGCACGTTCACGTTGCACAACACCCGTTTGCAGATCGATCTGCGTCGACCGTTCGTCGGATGTCAGGGCTTCAGCGCGTCGCTCCCGTTCGCATCCGGCATGCCCGCGTATCGCGCCTCGGACGCGTGGGCGTCGTTGCGATGCCTCCCGCCATGGCTGGGTCGCACGTTGTTCCTGCCCGAGTTCGACGGTCTGCGGCCGAACAACGACGCCGTATCGAACTTGCGCGCACAACTCGGTGTGGGTCTCGTGGTGTTCGATCGACAGAACAACTGCCATGAGATCGGTGATCAGGTCTTCGCCGCCCTCAGCGCTCGGGCAACGTTGATCGCCGACGATGGTCGCATCGCGCTGTTCGAGTTGCCATGAACATCCGCGCGCCGCGTCGCGGAGCTGATGGCGCGCCTGGGCGCGGCAGCGAGCGCTCGGGCGTGCGGCAGGATCTGCGGGAGGTGCTGGCCGATCGCCGTTCGCCCTGGATGGTGATCGGCATGCTGCTCGTTGTGTCGGCCACCCAACTGCCGACCCAACCAGCGCACAAGGACCCATCGGTGTATCTGGACGCGTTGCAGCGCATGCGGCACGGCGTCGACTACTACCCAGCCATGGACGCTGCGCTGCGCGCCGCCGACATCGGGCCGGTGGCCACGGCCCGGGGATTCCGCACGCCGTGGCTGTTCGAGTTCTGGGAACGCCTCCCCGGCGATCGCGGTATCTGGCTGGCCTATCTCCTCGGCGTCATGATCATGACCGTCGCAGCCCGACGCCTGGTGGAGAATCGCTGGGCCCTCCTCGCCCCAACCGTGGTGTTGTTGGCCATCGGCTTCGGTGGATCGATGATCGTCGAGCCGTGGACCGCTCCGTGGATCATGGCGTCGTTGGCGTTCACCGTCTCGGGGCGCGATCGCGCCGGCGCGTCGTGCGCCGTTGTGGCGGTGATCGTCCGCGAACTGGCGCTGCCGCTGGTGGTCGCCGGGTTGTTGTTCGCGCTGGTGCGCAATCGATCGCGGTGGCCGTGGATCGCCGCGTTGGGGTTGAGCGCCGTCACCTTCTGGCTGCATGCACGATGGGCGGCCCCATACCTGGAAGGTCCAGGTCGCGAGGCTCCGCTGTGGATGTCGTCGACGTGGGGCTCGTTCCCCCGCCTGGTGGGTTTCGGTGTCCCACTGGGCGAGGTGCTCGGCCCCTTGGCTCTGGTGGCCGCGACGGTCCAGGCCCATCGGCGCGGCCATCTGGTGCTGATCGGTCCGTTGCTGTCGTTCGGGCTCATCGGATTCGTGGCCGAGCGGCCTTACTGGGGGGCGATCATCGTCCCGGTGTCAACGCTGCTTGCCGCTGACCTGGCGCTGACCCGCACGAGTGTCGGGCGCATCGTTGCGCCCGGCGGGTCGGTATCTCCGACAATGTCAATGTGAGTTGACAACGGTCAGGTGATGTCGAGCATCCGCTGCAGGGCGACCTTGGCCCACTCGGCGGTTTCGGGGTCGACGGTGATGCGATTCACCACACGTCCGGCCACCAACTCCTCCAAGACCCAGGCCAGGTGCGGCGCATCGATGCGGAACATCGTGGAGCACGGGCACACCAGGGGATCGATCGAGAGCACCGTCTTGTCCGGCGTCTCATCGTTGAGGCGGTTCACGAGATGGATCTCCGTGGCGACCCCGATCACCGAGCCGACCGGCGCAGCCTGGACGGCTCGGATGATGAAGTCGGTCGACCCGACCTCGTCAGCCAGCTGACACACCTCGAACCCACACTCGGGGTGAGCCACGACGATCGCGCCGGGATGTGCCTCGCGGAAGGCGTGCACGTGTTGGGGCTGGAACCGCTGGTGGACCGAGCAGTGGCCCTTCCACAGCAGGAACGTGGCTTCCTTGGCGTCGGCCTCGGTCAGCCCGCCGAAATCCTTGCGCGGGTCCCACACGCGCATGTCGGTGTGGTCGTAGCCCATGGCCAGGCCGGTGTTGCGTCCCAGGTGTTGGTCGGGGAAGAACAGCACGTGCTCGGCCCGGGGGCCGGCCGCATCGCGCAATGCCCACTGGAGTACCGCCCGGGCGTTGGTGGAGGTGCACACCGCGCCGCCGTGACGGCCCACGAACGCCTTGAGGGCAGCCGAGGAGTTCATGTACGTGATGGGCACCACCTTGGAGATGTCGACGACCCGTGAGAGCGAATCCCAGGCCTCCTCGACCGACTCGAGGTCGGCCATGTCGGCCATCGAGCAGCCGGCGTTCAGATCGGGGAGGATGACCTGCTGGCGGTCGGTGGTGAGCACGTCGGCCGACTCAGCCATGAAGTGCACGCCGCAGAACACGATGTAGTCGGCCTCGGGGCGTTGCTGGGCGAGCACGCTCAACCGATATGAGTCACCTCGGGCGTCGGCCCACCGCATGACCTCGTCACGTTGATAGTGATGGCCGAGGATGAAGACACGGTCGCCCAGGGTCGCCTTGGCCGCGGCGATGAGGCCGGCAAGCTCGTCCTGGGACGCTGTGGAGTACCGCTCCGGGAGCGGCCGTTGCATGCGGAGCATTCAGTTGTCCCCCTTGTGGGAGTTGCCCTTGATGTGACCGGTGGGGACAGCCAGGTCGCCCGTCCACGGGGATGTCGGTCTCAAGAGCGGGATATGGCGCCGGATACCTGGCCGGCGTGTTTTCGCAAACTACACAACTGGCGATCTTGTTCCACGTCCTCATGTGTCTGATCTCACAACGCAACATGTGCAAGCGGTGCGCAGGGGGACACGCCGGGCGCGGGCCTAGATTGCCCGGCGTGGTGACCCGACCCCCTGCTGGAACCATCCCCGAGGGCCCCGGCTCGTACCAGTTCAAAGATCGCGACGGTCGGGTCATCTACGTCGGTAAGGCGTCGTCCCTGCGCCAGCGCCTGTCGAACTACTTCCAGGACCCGCGCAATCTGCATCCCCGTACCGCTCAGATGGTGGCCACGGCGGCGAGCGTCGAATGGATCGAGGTCCGCAACGAGGTCGAAGCGCTGATGCTGGAGTACAACCTCATCAAGCAGCATCGGCCGCGCTTCAACATCCGCCTGCGCGACGACAAGAGCTATCCCTTCCTGGCCGTCACGCTCGACGAGGCGTGGCCGCGGGCGATGGTGATGCGGGGCCGCAAGCGCAAAGGTGTGCGCTATTTCGGCCCGTATGCCCACGCCTATGCCATCCGCGAGACACTCGATCTGTTGTTGCGCACGTTCCCAATACGCACGTGTTCGCCGGCCAAGTTCAACTCGCACGAACGGCTCGGTCGTCCGTGCCTGTTGTTCCACATCGAGAAATGTTCGGGACCGTGCGTCGGCGAGATCGACCCGGCCGGGTATCAGCTGCTCGTCGAGGAGCTACTGGCCTTCCTCGACGGCAACACCGACGAGGTGGTCAACCGACTGACCGCGCAGATGATGACCGCGGCGGCCGAGCACGAGTTCGAGCTGGCGGCCCGCTGTCGCGATCGACTCGCCGCCGTGCAACGCGCCATCGCCAAGCAGCAGATGGTGGGGGAGCGCAACGAGGACATCGATCTCGTGGGGCTCGCCGACGACGAGCTCGAGGCGAGCGTGCAGGTCTTCTACGTCCGACGCGGTCGGGTCGTGGGGCGCAAGGGGTTCATCCTCGACAAGGTGGAAGACCTCGACCAGCCCGGGCTCATCGCCCGCATCCTCGAAGAGCTCTACGGCGACGAACCGCCACTGGGCGTGCCCAAGAGCGTGCTGGTGCCGTGTGAGCCCAGTGACCTCGACGTGTACGAGGAGTGGCTCACACTCGGCCGCGGCTCGAGGGTCGAGATCCGTGTCCCCCAACGCGGTGACAAGCGAGAGCTGCTCGACACCGTGGTGCGCAACGCCAAGGAAGAGTTCACGCGTCACCGCTTGCGGCGCGCCTCGGATCACAACTCGCGAGCTCGTGCCCTCAACGAGTTGCAGGACGCACTCGGCCTGCCCGAAGCACCGCTGCGCATCGAGTGCTACGACATGGCCCATCTCCAAGGCAGCGACTACGTCGGCTCCATGGTGGTGCTCGAAGACGGTCTACCCCGCAAGAGCGAGTACCGCCGGTTCAAGATCAAGACGGTGGATGGCAACGACGACTACGCGGCGATGGAAGAAGTGTTGACGCGTCGCCTCACCGCGTATCTCAACGAGCGCGAGCAGCCGGTGACCGAGCGGGGCAAGGGGCGTTTCGCCTATCCGCCGCAGCTGCTGTTGGTCGATGGCGGCAAGGGGCAGCTCGCTGTCGCGCAACGTGTGGTGCGCGAGCTCGGTCTCGAAGACGAGATTCCCATCGCCTCGCTGGCCAAGCGGTTCGAAGAGGTGTACCTCCCCGATCGTGAGGATCCGGTGGAGATCCCCCGTCAGTCGGAGGCGTTGTTCATGTTGCAGCGCATCCGCGACGAGGCGCATCGCTTCGCCAACTCGTTCCATCGCGAGCTGCGCTCGAAGCGCATGACGGTCTCGATCCTCGATGACATCCCTGGCCTGGGTGAGACCCGCAAGAAGCGGTTGGTCACCGAGATGGGCGGGATGAAGGCGGTGCGCAACGCCACACTCGAGAGCCTGCAGGCATTGTCGTGGTTGCCCGACGCGGTGGCCCGCGCCGTGTACGACAAGACCCACAACCCGCCGCGCCGGTCATGATGGACCTCTATGGCCGATGACGATCTGTGGGAGACCCATGCCAAGTGGTGGCAGGACGGGTTCACCGACGGTGCAGACCCCGAATACGAAGAGCAGATCCTCCCGATGGCGGCCGAGGGTCTGCAGGGCGCTCGGCGAGTGCTCGACGTGGGATGTGGCGATGGTCAGGTCGCCCGGCTGGCCGCCCGGCTGGGCGCGCAGGTCGTGGGTGTCGACCCCACGTGGAACCAGGTCGTGGTGGCCCGTGAGCGCGCCGGTGGCCCGAGCTATGCGCGCAGTGGGGCCGCAGCGTTGCCCTTCGCCGACGCCAGCTTCGATGTCGTGGTGGCGTGCTTGGTGTTCGAGCACATCGTCGATGTCGACGCGGCCATCGCCGAGGTGGCTCGCGTGCTGGAGCCCGGTGGCCGCTTCTTGTTCTTCCTGAACCATCCGCTGCTGCAGACCCCGAATTCGGGATGGATCGACGATCAGATCCTCGACCCGCCCGAGCAGTATTGGCGCATCGGGCCGTACCTCATCGAGGACGAGACCCTCGAAGAAGTGGAGAAGGGCGTCTTCATCCCGTTCATCCATCGGCCGCTGTCGCGGTACGTGAACGCGCTGGCCGACAACGGTCTGCTGTTGCGGCGCATGGACGAGCCCGCACCTCCGCCAGGGTTCATCGCCCGTGCCCACGAGTACGAAGAGGCCGCGACCATTCCTCGCCTGCTGCATCTGTTCACGGTGAAGGCCGGTCGCATCTGAGATCGGTCACCGATCCCATGGGGTTCGCTCGTGCTAAACGAATCTCAAGGTTGCTCACTCGATCTGGGGGTAAGTCGCGCTCGACGTGACGAACTCCTGTGGAAGCTGTGGGTCATCTGTGGACCTTGGGGGGCACCACCTGCCTCACGGCGATGGGTTGGCTGCCTCGACTCGCTACCCTTGCGCCGTGGCTGACTTCCTGGTCATCACGGGGCTTTCGGGGGCGGGCCGCAGTCAGGTGGCTGCCAACCTCGAGGACCTCGGATGGTTCGTCATCGACAACCTACCGGTGACCCTCCTCGACAAGATCGCGGAGCTCACCGGCGCGCCGGGTTCCACGTTCGAGCGAGTGGCCCTGGTCGTGGGCCGCAGCGCCTACCAAACGGCGATGACCGAGGGCCTCGCTCAGCTCCGAGCAACGGGCCATCGGGTCCGCATCATCTTCCTCGACGCATCCACGCAGGAACTCGTGCGTCGCTACGGGGCCACTCGCCGCCGTCATCCCTACGCCGAGCGCGAAGGCGATTCGTTGTCGATGGGAGAAGCCATCGAGCTCGAGCGTGAGTTGCTCGAGCCGGTGAAGGCGGAAGCCGATCTGGTTCTCGACACCACCGATCTCAACGTCCATCAGCTCAAGTCCCGCATCGTCGACCTGTTCTCGTCCGAGACCCCGGCGGGGGGCATGCAGACCACGGTGACGTCCTTCGGGTTCAAGCACGGTCTGCCCCTCGACGTGGACCTGGTGCTCGACTGCCGGTTCCTCCCCAACCCCTACTGGGACGAGGATCTGCGACCACTCAGCGGGCAGCACGATGTCGTCAAGGAGTACGTCCTCACCAAGCCGGCCGCGGTCGAGTTCCTGAACCGTATGGATCATCTGTTGGATCTGCTGCTGCCCGCCTATGTGGCCGAGGGGAAGAGCTATCTCACCATCGCCTTGGGCTGCACCGGTGGTCGACATCGCAGCGTGGCCATCGCCGAGGAGCTGGCGCGCCGGCTGCGCCGTAAGGGCTACGACCCTCGTGTGCAGCACCGTGACATCGACAGGTGACGTGACATCGACAGGTGACGTGACATCGACCGCTGACAGGACGTCGACAGGCGAAGAGGACCAACGGCCTGCCCGGGGTACTTCGCCCGGTCAGGGCAACCTCTGTACCATCCCATGACAGACAGCCCGGACCACCGTGGGTCTGGACAAAGAGGAGACGGGCATGACCATCCGCGTCGGCATCAACGGTTTCGGTCGTATCGGACGCAATTTCTTTCGTGCTGCCAAGCAGCAGGGCGCTGACATCGACTTCGTCGCAGTCAACGACCTCGGCTCATTGGACACGATGGCCCACCTGCTCAAGTACGACACCGTGATGGGCAAGTTGAACGCCGAGATCAAGGCGGTCGACGGCGGCATCAGCGTCAACGGCGACACGCTCAAGGTGTTGGCCGAGCGTGATCCGAAGAACCTCCCCTGGGGTGATCTCGGCGTCGACGTGGTCATCGAGTCGACCGGCATCTTCACCGATCGCGACAAGGCTGCGTATCACCTCGAAGGCGGCGCGCCGTTCGTCATCGTGTCAGCCCCTTCGGGTGGCGCCGATGCCACGTTCGTGTTCGGCGTCAACGACTCCGATTTCGACCCGGCCAAGCACAAGGTCGTGTCCAACGCGTCGTGCACCACCAACTGCTTCGTGCCCATGGTGAAGGTGCTCGACGATGCGTTCGGCATCGAGCAGGGCCTCATGACCACCATCCACAGCTACACCGGCGACCAGATGCTGGTGGATGGACCGCACAAGGACCTTCGTCGGGCCCGCGCCGCGGCGATGAACATCGTCCCCACCTCCACTGGTGCAGCACGCGCCACGAGCCTCGTGCTCGAGGCGATGAAGGGCAAGCTCGATGGCACCTCGCTGCGAGTGCCGACGCCGGACGGATCCATCACCGACCTCGTCGCCACCTTGAAGACCGAAGCCTCGGCCGCCGACATCAACGCGGCCTTCAAGGAGGCTGCGAACGGTGCGCTCAAGGGCGTGCTCGAGTACACCGACGAGCCCATCGTGTCGTCCGACATCGTCGGCAACCCGCACTCGTGCATCTTCGACTCCGACCTCACCATGAGCATGGGCAAGTTGGTCAAGGTGCTCGGCTGGTACGACAACGAGTGGGGCTACTCGAACCGCCTCGTCGATCTCACCAAGGTCGTCGGCGCCGCCAACAAGCGCTGAAGAACTTCCGGGGGCGGGTGCCGAGAGGCGCCCGCCCCCGACTCATTTCCGTACTGATCCGTCCCGGGAGGACGACATGGCCATGCAGGTCCCGCAACTCGAGGACCTCGGCGACGTGCGCGGCAAGCGCGTGCTCGTGCGATGCGACTTCAACGTGCCCATGGACAACGGCGTCATCACCGATGACTTCCGCATCCGTGCTGCACTGCCCACCATCACCTGGCTGACCGAGCGGGGCGCCACGGTGGTGACGTGCTCGCACCTGGGTCGACCGAAGGGCAAGCCAGACCCGAAGTACTCCATGGACGCCGTGCGCGCCCGACTTGCCGAGTTGGCTCCCGGCGTCGAGTTGCTCGAGAACCTCCGGTTCGATCCGGGCGAAGAGGGCAACGATCCAGCCTTCGTGGCAACGTTGGTTGACGGCATTGATGCCTATGTGGACGATGCCTTCGGTGCCGCCCATCGTGCCCATGCCTCCATCGTCGGACCGCCCAAGACGCTCCCGTCGGCGGCGGGTCGGTTGCTGGCCAAGGAGGTCGAGATCCTCACCGGGCTCCGCTCCGATCCGAAGCGTCCGTTCGTCGCCGTGCTCGGCGGTGCCAAGGTCTCCGACAAGCTGGCCGTCATCGAGGTGCTGTTGAACACCGTTGACGCGCTGGTCATCGGTGGTGGGATGTGCTTCACGTTTCTCGCGGCGCAGGGCTACAGCGTGGGCGACTCCATCTGCGAGCGCGACCAGATCGATACCTGCATGGCGCTGTTGGCCATCGGCAAGCCGATCCATCTGCCCAGCGACATCGTTGCGCTGCTGCCCTCTGGTGAAGTCGCCAATCTCGGCGTCAACCTGCCTGATGGCGCCAAGGGCTTCGACATCGGCCCCGGCTCGGCCGCCGCGTTCAGCGACGTGATCCTCGATGCCCGGACGGTGTTCTGGAACGGTCCGATGGGCATGTTCGAAGACGATCGCTTCGCCGCCGGCACCAAGACCGTCGCTCAGGCCATGGCCGACACCAAGGCCTTCACCGTCGTGGGTGGCGGCGACAGCGCAGCGGCGCTCGCCCAGTTCGGTCTCGACGATGAGGTGTCACACGTGTCGACTGGCGGCGGCGCGAGCTTGGAACTGCTGGAGCTGGGCGATCTGCCCGGGCTCGAGGCCCTGCGGGGCGCCCCCAACTGGAAGAAGTGAAGGACGACATGACCGTGGCCCGCAAGCCGCTCATCAGCGGCAACTGGAAGATGCACCACAATCACTTCGAAGCCATCCAGATGGTGCAGAAGCTCGCCTACCTGCTGGACAAGGACGACGACGCGGCCGTCGAGGTGTCGGTGCATCCACCGTTCACCGATCTGCGCTCCATCCAAACACTGATCGACGCCGACAAGTTGTTCTTGCGACTCGGCGCGCAGCACTGCCACTTCGAGGAGAAGGGTGCGTTCACCGGGGAGATCTCGCCGGTGTTCCTGTCGAAACTCAACGTCAGCTACGTGATCGCCGGACACTCCGAGCGCCGCGAGATCTTCGGCGAGACCGACGAGATGGTGAACGCCAAGGTGAAGGCCATCTACAAGTACGGGATGACACCCATCCTGTGTTGCGGTGAGACGCTCGAGGAACGTGAGGCCGAGCAGACGGAGTCGAAAGTGGTCGGGCAGATCCGCGCCGGCCTGGCTGGGCTATCCAACGAGCAGATCGGCGCCATGGTCATCGCCTACGAGCCCATCTGGGCCATCGGCACGGGACGCACCGCGACGGCGGCCGACGCGCAGGCCGTGTGTCAGCGCATCCGCGAGGAGGTCGCGGCCATCGCCGGGGCCGACGCTGCTGC
>JBFWVD010000054.1:0-32425 GCA_050246915.1 Acidimicrobiia bacterium | reverse complement strand
ACTAGTAGTCCAACCGAAAGGATCGACATGAGAAGCACGTCCAGCGCTTCACGGCCATCCACCCGTCGAGGTGAGATCATGAAGCCCTGCATCCTGGTCCAGCGGATCTACGATCGCGCTGACCTGTCAACGGGTCGACGGGTCCTGGTCGACCGCCTCTGGCCGCGAGGCGTCACCAAGGAGGACGCCCAACTCGACGAGTGGGCTAAGGACGTCGCACCTAGCAACGAGCTGCGCCGTTGGTACGGCCACGATCCTCAGAGGTTTGACGAGTTCGCCCGGCGGTACTGCGGCGAGCTCCGCGAGGCCCCCTCCTCCGACATCGTGACGAGCCTGCTCGGGATCGCACGGCATGGCGGCATCACCCTGCTGACCGCTACTCGTGATGTCGACCACTCTGGTGCCCACGTCCTGCGGGAGCACCTGCTCGCCGACGGCCAGCGCGCGACGAGAGCAGCCACCCCGGACGACGGCCTCGTTAGAGAAGGACGCCCAGTTGCGGAAGTTCATGTGATGCCGCATGCCGACGGGTGGGTGGTCGATGTCGAGGACGGATCGCTCGACGGGGTCGTGTTCCCGACGGACGCTGAGGCCATCGGCACCGGGCGCGGCTTGGCGCAACGTGGCCGCGTCGAGCTGATCCTCCATGGTGAGGACGGCGAGGTTCGATCGCGCCACAACTACGGCTCGCACCGCTGACCCGTCCGAAGCGCGAGCGCGGTTTGCGCGTCCTTACGGTGCAGGGCCCAGTCGACCTGCACGACGGCTGTAGCGAACGAGGGTGGCGGGCTCCAGTGGCGTCGGGTAGGGTCGCAAAAATCTAGCGACAGCTAGAGATGTCTCGGAAGGGAGCTCAGATGACCCTGGTCGATCGTCGTCCTGACGGATCGGTCGACGAGCCGGAACTTGTCACCGATCGTACGGCGTTGGGGGTTTTCCGTCGCCCGACAGATTCGACCGGTTGGCGCTCGTGGTTGTTCACGGTCGATCACAAGAAGATCGGCATCATGTACGGCGTCGCGTCGATGGGGTTCTTCCTGATCGGCGGACTCGAAGCATTGCTGATCAGAGCCCACCTCGCGGGTCCCGAAGGCACTGTGCTGAGTGCCGACCTGTACAACCAGATGTTCACGATGCACGGCACGACGATGATCTTCTTGTTCGTGATGCCCATGGCGGCTGCGTTCGCTAACTACCTCGTTCCGCTGCAGATCGGAGCGCGAGACGTCGCGTTCCCGCGGATCAACGCGTTCGGCTTCTGGTGCTTCCTCTTCGGTGGCATCTTCCTCAACACATCGTGGCTTCTTGGTGGTGCGGCCGACGGCGGATGGTTCATGTATCAGCCAAACGCCAACGCGTTGTTCTCGCCCAGTCACGGCATCGACTTCTGGACGATGGGGCTGCAGATCACCGGCATCGCCTCGCTGACCGGCGCGATCAACCTGATCGTGACGATCCTCAACATGCGCGCACCGGGCATGAAGATGATGAAGATGCCCATCTTCAGCTGGATGGTGCTCGTCACCCAATTCCTGCTCGTGTTCGCCATCCCTGTCATCACCGTGGCGCTGTTCCTGCTGATGTTCCAACGCATGTTCGGGGCGACGTTCTTCGATGTGAGCGCGGGGGCGGATCCGCTGCTGTGGCAGCACCTGTTCTGGATCTTCGGCCATCCCGAGGTCTACATCCTGATCATGCCCAGCTTCGGGATCATCAGCGAGGTGATGTCGACGTTCAGTCGGAAACCGTTGTTCGGCTACAAGTTCATGGTCTTCTCCGGGGTCGCAATCGGCTTCCTCGGCTGGGGGGTGTGGGCTCACCACATGTTCTCCAGCGGTCTTGGTCCGGTCAGCGTGGCCGCGTTCTCGATGACGACGATGCTCATTGCTATCCCCACGGGTGTGAAGATCGTCAACTGGACCCTCACCATGTGGGGTGGCAAGTTGTGGTTCACGACGTCAATGCTGTTCGGGCTCGGCATGATCACTGAGTTCACCATCGGCGGGTTATCGGGCGTGACCCATGCCGTCTCGCCGAGCGACACACAGCAGACCGACACCTACTACATCGTCGCCCACTTCCACTACGTGATCTTCGGCGGTGCGGTCATGGGCCTCTTCGCCGGCTTCTACTACTGGTGGCCCAAGGCGTTCGGCAAGCAGCTCAGCGAGCGGTTGGGTAAGTGGAACTTCTGGCTGATGGTCGTCGGCATGAACATGACCTTCGGACCGATGCACATCATCGGCCTGCAGGGTCAACCGCGACGCATGACGAACTGGACCGAAGCCAGGGCCGGTGAAGGCTTCTTCAACCTCGGCTTCTGGAACCGCGTCGCGTCTGTCGGGTCATTGATCCTAGCGGTTGGGATCGTCCTGTTCTTGGTCAACATCTGGCACACCACGCGCAACGCACCCAAAGCTCCGCTCGATCCGTGGGACGCGCGAAGCCTCGAATGGATGACACACAGCCCGCCGAAGGAGCACAACTGGGACACGGTCCCCACCGTGCACTCACTCGACGAGTTCTTCCACCGCAAGTACGCAGAAAATGAGGAAACCGGGGAGCTCGAGAAGGTCGCGACGGCCGAGCAGATCCTCTTAGAGCAAGAAAAGCACGTCGATCAGCACATCCACGTGCCATCACCGTCGTACTGGCCAATCATCTTGGCGCTCAGCTTGCCAGTCATCGCCTACGGCGTCATCTTCGACCTGCTCCTCAGTGCCGTCGGTGGTGTCGTCCTCTTGCTCGCAGCCTTCGGATGGGCTCTCGAACCGTCGACTGAGCTCGATCCGGAGCCGGCGCTCGAGACCCTCGTCTAACATCCGTCAACACATCGCAGTTCTTGCGCACGTCGACCCCGCCGACGTGCCGGTCCATTCCTCCGCCCCGGCCGAATCGCTAGCAGACGCAGTATGCGCCCACGTAGCGTCCGGCTGTCCACCGGTCAGACTCTGCTCGATCACTCCGAGGAGAGGACCGTCCTGCGAGCACCTTGGCTCGAGTTGACTTGAAAGCGAGACGCGAGTGTGCTTGCTCACCCGTCAAATGGCTCAGATCGAGGCCGGCGCGCGACGAAGAACTCAAGGTGTGCGTCGCCCGGCCGAATGAACGACTGCCGATCGGCGCGATCAACCATCCAGGAGTCGCGCCCCCAGGAAGAGAATGACGAACGTCACCATGGCAATGGTCAGGCGGAGTGTTCCGGCGAGCCGAGCTCCTCGTTCGAGGCGACGACGCGCGCTGGCGTCTCCAGGCATCTCGACCTCGCGCTGCCTCGCGATGGTCATGGTCTTCGCCTGAAGCATGCCCACGATCGTGAAGAGCATGAGCAGGACAGCGAGCCCGAAGGCGACGAGGCCCACGCCAGGAAACTCGGAAGGGGGCCAGTAGATGGCCACGGTGGCAACGATCGCGAAAGCGAGGCATCCCGTGCCGACGACGCCGTAGATCTTGCCGACCCTTCGGAAGAACTCGATCCGTGCCTGGGCGGAGAGCGCATGATGTGAGACCCGCGCAACGATTGCGAGACAGACGAGGCTGCCGACCCAGATACTCGCCATGAGCATCGCAAACGTGATCAGCAACGTCCTGCCTACAGACATGTGAGGTCTCCCGTCCGTCGAGCTTCCACGGTTGGATATAATCTTACATCAAAGACTAGAAAAAGGAGACCTCGATGGCTGCTCCCGGACGGCTCAGCGCTGAATCGAGATCGGCGCGGTGAATGCCGAATTCACGACGTGCCCGCACGGTGGCACGGTGCACGACATCCACGACCACGACGACATCGAGAGGTTGGTGCGTGACTTCTACCGGGCGGTGGCGATTGACGATCGACTGGGACCGATCTTCGCTGCGGCGAAAGTCGATTGGTCGGTGCACATCCCCAAGCTGTGTGACTTCTGGGCGTGGCAACTGTTCGGCGGTCCCCGATCCGTTGACCGGCCTCTTCGTGCGCACGAACCGATCAATCGACGAACCCCATTTGCACGTGAGCACTATCACCGGTGGTTCGAACTCTTCAGCGAGACTGTCGACGAGTCATTCGCCGGGCCAATCGCGAACCTGGCGAAGAATCGGGCGAGCAAGATGATCGGTGCGCTGCGTTTGTTGATGGAGGAAAGCAGCGCGCCGCCGAAGGACCCTCGGCCCGTCCAAGTCCAACCGTCGGTCGAGTTCACCACCGATCGACCTAGCGACCGCACGAACAGTGGTCAGGCCTTCATCGAGCGAACGAACACAATCGTGTACTGCAAGCACTGGGCGGAGAACGTCTCGTTCTATCGCACCCAGATCGGCCTTGCTGTGAACTTTGAGAACGACTGGTTCGTCGAATTCTGCCTCGGCCGCACGTCGTTTCTCAGTGTCGCCGATTCATCACGATCGACGATCGACGACGTGGCCGGACAGGGCATCACGCTCACGTGGCGGGTCGACGATCTGGACACGGTCAGAGACACCCTCCACGCCCGCGGTGTGACGTTGACACCCGTCTCCACACGATGGGGCGCCCGAGTCTTCTACTGCCACGATCCAGAGGGCCACAGAATAGAGTTCTGGGCTGAGAGCGAACCCACATGACGTCTTTCGGGGGTGAGCCTGCGTGCTCGGCGCATCTGTTCGACGAGGCAGCTGAGCCGGACGACGCCGCACTCGCCCAACTCGTCCGGGACCTCGCCGACGCGGTCGTGATCTGTGATCGAGACGGCATCATCACCTTTTGGAACCACGCCGCGACGACATTGTTCGGATGGTCGGCGCTGGAGGCAGCCGGCAAGACCTTGAGGTTGATCGTGCCTGAACGCCTGTGGGGCCGCCACGAAAGCGGCTACGCGCGTGTGATGAAGACTGGGGAGACCGAGTACGGGGGTGGTCGAGTGCTGGAGGTGCCGGCCACCCACCGCGGCGGCCGAACGATCTCGATCGCGTTCACCGTCACCGTGCTGTACAACGCGGGACAGCGAGCGCCGAGCGGCATTGCGGCGGTGATCCGCGATGACACCGCCCGGTGGCTCGAGCGTCGCGCTCTACGGTCCACGGCCCAACCGTCCGGAGATGGATCAGACGGCTGATTCGTGCGGAACCGACTTCAGCCCCAGGTGAACGCTATTCTAGAAATATGGATTCGACGCTGCAGCAGCAGGCTCGGGCGTTGGGTGATCCGACGCGTCACACGATCTTCCGGTACATCGCTGACGCTGACCGCCCGGTTGATGTCGCCGAGTTGACTGACCACTTGGGGCTGAACCACAACGCGATACGCCAGCACCTGGCGAAGCTGGTGACGGCAGAACTGGTCGTCGAAGCACCACTGCCGCGGACCAACCCGGGGCGTCCGCGACTCGGGTACACGCTTGCTCCGACGGCGGACGGCAGGTGGGATGTGACCGGGCCGTACGAGCGCCTGTCGGTGATGTTGACCGAGGTGATCCGAACCGGCGATTCGCCGATCGAAGTGGGTCGCAGAGTCGGTCGCAGACGAACATTGGGCGCCGCGTTCGCCGACGACCCCGTGGCTGGCGTCGTTGATCAGATGGCTCGCTATGGCTTCGAGCCTGAAGTCACCGAGCGCAGCGGCTCGTCGCGCATCGTCTTGCGACATTGCCCATACGCGTCAGCGGCGCTGGCCGATCCGGACACCGTGTGTGGCCTACACCTCGGAATTGCGTATGGCATGGCTGAAACCCTCGGCGGCGTCGCCATCGACGAACTTCGTCCGAAGGATCCGCGCAGGGCCAACTGCATCCTTCGTTGCCACACCACGCCAGCGGCCTGAGCTTCGTCCTCGTCGGCTGAGTAGCTGCCAACCGCTCGGCGGGAGAAAGACTGCTGCTGGCACGAAGCTGTGCGGAACACTGAACTTCGGCGGCAGGACCGTGTGACGCGGTCGTCCTGCTGATAGTCCGTGGAACTTGAGCAACTTCGTGCGGTCGTGGCTGAACGATGATGGAGACGACCGGGACCATTCCTCGGCGAGATCGCCCCGCAACCCGTGGCTGGTGATCTTGATCGACTCGACGAGACGGGGCAGGGCACTGGCGTCACCCACTGGGTGTCAGCGGTTCGGCTGCGGCGTGAAGCGCAGGTAGGGCGTCAAGGTGCGAAAGCCCTTCGGGAACAGCTCCATCGCGCGCTCGTCGTCGATCGCCGGGGAGATGATCACGTCCCCGCCGTCGGTCCAGTTGACCGGTGTCGAGATACTGTGCGCGGCACTGAGTTGGAGTGCGTCCAGCACCCGGATGATCTCGTCGACGTTGCGGCCGATCGCGGCCGGATAGGTCAGCGTGAGCTTCACCGTCTTATCCGGAGCGATGACGAACACCGTCCGAACGGTGGCAGTGGCAATAGCGTTCGGGTGGATCATGCCGTAGAGGTTCGCAACCGTCCGGCTCTCGTCGCCGACGAGCGGGTAGCTCAACGCGCAGCCCTGGCTCGACTCGATGTCGGCCAGCCAGCCGTTGTGTGATTCGACTGAGTCGACGCTGACGCCGATCAGCTTGGTGTTGCGACGATCGAACTCCGACTTGCGCTTAGCGAACTCTCCGAGTTCGGTCGTGCAGACCGGGGTGAAGTCGGCCGGGTGAGAGAACAGGATGCCCCACCCGTCCGCCAGGTAGTCGTGCAGGCTGACCGTGCCCTGTGTCGTCTCGGCTGTGAAATTCGGAGCGATGTCGCCCAGTTGGATGCTCATGGCCCTCCTCGTTGATCTAGCCAACTCTAGCAAAAAGATCTCCAATTGTCGACCCGGCAGGTCGGGAATTCCGTGCAACGAAACATCGTGAAGCACTCATCGAAGCCGCCGAGGACGAGCGAGCTGATTGATCGTCATCGGTAGGTGCCACATGGCCCGTTCAGCGCTGCCATATACGCGGCGAGTCGGCGACTCATCTGATCCGCAGGCCCTCAACGATCGGCTGTCCTCGCAGCACTTCGACGAACTGGCGCGTCTGGCACCCTTCGTCGGCCGTCTGGCCACGGGCCTGACGGACGACGTCGCGCCGAACGCGCGCCGAGTTGTGTGCGGCGCATCGTGAGCAGGTCTCTGCGGGTGCAGATGCCGACGAGGCCGCCATCCAATACCACAGGAAGGTGTTCGACCGATTCGTAGAGCAAGAGGCGCAACGCGGTTTGGGCGCGATCGGTGGGAGCTACAACGACCACGTCTCGGCTTGCGTGGTCGGTTGCTCGCTCGACATCGGGCGCATCGACGTCGAGGACGTCGCCACTACTCACTATCGCGATGAGGCGTTGGCCGTCGACCAGACGGTAGGCGCCGTGGCCGCCGGCTAAGAAGCGACGGCGCACACGAACACGATCGCGGTGAATGTCGCCTGCGTCGCTGCACCGAACGTCGCCGCCATGGCGACGAGCGCGGCGATGTCGGGCCGCGAGGACGCTGTCCAGGGCCGACCCGGTCACCGGTCCGAACGACGAGCTGATCAGCAACATCGGGACGAAGATCGTACGCAACCCGGGGGGCGAGTCAACTCGTCGGCCCTCGAGGCGCTCGTGCTGGGTGTGCATCTGCTCGGCGTCAACCAAATCATCGCGTTCCAAATACGAGGTGTGCAATGGCGTCACGCACGGAGCGCGAACTCCAGCTCATCGTCGCGAAATCCTGTGGGAGCGGATGCGTCCTGGCAGCCTTCCAACATCGTCGCCGATCAACTGGGATGCCTTCGGGAGGACGTACGCAGGGTGCGCACGCACCTCTCATTCCAGACCGCGTCGCTGTCGGGGGCATTCTGTACGACGTAGACAACGGAGCGTTGCAGCAATCACGCGCTGCTCTCGACTCCTAGCTTGAGCCGACAGCTGGCGCGGCGCGGATCCTTGGCAATCAGCTCGGCGACAGTCACCCCGACGCCAGCGTCGGCAAGGCCCTCAGCGATACCGAGATGTAGTGAGCACACAGTGTCCGGGTGCTGGACAGCAACCGCTTCGAAAGGACAATTCCGAAGAACGACCTCTGCGCTGTTCTTCGTGACACGCACCTCCGGATCGAAGCCCTGTCTCGTCATCACGTCGGCGATGTCGGACAGTGTCGCCTCGGCTGAGTTCGCGGGTGTCGCCAGAGCAACGCCCGCTCGCCGCCCAACATCGATTGGTGAGTCGCCGGTACTGACCACCTCGGCGAGCAATCGACTCAACCGCTCGAAGGGCCCGACGACCCCCCACTGACTGCCGACGCCTGGTGCGATCTCGTACACGAGTCGCGGCCGCCCGCGCCCCCCGCTCAGCAGCCTTCGCTCCACCACCAACTCGGCCTCGAGCAGCTTCGCCAGATGCTGGCGAATCGCGTTGTGGTTGAGCGCAAGCAGTTCGGTCAGCTCGGCAACGTCGACTGGCCTCCCGGCGTCAGCGACGTGCCGGAAGATCGCATGTCGGGTCGGGTCGCCGAGCGCCCGCGCCTGTTGTTGCAGCGTGATCATCGGAAGTCCGTCAGACGAGGACAGTCCGGTCGGACATTGGGCGACGGGGTGTCACCGGCGACACATCGCCGAAGCGTCCGCCAATGTCTGATAACTCCATTCATAGCTAGAAGTATAACTGACAGCGAGGGCGCTGGGGGTTGCATGCGCATCCAATTTGAGCCCCACTCGTTCCCCGAATGGTGCCCTGGGCGGAGCCGGCGACCGCATGCCCGTCTCGCGTCAGCGATTCAGAGTCGAGCGGTTCAACTTTCTGAGGGCGGATACGTCCAGTCGGGCGCCTCGTGCCAGAACGACTCGTCGTACTCGGCGTTGCCCTCGGTGAGGTCGATGAGCTTGGGAATCGGAAGCCGTCGTGTGCGCGGGCAGCGGTGGAGTTCGATGTGCTCGGTGAACTCTCGGGGAAGGCTCGCAGATGCTGGACACCATCATTTGTTCCTCGACCGCGAGGTAGCAGCGACTGCCGTCGGTGACGTGGTCCGGCCACCCGACGATGGCATCGACGTCAAGTTGCTCGCCTCTCCCTGTCTCGATGCGCTCGAGGTGTTCGGTGGTTGCGCTCGAGCCGAGCTTGCACGGCGGGCAATTGGCCGCACGACTCGACGGAGAGGAAGCGGGAGAATCGGTACGCCACATCGACCATGCACGTGGTGTCGTCGTACACGATGAACCCGGCCGAGCCCATCCCACTGCCGATCGCCGCGAAGCCCCTCGTACCTGACCGGAACGTCGAGGTTCTCGGAGGTCACGACCGCGTTGGCGACACCGGACAAGACTGCCTTCGCTGTTCGTCCCTTTGTGACGCCGCCGCCGACGCGGCTGATGACGCCGCGCAGTGACGTCCCCAGCTCGACCTCGCCCACGCTGGAAGTGATCACGTCACCGACGACCGTCGCAACGATGTTCCCGGGCGACGAGGCGGTGCCCATCGAACGCGACCACTCGGCGCCCTTTGGCCAAGATGTGCGGCACGTTCGAGAGCGTCTCAACGTTGTTGACGAGCGTGGGATTGGACGCGGTGCTCGGCGTGGCGCCGGCTGGTGAGTCGTGAGACTGCCAGCCGAGCTGAGGTGCGGTTGTGAAGAGTCCGTGAAGGTGAGGTGGCAACCACCTGGGCAAGGGTTCGTTGCCCTCGATCACCTCGAGCATCGCCGTCTCCTCGCCGAACAGGTACTCCTCGGGCCCGACGACGATGGACACCGTGCAGTCGCGACAGATGCCGAAGGTCTGGAACTCCTGCACCGCACGTGTCAGAGCCGCGATCTCTCGCTCGAAGCTCGCCTTGACGCAGACGAACACTTCGTCGGCTCCGATCGCGAATCCGGCGATGATGAGCCCTTCCACCAGTTGGTACGGATTGGCGCGCAGCAGCGCACGATCCTTGAACGTCCCCGGTTCGCCCTCGGCGCCGTTGCAGACCACGTATCGGGTGCCGCCCGGCTGGCCGGCGATGCTTGCCCACTTTCGGCCAGTGGAGAATCCGCCGCCTCCCCGTCCACGCAACCCGATCGCTGGATCATGTCGATCGTTGCCTTCGGCCCGAGATCCTGTGCTCGTGACAGACCGACGCCCCCCGTGTCCGTCGCCAGATAAGCCTCTAGCGACGTCACTGGTTCGATTGGCAGCAGAAAGGTGCTCATGGTCGAAGTTGCAGATCAGTTGGGCGACGGTTCTCCCACGGCACGGTCAGATCTCGATGGATGACAGCAACGGGGCAGGGTGCGTGCTCGGTCAGGACTTGGGCAATGGAGCCGGACAGCCTCGAGCGCACACCACCCTGTCCCCGAGATCCGACGACGACGAGGTCGGCCGACTCTGCTGCGGCGAGCAACGCTGTTGCTGCGTGATCCTCGACGAGCGCGCCGCTGGCCGATCTTCTTCTCTCACCGGCCGGCCTCGACTGCATCATCCCGACCAGTAGTGCCGCCGCTTCCGCTTCCACGACCACGCGCTCGGCTTCATGGACAACCGCTGGGCTGCTGAACGCGAGCCGCCACGCGTGGATCAGCACGAGCTCGGCATCCCGCCGGGCGGCCTCCTCAGTGGCCCAGCGAAGGGCGGTGACCGAGGGCGGCGATCCGTCGACGCCGACCACCACGCGGTTGAAACGGGTGCGGGACGTCGACCAGCTGGGAACCGAGACGACCGGACACCGGCTTCGCCTGATCACCGCACCTGCTACCGAGCCCACAAGCCGGCTCAGTGCCCCCGATCGGGTCATGCCGACAACCATCAGTGCCGACGCGTCGGACGCGTCGACGAGGACATCTCGCGGTGAACCTGGCGACGCCTCTGCAGAACATTCGAGGTCCGGATGACGACGGTGCATTTCTGCCGCCATCGATTCGACCTGAAGACGGGATGCACGCTCGATGTCACGAGGATCGAAGGTCACCGCAAAACACGAGCCGATGCTCGAGCCCATCGCCGCCGACGTCGAACAGCAGTACACCAGACTGAGCTGCGCGTCGCGAAGCTCGGCTTCGTGCGCCGCCCATTCGACCGCCGTGACCGACGAGGCGGTTCCGTCGTATCCAACCGTGATCCGAGTCCGCACCTGCTGGAGGTCCATGGGGAACATGGTCTCATATAAATCTAGCTTACGCTAGATATAAGGCGGCCGAAGTGATACGGTCGCATCAGACGTCGAAGACGTGTTCGACCATTCGATTCCCCCGGATCGGATCCCGCCGAACTCGACCTTCCCCCGGCCACACGAGTGTGCAGAGTTGATCCGAAGCTCAACGTCAAAGGAGCAAGCATGGACCGATTCATCGAAGCGACCACCACGATCGATCTCCCCTTCGAGGAAAGCAGCGCCGTCCTCGGTCGTGATGTCGCACTGCTGTTCGACGATGGCACCTCTCATACCGGACCATTCGACGATGACCACCAGGCCTCGCTCTCGATCAGCCTCGGTGCCGGTGCCACCGTGCGCCAGCAGGTCACGCTCGAGGTCGGCGAGGCTCGCTCGTCCCGGCAATCTCTCGAGCGCGATGTCGCGTGGCGGGCTGTTGGTCACGGTCGGTCCCTCCCGCGATTCAACGGAGCATTGGAAGCACTGCCGGACGGCCCGCGGACAAAGCTACGACTGGTCGGGACGTACACGGTGCCGCTCGGAGTAGTCGGCAAGTTCGGTGACAGAGTGCTCGGACACCGCCTCGCGGTGCAGTCCTTGGAGATGCTCATCGGAGACGTGGCCGCGCGCGTCGAAGCTGAATCCGGGCGGTCAGAGCCTTCGAGCCTCGAGCGAGACAGACAACCGCTTGAGGCGGAGCATTCGGAGATCTACATCGGATGACTCGACATTTTGATGACTCGAGCAGCCTGTGGAAGAGGGCCTCATCCGGTGGCTCCACTCGAACGACGGTCGATGGGCGCGCACTGGTCGTGCAGCACGGTAGCCAGGACCGGATTGTCGGGGTATGGTCGCTCGGACCATGTTCCGGTCGCCCCCTACCCTTTCCGCGCATGTACGAGCGCGCTTCATGCGGCGCGCTGCAGCAACTCGTTGCTGTCGAAACGATTGGCGGCGGTACGCCGAGCGGACCACCGATGGACGGTTCACTCCGATGATCCTCGATGAAGGCGATCGTTGGCGAGCCCTGATGTTCGGTGCTCCTCCTCACGTCTGATGTCATGCCCGTCGCCGGCGACACATCATTCAGCCACAGCTGAGTCGCTCCCGACGCTGCCTTCGAGCGGCCCGCCTACTCGGTCGCTCGCCAAGACATCATCCAGTCGACTTGCCGCGCCATTGCGGTGTCGCATTCACAACGGAGTTACCCATGACCCGCAACCAGCGCGCCGACATTCGTGATCAGTTCGAGGAGCTACGCGAGGAACTCGTCGCCGACCTCGAACGCCGCGTCACCCAACGCAAGACCCTTGCACCCACCTCGGCGCCTGCAGCTGACTGGTCCGACGTCGTCACGCTGACGCACATCGACCACGACATCACGCAGATCGAAGCTGCTCTCGCGCGAATCGACACCGGCGACTACGGCCGATGCGAACTGTGCGACGACCAGATTTCATTCGGACGGCTTGAAGTCATGCCACACACCCGCTGCTGTGTCGCATGTTCCGCCGAACAGCACGGGAAGGCAACAAGGTGACCGAGCAACCTGGCCGCCTCCTCAACAAGCCTGGCAACGTCCGTGACCTCGGTTACGAGAACGTTCTGGTTCCGCTCGATGGTTCCGACAAGGCTTCGGTCGCTGTGGCTACCGCGCGTGCGCTCGGTGATCGACTTTCTGCTCGGGTTCACGCTGTCGCCGCCGTTCGTACGATGGACGAAGGCGACAGCATGCGACTGCGAGCGGCCGCTGCCCTGGAGATCGATCCCGCCGACGAGCGTGTCGAGACGGTTGTCAGCCGGAGCCCCGCTCTGGCCATCAGCAGACGAAGCGCCGAACTCGCGCCTTGCCTGGTGTGCATGTCGACGAGTGCACGCGGGCGCTTCGCCGGCGGCGTGGTCAGGTCGATCGCAGAGGACGTCCTACGCGCGACAGACCGACCCGTGATGGTCGTGGGTCCGATGGCCGATCGACGGCTGTATTTCGAACGTTCGCGGCCGACGCCGCTGTCGATACCTCGAATCGTTGCGTGCGTCGATGTCGGCCATCGGTCAGATCCCCGCGCGGCTCACGCCGCGATCGCGGCCTCGGCCCAGTGGGCGACCGCGCTCGACATGTCGTTGACAGTGCTCACTGTCCTCCAACCGACCGCGTCCTCGAACAATGACGACTCCGAGCTCGCAGTCCTCGAGCGACTGCGAAGAGTTGTCAGCGAAGTCTGTCTTGATGGCCCGGAGGTCGACGTCGTCGTCCATACGGACCCTATTGGCACGAAAGATGGCTTCGCTGCCCATCTGGCGAAGCGACCAGCGGGACTCGTTGTCGTGTCGCATCCCCTGCGTTCCGGGCGCCTGCGAAGGTTGATGCGAGGGACCACATCAACGGACATCGTTCGAGCCGTGCCGGCGCCCACGCTGATCGTGCCCGTCGGACCGGCGGCATAGACAGATCACCGTGACCGTTGGTCGTCGCCAAGGTCTCGGCGGGCGCACTGCCGTTGTCTCCCCGACGTGCGGTGCGCTCGCCGAATCAATAGCGACATCGAGCCCGAACCGATCAAGCTCGGTTCACGCTCCACGCCACGCGAGCACCGAGCCGATCAGGACGCTCACTGCCAGAAGCATGAGCAAGGCGCGGTAGAAGCCAAGCATCATTGATCGCGCTGCAGGACCGCGAACCTCGACCGTGAACAGCATGAGACAGCTTCGACATCGAACCTTCGCCGGCCTCGAACGTCCTGCCGCTGCCTGCCATCCAGCCGGCGCGCCATACGAGCAGCCGGGCCGCATCGGTGCGCGTCTTCATGTCCGCCAGCGTGAACGCGATGGCTTGGTTCTCGATGATCGCTCGGCCGAACTGCTTGCGGTCCTTGGCATAGTCCAGCGCGTACTCGTAAGCGGCGCGGGCGATGCCGACGGCTTGGGCGCCCACTGCGGGGCGAGACGCCTCGAACACCGCCATGGCCGGCTGAACCCTGGCCCCCTTTCCTTCGCGAGCGCGGGCGAGTCGCCCGTCCAACTTCTCCTTGCCGCCGAGCAGGCAGCGGCCCGGTACGCGGCAGTCATCGAGGATCACGTCGGCGGTGTGCGAGGCGCGGATGCCCATCTTCTTGAATTTCTGGCCCATGGTCAGTCCGGGGGTTCCGGGCGGGACGACGAAGCTCGCGTGCCCTCGCGCTCCGAGCGTCGAGTCGACCGAGAGGACGAGCACGTGCACGTCGGCGATGCCGCCGTTGGTGATGAACGTCTTCACACCGTTGAGGACCCATTCGTCGGTGGCCTCGTCGTAGACGGCGCGGCTGCGGAGCGAGCTCACGTCAGAGCCGGCATCGGGTTCGGTCACACCGAAAGCGGCGAGGTGGACCTTGCCGTTGTCACCCTCGAAACAGAGTGGGAGCCACTCACCGATCTGCGCCGGAGTTCCGTTGGCCATGATCCCCGCGACGCCGAGCGCCGTCCCGAAGATGGCGAGGCCGATGCCGGCGTCACCCCACGCGACCTCTTCGAGAACAACGGGCATCAGAATGCCGGACGGGTCGGTGAAGGCGTTGGCGACGAAGTCGAGGGAGTAGAGCCCGATGCGGGCAGCCTCCTCGATGATCGGCCACGGCGTCTCTTCTCGCTCGTCCCATTCGTGCGCGGCCGGCCGGATCACGTGCTCGGCGAAGCCGTGTACCCATCCCTGGACCTGCAGCTGGTCCTCAATCAACGCGAGCGAGAACTCCGTCGTGTGGGACCTCCCGTCGGAACGCGTGGAACTCGGCGTGGGAGCGCCGGGGTTTCGCTGGCTGGAGTGCCGCTCTTCGCGCTGGTCGGTGGTGCTGGTCGTCTCCGCCTCGGTGATGGTCATGAGTGATCCTTCTGCTGATGTTTCAAGCCTGTCGCTGATCGCGCCGGTTGGCACTGGAGACCTGACAGGTTTCTCTGGCGGTAGTTGTTCAATGGCGACATCGATTGCGACCCTCTCGGCGGTGAATCTGTCATGACGCGCACAATGCGGCACGCTTTGCCTCGAGGGTTGCGAGAAGGTCGTCGAAGCTCTTGGTGAAGGAGGCGACGCCTTCGTCTTCGAGCGTTCGTCCGACATCGGTCATGCTCACCCCGATTGCCTCCAGGCGGTCGAGGGTGCGCTGGGCATCGTTGACATCGGATTCAATCGTGGCGGCCACTGTCCCGTGGTCTTCGAACGCGACGATGGTGGCTTCCGGCAGGGTGTTGATCGTGTCGGGGCCGATGAGACCGTCCACGTAGGTGGTGTCGGGGTACGCGGGGTTCTTGGTCGAGGTCGAGGCCCAGAGCGGTCGCTGCACTCGCGCCCCGCGGGCGGCCAGAGCCTCCCAGCGGGAGCCGCTGAAGCGGCTCCGGAAGAGCTGATACGCGAGCTTGGCCTGGGCCAGTGCTGCGCGCCCTCGCAGCTCGAGCGCTTCGCCCGTGCCGATCGCCTCCAGCCGTTGATCGACCTCGGTGTCGACGCAGCTGACGAAGAATGACGCGACGCTGTGGACCGGCGCAAGGTCGCCGGCGTATGCCTCCAGCCCCGCCAGGTAGGACTCGATGACCTCCTTGTAGCGCTCGAGGCTGAACAGCAGCGTGATGTTGATGCTGCGGCCCTCGCCGATCATCTTGCGCACAGCTGGCACGCCGGCGGGTGTGGCGGGGATTTTGACGAACAGGTTCGGCTCATTGATGCGCTCGTGGAGTCGCCGCGCCTCGTCGATGGAGCGCTCGGTGTGACGGGCGAGGTCAGGCGCGAGTTCGACGGACACGAACCCGTCGCCGCCGGCGCTTTGGTCATAGACCGGGCGCAGCTGTGTCAGCGCTGCATCGATATCGTCGATGACCATCTCCCAGTAGGCATCGGTGACTGTGCCGCCGGTACGGATGAGGTTGCGGAACTGGTCGTCGTAGGCGGCCGAGCCATTGATCGCGTTGGCGAAGAGGGTGGGGTTGGACGTGACTCCTCGGATGCCGGCTGCGATCAGGCGGCGCAGTTCACCCCCGCGCAGATGTTCGCGGGTGAGGTTGTCGAGCCACGGGCTCTGACGATGGTCGGCGTAGAGCTGTTGAAGTTTGGTCATGTTGGTCCTCCGTCGGTCCATCAGTGCTTGTCGCCGGGGAAGACATCGGTCTCCGACTTGTGCCAGACCGGGTGGTCGCCGGAGGTCTCGACGTTGAAGCCGTAGTCGAAGGCCAGCGTGCCCCCGAGGGTGCCGCCGACGAAGGTGAGCGCGGCCGCGACCAGGGTGAGACCGAGCGCGAGCAGCGGCGTGGAGGGCTCGTCCCAGAACGCAGCGGCTCGAACCGCGATCCCGACTGCCACCAGAACGGTCACAGTGATCATCGTCCAGGCGTGGGCGTTGGCCGTGCGGCGCGCCTGGGTGCCCTTTTCCGTCGACCGAAGCCAGTCCCAGAAGCCCGTCAGCGCGGCGAACACCGAGACCGCGGCGCCGCCGATGAGAACGAACGATCCAGCCCGGTAGAAGTCGCGCGCCCATGCCTCGTCGTCACCGCCGGCGAAGGAGATGACGTCGAAGGCGGCGGCGAGCATGTACGCGCCGACCGGGATGTCGGTGAGGGGCGGGTGCAACGGCTTGCCGGCCCAGCCCCGCGGACCTTTGAACGCTCTGCCTCGAAGCGTGAGCGCTGGTCGGAATGAGAACTTGCGCATGCGGACTCCTCTCGTGGGTCGCGCGTGGCGACCCGGATGGGTTACGGCTTGACCCGGGTTGGGTGAGCGATGGGCTGATGGGCACGGTCATGATTTCGCCGCGTGCGCCGGCGACATCTGGGCGGTGTCGGACGTCGATCGGCCGCCGTACATCCGCTCGATGACTTCGGAGTTGAGCTTCCACGACGCCGCGATGGACCTTGAGTGTCGGTGTGAGCGCGCCGCTGTCGATGGTGAGGTCGTCGGGCAGCAGCGCGAACTCGCGGATCGACTCGGCGCGCGACACCGACCGGTTCGCGTCGTCGACTGCGCTTTGGTGGCACGTGAATCCGGCTCATGGTGGTGCTCACACCCCCCGGCGGGCTGGAAAGGCGGTGGCCATGCGGGCCAGGGCGAGGGCGGCGAGCAGCAACCCGAAGTCGCGGAAGGCGATGTCGTAGTAGTCGGCCATGAGCAGGAGGTTGGTGATGATCCCGGCGAGCCAAGCGGCGACGAGGTAGGCGCCGAAGCGGGGTCGGAGGGCGACGACGAGCCCGGCGACAATCTCGATGGCGCCGACGCCGTACATGAGGGTGTGCGCCTGGGCGTTGAACAGGTCGGTGAACTCCGGTGCGAGGTACTTGTCCCAGTCGACGAGCACGTGGGCAAACTTGTCGAGACCGAACAGGATTGGCGCAACGACGAAGCCGATCCTGAGGAGCCAGAACGCCTGGTAGGTCGGGTCCTGGAGACTGACCGATCGATCCGCAGGGCGGAGGCGGGGCGTCTGGTTGGGGTGGTCGGTGGTGGCGGTCATGTGGATCTCTCCTTCTATCGACAACT
The DNA here is from genome assembly GCA_050246915.1 of Acidimicrobiia bacterium. GTDB lineage: Bacteria > Actinomycetota > Acidimicrobiia > Acidimicrobiales > Ilumatobacteraceae > JBFWVD01. The sequence continues at coordinate 14,925 of JBFWVD010000054.1, read as the reverse complement.
ATGCTTGACGTTACGCCGCGATCGCAGTATCGTCAAGTCTGACCTAATATAGAGATTTGGAGAAGGAGAGGTGACCGGTGTGAAACTGACGATCTACGGCGACTTCAACTGCCCCTTCTCGGCACTGGCCAGCGCCAGGGCCGACGTGCTCCTCGCGCGCCGCAGCCACCAGATCGAGTGGCGGGCGATCCAACACGACACGACCATCCCCGCCGACGGCCAACCTGTCGTCGGTGACACCGCCGTCGCGTTCGCGGCAGAGATCGCCACGATCCTCGAGCTGAGCGAGCACGACCTGCGGCTTCACCTCGTCGCGCCACCCGTCCGTTCGAACACAGCGCTGGCCTCCGCCGCGTTGGCAGCCGCTGGTGACGACGCCGACCGGCTCCGCGGACGGCTCTTCGCTGCGGTGTGGGCCGAAGGCCGAAACCTCGGGGACCCTGCCGAACTTCGGCGTCTTCACGCGGCAGACCGCGACGTCGCCGTCGCCAGCCGGTGGCAGGACGGGTTCGACGCGCTTTCGCGACCGATCACACCGACCTTGGTGCTGCCCGACGGGTACATCTCGCGCGGGCTGGGCGCTTTGACTCGCCTCGCCGATCTCGCTACCGCGGCCCCTACATCCTGACCTACAAGGAGTATTCAATGAATGAGACCTATCAGCTGCCCGGCCTGGCCTACGACTACGGGGCCCTCGAGCCGCACATCAGTGGCAAGATCATGGAGCTGCACCATGGCCGTCACCACGCGGGCTATGTGAAGGGTGCCAACCAGGCCCTCGAGCGGCTCGCCGCCGCCCGCGCCGGCGAGGACTTCGCCACCCTCACGATGCTCCAGAAGGACCTGGCCTTCCATCTGTCTGGCCACGTCTTGCACTCGCTGTTCTGGACGAACCTGAGCCCGAGTGGTGGCGGTGACCCCGACGGCGATCTCGCCGACGAGCTCGGCACCACCTTCGGCAGCGTCGACGTCTTTCGCACGCAGATGTCCCAGGCCGCGGCGACCATTCAGGGAGCGGGATGGGCGCTGGCTGCGTGGGAGCCGGTGGCCGGTCGCATCGTCGTGCAGCAGGTATACGACCACCAGGGCAATCACGGACAGGGCACGATCCCGTTGCTCGCCATTGACGCGTGGGAGCACGCGTATTACCTGCAGTATCTCAATGCCAAGGGCGAGTTCTTCGACGCCGTCTGGCAGGTGGTCAACTGGGCCGACGTCGCCGATCGGCTTGCCGCCGCCCGCCGCCGCGACGCGTGACCGGAAGGAGACCCCCCATGGCCGACGCCGACTTCGAGGAACGCATCGCCGGCGTCGCGTCGCTGGCAGAACCGCAGCGGCGAGCCCTGTACCGGTTCGTCGTCACCCGCGGCGAGGCGGTCGGCAAGGACGAAGCTGCCGCGGCCATGGGCGTGCCCCGTTCGGTCGCCGCGTTCCACCTCGACCGGCTCGTCGCCGACGGACTACTCGTGACTGAGTTCCGCCGGCTGACCGGCCGTCAGGGTCCGGGCGCGGGGAGGCCGGCCAAGCTGTACCGGCGTGCCGAGGGCGAGATGTCGGTGAGCCTCCCAGCCCGCCAGTACGACCTAGCGGCAGGACTTCTCGCCGCTGCAGTCAACGACGCCACCACGACGGGCACCCCCGTCGGCACAGCCCTGACACGAGTCGCATCCGCGCGGGGCCGCTCGCTTGGCGAACGGGCGCGACAGGAAGCAGGGAAGCGACCGGGCCGCCAGGCGCTCCTCGACGCTTCCCTGAGCGTGCTCGACGAGCAGGGCTACGAGCCTCACCAGGTCGGCAGCGAGATCGTGCTCGTCAACTGTCCGTTCCATGCCCTCGTCGACGAACAGCGCGACCTCGTCTGTGGCATGAACCGCGACCTTTTGTCCGGCTTGGCCGATGCCGTCGGCGACCAGGTCTTGGCGGCGCGGCTGGCGCCATCTGAAGGCAGCTGCTGCGTCCGCCTCGACATCTTGCTGCGCGCCCCGAAGGAGCGGTAGTGGATTGGGCGGGATGGGCCGTCTTCGGGCTGATCGCCACGACCGGTCTGACCGCGGCGATGATCCTCGCTCAGCTCAGCGGCCGCACCCGCCTGGACCTGCCGCTCATGCTCGGCACCATCACGACCGAGGACCCCGACCGCGCCCGGGTCGCCGGTTTTGCGATCCACCTCGCCATTGGCCAGGTGTTCGCGCTGTTCTACGCAGCCGGATTTGCCCAGCTCAACCGCGCCGACTGGTGGCTCGGCGCGCTCTTCGGACTCGCTCATGCCGGCGTCGCGCTGACGGTGCTTGTCCCGTTGCTCCCAGGAGTACACCCTCGCATGGCAAGCGAGCGCGCTGGACCCGCCTCGACCGCTGTGCTCGAACCCCCTGGCCTGTTCTCGCGCAACTACGGCACCGCCACCCCCGTCGTCGCGCTGGGCGCCCACGTGATCTACGGCGCTGTGCTCGGACTCTTCGTCGGAAGCGGATGAAGATGTCCCGCCCGGCCTCTTCGACCACGACTGCTCGTCGTGTGCCGATCGGCGACTACGGGCTGATCGGTGACACCCGTTCCGCCGCGCTCGTCGCACCCGACGGCTCGATCGACTGGTGGTGCGTGACGCGCTTCGACGACCCACCCTTGTTCGGCCGACTCGTCGGCGGCGACGAGGCGGGCTGGTTCGCGATCGGCCCCTACGAAGATGCCCACCTCGCGGGCCGTGCCTACCGCACCGACACCGTGACCGTGACCACCACCTGGAGCGTCGAAGGCGGCGAGCTCGAGCTGGCCGACAGTCTCGTCGCCGAGGTCGAAGGCCGCTTCCTGCCCGGCACCGTGCTGGTTCGCCAGCTCACCGCTCGAGGACGGGCGGTCCACGCCCAGCTCCACCTCGCTCCGCGTTTCGGCTACGACCGCGAACCGTCGCAACGTGTCGGGCAGAGGGCGGGCGCGCTGGTGTGCGAAAACGGTGATCTCGCCATTGCCGTCACCTCGGACGGCCCCGTACTGAGCGCCGATCGCACGGTCGGTTTCGAGGTTCACCCCGATCGACCTGTGACCATCGCGCTCACGGCTGTCCGTCGCAGCGCGCTCATCATCGTGCCTCCGTCCGTGGCCGCCGCCGAGGTGGCTCGCGACGAAGCCGGCTGGCGCGCCTGGGCCGCGGGCATCAAGGCTTCTCGCCATCGCGAGGCGGTCGTGCGCAGCCTGCTGACCCTGCAACTGCTGACCTACTCGCCCTCGGGCGCGCCGGTCGCCGCACCCACCACGTCGCTGCCCGAACTCGTTGGCGGCGCCCGCAACTGGGACTACCGCTACGCCTGGCCCCGCGACGCTTCCATCGGCATCGCCGCTTTCCTCGCCGCCGACAAGCCCGGTGAGGCACGCGCGTTCCTCGCATGGCTCCTCCACGCCAGTCGCCTGGCCCGACCTCGCCTCCCGGTCCTGTTCACCCTCGACGGTCGGCCCGGCCCGCCCGAAGCCGAGCTCGACGGCTGGCCCGGCTACGCCGGCAGTCGACCCGTTCGGACCGGCAACGGCGCCGCCAGCCAACACCAGCTCGACGGCTACGGCTGGGTGGTCGACGCCGCCTGGCTCCTGACCGACGCCGGTCACCCCCTCTACGGCGAGACCTGGCGGGCCGTCGCCGCCTTTGCCGACCGGGTCGCCGCGACATGGACCGAACCAGACGCCGGGATCTGGGAGAAGCGGGCCGCGCCCGCCCACTACGTCCACTCCAAGCTCATGGCGTGGCTGGCGCTCGATCGCGCCACGCGCATCGCCGCCGCCCGCGGCGACCGGAACCGACGCCGCTCGCAGCGTTGGTCCAGCGCGCGCGACGCGCTTGCCGACGACATCCGCAGCCGCGGGTTCGACCCCGCCCAGCACACCTACACCGCTGCGTACGACTCAACGGAGCTCGACGCCGCGCTGCTGATACTGCCGCTGCTCGAGATCGAGCCCGCGTCGAGCGCTCGCGTCGTGGGCACCATCGACGCCATCGGTCAACAGCTCAGCGCCGGCGGGCCGCTCCTCTACCGCTACCCGCCCGGCTCGGACGGGCTCGCCGGCGCGGAGGGCGCGTTCCTGCCGTGTTCTTTCTGGCTCGTCCGAGCCCTGGCCCTCACCGGTCGCCGCGACCTCGCCGAAGCACTGCTCGACGAGCTCCTCCCGCTCGGCGGACCTCTCGGCCTCTTCGGCGAGGAGATGAACCCGGCGACCGGCGAGCACCTTGGCAACTACCCCCAAGCGCTTACGCACGCCGCCCTCGTCCAAGCGGTCCTCGCCCTCGACGACATGTCCGGTCCGACACGAGAGTCGACGCGACCATGCTGAGAGCGACGGAACTGGCTGGCTTCATCGGTGCTGGGCTGGCCGGCGCGGCCTACGTCCCTCAAATCTTGCACCTCACCAGGGAGCGTTGCTCAGCGGGTCTGAGCCGGGTCGCCTTCGCGGTCTGGCTCGCGGCGTCGCTGCTGGTCACTACACATGCGGTCGCGATCGGCGCCACCGTCTTCATCGCTCTCGGAGCCATCCAGCTGGCGGCAACCTCGCTCATCCTCATCTACTCCACCAAGTACTCGAACTCGTACTGTGCGAGCCACCTTCCCGCCATCCTCGTCACGCAACCGAACAGCGATGGTGCACCCATGACCGAGGGCTGTCGGGCTCACGTTTCGGGACGAGCAGCCGCACTTCCCACAGACGACGCGACCGTGAGCGCTCACACGCCGGTGACAGCAGCCGACGTCTCGTGGCACGACTCGACGAAGAGCCGTTCATGACCGACACCGCGACAATCTCCACTCCCGACGGCCCTCCGGCGTACTGGGAGTGCGACGTGGTCCTGGCCGACGGCGGCACCGTGCATGTGCGGCCCCTCGGCCCTGACGACGCCGACCGCCTCTTCGCGTTCCAGGCGGACCTCTCAGACGAGACCGTGTTCCTGCGGTTCTTCTCCGCCAGGCCGACATTGGATGCCGAGGAGGTCGAACGGTTCACCCACGTCGACCACCACAGCCGGGTGGCGCTGGTGGCAGAGCTCGGTGATCGGCTCGTGGGCGTCGCTCGCTTCGACCGTGAGAAGGCCGCCGATTCGGCCGAGGTGGCGTTCGTCGTCGGCGACGAGCATCAGGGTCGGGGAATCGGCACCATCTTGCTCGAGCACTTGGCGGCTGCCGCCCGCGAGCGCGGTATCACCCGCTTCGTCGCCCAGACGATGGCTGGCAACGATCGCATGCTCGGCGTGCTCCGAGCCGCCGGATTTGCGGAGCGAACCCGCATCGAGGATGGCGTGGTGCACGTCGAGTTGCTGATCGAACCCACCGACCGGGTGCGAGCGGCAATTGAGGCGCGAGAGCACCGGGCCGAGGCGGCATCGGTGGCGCGCTTACTCACGCCGAGGTCCGTCGCGGTGATCGGTGCCAGCCGCAACCCCGACACCGTCGGGCATCAGGTGCTCCGCAACCTGCTGGCTGGCGGGTTCGCCGGTCCCGTGTACCCGGTCAACCCCCGAGCAGAGCACGTCGCCAGCGTGAAGGCCTATCCGACCGTGCTCGACGTCCCCGGCCCGGTCGACTTGGCGGTCATCGCGGTCCCTGCCCCTGCCGTGCTCGACGTCGCGCGCCAGTGCGCGGCCAACGGCGTGGTCGGGCTGGTGGTACTGAGCGCCGGGTTCGGCGAGGTGGGCGACGTGGCAGCCCAGGCCGAGCTGCGCGACGTGGCGCGCCGCAACGGCATGCGCCTCGTCGGTCCGAATTGTTTGGGTGTGGTCAACACTGCGATCGGCCTCGACGCAACCTTCTCGCCGTACGCACCATCGAGGGGGCGGATCGCCATGCAGTCTCAGTCGGGCGCTCTCGGCATCGCCATCTTGGAGCGGTCGGCTCGCATCGGGCTCGGCGTATCCACCTTCGTGTCGGTCGGGAACAAGGCCGACGTCAGCGGCAACGACCTGCTCCAGTACTGGGAGGACGATCCCGGCACCGACGTGGTGCTGCTGTACCTGGAATCGTTCGGCAACCCGCACAAGTTCGCGCGCATCGCCCGGCGGGTGTCGCGCCGCAAGCCGATCGTCGCGGTCAAGAGCGGTCGATCGGCCGCCGGCGTGCGCGCTGCCTCGTCGCACACCGCGGCGATGGCCAGCCCGGACATCGCGGTCGACGCCCTGTTTCGCCAGGCCGGCGTCATCCGGGTCGACACGCTCGATGAGCTGTTCGACATGGCTCTCGTCCTGTGCTCCCAGCCGCTGCCAGGCGGAAATCGTGTCGCCATCATCGGCAATTCAGGTGGGCCAGGAATCCTCGCCACCGACGCGTGTGCCAGCGCCGGGCTCGAGGTACCTGAGCTCTCGGCGACCACTCAGGCGGCGCTGCGTGCTGTGGTCGACCCGATCGCCGCGGTCTCTAACCCGGTCGACCTGGTGGCATCGGCGACCCCGGCGGTGTACGAACAGGCGCTGCGCATCGTGCTCGCCGACGAGGCGGTCGATTCGGCGATCGTCATCTGCACCCCTACCTTCGCGGCCTCGCCGCCGCGCATTGGCGACGTGCTGCGGCACGCCGCCGCCGCGACGGACAAGCCGGTGCTCGGTTGTTTCCTGGCCTGGCCGAGCCTCTCACCCCTGCTCCGCCGAGGACAGGGAGACCAAATCGGCAGGGACGTGCCTGCGTTTGCATCACCCGAGCTGGCTGCGCGCGCCCTCGCTCGCGCCGTCGGTTACGCCACCTGGCGATCGCGGCCCACCGGCGCTGTTCCCGACCTCGACGGGTACGACCCCGACCGCGCCCGCGCTGCCGTCGATGCGTTCCTCGCCCGTTCGCCGGAGGGCGGTTGGCTGCCTGCCGAGGACCTCGACGAGGTGCTCGCCGCGGTTGGCGTGCGCACCGTCGCCGGCGCGACGGTCACCGGCGCCGATCAGGCGGCGCGGGCCGCCACCCAGCTCGGGTTTCCGGTCGCGCTCAAGGCAGCCGGCCCCGAAGTGGTGCACAAGTCCGACATCGGCGGCGTGCGCCTCGGACTGAGCTCCGAGGATGAGGTCGCCGACGCGTACAGGTCCATGTCCGACCACGTGGGCCCACCGATGACCGGTGCGACCGTGCAGCAAATGGCTGCGCCGGGCGTCGAGACCATCGTCGGAGTGGTCCACCACTCGCTGTTCGGGGCACTGGTGATGTTCGGCATGGGTGGGATCGGCACGGAGCTGCTCGGCGACCGGTCCTTCCGCATCCTGCCGTCACCGACCTGGACGCCGCCGAACTGGTGCGCTCGCTGCGCGCGTCGCCGTTGCTGTTCGGCTACCGAGGCTCCCCGCCAGTCGCGGTGAGCGATCTCGAGGACCTTCTCCAGCGCGTCGCTCGGCTGGCCGCCGATGTTCCGTCGCTGGCCGAGCTCGACATCAACCCGCTCATCGTCTCAACCGCAGGCGCCGTCGCTGTCGACGCCCGAGCAAGGGTGATACCGGCACCGCGAGGTCCGTCGCCTGATCTGCGTCAGATGCCCTGACATGCCGAGCCGCTCAATGCCAAACACACCGTCGATCACTGCCAGCAGCGCCAAGCGAGGCTGGCAGCTGTACCGAGCACGTTGCCTTGCAGACGCGCTGACGACGTTCAACCTCACCCTCGCCACCGCGCCCGAGGACTACTCAGCCCTCCTCGGGCGCGGCCGCTGCCAGCGTCTTCTCGGCACGTGCGACGAGGCGATCGCCGACTTCACTCGCGCTCACGAGGTGCGGCCGTTCGCCGCCCGCCCGTTGTTCGAACGCAGCGCGATCTTCCTCCTGCTCGGGTCGCGACGAGGAGTCGCGCGCCGACTACGAGGCCGCCGCGATCCTCGAGCCCGACTATCCAGGGTCAGCGTCCGACTTCGCCGAGCTCTGCCTGTACATCAGCCGGCCGGATGAGGCGCTGGCCATCAGCGAGCAGGCGATCCGCAACGAGCCCAGCAACGTGATGAACCGGCTCAACATCGCGCATGCTCGCCTTCTTCTGGGCAATGTCGAGCGGGCGGCCGACGCGTAAACCACCATCGCGGGGCTCCACGACCCTGTACGGCGGATAACGGGTGCCTCGATCGCGCTCCACGACCTGGCCCTGGTGCGCGCGGCGGGCATCGAGGCTCCAGGCATGCTCGGCATCAAGCGCCTCCTCAGGACGTTCGAGCGCGACAAGGCGCCGTGACGCAGCGGGTTCGTCCACCAGGTTCACACGACATCGTGGACTCGAATGGTGTTCGTACCACCTGAGCCGCCCGGTGGTGTGCCGGCCACCACGACGACGGTCTCGCCGGGATGTGATCGATCGCGTTCTCGGATGGCCTTGTTGACTGCGTCGGTCATCTCGTCGGTCGTTGCGACCGTTGGCGCGACGAACGACTCGACGCCCCACGACAAGGTCAGCTGTCGCTGCACCGCGAGGTCAGGAGTGAACACGAGGAGGGGCAGCGGATGTCGCAGGGCGGAGAGCCGCCGTGCCGTCGTTCCGGTCCGCGTGAACGCGACGAGCGCTGACGTGCTGGTCGCGGCCCCGACCGTGGCGGCCGCCCGGGCTATCGCGTCGCCGCGCTGGGTGGGACGGTGTTCGAGGAGGGGGATCGTGCCGACGAGGCTCCGCTCGGTCGCGGCGATGACACCGTCCATGGTCCTCACCGCGTCGGAGGGCCATTGGCCCACCGACGTCTCGGCCGACAGCATCAGCGCGTCGGCCCCGTCGAGGACTGCATTCGCCACATCGGAGACCTCCGCTCGCGAGGGCCTCCGGGAGGTGATCATGGACTCGAGCATCTGCGTAGCCACGATGACCGGCTTCGCCTGCTCGCGGGCGGCTTGCACGGCCCGCTTCTGAACCAGCGGGACCTGCTCGAGTGGAAGCTCGACGCCGAGGTCCCCGCGAGCGACCATCAGCCCGTCGAAGGCGGCGAGGATGTCGTCCAACGCAGCGACCGCCTCGGGCTTCTCCAGTTTCGCGAGCACCGGCACCCGCCTGCCCACGCCATCCATCACAGCTCGAACGGGTTCGGCATCCGACGCACGGCGCACGAACGACAACGCCACCAAATCGACTCCGATGGCGAGCGCGAACCGAAGATCGTCGATGTCCTTCGGCGTGAGTGCCGGTGCCGAGATGTTGACTCCAGGCAGGTTGAGGCCCTTGTGATCGCCGACGAGTCCTCCCTGGACGATGCGGCAGCCGATCTCGTCGTCGCTCGCTGACACGACCTGGAGCCTCACTCTGCCGTCGTCGGCAAGGATCTCATCGCCGACGCCGACGTCTCGTGCGAGCGCCGCGTAGGTCGTCGATGCACGCTCCGAGGACCCGAGGACCGGCTCGGTCGAGATGACGAAGTCGGCGCCCGTGGCGAGCTGTGCGGCTCCGTCGCGGAATGACCCGAACCGGATGCGCGGGCCCTGCAGGTCGGCGAGCACACCAACCGAGCGGTCTGCGGCGGCTGCTGCGGTCCGCACGAGCGAACAGAGATGGCGGTGCCCATCATGTGTCCCGTGGGAGAAGTTCAGCCGTGCGACGTCCATCCCGGCTCGCACGAGCGCCTCGACCTGTTGCAAGGACGACGTTGCCGGACCGAGTGTGCACACGATCTTGGCCCGACGGACCAGTCGGCCGTCGTTCTGTTGCCGATCGGCCGAGGTCATATGTCTAGTATTACCTAGAAAATTCGGCCGTCAGGCACTAAGCTGATCACGAGGAGTCAGCGGCCCGGCAACCCCGAGGAGCAAGACGACTGGCTGGCCGTCGCCGAGTCGCCACGAACGGAGACTTGATGCCACTCATCTGGAGGGTCCTCGACAGGAAACCTGTTCGCTCACTGAGCGAGTACATCGACATGGGCGGGGGTAACGCCGCGCGCTCAGCACGAGAAGCGTCGCCCGACCAGATCATTGGACTGCTCTGCGCTTCGGGCTTGCGCGGACGAGGTGGCGCGGGTTTCCCGACCGGAACCAAGTGGGAAACGGTCGCGGCGTCCCAATCCAGTCGGGACGTCACGACGGTCGTGGTCAATGCTGCTGAGGGTGAACCGGGGACCTTCAAGGATCGGGCCCTCCTTCGCACAAACCCTTACCGGGTGCTCGAGGGCGCGGTCATCGCTGCCATCACGATGCAGAGCGACCAGATCTGCATCGGGATCAAGGCGACGTTCGGCCGCGAGATCGACCGCCTCACCGCTGCCATCGCCGAGATGCGCGAAGCCGGATGGCTGCACGACCTCGATATCCAGCTCGTCCTTGGCCCGAGCTCGTATCTGTTCGGCGAGGAGACAGCCCTCCTCGAAGTGATCGAGGGCCGACAGCCGTTCCCTCGAGTGACACCGCCCTATCGCCGAGGCCTGCAAGAGGACGACACCCGGTCGGTGGTCGGCGTTCGGTTGGCGTCGAGCGGTGGGGCGGAGGGAGCGCCGGTTCTGGTCGACAACGTCGAGACACTTGCGAACGTTCCGCTCATCGTCGATCGCGGCGCCGAATGGTTCCGGGAGGTCGGCACCGACCGGTCGCCGGGCACCGTCGTCGCCACGGTCAGCGGCGCCACGCGTCGCAGTGCGGTTGGTGAGGTCGCGATGGGATCGACGCTGCGAGAGGTGATCGACATTATCGGATGGGGATCGCGACGGGGCCGCGACGTCCGGATCGTCCTCGCTGGCACCGCGAACGCGCTGATCCCCTCTGAGCTTCTCGACACGCCGCTCACCTACGAGGCGATGCAGGACGCCGGCACCGGCCTGGGCTCGGCTGGGTTCATCGTGTTCGACGACACGACCGACCCCGTCGCAATCGCCGCCGGAGTCCTCCGATTCCTCTCGGTCGAGTCCTGTGGCCAATGCGAGCCGTGCAAGAGCGATGGCCTGGAGATGGCGGAAGGGCTCCGCCGGTCATCGGACGAGCCATCGACCACGCTCGACGTCAACGCTCTGAGCCGCAGGATCGACACCGTCACGATCGGCGCGCGCTGCAACCTCGCCCAGCAAGAAGCGGCGATCACATCGAGTCTGCTAGAGCTCCTTCCCGACTCGGTCGGCGCTCACCCACGCGCGGTGGCCAACCGGGTGACGATCGCGCCAATCGAGGGACTCGCGGGCGGGCGGGCGACCCTCGACACCCAGCAGCTGATCAAACAACCCGACTGGTCCTACGGAGACCACGACTCGGGCGCTGCGCCTGCAGCGCGGCTGGGCAACACGCCGGTCCACATCGCTGATCCACGCCGACCGCGCGCATGGGCGGAGTGGACCGCAAGCGTGAGCGACGAGCACCCCCTCGAACTCCTCGATGACGCCCACGATGCCATCGACGCGCTGATCGACCGCGCCATGGCCGATCAGCAAGATGACGTCAACGATCGCGTCGATGACGTCGTCCTCGCGGTCCGCGTCCATGTCGATGCGACCACGCGCGTCCTGTTGCCGATGGTCCGTCGGGTCGGCGGCGCCGACGGCGACCGCCTCGCCGACGCCGCAGAGGCCCAAGCCTGCGCGCTGCTGCGCCTGGTGGGTGTCATCGACCGCTCCGACGCGCGCTATGGCCTGCAGGAGGTCGGCGTCGCGATGCACGACCACGCGGCAACTGGCGAGGAGATCCTCGAGCTCCTGCGAGTCGAGCTCGACCCTGCCGAGCGCTCGAGTCTGGCCGACGGCCTCGCTGCTGCGCAGGCGACGTCGACCGTCAGCCGGCTCTACCGGAGCGCGTCGAAGGTCGCGCCGCGCGTCCCGGTGCCGTTGCCCCGACGAGACGACGACCGCAACGAAGCCGCCCCCGACCGACCGGCGGCGCGGCCGAAACCTGCCGCGGACGACGAAGATCCGGTCGGGTACTTGGCCCCGCCGGCGGTCGTCCAATCAGCTCCGAGCGTGTCGCCCGCGCCCCGCCGCGATCATGCGGCCGCGCTCAGCAGGATGGTCGTCGGTGTCGACGGCTCGCCGGCCGCGGCGGCCGCCCTCGGCTGGGCGGGGCGGCTCGCGGGGCGCCTTGGCGCCGAGATCCTGGTCGCCAACGTGTTCGAGCCGGAACAGGCGGAACTTTCGCCGGATGACTACGAGACGTTCGTCGCTCGCGCCGAACACCGCCTCATCGACGAGTGGGCCGAGCCGCTTCGTGGCAGCAGCGTGGACTACCGCTGCCTCCAGCTCACCGGCGCCCCTGACGCCCTCCTCGCCGCGACCGAGGCGGAGCACGCCAACCTGCTCGTCGTCGGGACTCGCGGCGCCGGGCGCCATGCCAGCCTGCACCTCGGCAGCCTGGCCCACCACCTCGCGCACGACACGCTCGGTCCTCTTGTGATCGTTCCCCTCGCAGGCGCGGCAGCGAGCATCGATCGCATCGTCGTCGGGATCGACGGTTCAGCCGGCAGCGCGGCCGCCGTCGACTGGTGCGCCGACATCGCGGCCGCTCTCGGCGTCGAGGTGATCGCTGTCTGCGCCTTCGAGCCTCACGCTCGGTGGACTTTCAGGAGTGACGAGAGCTGGAGGGCTGCTGCGGAGCAGGCAATGAGCAATGAATGGGTCAGGCCGCTGTGGGACGCCGGCGTGACTGTCCGAACTCGAATCGTCGAGGACGCCCACCCGCTCGTAGCACTCGAAGGGGCAGCCGCCGATGAGGGCGCAAGCCTGTTCGTCCTCGGCACCCGCGGTCTCAGCGACGCCGGCGGTGTGCGCCTCGGTCGTTTGCCGTTGCAGCTCGTCCACCGTACGCACCTCGCAGTCGTCCTTGTTCCACCTGGCGATCGCAGCTGATGCTTCGCTTCCAGCACGACCTGGCGGCCGTACGTGGCGCCCTGTTCGCCATGAGCCGTAGGCTCGCCGGTTCGATCGAGGCACCCGGCCTCCGCTGCGGCACCTTGGGGTACCCCATTTACGTCATGTGCAGCGCGTACGACACGTCGAGTGACCACTTGGCGCAGAGGCGCACGGCGACTATCCACCACGCCGCTCCGGAGAACAACCTGCTGTTCAGCCGGGTGTTGGCGGCGGAAGGTGCATCGGCGGGCGGGGTGTCGTGAGCGACCTCGATGGCGACCCGCCTCGTTGGGCTCACACGTTCGACGACGACCTCATCGTCGCAGGCCCGGCCGATCGCGTGAGAACCACGGTCGCCGACCTTGGCTGCACCGACCTCACGGGCCATGCAGGTGTGGTGTGGAGTCTGCCGCACGGGGGCGATGTCGACGTCAACCTCGTGCACCTCGACCCGAACGGAGCCATCGACGCGCACGTCAACCACGAGGTCGACGTCGTGATCTCGGTCATCGCTGGACAAGGCCACCTGGTCATCGACGGCACCGCACACCCGTTGCGTGATCTGGTCCTCGCGTTCGTGCCGAAGGGCGAGCCACGGGAGATCCGCGCCGGTGTGGCCGGGATCACGTACCTCAGCATCCACCGCCGGCGTGCCCCGCTAGGCATCAGCACCAGGCCGCCGACGCAGGTGGGTCGGGAATGAGCAGTGCAAAGCCACCGGAGCATCGACACTGCGACCTCTCCACCCGCGACGAGATCGGCGAGTAGGTCACCCGGTTCTACCGCGAGATCGCACAGGACGACCGGTTTCGCCAGTGGTTCGAGGCGATCGCTCACATCGACTGGCACGCGCACACCACAGAGCTCACCGATTTCTGGGCCGGCTTGGACGGCCCGCACCGCCGCGCCGACGAGGTCATCGAGGCCGACCAGTGGCTACGCGAAACCGACGCGTTGACGGGGCGCTGTTCGAACGGTGGCCCGAGCTCTTCGACGCCACGCTCGATGAGGCTGGAGCGGCCCGATCACCGAGGCCGCTAGTAAGCGGCTTCGTGGGAGGTGTCGATGGGAAGGCGAGCTGTGAACACGGTGTCATCCGCTCGAACGGTGAGACCGTGGGGGCCTCGCCGGAGTTCAGCGCAGAGCGTACGCTGATTGCGAGGATCTCGTGGCCGGTGAGGCCGAGGGACTCTTTACGGACACGCCGTCGACGAACTCGAGTGGAGGGACACCCGTGTGCAGCCTCGGTCCCAGGCGCGAGGCGGTTGCGCTGCCGGACGTTGGCGAACGTCCCCTGCACCATCACTTCGTGGTTGCCGCGCCGGGCCCCGTAGGAGATCCAGTCCAACGGCGCCAGGTCAAGCCAACCGACGTAGCGGCCAGCCCGAACTGTCGGGTTTGATGGAACCGGCGGGCGAGATGTGGTCGGTGGCGGTGCTGGCGCCGAGCACCGCGAGACCCTTGCCCCCAACGATGACCCGTAGGGGTTCGGGGTCGCGGAACATGCCCTCGAAGAACGGAGGTCGGAGGATGTAGCTCGATGAAGGCTCCCAATGGAATGAAGTGCCCGTAGCGACGTCGGGCTGCGCCACCTCTCGTCGCCGGCGAAGGCGTGTTCGTAACTCCCGCGGAACATGTCCGAATGAATCGCGCGTCGAACGAGCCCGGCCACTACGGCCGAGTCAGGCCAGACGTCGCGCAGGAACACAGGCCAGCCTTCGGTGTCCACGCCGAGCGGCTCGTCGACAAGGTCGGCGTCGAGGATTCCGGCACAGGCGTGGGCCAGCTGTCGAAGGCAGCGTCCGCCTTGGCGGTCCCCCGAGGCCAGCGTCGGTGAACGAAACTATGTAGCCGGCTTTCTCGATCGTCGTCGTCGTAGACGCGCCGGAGACTGATCTCACCCGGTGGCATCGCGAGCGAACTCTCTCACCGGAGAATGCCGTACCCCTCGCGTCCCGCGCCGGCCACGTCGGGATCGTTCGTTGTCGAGCGATGCGACCGCCTCCGACGGTACCTCCTGCGGGGGGTGCAGGAGGTCGAGCAGGTCGTGGGCGTCGCTATGCAGTACGCGCGCGACTAGTGGCGCGTCAGGCAACGTTTGCGCGCTTGATCAGCTCGCGTAGGGCGCGGTCGTGTGCGTTGCGGTTGCGCCAGGCGATGTAGCGGCGGATCATGCGGGCTTGTTCGTGGTGGCTGGGGTGG
>JBFWVD010000053.1:0-32638 GCA_050246915.1 Acidimicrobiia bacterium | reverse complement strand
TCTGAGGTGAAGCCCGACTCACAAGGTCGCGTCGCTCTGCCCTCCAACCTCCGGACCTATGCCGGCATCACCGGAGCGGTCACCGTCGTCGGCGTCATCGACTGCATCGAGTTGTGGGACACCGCCGTGTGGCGATCCCGTAACGAAGCGGGCTCGGCCAAGTTGGCCGACGCCTGAGAAGTCCGGTCAGCGGCAACGGCGCCGCAACACCGGCAACACGAGAACAGCAACACGGAACAGAACACGCACCCGGCCCGAAAGGCCACACCACACCATGAGCACCACCACGTGAACACCGCAGCGATGCGGCGACACCGGACCAATCCGACAGCGACCCAGAAAGGAGACGAGGCGACTCAGCCCAGTGCTCGTCGTCGCTCATCAGCAGTCTTCCGGCCGGCAGATGGACGCCCAACCTCCGCCCGCTTCCGTCGCCAGTCGGGGAGAAATCCCGGCGGCACCGCCTGGCCGGAGGACTGCTGATGAGCGAACCGAATGCTGTTGTGTGGTGCAACCAACTCCATGACCGACTTCCATCATGAACCCGTGCTCGTCGACAAGATCGTCGAGTTGTTCGCGCCGGTGCCCACCGGCTGGGTGATCGATGCGACCGTCGGCGGAGGCGGACATGCCGAAGCCATCCTGGCCTCGAGGAGCGATCTCCAGCTCCTCGGGATCGATCAGGATCCCGTCGCCCTCGCGGCGTCGACCGAGCGGCTCGCCCGCTTCGGGGATCGGGTGACCTTGGTGCGCTCACGATTCGATCGCCTCGCAGTGATCATGACCGATCTGCGACTCCCACCCACCTCTGCAGTGCTGTTCGATCTCGGAGTGAGCTCGCCGCAGCTCGATCGGGCCGAGCGCGGGTTCTCCTATCGCGCGTCAGGGCCAGTTGACATGCGCATGGACACCGATCAGGCATGGTCGGGTTCCGATGTGATCAACGGCTACACGCAGAGCGAGCTGGCGTACATCCTCAAGACCTACGGCGACGAGCGATTCGCCGATCGCATCGCGTCGGCGATCGTGGCGGCGCGTCCCATCGAGACCACCGCCGAGTTGGCCGACATCGTGCGCGACGCGATCCCCGCCCCGGCTCGTCGGCGCGGCGGCCACCCGGCCAAGCGCACCTTCCAGGCCATTCGCATCGAGGTGAACCGGGAGTTGGCCATCCTCCCGGCCGCGATGGACGCGGCCATCGATGCCACCGCTCCTGGCGGTCGCGTCGCCGTGCTCACCTATCACTCCGGTGAGGACCGCATCGTGAAGGACCGGTTCCGCAACGCGGCGACCGGAGGATGCACCTGCCCGCCGAAGCTGCCGTGCGTGTGTGATGCCGTGCGTACCGTTCAGCTGCTCAAGCCCGGCGGTTGGACGGCGTCTGCCGCCGAGATCGAGTCCAATCCCCGCGCCGAGAGCGCCCGTCTGCGTGCCGTCGAGCGACTTCGCCCGGCGGTTGGGGAGTGAGCTCGAACGTTCGCGCCCTGCGCCCGGCCGAGTCCGGGAGAACCCGCTCGGCGCGGTTACAGGTCCTCGAGTTCCGTCGCCGCCGGCGGCGTACCGGCCTCGCTGCGCTGGCGCTCATCGCCGTGGTGTTCGGCGTGCTGTTCGCGTTGGCCGGTGTTCAGGCCTACCTCGTGCAGCGGCAAGGGCAACTCGATCGCATCAACACCCAGATCGCGGCCCGCGAAGAACGGCTCGATCGGCTTCGTCTGAAGGTCGCGGAGCTCACGAGCCCCGAGCACATCACCGCCCGGGCCTCGAGCCTGGGCATGACCGAACCGGAACAGGTCACCTATCTGCGTCCTGGCGGCAATGTCGTGGTCGAGGTGCAGAACAATGGCTTGGCCACCGGCGCGCGCGTCGACGTGCCCTCCATCGCCACGGGTGATGCTTGGCCGACGGTGAAGCGGGTCGAGCGGAGCACTCCCTGAGCGACCATGCCCACCACGTCTGATCGCCCGACGACCCGCAGACCGGGATCGCATCAACCCCCGTCCGATCGCGCCGCGTCAACTCGCCATGGCGCGGGCCGAGACGGAGCGCCGCGCCCAGATCGCGAGCGTCGTCCCGGTCGCGTGCTCATCGGCCCGCGACCCGAACCTGGCGATCGAGATGCGACGCGCGCACGCTCCTCGACCGTGCGTGCCCGCAACCGTCCGCGAACCGATCGCGCCCGCGTGCCCAGCGGACCGCGTTTCCACTTCACCGCGGGCAAGCCGAGCCGTCGCTTGTCGATGCTCGCGATCGTGATGACCACGGCGATGATCTTCGTCGTGCTCAAGGTGGCGAGCACGCAGGTGAACGAGGGCGCAGCGCTCGCCCAACAAGGGGCCGATCAGCGCCTCGACGTCGAGCAGTTGGCTGCCGATCGTGGCGTCATCCTCGATCGCACCGGCGCCGAACTGGCCTTGTCGGTGCCCCAGACCACGATCTGGGCCGATCCCCGTCTGGTCGACGATCCTGCGGTTACCGCCGAGGTGTTGGGGCCCGTGCTTGGCGTCGACGTCGCCACGTTGCAAGCCCGCCTCACCAAGGACGCTGCCAAGTCCCGAAAGTTCGCCTACCTGGCCCGGCAGGTGCCCGACACCATTGCCGAACAGGTGAAGGCGTTGTTGGCCGAGAAGGTCGTGAGCCCGGCCACGGGGTTGAAGGTGGCGCGCTATCCGGGTGTGTTCACCTTGACCGAACCGCATCGCTTCTATCCCGCTGGCGACAGCGGCCGATCGGTGATCGGATCGACCGACATCGACGGCGTCGGCGCCACGGGCGTCGAGTACATCTTCGACAAGGATCTCGCCGGCTCGCAAGGCGAGTTGCGTCGGGAGAAAGACCTTCAGGGTCGCACCATCCCCGTGGGGGAGAGCGAATTCGTGGCGCCGACCCAGGGCGACGATCTGCAGCTCACCATCGATCGCTCATTGCAGTTCTTCGTCGAGCAGAAGTTGCTCGCGCAGGTGCAGGAACTGGGGGCCAAGGGCGGCATGGCCATTGTGATGCAACCCAAGACGGGGGACGTCTTGGCCATGGCCTCCGTCGCGACCCCGCAACCGACCGCCGAGACCCCGAACCCGGGCCCGCGCGTGAGCAAGGGGAACTTCGCCGTGGTGGGCGCGTACGAGCCCGGATCGGTGAACAAGGTGATCACCGCGGCGGCTGCCGTCGAGGAGGGCATTGCCGAGCCCGACACGATCCTCGACGTACCGGCCGCCAAGACCGTGTGCAAGGGCAGCAAGGACGAGAAGACCTTCGAGGCCCACGATCAGAAGACCGATGCCGAGATGTCGTTGACCGACATCATCACCCAGTCCTCGAACACCGGCACGATGGGGCTGGCGGAGCGGATCGGCGAAGATCGCCTGAAGGACTACCTCCGTTCGTTCGGTCTGGGGGAGAAGACCGCATTGAACTTCCCGAACGAAGCACGCGGTGTGCTGCCCACGTACAAGACCTGCACCAGCTTGCAGACCATGGCCATCGGGCAGGGTCTGTCGGTGAGCCCACTGCAGATGGCCGGCGTGTACGCCACGATCGCCAACGGTGGGGTGTACCAACCGCCACGACTGGTCTCGGCACGGATCACCTCTGACGGGCGTCATCAGGACGTGCCGCTGGCCGAGGGACGCCGAGTGGTGTCGTCCGCCACCGCGGCCAAGGTCACCTCGATGCTCGCCAGCGTGGTCACCGACCCGCGTGGCACCGGGTGCCGGGCAGCGGTCGACGGGTTCTCCGTTGCCGGCAAGACCGGCACGGCGCAGAAGGCACAGGACAACCACACCTACGTCGACGACAAGGGGTTGACCCACTACTTCTCGACGTTCGTGGGTTTCGCCCCGGCCGAGTCGCCGCAGATCGTCGTGTTGGCGGCGATCGATGATCCGGCGACGGTCAACGAGCAGTACTACGCCGGGAAGGCCGCAGCCCCTTTGTTCCGTACGATCGCGCAAGAAGCGTTGCACCTCATGAAGGTGCCGCCGCGAGGCTCGGTCGTGACGCTCGGCCCGGCACCGGCATGCACCGGTGCGGGGGATGCCTCCGACGCTGCCTCGCACCGGTGACGGCTATGGACGACGGTCGCCGGCCCCCGTCCCTGTTCCAGGTCCTCGTCGGTGCGCGAGAACGAGCCACGACGTTGGCGGGGGCCACGATCCTCGGTGACGGGGACGTGCTGGTGTCCGACATCACCCATGACTCTCGTCAGGTGAGAGCGGGAACGGTGTTCTGCGCGGTGCGGGGCGCCGTTGCTGACGGTCATCGCTTCGCTCCTGACGCGGTTCGCAGCGGAGCCTCGGCCCTCGTGGTCGACCGTCAATTGGACTTGCCAGTTCCGCAGGTGGTCGTGTCCGATGTGCGCGCTGCGATGGGTCCGCTGGCCGCTTCGCTGTTCGGTGATCCGTCGGCGTCGCTCCACGTGGTCGCGGTCACCGGTACCAACGGCAAGACCACCACCTGCCATCTGCTGCGCGCCATCTTCGAGGCCAACGGCTGGCCGTCGGGGATCATCGGCACGCTGTCGGGGGCGCGCACCACACCAGAGGCTCCCGACCTGCAGCGCGAGCTTGCCCGTTTGCACGATGGTGGCGCGGTCGCCGTGGCCATGGAGGCGACATCGATCGGTCTCGAGATGCATCGCATGGATGGCATGTCGGTGGAGGTGGCGGTCTTCACCAACCTCTCGCGCGATCACCTCGATGTGCACCACACGATGGGTCGCTACTTCGCCGCCAAGGCTCGGTTGTTCGAGCCGTCGATGTCGAAGCGATCGGTGGTCAACTTCGACGATCCCTACGGCCGGTTGTTGGCGGATGCCGCGCAGATCCCCACCACCGGTTTCGCCATCGCCGACGTCGAGATCGAGCACAGCGATCCGTTGTCGAGCCGCTTTCGTTGGCGCGGACATCTCATCGAACTGCCCATCGGTGGACGGTTCAACATCATGAACGCCCTGGGGGCAGCGGCGGCGGCCTCGGAACTCGGCATCGACGACGCGGTGATCGCCGCGGGGCTCGCCGACGCACCGGCGGTTCCCGGTCGATTCGAACCAATCGTCGAGGGGCAGCGGTTCACGGTACTGGTGGACTATGCCCACACCCCCGATGGACTGGCGGTGGCGCTCGACGCAGTGCGTCCCCTGGTGGGGGACCGGCGCATCATCGTGGTGTTCGGCGCTGGCGGCGACCGGGATCAGAGCAAGCGCCCCCTCATGGGAGACGCGGTGGCTCGCCGGGCCGATGTGGCTGTGGTCACGACCGATAACCCGCGACACGAGGACCCCGGTGCCATCATCTCGGATGTGGTTTCCGGCATCGACCCCTCTTCCCGCGCCCGCGTGCTCGTCGAACCTGACCGTCGCGCTGCCATCACCTCCGCCATGGAGATGGCCGAGCCCGGGGACGTGGTGCTCATCGCCGGGCGCGGCCACGAGCGGACCCAGTCCGTTGCTGGGTCGGACATCGACTTCGACGACCGCGACGTCGCACGGGAGATCCTGAGGGCCATCGCATGACCGCCCTGCTGCTCGCCGGCGCAGTGGCGTTCGGGTTGTCGCTGTTCGGCACCTGGTTCCTGATCGAGTTCCTCGGGGTGCGTCGCGCCCATCAGCCGATCCTCGCTCACGATCAGCGCAACGCTCCCAAGCATCAGCACAAGGCCGGCACGCCCTCGCTGGGAGGTCTGGCCATCGTGGCCTCGGCGGTGCTGGGCTATCTCGTGGCCCATCTGCGTCGTCGGGTGTACTTCACCGACACCGGATTGCTGGTGCTCGGCGCCATCTTCCTCGCTGGTCTCGTCGGTTTCCTCGACGATTGGACCAAGATCCGTCGCGGCAAGAACGCCGGGCTCTCGAAACGACAGAAGTCCATCGGCTTGCTGTGCGTCGGGATCGGGTTCGCGCTGGCCATCGTGGCGAAGACGGGCGCACACACCACGCTCAGCTTCACGCGCTTCGACCTTCCTGGCTGGGAGATCGGCAAGGTCGGCTGGGTGGTGCTGGCCGTGTTGCTCATCCAAGGCTCGGCGAACGGGGTGAACCTCACCGACGGACTCGACGGTCTGGCGGCAGGCAGTGCAGCGCTCTGCTTCGGAGCGTTCACCGTGATCGCGTTCTGGGGCTTCCGGCACCCCGAGCAGTATGCAATCGCCCACGCGCTCGATCTGAGCATCATCTCGGTGTCGATGCTCGGAGCGTGCGCCGGCTTCCTGTGGTGGAACGCCGCACCGGCCAAGATCTTCATGGGGGACACGGGTGCGCTCGCCATCGGCACCGCACTTGGTGCATTGGCGCTCACGACCAACACGCAATTGCTGTTGCCCATCATCGGTTTGCTCTACGTGATGGAGACGCTCTCGGTGATGGCCCAGATCACCAGCTATCGCTACTTCAACAAGCGGCGCATCTTCCGCATGGCACCCATCCACCATCACTTCGAGCTGGCGGGTTGGCCCGAGACCACGGTCATCATCCGCTTCTGGATCTTGTCGGGCATGTTCACGATCTTCGGCTTGGGTATCTACTACGCCGACTGGGTTTCACTCGGCGTTGCGGATTGAGCCCGATGAGCAGCCAACGAATCCTGGTGTGGGGCATGGCCGTGGCCGGCGAGGCGGTGGCACGCGCCGCGCACCGACGCGGATGGTCGGTCGTGGCGGCCGACGACACCGTCAGCGACGCGGGTCGCCGTGCCGCCGCCGAGATGGGCATCGAGCTCATCGAAGCCCCCGATGGTCCCGCCCTCGACGCCTTGGTGCGCGGCGTCGACGTCGTGTCGCCGAGCCCCGGTGTGCCCGAGCACCATCGGCTCATCACCACTGCGCTGTCGGCCGGTGTGGCGCTGCGCACCGAGCTCGACCTCGCCTACGAATGGGAGCAGCTGCGCCCGGGTGGACCTCGACCGATGGTGACCATCACGGGCACCGACGGCAAGACCACGGTCACCACCCTCGCCACGGCGATGGTCAACGCCTCGGGCAGGAAGGGCATCGATGCCGGCAACACCGATCTGCCGTTGGTGAGCGCGCTCGATTCCGATGCCGATGTGTTCGTGATCGAAGCCACGAGCTTCCGGTTGCGGTGGTTGACGCGCTTTCGGTCCAAGTCGGCGACGTGGCTGAACCTGGCGCCCGATCATCTCGATTGGCACGGCGATGTGGATCGCTACGTAGCGGCCAAGGCACGCGTGTTCGAGTTCCAGCGGGCCGACGACGTGGCCATCGGGTTCGCCGACGATCCGATCGTCATGGATGCGCTGCGCGCGGCACGGGCGCGGCACGTCACGTTCGGTCGGGCCGGCACACCTGCCGACTACTTCGAACGCGACGGCATCTTGCACGGGCCACGCGGACCCATCGTCGCGGTCGACGAGCTGTGGCGATCGTTTCCCCACGATCGGACCAACGCACTCGCAGCTGCGGCAACTGTGCTGGAGGCCGGTGTGGCAACTATCGATGGGGTGCGCCGCGCCCTGCGCGAGTTCCGTGGCATCGCCCATCGCATCATGCTGGTGGCCGAGGCGGACGGCGTGCGCTACTACGACGATTCCAAGGCGACGACGCCCCACGCCGCAGTGACCGCCATCAGAGGGTTCGACTCGGTGGTGCTGATCGCAGGCGGGCGTAACAAGGCGCTCGATCTGTCGACCATGGCGGTCGAGCCCGGACGCATGCGCGCCGTGGTGGCCATCGGCGACAGCGCTCCCGATGTCGCGCGGGCGTTCAGCGGTATCTGCCCGGTGACGATCGCCGGTTCGATGGACGATGCGGTGCGGACCGCTCGCGACGTGGCGCGACCGGGCGACAGTGTGCTGCTGTCACCAGGCTGCGCGTCGTTCGACTGGTATCGCAACTACGGCGAGCGCGGGGACGACTTCGCTCGTGCCGCCCGTGAGTTGGCTGGACATGCGGCGAACGATGCGACGGGAGGCGAGCAATGAGCGACCTCATCGACGATGAGCTCGACGGGGCGGTGTCGTCGCGTCGCCCAGGCCGTGGCGAGCACTCGGCACGGCGCCGCCATCCCACGGCGCGCCGCGCCGTGGTCATCCCTCCGCCGCGCTACTACGTGATGTGGGCGCTCACGTTGGTGCTGGTGCTGTTCGGTCTGGTGATGGTGCTGTCGGCCTCGTCGGTGCAGGCGTTGCACGATCGGCACATCGGCACACCGTGGTACTACTTCGGCAAGCAGTCATTGCTCGCCGCGTTGGGCTTCGTGTCCACCTTCGTGGTGAGCAGGATGAACTACCACAGCTGGCGGCGGTTCATCCCGCTGCTGTTCGTGCTGGCGTGCGCGGCCACCTCGATGACCTTCATGCCTGGTATCGGTCGCACGGTGAACGGCGCGTCGAGTTGGGTGTCGATCGGACCGGTCCAAGGACAGCCGTCGGAACTGTTGAAGCTGGCCGTGCTGGTGTACTGCGCCGATCTGCTGGCCCGGCGCGCCGACCGGATGCACGAGCCCAAGGCCACGATGGGTCCGGTGCTGATCATGACCGCGATGGCGTGCGTCATCGTGGTCCTGCAGAAGGACCTCGGTACCGCGATCGTGCTGGCATCGATCGCACTCGCCATGTTGTTCGTGGCCGGCTCACCATTGCGAGCGTTGTTCGCGGCCACCGGGGGCCTCATCGCCATGGCTGGTGGTGTGGTGATGTCGGAGTCATACCGGCGAGCGCGCATCACCTGCTTCCTGCATCCGAGCGATGCCCTCTGCTACCAGGTGTCCCAGGCCCGCATCTCGTTCTCCACCGGTGGGCTCACCGGGGTCGGACTGGGGGAGAGCCGCGGCAAGTGGGGCTATCTCCCCGAGGCCCACACCGACTTCATCTCCGCCATCGTCGGTGAAGAGCTCGGCCTCGTCGGGTTCGTCGCCATGATCTCATTGCTCACCGCGTTCGTCTTGGTGGGGGCTCGCATCTCGATGCGCGCACCGGATCGATTCGGCATGCTGCTGGCCGGGGGCGTGACCGGTTGGGTGTCGGTTCAGGTGGGCATCAACCTCGGCGCGGCGGTGGGACTGTTGCCCATCACGGGTCTGCCGCTGCCGTTCATCTCGTTCGGCCCGTCGTCGCTGGTGTGCCTCATGCTCGGAACCGGCCTGTTGCTGTCGGTGGCCCGCCGGAGTCGGCGATGACCGCGCTGCGCTCGGTGGTGCTGGCCGGTGGTGGCACCGCAGGTCACGTGATGCCGGCGTTGGCCATCGCCGAGGCGCTGGTCGCCGCGGGGCGTCCTCGGGAGCTGGTCGGCTTCGTCGGATCGCAGCGGGGGATGGAGTCCACGTTGATCCCGGCCGCGGGCTATCGGTTCGACGCGCTCCCGCTCCGCAACTTCTCTCGTCAACGTTCATTGACGGCGATCGTCGGCAACGTGCGCGCCGCCGGCGCTCAGCTGGCGGCCTTGGCCGGCTCGTGGAAGCTGGTGGGTCGACGCTCGACCGCTGCTGTGGTGTCGGTCGGTGGATACGCCAGCGTGCCACCGGTGCTGGCGGCATGGATCAAACGCGTGCCGGTGCTGGCCGTGTCGTACGACGCGCACGCCGGTCTGGCCAGTCGCCTGGCTGGACGCATCGCCGTGGCGAACGCGGTGGCGTTCGCTCCGCCCGCTCTGCCACGGGCCCGGGTGACCGGGGCACCGGTGCGACCGTCGCTGTTGGCCGTCGATCGGGTGAACGGCCGTGGCGCCGCGCGTGCGGCGCTCGACATCGCGCCGGGCCGCTTCTTCGTGTTCGTGGTCGGAGGTTCGCTCGGCTCGGGCACGTTGAACACCGCCACGGAGGAGTTCGTCGCGGCCAACGCCGCTCGCACCGACCTCGCCGTGCGCCAGGTGGTGGGGGAGCGCAACCTCGCCACCGCTCCGCCGTCGCGTTCGGGTATCGATGACAACGGCATGCCCAACGGCATCGTGCATCAAGTGATCGGCTTCGAATCGCACATGGACGTCGCCCTCACCGCGGCCGACGTGGTGATCGCCCGAGCTGGTGCGTCCACCGTGGCCGAGTTGGCGGCGCTGGCGGTGCCGAGCGTGTTGATCGCGTGGCCTGATGCCGCGGCTGATCATCAGCGGGCCAACGCCCGATGGTTGGCCAACGCCGGGGCCGCCATCGCCATCGAGGACGCGGAGTGGAACGGTGCACGCATGACGCGCGTCGTCGATGGTCTGCGATCGTCCCCCACTGATCTCGACGCCATGGCCAGCGCGGCCCGGTCGCTCGACGCGCGACATGGGGCGGAACGCATCGCCGAACTCATCGAGGAGCACGCACGCTGATGGTTGACCAGCTGTTCGACCTGAGCCGACCGCGCCGCATCCACATCGTGGGGGTAGGCGGGCCGGGCATGAGCGCCATCGCATTGGTGCTGGCCGACATGGGCAATCACGTGCGCGGGTCGGACATCAAGCACACCCCCTATCTCGACCGTGTCGAGCTCGCCGGTGTCGACGTGCGCATCGGTCACGCCGCGGAGAACCTCGATGACGTCGAGGTGGTGTGCATCTCGACGGCCATCCGGGCCAACAACCTCGAGGTGGCCGAGGCCGGTCGTCGTTCGATTCCCGTGCTGCGCCGCGCCGAGATGCTGGCGGCCATCTGCAGTCGTGCTCGTTCGATCGGTGTTGCCGGCACCCACGGCAAGACCTCTACCACCTCGATGCTGGCCCTCATCTTGCGCGCCGCGGGGCTCGATCCGAGCTTCATCGTGGGCGGGCAGCTCAACGACGTCGGCGCCGGTGCCACCTGGACCGGGGGCGAGCTGCTGGTCGTCGAAGCCGACGAGAGCGACGGTACCTTCCTGGCTCTGCCGCTGGCGGGGACCATCCTCACCAACGTCGAGGTCGATCATCTCGATCACTTCGGCACGGTGGACACGATGCATCGTGCCTTCGCCGAATACCTCGACGCTGCCGACGGTCCCATCGTGGTGTGCGCTGACGATCCAGTGGCCGCGCGTCTGGCCGGAGACGCACGCCGCGATCGGCCGGTGATCACCTACGGGCTCCACTCCGGCGCCGACTATCGGCTCACCGATGTGCGATCGCAACGCGGGGTGCAGCACTTCACCGTTGTCCATTCGACGCGCAACGGCACCGGATCCCCGACCGCGACAGTGCTCGGCGACATCGAGCTGCCGGTGCGCGGCATCCACATGGCGACGAACGCGCTCGCCGCCATCGCCATGGCCCTCGAGCTCGGGGCGAGCTTCGACGATGCCCGTCGCGCCCTGGCCCGATTCGGTGGGGTGGCTCGACGGTTCGAGATCCGAGGTCGGGCCAAGGACGCCACGTTGGTGGATGACTACGCCCATCTCCCCGGCGAGATCGCGGCGGTGCTGCGAGCCGCACGCACCGGCGGTGACGATTGGCGCCGGGTCATCGCGGTGTTCCAACCCAATCGCTACAGCCGCATGGATGTGTTGTGGCGCGAGTACGCGGACGCGTTCGTCGATGCCGATGTGGTCGTGCTCACCGACATCTATCCCTCCGGTGAGGTGCCCCTGCCCGGGGTCACTGGCAAGCTCGTGGTGAACGCGGTGCTCGATGCTCATCCCGCCACCCGCGTCATGTACCTGCCCAACCGCAGCGACCTGATCGCGGTGGTGGCGCGCGAGCTGCGCGCCGGTGACGTGTGCATCTCGATGGGATGCGGTGACATTGCCGCGTTCCCCGACGAGGTGCTCGATCTCGTCGAACGCCTCGGGCCGGGCCGTTGAGCATCGTGATGTCCTCACGCGCTGTCGACATCGCTGCCGAGTTGCTCGGGTCGATGGCTCAGCGCGACGTGCCCTACGGATCGCGAACCACTTATCGGGTCGGTGGTCGCGCCGCGTTGGGCATGGAGATCACCGCCCCCGAGCAACTGGCCGATGTGGCCAGAGCCGTGGGGGCGAGTGGAGTTGCGGTGCAGATCCTGGGACGGGGATCCAACACGCTGGTCGCCGATCGGGGCTTCGATGGTCTGCTCATCTGGTTCGGGGACTGGGCAGAGCAGATCGACATCGTCGACCGTGATGATGCGGTCATCGACCGTGCTGCGATGATCGATGACGACGGGGTCGTCACCGTGCGAGCCGGAGGTGCCGTCAGCTTGCCAGTGCTCGCCCGCCGCACGGTCGCCGCGGGGCTCACCGGCCTCGAGTGGATGGTCGGTGTGCCGGGCACGATCGGTGGCGCGGTGCGCATGAACGCGGGTGGTCACGGGTCCGACATGGCCTCGTGCCTGGTCGGGGTCCGCGTCTGCGACCTCACGACCGGCGAGGATAAGAACATGACTGTCGCTGAGCTGGGCTTCGGCTTCCGACATTCGCAGCTACCCGATGGAGCAGTCGTCCTCGGAGCCGACCTCGCAGTGCGCCGAGGTGATCGCGCGACCTCCGAAGCGGAACTCGCAGAGATCGTCCGTTGGCGTCGTGAGAAGCAGCCCGGTGGCCAGAACGCTGGTTCGGTGTTCGTGAACCCTCTGCCGCACACCGCCGGTGCGCTCATCGACGCCGCCGGGTTGCGCGGTGTGCGCCACGGCAGCGCCGAGGTGTCAACCAAACATGCCAACTTCATCCAGGCCGACGAGAACGGGTCGGCCGACGACGTACTGGAACTCATGCAGTTCGTGCGTTCGCGTGTGGCCGCTCACGCGGGCATCGTCATGAGGTCAGAGATCCGGCTCGTCGGGTTCGACACCGATCTCAACACCGGGGATCTCAACGCCGGGGACCGTGCCGCGATCGAGAGCGAACCTTCATGAACACCGTCTCGCTCGACTCGCGCCTTCGGCATCGTCGCGTCGACGTGGCGCGGGCCGAAGGGCGCCGCCGCCTGCGTCGGCTGCTCATCTCGATGGCGACCCTCGTCGCGCTGACGCTGATGTGGATCGCTGCGCACTCCTCGCTGCTCGGTGTTCGATCGATCTCGTTGGATGGCTCGCAGCGCACCGACAAAGCGCTGGTCCTCGCGGCGCTGGCCAGTGCCGGGGTGCACAACGGCACCCCGATGCTCGACGCTCGACTCGATGAAGCGACCCGTGCCGTCGAGGCGCTCCCGTGGGTGGACCGCGCGCGGGTGACCAAGCAGTGGCCGGCGAGCATCGAGGTCACGATCACCGAACGCCGACCGGTGGCCGCCTCGGCCGCCGCTGACGGGACGTGGCGGCTCGTGGATCGCACGGGTCGTGTGTTGGATCGACTGACCGAGCTCAAGCCCGGCATCCCCACCGTGGCTGGAGCGATCGAACCTGGTGACCCGGGCACCGAGCTGCCGGCCCAGGCGCGGCTCGCCTACGAGGCGATCGCCCGTGTGCCGTCCTCACTCGCCGGCGAGGTCGTGTCCACGATGTGGGACAACACCGGCGCGGCCGCCGCGGTGTTGGCCAACGGGCAGATGGCGCTGCTCCCCGGTCCCGAGCGACTCGGCGATGCCTTCGTGGCCCTCGACGCGCTGCTCGCTGCCGGCGATGTGCCGGCCGGGCTGATCGACCTGCGAGTTCCCACGAACCCGGTCATCACCCCGATCGCCGAGGGCACAGGTGGGTCCTCGGCGTCGACGGCCACCGACACGTCGAACCCGTCCGGGACAGCCACGTTGACCGGAGGCACCCGGTGACGACAGACTCTCGCCCCCCGCTGCAGATCCACGGTCACCGTGAGCTGCGCCGTCGTAGTGACGGGCAGGTCACGAGCATCGTGCGCGCGACCTATGGTGGAGATCGAGGGTCGAGGTTGTCGACGCGCCCTGCTGGCGTCGCTCGTGCCCGCAAACCGAGAGGTAGGACCAATGGCTAGTACCCCGCAGAATTATCTGGCGGTCATCAAGGTCGTCGGCGTCGGCGGCGGTGGCGTCAATGCCATCAATCGCATGATCGACGCCGGGCTGAAGGGCGTGGAGTTCATCGCCGTGAACACCGACGCGCAAGCGCTCCTCATGAGCGACGCGGACGTGAAGCTCGACGTCGGGCGTGAGCTCACGCGAGGGCTGGGCGCCGGCTCCGATCCCGAGATCGGTCGTCAGGCTGCGGAGGCTCATCGTCAGGAGATCGAAGAGGCCCTCGAAGGCGCCGACATGGTCTTCATCACCGCTGGCGAAGGCGGCGGCACGGGAACCGGCGGGGCGCCGGTTCTGGCCGAGATCTCCAAGTCGATGGGCGCGCTGACCATCGGTGTCGTGACCCGGCCGTTCGCGTTCGAGGGGCGCCGTCGTGCCGTTCAAGCCGAGCAGGGCATCGCCAAGCTCAAGGAGAAGGTCGACACGCTCATCGTCATCCCCAACGACCGGTTGCTGACCGTGTCCAACGAGAAGACGTCGATGCTCAACGCGTTCAAGATGGCCGACGAGGTCCTGTTGCAGGGCGTGAGTGGCATCACCGGACTCATCACGACGCCCGGCATCATCAACACCGACTTCGCCGACGTGAAGATGATCATGCGCGACGCGGGCTCTGCCCTCATGGGCATCGGGCACGCCTCGGGCGAGAACCGCGCGGTCACTGCCGCACGCGCCGCCATCAGCTCTCCGTTGCTCGAAGCCGCCATCGATGGGGCTCGGGGCATCTTGCTCAACATCGCCGGCCCGAGCGATCTGGGTCTGTTCGAGGTCAACGCCGCCGCCGAGATCATCCAGGGTGTTGCCCACCAAGACGCCAACATCATCTTCGGCACCGTCATCGACGATGAGATGGGCGACGAGGTGCGTGTCACGGTGATCGCCGCCGGCTTCGATCGATTCGATGGCGGTCCCAAGGTCGCTCCGACGCGTGAGCCGCGACCGGTCTCACCCGAGGCGGCACCGCGACGGGCCGATCTGTTCGCCACCGATGCCGACGAGCTCGACATCGACGATGGCGATGACGACTTCGATGTCCCGTCGTTCCTGAAGTGATCGACGGGTCATCGCGACGCGGCGGTTCGTGACGCGGTGACCATGCGCACCCGCGTGGTCTGCACCACCCGGGCCGACGGTGACTTCAACGCCGACCTCGTCGCGCCCGAGGTGCTGTCGACTCGTCGACGTGCGGTGGTCGACCTGCCATGGACGTGGCTCGATGAGGTCCATGGCACCGATGTGGCGATCGTCGATCGTCCCGGCGGCGCCGCCGGAGCCACAGCCGACGGAGCGGTCACCGCAGTGGCTGGGGCCGCCATCAGCGTGTGGGTCGGCGACTGCGCACCGGTCGCACTGCTGAGCGGCACGGTGATCGCCGTGGCCCATGCCGGCTGGCGAGGGCTGCGCGACGGGGTGCTCGCGTCCACGGTGGAGCAGATGCGCCGGTTGGGTGCCACGGCCATTCGTGCCGAGATCGGTCCGCACATCCACCGCTGTTGCTATGAGTTCGGTCTCGACGACCTGGACACGCTCGTGTCGCGTTTCGGGCCATCGGCGCGCTCGGTGACGCGTGACGGTCGTCCGGCGCTGGACATGACGGCCGCTGTGATCGCCGCGCTCGAGGAGTTGGGGGTGCCGACGGAGTCGATCGGCCCGTGCACGGGATGTGACGGCGATCGATACTGGTCGCATCGGGCCCGTGGCGAGCGAGGTCGACAAGCGATGGTGGTGTGGATGGAGGAGCCGTGAGCATCGATCCGGCGGTGGT
The DNA here is from genome assembly GCA_050246915.1 of Acidimicrobiia bacterium. Taxonomy (GTDB): domain Bacteria; phylum Actinomycetota; class Acidimicrobiia; order Acidimicrobiales; family Ilumatobacteraceae; genus JBFWVD01. The sequence continues at coordinate 17,076 of JBFWVD010000053.1, read as the reverse complement.
GGCCGAGCACTACCGGACCGTGCAGCAGCGCATCGCTGCGGCATGTGCCCAGACCGGCGGCACCGTTCGCCGACCCGTGCAGATCGTGTGCGTGACGAAAGGGTTCGGGGCCGACGCCATCGATGCGGTGCGTGCCGCGGGAGCCGTTGCCATCGGTGAGAGCTACGCGCAGGAGCTGCTCACCAAGGTCGATCACCTCAGCGGTCTCGACCTCCACTTCATCGGGAGGCTGCAGACCAACAAGGTCCGGGCCATCGCGCCGCTCGTCGCGTTGTGGCAGAGCGTCGACCGAGAGCCGCTCGCCGTCGAGATCGCCAAACTGGCACCGGGGGCCGCGGTTCTGGTGCAGGTGAACTCTTCGGGTGAAGCCTCCAAGGGTGGTTGCGAGCCAGCTGCCACCGAGGCACTCGTGGAGCGCTGCCGGGCCCTCGGTTTGGACGTGCAGGGGCTGATGACGGTGGGCCGGACCGGTCCTCCCAGCGACGCCCGGGAAGGCTTCGCACTCACCCGGACGATCGCTGATCGTCTCGGACTCGAGCACTGTTCGATGGGTATGACCGACGATCTCGAGATCGCGGTGCAAGAAGGTGCAACGATGGTGCGAGTGGGGAGCGCGCTGTTCGGTCCCCGACCACGCGCGGATCATTCCGCGCCCGACACCGCGCGACCTGCGACACTACGGTGAACGGTCGGTAAAGGAGGCGAAGATGTCCATGTGGCGCCGAGCCATGAACTACTTGGGTCTTGGCCCCGATGAGGAGTACTACGAGGAGGAGCCGGCTGCGATCGATCGCGGGTCGGGGCGTCCTGGGCGTGCCCCTTATGGCCAAGATCCCGATGGCGCCGTGAACGTCCGCCCCGTCCCCGGCCGATCGGGTTCCGCCCGAGAGATGTCCAACGTGAGGGAGATGCCCGTGCGCGAGCACCGCTCGTCCAATGAGCGCGGGCCGATGCTCGACGATTCGCAGAGCAGCGTCGTCACGCGTCCCCGTCAGGGTTCTGCGGTGCGGACCGTTCCCGCCGGCGCGGCTCCACCACGGCCGCACGCCGTGTCGCCGCGGGCGTTCAACGACGCGCAAGAAGTCGGGGATCGGTTCCGCGATGGTCAGCCCGTCATCGTGAATCTCGAAGGTGTGGAGCGTGAGTTGTCCCGGCGCATCATCGACTTCACGTCCGGGCTCTGTTACGCGCTGAGCGGACGGATGGAGCGCGTCGCCAACGGCGTCTATCTGCTCACTCCGGCCAGCGTCGACGTGTCCGACGAGGAGCGCCGTCGCTATTCAGAGCACGACGAGTGACGGTGTCGTCGATCGTCAGCGTTGTCGTCGGTGCGCGTCGGTGCACCACCGTGGCGCCGTCCTCGTCTTCTTCTCGGGGAACGCGGTGAGCATCATCTGTTATCTCCTGCAGCTGTACGTCGTGTGCCTCATCGTGCGCGCTGTGCTGAGTTGGTTCCCGCCGTCGCGCAGCGGGTTCATGGCAACCGTGAACGAGTTCTTGTACGCCATCACCGAGCCGCTGCTCGCCCCGCTGCGTCGGATCATCCCGCCGCTCGGTGGCCTCGATCTGAGCTTCCTCGTGCTCATGTTCGGATCGCAGATCATCATCTCGATCGTGTGCCCGGGGCGCGGCATCCTCTGAGGCGCTCTGCCGACTGACGCGCCGGCGGACCGCCGCGATGAGCGATCCGAGTGGCGCCTGAGCGACGGTCCGCGTTCGGTGTTGCGGCGGTCACTACGATCGGCGGAATGGATCTGGTGAAGATGCTCACCTCTGTCGAGTTCACCGAGGTTCGTCGTGGTCTTGACCGCGACGAGGTGTCTGCTTTCCTCCACGAGGTGGCAGGCGCGGTGGCCGCTCTTGAACGCCGTTGCGCAGATGCCAACGCCCGAGCGGAACGAGCCGAGGCGAAAGCCCTCGAGCTCGCTGACGACACATCGCTTCGACGCACGTTGGTATTGGCGCAGCGCACCGCGGACGCCGCGATCGCCGAGGCGCAGGAAGAGGCTCGCCGAGTTGTGGTCGAGGCCGAGGAACGGGCGGCCGAGCGCATGGCTGAAGCCGATGCCCATTCCGAGCGCACGCGTTCGAGCGCGGAAGAAGCCGCTGCCAACACCGTGCAATCCGCGCAGGCGCGTGCCAATCAGTTGCTGGTCGAGGCCAAGGCCGAAGCACGTCGTGCATCGGAAGATCTGCGCGCCAAGCTCCGTCAGGAGGTGCTCGAGCTCGAGACCACTCGTGATGTCCTGTTGCGGGACGTGGCGTTGTTCGAGGCGCACATGGGCGAGCAGCGCACTCGGGTCCAGGGCGCGCTCGGCGCGTTGCAGATGGTCCTCGATCATCCCGATGCGCTCCGCAAGATGTCGATTCCGACCATCACCGCGGTGTCGGTGCCGGCCGCGGTCATCACCGACGATGCGCTCGAGGCGGCCGCGAGCGAGGCTGCTGCATCGCTGCCGACCGCTGCAGTCCCCACCATCACGTCGTCGTCGTCGACATCGTCGGCATCGGTGGCTCCAGCGGCCGCATCGCTGTCCTCGACCTCGATGTCCTCCGGCATCGGCGGGTCGGCCTCGGCGATGATGGGATCGCGTCGGCCGACCGAGTCGGCGACCGAGAACGATGGATTGTCGTCGCGGTCCAAGCCCGGCATCCGGCCCGCTCGATCGGCCCGTCACGACGATCACGAGTTGGTGATCGACCTCGTCGACCGGCACATCGACCTGCCCGCCGCGACCGAGACCGATCCGACGGCCGAGACGGCGCGGGCGATGTCATCGGTGACCGCCGAGCATCAGGCCCTCCCCAGCGCCGATGACGACGAGTTGGTCAAGACGTTCTTCGAGCAGAGCACCTTCGCTGATGAGCGTTGGAAGCCGCGCAAGGAGCGCGACCGCGACAAGGACCGCAAGCCGCGTTGACGATCGATGGGTGAAGCACCCATCAAGAACGTGGCGGGGTTCCCAAACCGACCTCGTGGGCACTGCTACCGTCGCCCCAACAGCGGTGCTGGGCGAAGCGGAGGCTCGAATGGGCGATCGGTCGGAGTTGTCGGGTAAGCGTGGACGCGTTCGTGCTCCTGGTCGTCGGACGGTGCGACGGGCGGCGATCGTGTGCGGAGCCGTAGCGCTCAGCGCCGGGGTCGTCACGGTCAGCGCGGCTGCTCGGGGACGTGTGGTTCCGCCGAACGCTGGGGGCTGCAACGCCATCAGCGGAGCAATCAGTGGCCCGGTGAGCGGACCGGTCAGCGGCCCCGTGAGTGGCCCGGTCAGCGGTCCGGTGAGCGTGCCGTGTCTCAGCCCCAATCAGTCCGGCGGATCGGGTGGCAACGGTTCGGGCGGATCGGGTGGCAACGGCGGACACAACGGCGGAGAGAGCGAACACAACGGCGGAAAACGCGAACACGACGAGCGAGGCGGCCGTGATGGGGGCGACGATCGTGACCGCCGCAGCGACGGTCGCAAGCGCTGATCGATCGGCGCTGTTCGTCCAGCGCTCGCCAGCGCGGTTGACGCTGCCCGATCGGGGCTCGTCCTTGGCCCGTTGCATTCTGGCGGTGTCGGTACCTGCGGTGGTGCTGGTGTTCGACAACCAGTGGGCGGATTCGTTCGCCAGACCCAAGACGCTCGTCACCGAGGCGGCCTGTGTTCTCTTGGTGATGGTGACCGCGATCTCGTGGGTGACCGGCACATCGAGGGATACGGGTATCTCGACGGGGGGCTCGCTACAACGGCTGCCGACGTCGATCGTCATCGCGCTCACCACGCTGGTCATCGTCGAGACCGTGGCCACCGTGGCGGGTGTGGACCCGTGGCACAGCGTATGGGGTGAACCGCAACAACTGCAGGGTGTGGTCCCTCACCTCATGACCATGATCGCGTTTGCGGCCGCGGCCCGATCGATCATCACCCGACGCCATCTGCAGATGGTGATGGGGGCGATCACCGTGTCAACCTTTGTTGCGTCTCTCTACGCCATCGCACAGCGTGTCGGCGAGGACCCCTTCTGGAACGTGTTGCCCAATGGCCGGGCCTTCGCCTCGATCGGTCAATCGAACGCACTCGGGGCAGTGCTGGTGCTGGGCGTGTGTTGCGGTCTCGCTCTGGCCACGACGAACAGAACCCGATGGCCGATGTTGTGGGCCTCGATGGGGCTCGTCGATGTGATCGGGGTCGCCCTCACGTTCTCCCGGGGCGCGTATCTCGCGCTGGCGGCAGCGGGACTCGTCGTCGTGGCGATGAACCCGCCGAGGGGACGCCGACGATTGGTGCTGGCAAGCGTTACCTCGGGTGCGCTGTGTGCCCTCACCGCGGTGACACTCACCGGCCACGGCGCGCTTGCCGAGGTCGGTCAGCGCGTCGGCTCGGCGGTGGCGATGCGCTCAGATCGCTCCACCGAGGAGCATGCGGCCCTGTGGTACGTCGGTGTTCGCATCGGACGCGACAATCTTGCCCTCGGCATCGGTCCCGACAACTTTGTGGAGATCTTCGATCAGTATCGTGACCGGGTGTTGGCAGCCGATGTCGCCGCCGACCTGGCGCAGTACCGACCCGAGAGCCCTCACAACGTCTTCATCGCCCGTTTCGTGGATGCCGGCGCCATCGCCCTCATCGCCTACGTCTCGTTGATAGCGGTGGCGCTGACCCACATCGTCAGCGCGGCCCGGCGACGCCGGTCGGCCGATCCATTGATGATCGGGGTCATCGCGGCCATCGTCGCCCATGGCGTGACCGATTCGTTCATGACCGGCGAGGTGGCGGGATCATGGTTGGCGTGGATACTCATCGGCGCCGGGCTCGGCGTCGCGCTCCATGCGCCACCGCCCGAACCCGAACCGGCTCGAATCCGCTACACCCGCGAGATGGTGATGCCCACGTCGTGACCATCGAGTGTGAGGTGATGGTCGCCGTCATCCACCAACGTCAACTGCACAGCGAGGACCTCGCCCTCGACGGTTGAGCCGTGACTGCGCAGCGCGTCGTGCACCGCCTCGTCGCCGGACACGAACAACTCGATGCGATCGGCGATGTCGAGGCCGATCTCCTTGCGGCGATCGTTCACCGCGCGGATGAGTTCTCGAGCCAGTCCTTCGGCGCGCAGCTCGTCGGTGAGTTCGAGGTCGAGGGCAACTGCCCACGTTCCGTCCTGGGCGAGAGCGAAGTGCTCGTGACGTTGCGCCCGCACTTCCACCTCATCGGCCTCGAGCCGGATGCCGGCCACTTCGACGAAACCGTCGGATTCGAGAGCGGAGTGGATGGCAGATCCGTCGGCGTCGGCGAGCGCTGCTTTCAACTCGGGCAACTTCTGGCCGAGCTTGGGTCCGAGCTTGCGGAAGTTCGGGACGACCGTGAAGGTGACCAAGCCGGACAACGTGTCGATGTCCTCGAGGGTCTTGACGTTCAACTCGTCGGCGATCTCGGCACGCAGCTCATCGGTGAGCTCGACACCGGGGTGGAGCAGGAGCGCTCGCGACAACGGCTGACGGGTCTTCATCTTGGAGTCGGTTCGAGCCGAGCGGCCGAGCCCGACGAGGCGTCGAACTGCTTCCATGCCGCTGCGTTGGGCTCGATTCGCCTCGGTGCTCGCTGCGTCGCTGGTGACGTCGACCGTCGTCGTCGGCCAGTCGGACAGATGCACGCTCGACTCCGTGCCCTGCAGTCCGCTCCACAGCTCGTCGGCCAAGAACGGGCAGAACGGGGCGAGCAGTTGGGCCGTCACACTGAGGCAACGGTGCAACGTGGCATGCGCCGCGGGATCGGACGACTTCCAAAAGCGCGGCCGGCTCCGACGCACGTACCAGTTCGACAGATCGTCGATGAACGATGCGAGGCGGGTCGATGCGCCGAGTGCGTCGAACGCTTCGAGCGCGTTGGTCATCACCGCGATGGTGTCGTCGAGTTCGGCGAGCACCCATCGGTCGAGAACGTGTGTCGCAGCGGGGGCCGCGGCGTCACGGTCCCATCCATCGAGATCGGCGTAGGTGGCGAAGAAGCTCCACACGTTCCACAACGTGAGCAACGTCTTGCGCGTCGATTCTCGGATGCCCTCCTCGAACACGCGCCTGGGCGTCCACGGCTGGCCGGCCGACAGGAAGTACCAACGCAGCGAATCGGCGCCGTGGTTGTCGAAGATGGAGAACGGATCGATGACGTTGCCCTTGGACTTCGACATCTTGTTGCCGTGCTCGTCGACGATGTGACCCAAGCACACCACGTTCTTGTACGGCGTGGCGTCGAAGGCCAGAGTGTTCACGGCCAGCAGCGAATAGAACCAACCGCGGGTCTGGTCGATGGCCTCGCAGATGAAGTCGGCGGGGAACTGCCCGGCTGCCATCACGTCGGTGGAGAACGGATGATGGTGCTGCGCGGCGGGCATGGACCCAGAGTCGAACCACGCATCCAACACCGGGGCAACGCGATGCGCGGGTGATTGGCACTGAGGACACGTGATGACGACGTCGTCGACCCACGGCCGGTGGAGGTCCAATTGCGTTTGATCGGTTCCCGAGAGCGCCGACAGCTCAGCGACCGAACCGATGCAGGTGTCGTGACCGTTGGCGCAACGCCACACCGGCAGGGGAGTGCCCCAGTAGCGATCGCGTGACAACGCCCAGTCGATGTTGCCCTCGAGCCATTTGCCGAAGCGACCGTGCTTGATGTGCTCGGGATGCCAGCCGACGGTGTCGTTCTCTCTGATGAGGGCGCCGCGCTGCTCGCTGGTGCGAGCGAACCACGAAGTCTTGGCCCAGTAGATGAGCGGCGTCGAGCAGCGCCAGCAATGCGGATAGGAGTGCTCGTATCCGACCTCGCGCACGAGCAGACCGCGTTCGGTGAGGTCGTCGATGATGTCTCGATCGACGTCCTTCACGAAGCGACCCGTGAAGGGCGTGACCCGAGCGTCGAAGGTGCCTTCGGCCGTCATGGGGTTGAGCACCGGCACCTGTTCGCGTTTGCCGAGTTGATAGTCGTCCTCACCGAAGGCCGGCGCGATGTGGACGATGCCGGAGCCGTCGTCGGTGGTCACGAAGTCGGCAGCGACGATCCGATTGGCGCCCTCGAGAGCCAGGAAGCCGAACGGTCGACCATACGTCCAGCCCACCAACTGCTCGCCACGGAATCGGGCCACGACGGTCGGGGTGTCCTCGGGGAACAGCCGCTCGAGCGCATCGGCGCCGAGCAGGAGGTCGCGCTCGCCGTCGACGTGGACCTGCACGTACTCGATGTCGGCGCCGACCGCGGCGAGCGTGTTGGAGATGAGCGTCCACGGCGTCGTCGTCCACACCAGTAGATCGGCGTCGGGCGCCGCGGCTGAGTTGGACCCGGTCAATGGGAAGCGCACGTAGATGGAAGGATCGACGACGTCCTTGTAGCCCTGGGCAACCTCATGGCTCGACAGCGCCGTCCCGCAGCGCGCGCAGTACGGGGTGACTCGATGACCCTCGTAGACGAGGCCCTTGTCCCACATCTGCTTGACGAGCCACCACACGCTCTCGACGAACGTGTTGTCGAGCGTCCAGTACGCGTCGTCGGTGTCGATCCACACACCAGATCGCGCCGTGAGGCGGCTCCATTCCTCGACGTATCGGCGCACCGAGGCGCGGCAGTGTTCGTTGAACTCTGCGATGCCGTAGGCCTCGATGTCCTGCTTGGAGGCGAGGCCCAGTTGCTTCTCGACCTCGATCTCGACCGGCAGGCCGTGGCAGTCCCATCCGCCCTTTCGAGGAACGGATCGGCCGCGCATCGTCTGGAAGCGCGGGTAGAGGTCTTTGAACACGCGGGCCCACACGTGGTGCAGCCCGGGCCGACCGTTGGCCGTCGGGGGGCCTTCGTAGAAGATCCACGGCTCGTTGCCGTCCCGCAGCGTGCGGGCCGCCGCAATGACATCGTGTTTCGACCAACGCTGGGCGACGCGCTCTTCGAGAGCGACGAGATCGAACGACGAGTCCACAGGGCCGAAGGGCATGAGGTCAGATGCTAGAGGGTGATCGATTCGCGCCGCCGGGCCCACGCGCACGCCCGGACTCGAGCCCAGGTGTCACAGTTGCGTCGATGGACGCGATCACCGAGTGCGAGGGCGGCGTACTCGTTCGCGTGCATGCCCAGCCTGGTGCCACCCGCTCCCAGATCGTGGGTCGACATGGTGATGCCATCAAGGTGAAGCTCGCCGCCCCGCCCGTCGACGGGCGGGCCAACGCCGAGTTGTGCCGGTTCGTGGCAGGCGTGCTCGGGGTGCGGCCGGGCGCCGTCGAGTTGGTGAGCGGAGAGTCGAGCCGATCGAAACGGCTGCGGGTGACCGGTGTGAACCCGGCGGCGGCACTGGCGATCCTCGATCCGTGAGTCGCTCGTCCCGATCTATCCCGACCGGATCTGGTGCAGCGCGTTCTGTCTTTGCGGGGTCGTTTGCGTACACTTCCCCGACCCTGCACTCACGGGAGGGCGCTCCATGGCCACCAAGAAGGTTCCTACCAGCCCCGACGCGGCTCCGAAGAAGGCCGTAACCACAGCGGCTGGAGCAGCGAAGTCGACTGGTGGTGGATCACGGAGCGCACCCGCCACCAAAGGCGGGTCCAAGACGGCACCGGCGGTGAAGTCCGGCAGTGCCGGCGCGGCAAAGCCCGCTGTTGCCGCGGCGACATCGTCCAAAGCGAGTGCGGGAAAGACAACGACTGCTGCGGCCAAATCGGCCGCAGTCAACACCAGTGCGGCCAAGTCGGCTGCCTCATCGAAGAACGGCGCGGCAAAGGCTGCGTCAGCAAAGACCCCACAGACCACCCCAGCGGGCAAGGCCGACACGAAGCCTGCAACGGCTCCAGCGTCCAAGGCCGCACCTTCGAAGAGCAGTTCGGCAAAGGCCCCAGCAAAAGCGGCGCCCGTGGCCAAGGCCACGACCAAGAAAGCATCCACCACGAGCGCCACAGCGGCCAAGGCCCCAGCGGTGACCAAGAGCGCCGCCAAGGGCGCCACGTCCGACGTGGCGCCGGCATCCCTCTCGAAGGCTCCCTCCACCTCCAAGACCGGGAACATGACAGCCACTTCCACAACATCCTCATCCGACACCGGCGCCGGCAAGAGCGCGTCGAAGAAGGCCCCTGCCGCCAAGGCCGCCAGCGCAGCCGCGCCAGAGAAGTCCGCCCCCGAGAGATCCGCTCCCGCGGCGACCGTCGATGCGGCACCGGTCGAAGCGGCAGCACCGAAGGCCCCTGCGGCCAAGAAGGCCGAGCCGGCCAAAACTGCGGCTCCGGCACCCATCAAGAATCCGTTCGGTGCGAAGTTCTTCGAGACCCAGAAGAAGCTGCTGCTGGCCGAGCGCGAGAACCTCACCGGTCAAGCGTCGCGACTCGAGGCCGAAGCCGATTCGCTCATGCAGGACCTCGACCCCGGTGACGTGCAGTTCGACGACGAGTCGGGCGAGGGCGACTCCATCGTCGTCGAGCGCGAGCGTGATCTGGCCCTCTCGGCTCAGGCCCGCCAGATGATCACCGAGATCGATGCTGCCCTCGAGCGCATCGAGGCCGGCACCTATGGCCTGTCCACCCTCAGCGGCAAGCCGATCCCCAAGGAGCGCCTCGAGGCGATCCCGTGGGCAACGGAGCTCGTCGAGGAAAAGGTCGGAGGGCTGGGTCGCCGGTGAGCGAGGAGGCCGCCCGGCTCACATCCGGTGGCCGTTCGAGCCATGCGCTCGTGCTCACGTTGGTGGTCGCCGCCACGACGTTGGGCATCGATCAGCTCACCAAGGCGTGGGCGGTCGATGCCCTCGACGATCGTGACATCGACCTGTTCTGGACGTTGAGGTTCAACCTCACCCACAACTCCGGGATGGCCTTCAGCCGTGGCGAGGGCATGGGTCCCATCATCTCGGTGCTCGCCATGGCGGTGGTGGTGTGGCTCGTGTTGTCGATGCGCTCCCACGGCAGCCGGCTCTCCGCCGTTGCCGCCGGCATGGTGGTCGGCGGTGCCGTCGGCAACGTCGCCGATCGGCTGTTCCGCTCCAGCGATGGCTTCCTGCACGGCTCGGTGGTCGACTTCATCGACGTGCAGTGGTGGCCCATCTTCAACGTCGCCGACATCGGTGTCGTCGTCGGCGGCATTGCCTTGGCGGCTTCGTCTCTGTTCCAGACCGCTCATCATCCGAACGAGAAGACGTCCAGCGATGAGCACACACCCATGACAGGCGCGCAGCAGTGAGCAACATCAACTCGATCATCCCCGAGGCACTCGACGGTCAGCGACTCGATCGCGTCGTGTCGCTCCTGGGCGATGTGTCGCGCTCGGTGGCGTCGACGCTGCTCGACAACGGTGGCGTGCGGGTGAACGGCGAGGTCGTCTCGCAGGCCTCCCGACGGTTGCACGCTGGGCAGGTCATCGACTTCGACATTCCCGATCACGATGAGAAGCGCCCGGTGGCCGATGCCTCGGTGTCGTTCACGGTGGTCTACTGCGATGACGACGTCATCGTGGTCGACAAGCCCGAAGGACTCGTCGTCCACCCCGGATCGGGCAATCTCGCCGGCACGTTGGTGAACGGGTTGTTGGCCCGCTTCCCGGAGATCGCCGACGTCGGTGACCCCGAGCGTCCCGGCATCGTGCACCGGCTCGACAAGGGCACCAGCGGGCTGCTGATGGTGGCTCGTACCGAGTTGGCCTATGACGAGCTCGTGTCCCAGCTCGTCGATCACAGCGCGCGACGTGAGTACCTCGCGCTGGTTTGGGGCGCACCGCAGACGCGCCAAGGCGTGGTGGACGCACCGATCGGTCGATCTCCGCGTGACCCGACGCGCATGGCCGTGGTCACGGCCGGGCGCGAAGCGCGCACTCACTACGAGGTCGTCGAGGGCTTCTCACAGCCCGAGCCGATCTCACTGGTGCGCTGTCGGCTCGAGACCGGACGAACCCATCAGATCCGCGTGCACCTGGCGGCCATCGGCCATTCGGTCATCGGCGATCCGCTCTATCGCGGCATTCGCAAGTCGCTCGACGTCCCTCGACCGATGCTCCATGCCGCCGAGTTGGAGTTCATCCATCCGGCCACCGGTGAACCGATGGCATTCGCCGTGCCGATCCCCGACGACATGGCGGCGGTCATCGACCACATCACGGCGCTCGACGCCGCGGCGGAGCTGGAATCGGCGGCGGCGACGGTCGACGACGAGCGGGATCAGCCTGCGTGGTGATGCGCGCCGGGCGTCGGCCACGGCGCTTGACCTCTGGCCTGCGCGGCGATGTCGGCGAGCGTCCAACCCTCGAGATGGCGGCGCATGTGGTCGCCGACCACGTTCCAGATGTTCAGCAGCACGCACTGCCCTTCGTGATCGCACGCACCGTTCGTGTGCGGTTGACCGAAATCGCCGACAGTGATCGGACCGTCGACCGCACTGACGATGTCGGCGAGTCGGATCTGGTCGACGGGGCGCGCCAGCACATAGCCGCCACCGACGCCTCGCTTGGAGCGCACCAGTCCCGCGCCTTTGAGGGCGAGCAAGATCTGCTCGAGGTAGGGCTGGGGCAACGCAGTGCGCTCGGCGATGTCGCGCACGGACGTCGGCGTCTCGCCGTTGTCGTGCAAGGCGAGCGAGAGCAAGGCCCGACAGGCATAGTCGCCGCGGGTCGACACCCTCATCGATCTGGCTCCGGTCGCTGCGGCATGCTGCGGTCGATGCTAACCGTCTCGGGTCGCACCGTGATGATGGGCATGGGTGGGCCGCTGATGGGGCGGGGCGTTCGCTGTGGTGGACTGGGGTGATGGCCGACGCGGTCTGCGCTCCCTCGCCCCACAACGTGGGCGCCATCGTGCCGGGCCTGTTGGGGCCCGGCGATCGATCGTGGTTCCCGGCGTGTGCCCAGCGTCGTGGTGATCCGACCGTGTTGTTGGTGCTCGACGGTCTGGGCTGGAACCAACTGCGTGAACGCACAGCGCAATCGCCGAACATGGCGGGCCTCGAGGGCGGCCCCATCACCACGGTGGCGCCGAGTACCACGGCCACTGCCCTCACCTCCATCACCACCGGCACGACGCCCGGCGAACACGGTCTCATCGGCTACCGCATCCGCATCGGCGGTGAAGTGCTGAATGCGTTGCGATGGACAACCGCCGGTGCCGATGCCCGCACTCGCATCGTCCCCGCAGTGGCGCAGCCCGTGCCGGCCTTCCTCGGCGAGCGGCCTCCGGTGGTGGCTCGCACCGAGTTCGCCACGTCGGGCTTCACTGCTGCCCATCTCGCCGGGTCGCCGTACGTCGGCTGGCGCATGCCGTCAACTCTGGTTGCCGAGACCGCTGGGTTGGTGCGGGCCGGCCATCGGTTCGTGTATGCCTATTACGACGGCATCGACAAAGTCGCTCACGAGTACGGCTTCTCCTCGGCGTACGACTGCGAGGTGGCGGCGGCCGACTGGTTGGTGGGAGCGTTGCTGAACGCGCTGCCGGCGGGCACCGTGTTGATGGTCACCGCCGACCACGGACAGGTGCAGGTCGGCGATCGGCTTCGTCTGCTCGATTCGTCGATCACGCAACACTGCGCGTCCCAATCGGGAGAAGGCCGGTTCCGATGGCTGCACGCCCGAGCCGGTCATGAACGCGATCTCCTCGAAGCCGCCGGAGCCCAGTTCTCGGCAGAGGCCTGGGTGGTGAGCGACGAGCAGGTGCTCGACGAGGGCTGGTTCGGCCGCCACGTCACGTCAGCGGCCCGTTCACGCCTGGGCCACGTGGCACTGGTGGCGCGCGAGCCAGTGGCGTTCCACGATGCCGACGACAGCGGCCCGTTCCAGCTCATCTGCCGTCACGGCAGCCTCACCCCCGACGAGATGTTGGTCCCGTTGCTGGCCGGACGCGTGAGCTGACAGCTCCCGAGGCAGCCACAGGGGCGAACGATGGGCAGAATGGCGTCATGAGCGCATTCCAAGGCGATGGCGAAGTGGAACACGGCGAGCTGATCCCTCCCGGAGGCGGCGATCCTGACGCATCGGCGGAGACCGAATCGGTGAGCCATCCGGCTCGGGTCATGCGCATCGGTTCGATGATCAAGCAGTTGCTCGACGAGGTGCGGAGCGCGCCCCTCGATGAGCGCAGCCGTGCTCGACTCACCGAGATCTACGACACGTCGGTCAAGGATCTGGCGTCATCGTTGTCCCCCGATCTCGCCGAAGAGCTCAAGCGGTTGGCCCCACCGTTCGAGGACGGCACGCCGAGCGATGCCGAGTTGCGTGTGGCGCAGGCACAGCTCGTGGGCTGGCTCGAGGGGCTCTTCCATGGCATCCAGGCGACGTTGTTCGCGCAACAGATGGCGGCACGCCAGCAGCTGGAGCAGATGCGCGGCCAGTTGCCCTCGGGCATGGGGGATGGGCGCGGCGACCCGCGCGGCGAGCGCCCTGGGACCTATCTGTAGGCCTCGATGTAGAACGTCGGGCGTCGGCTCCGCCCATCCCCCATGCGGCGTCGATGGCGCGTCAGAATGAATTGACACCGGGCCCGCCGGTTCGTGCCCGACCTGTGCACGACGAACGGCTCCGGCGGGGCAAGAGGCGCATGGACCCGTTCGACGCAGACGACCGATCGGCATTCTCGGGCAAGGTCGCGTGGCTCGAGCCCTTGCTGCTGGCGACGTTGGGGCTCAACGGTCTCGCTTCGGCCTTTGACCAACCCGATCATCATCTCGAGCTCGGCATCGTTGCTCTCGCGCTCGGCGCTCTGGCGCTGGTGCAATTGTTCTTGCCGTCGTCACGCACGCCGATGGTGTTGGCTCGCTCGAGCGCCGTGCTGTTGGCGAGTTTCGCGTTCTTGATCGACACCGGCGGCACTCGCGGCTTCTTCCTCAACGGGCTCGTCGTCGCATGCACCGCCTATCCGTTCCTCCTTCCCGGAGCCCTCGGGTTCGCGGTGCCCGCTGCGGCGTCAGTGGGCTATGTGGCTCTGATGTCCATCACCGACGACGGTCCATCGTTCGCCACGGTCATCACCCGGTGTTTGCTGCTGTCGGTGCTGGCTTTCGCCACCCATCAGCTGCGGCGGTCCTACGAGCGCGATGACGCCCGTTTGCGCGACAGCTATCGACACCTGGCCGATCGAGCTCGCCACGAACGCGCGGTGCTCGAGGCGCTTCCGCATCCCACCGCGATCATCGGTGACGACGGTGTGATCCATGGTGCGAACCAACACTGGAAAGATCTGTGCCACAGCCGCCATCTCGACGACGGTCTCGGCGCCAGTGTGCTCACGTGGCTGGGTCGATCGGTGGGTGGAGGTGGTCAGGTCGCCGAGCAATTACAGGCCGGCCTAGCTGAGTTGTTCACGGGACGGACGATGCCGTTCGAGATCGACGTGCATCTGGTGTCGATGGTCGATGGTGTCGCCGTTGTCGACGCATCGGGCGACGCATCGGGCGACCCGAACGAAACGCCGTGGTATCAGCTCACCATCGCCCCGCTGGCGTCGGTGGATGGGGGAGCGATGATCACGGTCGTCGACGTGAGCGCCAGCGTCCTCAACGAACTCATGGCGCGTCGGCTCCGCACCGATTCACTCACGGGCCTTCCCAACCGCGTGCACTTCCTCGAGGAGCTCCATCAATCGGCGCACCCGAGTCGTCGCTCTGCCGACCAGCTGGCGGTGATGTTCATCGACCTCGATCACTTCAAGGAGGTCAACGACGTGCTCGGCCACGACGCCGGAGACCTGTTGCTGATCGGAGCGGCCCGGCGCCTGCGAGAGGAGTTGCGACCCGACGATCTGCTGGCCCGTCTCGGAGGCGACGAGTTCGTGGCTCTCTGCCGTCGGGTGCCCGATTCGGAGACGGCCGAGCTGGTGGCATCCCGCTTGGTCGCTGCGCTCGAGCAGCCCTTCGAGCTGCCACAGGGCACGGCTCGGGTATCGGCGAGCATCGGTATCGCTCTGGCGAGCCGCTGGCACGCCAATCCCGTTGATCTGGTGTCCAGAGCCGATCAAGCGATGTACCAGGCGAAACGTGCGGGGCGGGGGCGGGGGGCGGTGTATTCCGAGCCGATCATCGACTTGCGCGATCAAGGCGCCGAGGGCCGGCAAGGCTCGGTCCAAGGGGAGCGGTGACAGGTCTGGGATCGATCGGCTACGGTCGACGGGCACCAAATCACACACGTGTAAGCCCTCCATCGGCCCGCTGATCGGAACCCGATCGGACCATCGATCGAGGGTGAGCGCGTGCCGACCGCCGGGGAGGACCGTCGTGGGCGACTCGTTCACCCACCTGCATCTGCACACCGAGTACTCGATGCTCGACGGTGCAGCGCGCATCGGTCAGGTCATCGCGGCCGCGGCCGCCGACGGGCAGCCGGCCATCGGCATCACCGACCACGGGAACATGTACGGGGTCCTGGACTTCTACTCCGAGTGCCGCAAGCAGGGGATCACCCCGGTCATCGGGATGGAGGCGTACCAGGCCGGCAACATGCGCCAGGAGCGGCCGGCCCGGCGAGGGCGCATCGACGACTCCGGCGGCGACACCGACGGGGGCAACAAGCTCTACTACCACCTGACCCTGTTGGCCGAGACGAACGAGGGCTATCGCAACCTCATCCAGCTCAGCTCGCTGGCCTTCCTCGAGGGCTATTACTACAAGCCCCGTCTCGATTGGGAGCTGCTCGAGAAGTATCACGGCGGACTCATCGCGACGACGGGGTGCCTTGGCGGGCACGTGTTGCAGAGCCTGCTCAACGGAGACGAGCAAGGCGCGCTGGCCAAGGCCGGACGACTGCAGGACATCTTCGGTCGGGACAACCTCTTCGTCGAGATCCAAGATCACGGCATCCCCGCTCAGCGCGAGACGAACCCGAAGCTGCTCGAGATCGCCCGCAAGATCGGCGCGCCGGTCATCGCCACCAACGACTCGCACTACACGCACCGCGAAGACCATCTGGCCCACGACGCGCTGCTGTGCGTGCAGACCGGAGCGCTCATGAGCGATCCGAAGCGCTTCAAGTTCGAAGGTGATCAGCACTACCTCAAGAGCGCCGTGGAGATGCGTCATCTGTTCCGTGAGGTGCCGGAGGCGTGCGACAACACGTTGTGGATCGCCGAGCGCGCCGATGTGACCATCGAGTTCGGCAAACCGCAGCTACCCAACTTCCCATTGCCGCCGGGTTTCGAGACCGACACCGACTACCTCAAGTTCAAGACGATGGAGGGCGCGCAGAAGCGATGGGGTGACAACCTCCCACCGGCCGTGATCGAGCGACTCAGCTACGAGCTGAAGGTCATCGCCGACATGGGGTTCAGCTCGTACTTCCTCATCGTGTGGGACCTCATCCGCCACGCCAAGGAGTCGGGCATCCGCGTCGGGCCCGGGCGTGGTTCGGCTGCTGGATGCGCGGTGGCCTATTGCCTGCGCATCACCGAACTCGATCCCATCAAGTACGACCTGCTGTTCGAACGGTTCTTGAACCCGAGCCGCATCTCCATGCCTGACATCGACATGGACTTCGACTCGCGTTATCGAGACGAGATGATCCGCTACGCGGCCGAGATGTACGGCCGCGATCACGTCGCTCAGATCGTCACGTTCTCCACCATCAAGGCGCGCGCCGCGGTGCGCGACGCGGCGCGTGTGCTCGGGCATCCCTATGGGCTCGGCGACAAGGTGGCCAAGGCCATGCCTCCGCTCGTGATGGGGCGCGACACGCCGCTGTACGCGTGCTTCGAGGAGCAGCCCAAGTTCGCTGACGGCTACAAGGCCGCGGCCGAGCTGCGCGAGATGTATGCCACCGACCCCGACGTGAAGGAAGTGGTCGACGTGGCCAAGGGCCTCGAGGGCCTGCGCCGCGGCGACGGCATCCATGCCGCCGCGGTGGTGATCACCAAAGAACCGCTCACCACCTATCTGCCCATCCAGCGCAAGCCCGAATCGGGTCAGGACCCGGCGCTGGCACCGATCGTGACGCAGTACGAGATGCACGGCGTCGAAGAGCTCGGCTTGCTGAAGATGGACTTCCTCGGGCTGCGCAACCTCGACGTCATCACCGACACGGTCAATCTCATCCGGGCCACCAAGGACGCCGAGTTCGACATCGACGCCATCGATCTGGCCGACGCCAAGACGTTGGAACTCCTGCGCCG
>JBFWVD010000052.1:24040-33305 GCA_050246915.1 Acidimicrobiia bacterium | reverse complement strand
AACTGCAGCCATGGTGAGATCACCGTCCGCACCGATCCCGACGCCCCCAAGCACAAGGGTGTGACGATGATGGTCATCGACATGCACGCTCCCGGAGTCGAGGTCCGGCCGCTGCGCGAGATCACCGGTGAGGCGATGTTCAACGAGGTGTTCTTCGACGAGGCGTTCGTCCCCGACGAGGATGTGGTGGGCGAGGTCGGCGGTGGCTGGGCCGTTGCCCGCGCCACGCTTGGGTTCGAGCGCTTCACCATCGGCGGCCAGTCGGGCGAGGGGCTGGGCGTCACCGCATGGGACGTGCCGCCGCTGTGGGCCAGGTACGGCAACGGCGACCAGACCACACTCACCGAGGTCGGCGCGCTCGTGGCGGAGGCGCAGACCCTTCGCTCGATGAACCTGCGAAACATCACCCGCACCATCGCCGGTGGCGGTCCCGGCCCCGAGGGCAACCTGACCAAGCTGGTGGCGTCCGAGCATGCCCAACGTGTGGTCGACCTCGGCCTTCGTATCGCTCCCGACGCATTGGTCACCGGCACCGAGGCCGGCTTCACCCGCAGCTATCTGTTCACCCGCTGCCTCACCATCGCCGGTGGCACCTCGGAGATCAATCGCAACGTCATCGCCGAGCAATTGCTCAAGATGCCGCGCGATCCACTGGTGAACTGAGACCTGAACACCCCGCACCCCGGAGAAGTTTCGAGGGTTGTGATCGATGAGCGATCACAACCCTCGTGACTTCGCTGGGGGTGGGACGATCTCATCGCCAGCCTTCATGGGTCACATCGCTCGCCTGGCTAGATTGCCCTCGGCTCCGGGGGTGGAGCCCATCCAGGGGAGGATCCACATGGGTCGGGTATCAGGCAAGGTCGCGTTCATCACCGGAGCGGCCCGCGGCCAAGGCCGTAGCCACGCCATCACGCTGGCCCGTGAAGGGGCCGACATCATCGCTGTGGACATCTGCGAGGACATCGCCACCAACGCCTACGCGATGAGTCGCGAGTCCGATCTCGCCGAGACGGCCAAGCAGGTCGAGGCGCTCGATCGCCGTATCGTCACCTACAAGGCCGACGTGCGTGATCCGAACCAGATGCGCAAGGCCGTGGCCGACGGCATCGCCGCGCTGGGCAAGATCGACGTCGTGTGCGCCAACGCCGGCATCGCACCGCTCGGCCAGACCAGCTATCAGGCGTTCATCGACGTCATCGACGTCAACCTGCTCGGCGTCATCAACGCCATCCACGCAGCGCTGCCCCACATGACGGCCGGCGGGTCCATCATCGCCACCGGATCGCTCGCTGCGTTCTTGCCCAACACCGTTGACAATCCCGATGCTGGCCCCGGCGGAGCCGGTTATGGCATGGCCAAGCAGACCGTGGCCCGCTACATCCACGATCTGGCCCTCGCCCTCGGACCGTTCGGCATCCGGGCCAATGCCGTGCACCCGACGAACTGCAACACCGCGATGTTGAACTCCGACATCATGTTCAAGCTGTTCTGCCCCGACATCGAGAACCCGACATGGGATGACGCCTTGCCGCGGTTCCCATCGATGTCGGCCATGGGGCCCGGATACGTGGAGCCCTACGACATCTCCAACGGTGTGCTGTTCCTGGCCTCCGACGAGTCGCGGTATGTGACCGGCCTGCAGTTGCGGGTCGACGCCGGTGGTTACCTCAAGTACAACGCGTACAAGTCGTGATTGCGAACCAACGGTCCAGCACCGCAACATCGCGTCGAGCGATCACGGGCGGAGTCGACCATTGACCTACGTCAAGCGAGGCCCGAACGAACCAGTGCCGTACGACAGCGACCTCACGGTCGGCATCGTCGGCACCGGTGAGATCGGTGGCGCCATGGTCGAGCGCATGCGCGACGTCAGCGTGCCCGTCGTCGCCTTCGCCCGCCGGCCCGAGGCCCGCGACCATCTCGCGTCAATCGGGGTTGACCTCGTCGACAGCCTGGCCGATCTCGGCTCGCGATGCGACATCGTGATCGTCTGCGTGTTCACCGACGCACAGGTGAGCGAGGTCGCCCTCGACGGATTGCTGGCATCGATGCGTCCCGGCTCGGTGCTCGTGAGCCACACGACCGGCAGCCCGTCCACCTATGAACGCCTCGCCGCCGCGGCACCCAACGGCGTGCACATCGTCGACGCTCCGGTGAGCGGAGCACCGAGCGCGGCTCGCGCCGGCAACATCACGTTGCTGGTCGGCGGCGATGATGACGCCGTCGCTCGCATCACCCCGGTGCTCGACACCTATGCCTCTCCCGTGATCCATGCCGGCCCACTCGGCCGAGGCCAGCAGGTGAAGCTCATCAACAACCTCCTGTTCGCAGCCAACGTGCAGGTCGCCGTAGCAGCAGCACATCTCGGCGAAGGTTTCGGCTTCGAGCCGGCGCCGCTGGCCACCATCCTCGGTGTGTGCAGCGGCGCCAGTTTCGCCACGGGTCTGATCAGCGCCATGGGCTCGCTCGACACATTGGTGTCTGGCCTGGGCCCGTTCCTCGGCAAGGACATCGCCGTGGTCGAAGCCGTGTCGGCCGAGCTCGGCCTCGACCTGGGCATCTTGGGTGACGTGGTGCGCAACGGGCCATTCGGCCGATGAACACCGGTGGCTGGGCTCTGCCTCGAGTGCGGCGCCCGGCCTCTTCGCAGCCGACCTGACCGGATCGTTAGAATCCGCCAGTGCGCATCGCGTCGATGCGGCCGAGCTAGGGGGACCAATGACCGACGACAGCCTGCTACATCCCGCGCGTCGTTTCCTGCACATCTGCTACGTCGTCGAGGACGTGAATCCGGTGACGGACTTCTTCGTCGAGACGCTCGGTGTCCGCAACGTCATGCGCACACCGACCGAGCGCGGACCAGGTGAGCTCTTGGGACTCGACGAGGTGGAAGGCTCCGCTTCGTTCATCTACGACTACCGGGGCGGCAAGGTCAGCCCGGCCATCGAGATCCAGGATTGGGTGGACCCGCCTCTGGTGGGAACGCCATCGCTCGATCCGTTCGAGCGCGGCATCAAGTCGGTCGGCTTCACCGTGCCCAGCATCGACGCCGTGCTCGACAAGATGATGGTCCACGGCGTGAAGGTCATCGCCACCGAGTCATCGCCGTTCGGTCCGGTGTGGACCACGATCGTCGATCCGTGGGGCGGCACCTTCGAGTTGGTGGAGGATCCCACGCTCACCGCCGGCCCCTCACAGATGCGCCACATGCGCATCACGTGCGCCGATCTCGAGAAGTCCATCGCGTGGTACGAGAACCTCGGGTTCTCGCTCCTCGAGCGTGTCGACGTCGACAGTCCTTCGTTCGTCGGCTACGACGGCATCGGTGAGGGCAAGGCCGCTCGTCTGCGCCTGCCCGACGAGCCGTTCGAAGTCATCTTGATCCAATGGATCAACCCGGTGTCCCACGGAGCGCACTACGACTGCCCCAACCATGCCGGCATCTTCCGTTGCGCGCTCCACGTGTACGACACGAAAGCGGCGATGGACGCCATGTCGGCCGCTGGCACCGAGTTCCTCCGCGGGCCCATCCACACCATCTTGAACGTGGCGGCCCAACTCGATCTGTGGCTGGCATTCCTCAACGATCCCGACGACATCCTCTACGAGTTCGTGGGACGTCCGCCCGACACGCTCAAGAAGGTCTGAACGATCGCTGCTGCCGCGTTCACGACACATCGCGGCAGCAGCGACGCTCCACCCGACGACACACCGATCAGCTCCGGAACGCTCCCATCACCTCGCGGGAGAACAGCTGCAGCGAACGATCGGTGGCCCGATCGGCGAAGAAGAACATGAACTCCGAGAAGCCCAGGGCCCGCATCTCCTCGATGCGATTGACGATCATGTCGGGCGTACCGATGTAGCCGCCTTCGCGCACGGAGAATCCGGGTCCCTTGTACCGACGCTCGGCCATCTCGGTGGCGGCAGCGATCTCCGACTCCGACTCCACCAACACGAGCACCGCTTGTTGTGAACGGCGGATGGACGCCCGATCGCGACCGATCTCGGCGCACAACTCGTCGAGTCGTGCCGCGGTCTCGACCGCTCTCGTCGTGGCGTAGGTGGGGAGGTTCCACACGTCGGCGAATCGAGCCACCAGTGGCATCGTGTGCCGCGGTCCGAACCCACCGATGTGGATGCGGGGCCGCGTGCGGTCGCCGTTCACATACGGACGGGGCAGGCACGGCAGGTCCTTCACCGTGAAGTGCTTTCCAGTGAAGTTGCCCATGCCGGTGTCGAGCATCTGCGTGATGATCTGCAGCGACTCGGCCAGGCGCTCGCTGCGTTCGGCGAACGACCCCCACGGCAGCCCCGCTTCGTGGTGCTCCTGCTCGTACGACCCGCTGCCCAGCCCGACCTCCAGTCGACCCGACGAGATCAGGTCGGCAGCAGCGATCATCTTGGCGGTGAGTCCGGGGTGGCGGAAGTTGGTGCACAACACCAGGTGCCCGACGCGGAGGCGTTCGGTCCGAGCGAGTAGCGCCGTCGCCAGCGTCCATCCCTCCAGAGCATCGACCCCCGGCAGTCCCGGTCCATAGAGATGGTCGAACAGCCACAGTTGATCGATGCCCAGCGCCTCGATGGTCAAGGCACGGTCCAGCATTGCCGAGTAGTCGAAGGCCAACTGTGGGAGGTACACCCCGAAGGTCACGTCATCGCGGGACGCAGTGGGTGTGGTGGGCTCGGACATCTGCACACTCCTGGGGAACATCGTCGTGGCTGCGGACCACGTGGTCGGCGAACGGCTCGACCCAACGGGCCTAGCTGGCTTTCGCCCGAGGCGACCCGGCCAGCCATGATGACAGCTTCGGCTCCGAGCAGGAGCCAGCGGGGACAGCAACGAAAGAGGTCGACGTGGGGAACAGCGCAGCGCTGAAGGTCGGGTTCGTGGGGGTGGGCGATCAGGGCGGCCCGATCGCGCGCCGCATCGTCGACGGCGGGTTCGCCACCATGCTGTACGCCCGACGCGCGGAAGCGCTCGCTCCCTTTGCCGACTCGGCGGCGACATACGCCTCATCGCTGGCGGAGTTGGCATCGACCAACGACGTGATCGGCGTGTGCGTGCGCACCGACGACGATGTCGACGCAGTGATGCTCGGGGACGGCGGCATCTTGGCCACTGCCCGCCCCGGGACGATCGTGCTCATCCACTCGACGGCATCACCGGCGCACTGCCAGCAGCTCACGCAACTCGGTGCCGAGCGGTCCGTGATCGTGCTCGACGCGCCGGTGAGCGGCGGTCGCATCCGTGCCGCGGCCGGCGAGATGGCCGTCATGGTCGGCGGCGACAAGGCCGCGTTCGACACGGTGCTCCCGGTGTTGGACACCTTCGCCACCAACCCGATCTGGCTCGGGCCGATCGGCTCCGGGCAGCTGGCGAAGCTCGTCAACAACGTCATCTTCACCATCAACTTCGGCACGGCGTTGCGACTGCTCGATGCCGGCGAGAGCTTCGGGCTCGACCGAGTAGCACTGGCGCAGGTGGTGCAGGCCTCCAGCGGTCAGAGCTTCGCCATGCAGAACGCGGCCACGGCCCAGGCCGCTCAGCTGCCGTTCGCCGAGTCGCTGCTGCGTAAGGACTGTGGGCTGTTCCTCGACGTCATGAGCTCGCTCGATGAGGACACCGAGATCATCTCATTGCTCTCGAAGCACTCACTCGAGTTCATGCTGGCACCGGGAAAGCTCGTCAACCAGGGAAAGACGAATTGACATGACGACCAAGGATCCGGACAACAACACCGTGCTCTATTCGGTGGCCGATGGGGTCGCGGTCATCACCATGAACCGGCCCCATGCCGCGAACACGATCGACTCGGATCTGGCATGTGCATTCGGCGACTGCTTCGAAGAGGCCGACAACGATCCGTCGGTTCGCGCCATCGTGCTCGCCGCGGCCGGGGAGAAGATCTTCTGTGCCGGCATGGATCTGCGGGCGTTCAGCGAAGTGAAGCAGGGCGAGCATCTCGCCATCGATCAGCGCTTCATCGATTTCCAGCGTGTCGGTGTGCGCAAGCCGACCGTGGCCGCCGTGAACGGCGCGGCGGTGGGCGGCGGCTTCGAACTCATGCTCGGGTGCGACATGGCGGTGGTCGCCGAGCACGCCCGCTTCGGGGTCCCCGAGGTGAAGGTGGGTCTGGTCCCCGGGGGCGGTGGCACGTTGTTGCCACGTCGCATCCCGCCGGCGATCGCCTTCGAACTGGCACTCACCGGGGAACTGTTCACTGCGGCGCGAGCCATGTCGCTCGGCCTGGTCAACGCCGTTGTCCCAGGGCCCGAGGTCTTGACGACGGCGGTCGATCTCGCTCGACGCATCGCCGCCAACGCGCCGTTGGCCGCCATGGCCATCAAACAGGCGCTGCGCGCCGCGGCTGACGGCACCGCCGCCGATGGATGGGCCAAGGTCGATGAGGTGAACCCGGGCGTCGCGGCGTCTGAAGACGCCAAGGAAGGCGCCCGCGCCTTCACCGAGAAGCGAGCCCCGAACTGGAAAGGTCGATAGTCAGGCCCCGCCCAGGTCGTGTTCGTCGGCGAAGCGCTTGATCCCGTCGAGCGCCTCGCGCATCCGGGCCCAGGGATGGATGGTGATGCGATCGATCCCTGCGTCGGCGAAGCGGTCCAGGCTGTCGACGCCGAGCACGTCGACGTCGTAACTCACCTCCACACGACCAGCCCGCCCGGCATCGATCATCATCGACTCGATCTCGGCGCGTCCTGCAGCGATCGCTTCCATCGGTGTGTTGAGCGGCATCCATCCATCGGCGCGCAACGCGCAACGACGCAGGGCCGGCTTGGCGTCACCTCCGATGTGGATCGGCGGCCGCGGACGCTGGACTGGTTTGGGTTCGAACATCACCGGGTCGAAGTCGAAGAACTCTCCGTGGTGTTCGATCACATCGTCGTTCCAGAGCCGCTGGCAGATATCGAGGGTCTCATCGATCCGTCGACCCCGCGTCGAGAAGTCGAGTTGGACAGCGTTCCACTCCTGCTCCATCCAGCTGGCCCCGATGCCGAACTCGATGCGGCCACCGGAGAGTTGGTCGATGGTGCTGATGGCTCGAGCGGTCGAGAACGGATGGCGCAGACCGATGTTGTAGACGTTGGTCCCGAGACGGATCGTCGATGTGCGCGCCGCGAGGAATGCCATGTACGCGAACACGTCGAACACCTGGATGTCCGGCGGCACCGGTGGATGATCCTCGCCGGCGTTCGGGCTCCCGCTGGCCACTACCGGCATCACCAGATGCTCGGGCAACCACACCGACTCGTACCCGAGGGAATCGGCCAGCTGCGTCGCTTCGATCCACAGTGCCGGGTGCAGCATGCCCAATGACAGACCGACCTTCATCAAGACCCCCAGTGTCGTACTCACGATCGTCTCAGTGCGACCATAGACCGCACCGCTACCGTGCTCACGGTGATCGCTCACCGTGAGCTTCGTTACGGTGCGTTCGTGAGCGACGCTTGGGAACCGATGCTGTTGCCCGTCCCTGATCCGCATTCGCGGTTCTTCTGGGAGTCCGGGAGCGATGGCGTCTTGCGCATGCTGCGATGCGCCGGCTGCGGTTTCTGGATCCATCCGCCGGCGCCGGTGTGCACCGAGTGCCTGTCGCGAGATGTCACGCCACAGCCGCTGTCGGGGCGTGGCATCGTGCACAGCTTCACCGTCAACCATCAGCAGTGGTCGCCCGAGCAGCTCGTGCCGTACGTGATCGTGCTGGTCGAACTGGCAGAGCAACCGGGGTTGCGTCTCACCAGCAGCCTCGTCGAGATCGATCCGGTCGCAGCGAGCAGTCTCGTCGTCCCCGACCCTGTCCCTGCCCACCCGACAACCGTGACGATCGGCCTGCCCGTTCGGGTGTTGTTCACCGAGCGCTCCGGTGTGTTCGTCCCGCTGTTCACCCCGGTCACACCCGCTACGTGACCCGCCCACAGGTCGTCGCATAGATTCGCCCCCGGCGCCACGGGGGTAGCCGCACGAAAGGGGATTTCCAATCATGGGTCGTGTATCGGGAAAAGTGGCACTGATCACCGGAGCAGCACGAGGGCAAGGCCGCAGCCATGCCATCACGCTGGCCCGCGAAGGCGCCGACATCATCGCCGTGGACGTCTGCAACGACAACGTCGCCTACAACTATCCCAATGCCACGCCCGAGGATCTGGCCGAGACCGTCAAGCAGGTCGAAGCCCTCGACCGTCGCATCCTGGCGGTGCAGGCCGATGTGCGCTCACGCGACGCGCTCGAGAAGGTCGTCGCCGATGGCATCACCGAGTTCGGCCATCTCGACGTGGTGGTGGCCAACGCCGGCATCTGCCCGCTCGGCGGTGACAAGCCCTACCAAGCGTGGATCGACGTCGTCGACGTGAACCTGCTCGGTGTCTTCAACGCCATTCACGCGGCGCTTCCACACATGAAGGCGGGCGGCTCGGTGATGGCGACCGGATCGATGGTCGCCTTCCTGCCCAACTCGACCGACGATCCCAATGCCGGTCCCGGCGGCGCCGGCTACAGCTTCGCCAAGAAGATGATCGCCCAGTTCATGCACGACCTCGCCCTGCAACTGGCGCCCTCGGGCATCCGGGCCAACTGCATCCACCCCACGAGCTGCAACACCATGCTCATGAACCATCAGCAGATGTACAACACCTTCTGCCCCGACATCGAGAACCCGACCCGGGAACAGGCCCTCGAGCGCTATCCGTCGCTCATCCCGATGGGCGTGCCGCTGGTGGAGCCGCAGGACATCTCGAACGCCGTGCTGTTCCTCGCCTCCGACGAGGCCCGCTACGTGACCGGCATGCAGCTGCGCGTCGACGGTGGTGGGTACACGAAGTTCAACCCCTACAAGGGCTGAGTCAAGTTGAATTGACCGCACTCACCTGAGGTGCGCTCTGGGCGGTTGTCATCTGATGGTGACAACCGCCCGGTCGCGTTCGCAGGCATCACGGACATGGCAGCCGGCCAGGTGATCGTTGACGAGCCCCAGCGACTGCATGGCGGCGTACATCGTGGTCGGCCCGACGAACTTGAACCCCAACTTGCGCATGGCCTTCGACATGGCGGTCGACTCTGGGCTCGTCGCTTGGACGTCGCCGAGCTTGGCCGGGGCGGGTCGAGCGCGGTCCGGCTCGAACGACCACACGAAGGTCGCCAAGGAGCCATGGGCATCTTGGGTCCGCAACACCGCAGAGGCGTTGTTGATGGCCGCCTCGATCTTGCCCCGATGTCGCACGATGGACGCGTCATTCACCAGACGCTCGA
>JBFWVD010000052.1:0-23940 GCA_050246915.1 Acidimicrobiia bacterium | reverse complement strand
GACCACACGAAGGTCGCCAAGGAGCCATGGGCATCTTGGGTCCGCAACACCGCAGAGGCGTTGTTGATGGCCGCCTCGATCTTGCCCCGATGTCGCACGATGGACGCGTCATTCACCAGACGCTCGATGTCGCTGTCGTCGAAGCGGGACACCGTGAGCGGATCGAACCCGGCGAACGCGGCTCGAAACCCAGGACGCTTACGCAGGATCGTCAACCACGACAGCCCGGACTGGAACCCTTCGAGGCAGATCTTCTCGTACAGCCGAGTGTCGTCGATGACGGCTCGGCCCCATTCGTCGTCGTGATACGCGACGTAGTCCGGTGTCGAGATGCACCAGGGGCACCGCGGGGCGCCATCGTCACCAGCAACGGTCGCCATCACGGCCCAATCGGTCATGTGGTTACCGTAGCGATGCCGTCGAGAAGATTTCTCGCCCCTGGTGTCAACCAGAGTGGGCGGCCATGCGTGAGGAACGGTGATGGGCACACCTGTGGAGTTCGAAGCGTGGTACCGATCGGAACTGAGACGGGTGGTGGCACTCGCCTATGCCCTCACCGGCAGCCGCGCCGCATCGGAGGAACTGGCGCAAGAGGCGTTCCTGAAGGCCCTGCGCGAGTGGGACCGGATCGCCGGCTATGACGATCCTTCGGCCTGGGTGCGGCGGGTGGTGGTGAACCAGTCCCGATCGTGGGGACGCCGTCGCATGGCGGAGACGAGAGCGTTGATGCGCCTGTCGGGTCGGCGAGCGCTTCCCGATGAACTCCCGCCGGATGCCTCGGCGTTCTGGTCGGCGGTGCGGTCGCTGCCGAGCGGGCAGGCCCAGGCGGCAGCGCTCTTCTATGCCGAGGACCGCTCCACGGCGGACATCGCGGCCATCCTCGGTGTCTCCGAGGGAACGGTGAAGACCCATCTCTCGCGCGCCCGCGCCGCTCTGGCGCAGCGCTTCGAGCAGTCGATTCCCACAGATCGAGCGACGGAGGTGGCGCGATGAGCGTCGAGGAAATGGCCCGGACGGCCAGCATTGCCCTGTACGCGGCGACTGAGCCCGTGCGTCCCATCGACTTCACAGCTCGTCGTCGAGGTTCACGTCAACCACAATTGCGCCTGGCCGTCGGCTTGGGTGTCGTGGCCGCAGTGATCGTCGGTGTGGTCGTGGTCATGGCCAACCGTGACGACGGCACCCGCGTCGCCACGACGCCCAAAGAGGTGCCGCGGCTGGTCCTCGGCACTGTCCCCGAGGGACTGTCGCCCACCGGCGCTGCCGATCTCCCCCTGGCGTCCTCCGGCGGGATCGCCTTCGACACGACCCTGTACGGCGACGCTCAGACCGAAGCGTGGCTCGCCAGTGACTCGGCAGCTGGCGCCGGCAAGCGGCTCTTGGTGCTCGAGGTGTCGGTGAGCGGGTCGGAATCCATCACGCCAGCCGAAGGTGACACGGTCATCGTCAACGGCCAGGAGTGGGTGTTGTCGTCGTTCACCGACCAGCTGAGCCTCGGCGCCGTCATCGATGGCAAGAACGTCGCACTCACGAGTCCTGGCCTCGATCGAGACGCACTCGTTGCGATGGCACAGTCGGTTCGAGTCGTCGATGGCGCCGTTCGCGTCGAGCCGTCGAGCGGGCTGAAGGCTTTGGCCCGCAGCGCGATGCCGCCGAGCTACATCCTCACCGCCGGACGTGCGTCGGGCACCACAGTCGGCCACATCGCTGGTTATCAAGACAGCGGCGACGGCAACGACGTCGTCATGGTTTCCACGACCGTTGCTTCCGCTGACGACCTTGCCGTCCTTCGTGCCGATGTCGTGGCGGCCGAACCCATGATCGTTCGGGGCCACCGCGGGTGGGGGATCACGCAGCGGTTCGATGACAATGCAGCGTTCAACACCCTGGTGTGGTTCGAGTCCGACGGGGTTCTGGCCACCGTGTCGGGGACCCGCCCCATCACCGAACTCCTGTCCATGGCCGAGTCGCTCGTCGTTGCCGACGACGCAACGTGGGCCGAGTTGAGCCAGCCCCTCGGCGTCGTTGCTGACGGCACGACGGTGATCGGCTCGGGAGATCTCGACGGCAATGCCTGGCGGGTCACGTACTCCACTTCCGACGGGCTGTGCCTCGAGGTCCAGGAGGATGCCCAGGGGAGCTCGTCATCGTGCGGCGATGCCAGCATCGGTACCGCATCGAGTACCCCCATCGGCGACGGGACGATCACCTATCGGGTCGTGCCCGCCAGCGTCGGCGAATCGACGACCACGGACTGCAACGGCGACACGATCAGTGCAGCCGTCACCAACGGTGACGTGGTCCCCGGCGCTCTGGTCGAGGTGTATCTGTTGAACGACTGCCGTGAAGGGGTCGATGGCGTGCCGGTGCAGGCGACGGTTCCGCTCGACAGCGGCGGGTCACAGGTCGTGACGGCGTCTGGATCGAGCTCTGGGCCAGCGACGACACGGCCGTGATCGCCGGGAGTGGCACCGCGAGACCCCTGGCGGCGAGACTGCCCGTCGTCAGCGTGTGATCTCCAGGGGGAATGTCATGTCGTCACGTATGGGTGAGTGGCAGCCGGCCACGGTCGAAGAGCGACTGGATCGGCTCGAGTCGATCGCCGAGCTACGTCAGTTGGTCATGCGCTACGCGGTGCACCTCGACTCGCGCAACCTCGACCCCTTGTGCGAGCTGTTCGAGCCCAACGTGGTCGTCGGTCAGAGCAAGGTCGGGCGTGAGGCCATCAAGGAATGGTTCAACACGATCATGCGGGCCATGCGCACCACCATCCATCACGTCGAGAACCACATGATCGACTTCCAAGATGCCGAGCACGCCACCGGTGTCGTGTACTGCACCGACGAGCTCGAGCGCGTCGCGGCGGGGGAGTGGGAGATCGGCGTACTGCAGTACTGGGACAACTACGTGCGCGTCGACGGTCGTTGGTACTTCTCCCGGCGGCGCCTGCACCGCTGGTACATCTGCGATGCGCTCACGCGCCCCGGGCACGCTGTTGGCGTCGGTTCGGGCGCCGATCCGCTCAAGCCACGTCTGCTCCCCGATGCCTACCCGAGCTGGGCCTTGTTCTGGGACACCGGCGACAACTGAGGCCATCGGCAGCCGAACTCTGGAGTTTGCGTCGCGCATAGCGCGATGCAAACTCCAGACTGGCGCAGGCGCCAGTCTGGAAGCGGGTCACAGTTCGGGGGTGACGACCAGGGTTCCCTTGCCCAGCGACTTGGCGCGGTACATCGCCTCATCGGCCCGGCGCAGTACGTCGTCGACATCGCTGTGAATGCCCGAGTGGGCAAGCCCGATGCTGATACCCACCGATGCCACACCGGCCTCGGTCATCACCGGCTCATCGATCGAGGCGATGATGCGGCGGGCGATCACCTCGGCCTGGGATCGATCCTCCAGCCCCTCGCAGACGACCACGAACTCGTCACCACCGAGTCGAGCGACGGTGTCAGACCCGCGCACCGCACCCTTCAAGCGGGCAGCGATCTCGATCAGCACCTGATCGCCGGCATCATGACCCAATTCGTCGTTGACTGCCTTGAACCCATCGAGGTCGCAGAACAACACCGCGAAGCGGTTGTCACCGCGCTTGGCCCGCTCACCCGCCTGACGCAATCGGTCCATGCACAACGCTCGGTTGGGGAGCCCGGTCATGTTGTCGTGGCTGGCGAGATGGGTGAGTCGCGCGTGAACCTCGCGCACCTCCGTGATGTCACGTGCGACCAGAGCGATGTGATCGAGCTGACCGCTCACCTCGTCGCGCCCAGCGATGGCGAGCAGGGAGACCGGGATGGTCATCCCCGAACCGAGTTCGAAGGCCAACTCACCACGCCACATCCCCGTCTGATCGACCTCCGAGACCACTTCCACGGCGAAGGTCTCCTTGCTGTCCACATCGAACAGGTCGACGGCCATGGCGTCGCTTTCCGGCAAGAGCATCGTGGCAGTCTGATTCGTCCAGATCACCTTGCCAGCGCAGTCGACGATGACCACGTAGTCCGTCGAAGCATCCAACACGGCCTCGGCCCGAGCGGCTTCCGCCTTGGCCTTTCGGGCCTCGGTCACGTTGCGGGCGATGCACACGACCTCATCGGGGCCCACCGCAGCGAATCGATCTTCGAACCACGCCGGGGCACCACCGATGTCGACGGTGTAGTGCGCGGATACGACGGTTCCGGTCGACAACGCCTCGTTGATGGCGCTCACAACGCTCGCCGCCGCAGCCGGCGGAAGGATCTCGCCGACGGGTCGCCCGATCTGGTCGGCGATCGGCGCAACCATCTCCGTGGCCCGTTCGACGAAGGCGTCAACGATCGTCCCATCGCTGCGATAGGTGAACATCAGGTCCGGCAACGCGGCAACCGTCGCCCGGAGCTTGCGCTCGCTCGAGGCGACCTGCTCGGTCAAGAGGTGCTCGATCGTCTTGTTGCGGATGACGCACACGATCTCGTCGGCATTGGTCCGCCGGAAGCGCGCTTCGAACCACGCTGGCATGTCGTTGATCACCAAGCGGTACTCAGTGGCAGCCCACGCATCCCCGGTGACCGCGCGGGCGAGCGCTTCGTCCCACGCGGACAATTCCTGCTCTGGCATCATCGAGCGATAGCCGAACCCGATCTGGCTCTCGATGGGCCCGATGAGATCGGGCGCGGCGCCGGCGACGACCTCGGTGATCTCGCCCGAAGGCGTGAGACGGATCACCAGATCGGGGAAAGCCGCCAGGGTGTCCTGGAGCCGCTGTTGGGCGGTGAGCGCAGCCTGGCGTAGCAAGTGTTCTTGGGAGCGGTCCCGAACGACGAGGACCACTGCAGCGTCGTTGAGCGGCTCGGCCGCTATCTCGTACACATGGTCGGCGTCGACGATGATCGAGAGCTGTTCGCCCGACCCGCTGGAGCGGACCGCATCGACCAGACGCATGAGTTGCTCTGCGGTCGCTGGGGGAAGCCACTCATCGATCCGTTGAGCGGCCATCGGATGCGGTTCGATGCGCCCGCGTCCCAGGACCGCAGTGACCGTGTGGTCAACGATCTCCACGACCGCATCGGCAATACCCGCCATCACTGCGGCGGCGCGCTCGTTGGCGATACGTTCCTCGTGGGACTTGTGGATGTCCATGACACAGGCCACGACGACGCCGTCATGGCGCGCGACGCGTGCCTCGTACCATCGGCGTCCCGCTGGGCCCGCCCATTCGAACTCGCAGATCTCCACCGGTTGCCCTTCACGGGCGCTGGCCACCGCGGCGAGCACCGTCGCAGCATGCGGTGGGTCGAGTACGTCGGTGGCTCGTCGACCGAGCAACTCACGCCGCGCCACCTCCCCGTACGCGAACGATGCTCGCGTGCGCACATCGATGATGACACCGTCGTCGTCGAAGACGATCCAGGTACCCGGCATCGCCTCGAACACGCCGTCGGTCCACCATTGCGATGGCGACGCGCCCAGCGTGGGGACCGGTGGTGGCGCGAGGTTCACCCCGGTCTGTGGCGACCTCGTCTGTGGCGACCTCGTCTGTAGCGCTTTGCAGCGCGATCGCCACGCACGCATGCTCGCCGCGGCGCCCGCCACGGCACCGACCGCTGCCCATCTTCTCCGCCCCGGATTCGACATCGTGCCCCATCGGCCAGCACAGCGCGACGATGAGCGCTGTACACCGCTCTGAACGATTTCTGAACCAGCTCACGGTGGGCAGAAGCACCCTTCGCGGCCTGGGCCACGTAGCCTCGACGACGCGATGTTGGTCCCCACCCCTCACGATGCTCTCACCCGGGTGTCCAGCGACCGACCAGATCTGTACCGATGGCAGCTCGATGCCCTGGTCAGCTGGCTGCAGTGTGGCCGCCGGGGAGTCATCGAGGCAGTCACCGGCTCGGGTAAGACCGATGTCGCCATCGCTGCAGCCGGCGACGCGATCCGGCGCGGCCGATTCGTGCTGGTGCTGGTCCCGTCTCGGGTGCTCATGGAGCAATGGCACGGCCGGCTCAGCGCCGCCCTGCCTGGGGTGCGCGTCGGCCGCCTGGGCGACAGTGGCCGGGACCAGCCCGAATCGTGCGAGGTGTTGGTGGCGACGCGGCACAGCGCGGCCTCCTATCGTCCCCTCCCTCCTGAGGGAGGCGAGGGTCTCCTCATCGTCGACGAGTGCCACGGCATGGGCGGGACCATCCTGCGTCGAGCCCTGCTACCGCAGTACACCGAGCGACTCGGCCTCACCGCCACCTTGGAACGCACCGACGACGCGGTCACCGAGTTGCTCCTGCCGTTCTTCGGAGGCATCTGTCATCGCTACGGCTTCGAGCAGGCGATCGCCGACGGGGTGTGCGCCGTACCACGCGTGGCCCTGGTCGGCGTCGAGCTCTCGGCTGAGGAACGCACCGAATACGTTGGCACCGAGCAGCAACTCGTACAGGCCCGCAGCCATCTGCGCAGCATTCGTGGCGTCCCGCTCGAGCCGTTCGGCGCCTTCATCGCTGCTGTGGCCCACCTCGCCGAGCACGACGCCGGGGCCGATGGACGCGCGGCACGTGACTACCTCGATGCGTTCTCCAAGCGGCGCCAGATCGTTGCCCAGAGCAGCGGCAAGTACGAGTTGCTCGGCCGGTTCGCGCCGGCGATCACGTCGGCCCACGGCGCATTGCTGTTCACCGAGACGGTTCGTGCCGCCAACCACGCCATCAACCGCCTCGATCCGCTGGTGGCCATCGAGCTGATCACCGGGTCCACCGCGCGCCGCCAGCGTCGCGACATCCTCGACGATCTGCGCGCCGGTCGACTCGATGCGGTCGCCGCGCCCCGGGTGCTCGACGAAGGCATCGACGTTCCTGACGCCAACTTGGGAATCGTCATGAGCGCGAGCCGAACCCGTCGTCAGATGATCCAGCGCATGGGTCGCATCCTGCGTCGCAAGCAACCGGGCGTGGCGGCACGCTTCGTGATCATGTTCGCCAAGGACACACTCGAAGATCCCGCGACGCGTCTCGAGCGCGACGGGTTCCTCGATGAGATCGAACGCATCTCGGAGGCGACCGGCACCTTCGACATCGAGCACTTCGATGGCCTCGATGCCTTCCTCGACCAACCAGGGCCCGCGGTGGTGCCGCAGCCGGAGCGACTCGATCGCTATCACGACATGGTGCTGTCGGTGAGCGACGCCGACCGGCACGATCCCGACCGCACCATCGATCATGTCGTGGAGATGCTGACCGAGCGGATGAGCGTCGAAGGGCTGTACGCGTACATGAGTTTCGCCCGGCCGAGCGCACCGTCGAGCGAACTGCAACAGGCCGTATGGCGGCTCCTCGAACCGCAACTGCCCGAGCCGGGTCCCGACGCCGCGCCCTATCTCGAGTTGGAGATCGCCGATCTCCCCGAGATCACGAAACCCAAGGTGGAGCCACGCCGTCTGTCCACCGGACAGGCCCCGCTCGAGATCAACGCCGTAGATGAGGGCTGGCAGATGAGCTGCACCGGCTGCGGACAGACCACCGCGGCGGTGCGGTTCCGCTGGCAACTGCTCGATGAGACCGTGGCCTGTCGCTGCGCATGAAACCGGGGTTGACATGAGCGCCGATCCCAACAGCAACAGCATCGCGTGGGTCGACGAGGTCCTCGCCACCACACCGGTGGCACGGCTGGGCACCACGGCGAACGACGAGGTGCGCCTGGTACCGGTCTGCTTCGCCATCGTCGATGGCTGGATGGTGAGCGCGATCGACCACAAACCCAAACGCACCGGCCAGCTGAGGCGCCTCGACGACATGACGGCCACCGGCTCGGCCACGCTGTTGCTCGATCACTACGACGACGATTGGACCCAACTGTGGTGGGTGCGCGTCCGGGGCCGGGCGATGGTGCATTCGCCGCGAGAACCCGAAGCTGTCAGCGCAGTCGCAGCTCTGGCGGCCAAGTACCACCAGTACCGCGAGCAACCGCCGGTCGGAGCGGTGTTCCGTGTTGCCATGGACGAGCTGCGATGGTGGCGCTGGAGCGAACCGTGGAGCAAGCCTCAGTAGCTCGCTTCGGCCACCACGCTCATCGACGTCAACTCCACGTGACCGAAGGTCGTGATCATGGCCACGTCCGCGGCATCCCGGCCGCGACCGATGACGACACGACCGAATCGGCGCGTGTTGTTGCGGGGGTCGACCGTGTGCCACCCATCGCCCAGGTACACCTCGATCCAGGCGCAGAAGTCCGCAGGCGCCCCTGTTGACTCCACCCCGATGTCCGGGAGATAGCCGAACACGTAACGCGCAGGAATGTTCAACGCCCGCAGCAGCGCTATGCCCAGATGGGTGAAGTCACGACAGACGCCGGTGCGTGTGGCCAGCACCGACATGGCCGTGTGCATCGGTGACGCATTGGCATAGTCGAAGTGGACCGCGTCGTGAACCCACGTGCTGATGGCTTGAACGCGTGACCAGCCGGTCGGAAGATGACCGAACTGACCGAACGCCACGTCAGCGATCTGATCGGATTCGCAGAACCGACTCGGTAGCAGGTACGTGAGCGCATCGGCGGGGAGATGCCCCGGGGCGATCTCGATGAGGTGCTCCTGACCACTCGCCGGATCGTCATGACCGACGACCACCGCACGGAAGTCGATCTGTGTCACCCCGGCGGCGATGTCCACACGACGGCATCGATTGCCGAACGAGTCGAGGTAGACCGTCGAAGCCCGATCGCCGGTGATCGAGAACTGCGACTGGCTGATCTCGTCGACCAACGTCGAGTGGGGCTCGACCATCACAACCGCGTGGGTGTCCCACTCGGCCTCGAACAAGAACGTGCAACCGACCAGGATGTGGATGGCCGCAGCCTCCCACACGATCGTCTGACACGATCGACCGGAAACGCGAACGCAGCAATCGACGGTGAGGCTCGAACGGAGGGCAGCGATGGAATGGGTGTTGTGGGCCGGAACGGTGGGATTCGACTCCGACCTCGATGATCGGATGCATGCCGCGACAGCGAACGGTTACTCGATGGTGTCGCTCGGACCACAGGATGTCGACGCCGCAACGCGTCGTGGCGTGACCAGTCGAGAGTTACGCCATCGAGCAGAGGACTGCGGGCTCACGTGGGTGATGGACCCGATCATGAACTGGCACCCGGTGCACAAGCAGTCACGACTCATCCACGCCACATTCAGCGTCGAGACCGTTCTGGAGATGTGCAACGAGATCGGGGCACCGTCGGTGTCGCCCATTGCTGCGTCACACACCGCCGAGCCGGAGTCGTTGACAGAGCACTTCGCGCGCCTGTGTGACATGGCCGCCGAAGTGGGCGTGCGGTGCCATCTCGAGTTCATGCCGATGAGCGCCGTCGGCGACCTGAGGACCGCCTGGGACATCGTGCGAGCCGCCGACCGGCCCAATGGCGGGCTCATGTTCGACACCTGGCACTTCTTCCGTAGCGACCCCGACCTCGACCTGCTGGCAACGATCCCCGGCGACAAGATCTTCGCCGTGCAGTTGAACGACGCCGCGGCCAAGATCAACGGGACGTTGTGGGACGACACATCCAAGCGGTTGATGCCCGGGGACGGCGAGTTCGACCTGCAGCGTGTCCTCGCCGTGCTCGATGAGATCGGAGCGCTCGAGATCGTGGGGCCGGAGGTGATCCATCCGACGAGCGACTCCGAACCACCGCTCGATCGGGCGCGCGTGGCCAAGCAACGTATCGAGGCGTTGCTCGCCCGGTGAACGCCCCGCGTGCGGCTCGCACGCCGACCGAACACGACGAGACATTCGTCATAGCGATCTCAGGCGAGTTGCGGCGCCGCCTTGTGCTCTCGGCACGAATCCCCCGGTAAACACCAACGTTGACGACGTTCGCCCACCAAATGGCCCGTTTCTCGTCACACCGAGGGGGGACGCGGTGCCGGTGAGAGCCGAGAGCGTCCTGCACCTCTGACATAGTGTTCATCAATGTCAGTGCCGGGATGGCTGGCGCTCACACGCGGACCGATCTGGTCCGGGGGAGGAAACGAATGAATCGTTCAACGAGAAGGCACTCGCGTGCCATTGGTGCGATCGGCGTCCTGTTGGCGTTCACCGGCCTTGCTGCCGCGTGCGGCGACGACGGTGGCGACAGCGCCAGCACCACCGCGGAGGGCGCCAGCACTACCGCGGCCGGCGCAGCTACCACCGAAGCCGCCGGGGCAACAACCACTGAAGCCGCAGCAGCGACCACCGTCGCCGCCCCCACGGGCGAACCGATCAAGATCGGCCTCGCCACGGCCCTCACCGGCACCTCGGCAAGCTCCTACAGCCCCTACAGCGGCAACGTCGCGTCGGCCTGGGAATCGTGGGTCAACACCGAGCTCGGAGGCATCGCCGGTCGCCCGGTGAAGGTGATCGTCGAAGACACCGCTGCCCAGTCGGCGCAGGCTCAGGCCGCCGCCAAGAAGCTGGTCGAGCAGGACAAGGTCTCCGCCATCATCATCCTCGACACCACCTCCGAGACGGCCATGGCCGACTACCTCGAGACCGCCAAGGTCCCCGTGATCGGTGGCTCCACCAACGCCGCCGCGATCTGGCTCGGCAAGCCGAACTACTTCATGATCACCAGCACCAACCCGGTCACGGCGGCCTCCGGCGTGTTCGCCGCAGCGGCCAACGGCGCCAAGAACTACGGCGCAGCCGTGTGTGCCGAGGTCCCGGCCTGTGCCGAGGGCGGCAAGCTCTACGGCGCGGTCGCCCCGCAGATCCCGACCCCCATCGCCTACGGCGGTCTCGTCACCGCGGCAGCGACGGCTCCGAACTACACCGCCGAGTGCCTCAAGCTCATCGAGCTCAAGGTCGATTGGGTGCAGATCTCCATGTCGGTTGCTCCGGGCCTGCGCCTCGCCGCTGACTGCCAGAAGCAGGGTTTCACGGGCACCTTCGGCGCTTCATCGGCCACCGTTCAGGCTGACAAGTTCGAGGCCGTCAAGGGTGTCAACTTCGGTGGCAGCATCGCTTCGTTCCCGTGGTGGTCCGAGGCCGCCCCGGTGAAGCAGTTCCGCACCGTGATGGACACCTACAAGAAGGGTGAGGAGTACCGCTCCCAGGCCGGCACCGCGGCATGGACTGCCCTCGAGCTGTTCCGCAAGACGATGGCCAAGGCCGGCGCCACCACGACGCCCGCTGACGTCACCGCTGCGTACCAGACCATCAAGAACGAGACCCTCGACGGCTTGCTCGCCTCGCCGGTCACGTTCACTGCCGGCACCAACTCGCCGGCGCTGAGTTGCTTCTGGGCCTTCTCGATGAAGGACGGCAAGTTCGCCACGGTCTCTTCCGGCACCCCGGGCAACGGCCAGACCGGCGATCTCGCGTCGAGCTGCTTCATGCCCAAGCTCGGTTGATCCACAAGGTCGACTGCCACAGGCTCAACACAGTTCAGCAAGACCCGTTCCATCTGATGGCGGCCCTCACGGGCCGCCATCAGCGCGTTCAGGGAGCGTTGTCCTGCACGGCGACCGACGCGACCAATGGTGACGCGCTCTTCATCGTGATGGTGATGTCGAAGTGCTGCCCGCGCACCAGCGGACCGGCCAGGCCGACGAGCATGATGTGTTTGCCACCGGGCTCGAAGTTCACGACGGACTTCGCCTTCAGCGGCACCGATGCGAGCGGCTCCATGATCATCACAGCGGTGCCGGATCCCGTCGAGTCGCTGGCCACACCGCCGCTCGACCCTCCGTGCTGATGGGCGCCCGAGTCGCCCGCCTCCATCGACTCGTGCAGTTGCGCTTCCGCGGCGACCGACTCGGGGACCGACACCGCGACGATCTCGTCGTCGATCGGGCTGACGATCGACAAATAGACCACGGCGTTGTCGGCGTTGTCGGCGCTGGCCGGCGTGGGGCGAGCCCATGCTCCGCTGACCGACAACGTCGATGGCCCGTCGCCACCACCACATCCACTTGCGACAATTGCGATTGACGCCACCAAGGCGACTCCTGCCCAAGGGATTGTGCCTGGCGCTCGTCGTCGGAACGAACCACTGCGCATGGGCCGACATCTTGGTACAGCCACCGACGCCCCGCGAGATCTTCTATTCCCGGGAACTCCCACACCCCGACGATCGACAGTTGCCCGAACTTCGTCATCTGGGAGGACAACGTCCATGTCGAATCTGGAGTACGCCGGCGGGGGCGCCGGTGGCGGCAGCGTTCCGGTGCGAGCCGGTTCGGTGCGCACCGAAGCCGAGCGGGCCGACGCTGCGAGTCGCCGCTGGCGGACGATCTGGCGGACGCATTTCTATGCCGGCGTGTTCGCTGCGCCGTTCATGGTGCTCATGGCCCTCACCGGCCTGGTCATCTTGTACTCGCAGCCGATCACCGATTGGGCTCGCAATGATCTGCGCACCGTCAGCGACATCGGCGAGTGGCAATCGTTCGACGCCCAGTCCGCTGCCGTCGTCACCGCGAACCCCGACAACCCGATCACCCAGGTGGACGTGCCGCGGAACTCGACCTCGTCGACCGCCTTCTGGCTCGAGGACGGCACGCAGGTTTTCGTCGACCCGTACACCAG
Source organism: Acidimicrobiia bacterium (assembly GCA_050246915.1). Lineage (GTDB taxonomy): Bacteria > Actinomycetota > Acidimicrobiia > Acidimicrobiales > Ilumatobacteraceae > JBFWVD01. Next base: position 11,416 of record JBFWVD010000052.1, on the reverse strand, counting down.
CGAGGTGTTGGGGACGGCCACGGGCGAGGTCGGCATCGTCGGCCTCGCCAATCGTCTCCACGGCTATTTGAACATCAACGAAGAGAAGGTGACCGTGAAGCTGCCGTCGCTCAGCGGCATCCTCGGTGACGGGGCGATCATGCAGGAGTATGTCGTCGGCGACATGGTGCTCGAGATCTTCGGCGGCTGGGCGTTCGTGTTGCTCGTGAGCGGGCTGTACCTGTGGTGGCCCCGCAAGACCGGCATGGCGACGCCGCAGCGGACCCGTTCGCTGTTCGGCCTGCGACTCGGCAAGAAGGGACGGGCCCGTTGGCGCGACATGCATGCCGTGTCGGGCGTGCTCATGTCGGCGATGTTGTTGCTCACCTTGGTGTCGGGCATGCCGTGGGCCTCCTATTGGGGCCAGAACTTCGGCTCGCTGGCCAACAAGATCACGCCGAACCAGGAATCGGCACAACCCGATTCGACACTGGCCACCCGGGGCGATCTCGACCGCTTCGGCAACCGCATCAACTGGAACACCGCGTCGAACGCGATCCCGAACTCCGCGAACGACGGCGTCGACCCCACCACCTTGCCCGCCCAGATCGGTCTGCAGTCGCTCATCGACATCGGCAAGCAGGAGGGCATGAAGCCGGGCTACTCGATCTACTACCCATCGATCGGCGAGGACGAGGCCGGCAATCCCACCTACGGCAGCTTCACGTTGTCGAACTCGTGGCCCCGCAAGACCGGTGAGGCCAAGGACGTGTACGTCGATCAGTTCAGCGGCAACACGCTGGGCGAGTTCAACGTGTGGGGATACGGCGGCATCTCCCGTGGCATCGACACCCTGGTGAGCGTCCACATGGGGACGCAGCTCGGGTTGTTCAGCCGCATCTTCATGACCGCGCTGTGTGTGCTCACCATCTGGTCGGTGGTCAGCGCGGTGGTGATGTACTCCAAGCGTCGGCGCAAGGGCACGCTGGGAACGCCACGCCGGCCACGAGATCTACGGATGGCCAACAAGCTCATCGTCATCACGATGATCATGGCGGTGCTCTATCCGCTGTGGGGGGCGTCCGCGTTCGCCATCTTGATGCTCGACAAGTTCGTCATCCGTCGCAATGGGCGCCTACGACGCATGTTCGGTCAACACGATCGACCGACACCGACCGAGGCACCGACTCCGGCGTGAGAACGGGTGGGTGGGAGCGCCGCCTCGTTCCCACCCACCCTCATCGATGCACGCGTTCAGCCCGCCTTGGCCGCCTTGGCCGCAATGCCAGCGTTGAACTTCTCGGCGTTGACCACGAACCGCTCGTGACGTCCTCGTGAGATCACGTCGATGCCATCGCTGGCCGACACCTCGAACACCAGGCGCCGCTTGTCCACCTCGATCAACTCCACGTCGACGGTGACGGTCATGCCCGGGGGAGTGGCGGCCAGATGTGACACGTCGATGTGGGTCCCGACGGTCTGTTCCTCGGGCCAATCGAGGTGGGCCATGAGCCCCTCGATGCAGGCTCGCTCGAGCAGGCCCACCAAGAACGCGGTAGCGAACACCTTGGGCATCACCTGGAACTGCGGCGAGTCCTCGAACACGTGCGGCACCGTCTTGTTCTCGGGCACGACGTAGGTCATCTGGTGCTTCAGGCCTGCAGTCAACGTGGGTTTCATGGCGGTTGATCGTAGAGCGCCCCCAACGGTTCAGTATTTGAACTATGCGCGGGCACCTCGAGCGACTTGAGTGAAGCAACAGCCGCAACGCCATCTGGCCTGCGACACGACGAGGGAGGAAACCATCATGCGCATTGCCAAGACCGACATTCCCGTGAAGTTCAACGTCCCTGGCGCCATCGTCCGCCAGACCCTCGACTTCGGAGATCTTCCGGCCCTGACGTCACTGGGTGCCGAGTACTTCTCCCTCGGTGCCGGAACCGACATCGCCCCGCTGCTCGCCGGACTGAAGGACGACGCCTGCCAATCTGCCCATTGGGGGTTCATGATCACGGGACAGGTCGTGGTGACCTACACCGACGGCACCGAGGAGATCTGCAGCGGTCAGGACCTGTTCTACTGGCCGTCCGGCCACAGCGTGCGCGTGGTCGACGACGCCGAAGTCATCCTGTTCAGCCCTCAGGTCGAGCACAGCGCGGTGATGGACCACATGCTGGTGAAGATGGCCGGGTGAGACCATCTTCAGGCGAGATCAGATCGACGGGTCCTGGTCGACGAAGCGCGGCGCGAGCAACGTGTTCTCGAGGTACGCCACGATGTCGGCGGCGGCCTCCTCAGCGGTGCGCGCCACGGTGTCGATGCGGATCTCGGCGTTCTCCGGCGGCTCGTAGGGCGAGTCGATGCCCGTGAAGTGAGCCAGCTCGCCGCGACGAGCCTTGCGGTACAGCCCCTTGGGGTCTCGTCCCTCGGCTACCTCGAGCGGGGTGTCGATGTGCACTTCGATGAACTCGTGGGCTTCGACGAGCGACCGGGCCAACGCCCGCTCGGCGCGGAACGGGGAGATGAACGACACGAGCACAACCAGACCGGCGTCGACCATGAGACGCGACACCTCGGCGACCCGCCTGATGTTCTCGACCCGATCGGCATCGGTGAAGCCGAGGTCGCCGTTGAGTCCGTGGCGCACGTTGTCGCCATCGAGCAGATATGTGTGCACACCCATCGAGTGCAGTCGTCGTTCCACCAGGTTCGCGATGGTCGACTTGCCCGCCCCGGACAGACCGGTGAACCACAAGACGCCGGGGATGGTGCCGTTCAGACGCGAGCGCGCCGCCTTGTCCACGGTGACCGATTGCCAGTGGATGTTGTGACTGCGCCGGAGGGCGAAGTGCAACATGCCGACGCCGACCGTGTCGTTGGTGACGCGGTCGATGATGATGAACCCGCCCATGTCCCGGTTCGTGGTGTACGCATCGAAGGCGATGGGCCGATCGAGGCGGATGTTGCAAACGCCGATCTCGTTGAGCTCGAGTGTCGTGGCCGCCAACTGCTCGAGGGTGTTGACGTTCACCTTGTACTTGGGGTGGTTGACGGTTCCGGTGATGGTGCGCGTGCCGGCCTTGATGAGATAGGGACGCCCGGGCAACATCGGTTGCTCGCTCATCCACACCACGTGCGCCTCGAACTGATCAGCAACCTCCGCCGGCGAGTCGCCCGCACAGATCAGGTCGCCGCGGCTGGCATCCACCTCGTCGGCGAAGGTGAGCGTCACCGACTGCCCGGCCACGGCGCGCTCCAGCGTGTTGTCGCCGAGCACGATCGAGGAGATGGTGGTGGTCGTCCCGGCGGGCAGGACAAGGATGGTGTCACCGGGTGTCACCGTTCCCGACACGATCTGCCCGGAGAACCCACGGAAGTCGAGGTTGGGCCGATTCACCCACTGCACCGGCATGCGCAGCGGCCCGTCGGCCGCATCACGGGCCACATGCACCGTTTCGAGGTAACCCATCAACGTCGGGCCGTGGTTCCACGTCATCGCCGCGCTGGGCTCCACGATGTTCTCACCCTTGAGGGCCGACATCGGGATGACCGTGATGTCCGTCAGTCCCAATTGCGCGGCGAACGCCGTGTACTCCTGGGTGATCTCCTTGGCCCGCGCCTCTGAGTAATCCACCAGGTCCATCTTGTTGATGGCCAGCACGATCTTGCTGATGCCCACCAGCGACACGAGATACGAATGACGACGGGTCTGCGTCAACACACCTTTGCGGGCGTCGATGAGGATGACCGCCACGTCGGCAGTGGACGCTCCGGTCACCATGTTGCGGGTGTACTGCTCGTGGCCGGGGGTGTCGGCCACGATGAACTTTCGCTTGTCGGTGGAGAAGAACCGATAGGCCACGTCGATGGTGATGCCCTGCTCGCGCTCGGCGCTCAGCCCGTCGAGCAAGAGCGCGAAGTCGAGATCACCGCCTTGGGTGCCGACCTTCTTGGAGTCGGCTTCGAGGGCGGCCAAGTGGTCCTCGAAGACCATGTGCGATTCGTACAACAATCGTCCGATGAGCGTGCTCTTGCCGTCGTCGACGCTGCCACACGTGATGAAGCGCAGCAGGTCCTTGTGCTCGTGGGCGTAGAGATAGGCCTCGATGTCTGTGGCGATGAGGTCGGAGGAGTGCGCCATCAGAAGTACCCCTCTTGCTTCTTGCGCTCCATGGAACCCGACGAGTCGTGATCGATGACACGCCCCTGACGCTCGGACGTTGTGGTGAGCAACATCTCCTGGATGATCTCGGGAAGGGTCACCGCGGTGGACTCGATGGCCCCGGTGAGCGGATAACAACCGAGCGTGCGGAACCGGACACTGCGGATCTCCGGCGCCTCACCGGGTAGCAACGGCATCCGATCGTCGTCGACCATGATGAGCGTGCCGTCGCGTTCCACCACCGGTCGCGGGGCGGAGTAGTACAGCGGTACCAACGGGATGTTCTCGAGGTGGATGTATTGCCAGATGTCCAGCTCGGTCCAGTTCGACAAGGGGAAGACACGCAGGCTCTCGCCCTGTCGCTTACGCGTGTTGTAGATCTGCCACAGCTCGGGCCGCTGACGCTTGGGGTCCCACTGGTGCTGGGCCGATCGCAGCGAGAACACGCGCTCTTTGGCCCGCGACTTCTCCTCGTCGCGACGGGCGCCGCCGAAGGCGACATCGAAGCCGTACTTGTCGAGGGCCTGCTTGAGTCCTTGCGTCTTCCACATGTCGGTGTGGAGTGCAGAACCGTGATCGAACGGGTTGATGCCGAGCTCCACACACTCCGGGTTGATGTGGACGATGAGATCGAGTCCGTAACGGCTCGTCATCTCCTCACGGAACTTGTACATGTCCTGGAACTTCCAGGTCGTGTCCACGTGCAGCATCGGGAACGGGGGCTTCGACGGGGCGAAGGCCTTGAGCGCCAGATGGAGCATGGTCGCGCTGTCCTTGCCGATCGAGTACAGCATCACTGGCCGCTCGGCCTCCGACACCGCCTCTCGCATGATGTGGATGCTCTCTGCCTCCAGGCGCTGGAGATGGGTGAGCGTGTTGGTCATGAAGCCCCTCCGAGCGACCGATGATAGGCAGGATCGTCGGTAAGTTGACCTATCGAGTCGGGTTTAGAGCACCGCCGCGGGGAGACCGGCCTCGACACCGCTCAGCGAGCGTTGATGCCGGCGTCGACCGGCAAGGTGACACCAGTGATGTAGCGACCAGCGTCCGATGCCAGGAAGATGATGGCGTTGGAGATGTCCTCGGGCTGCACCAACTCCACCGGCAAGATGTTCTGCATGGTGTTGGCCACCGCTGGGAACTCGGCCACGTAGTTGGCAAATGCCTCGTTCATGACCATCGGGGTGGCCACGCCCGTGGGGTGCACCGTGTTGACCCGGATGTTGTACTGGCCCAGCGACATGGCATAGGCCCGCATGAGTCCCACCACACCGTGCTTGGCAGCGATGTATCCCAATCCGCCCGCCGACGACGCTTCCCAGGCGCTGTTGAGCCCCTTGAGTCCCGCCGTGGACGAGGTGATGACGATCGATCCGCCGAAGCCTTGTTCGATCAATGTCGGGATGGCCGCCTGACAGGTGTGGTACACCCCGGTGAGCATCACGTCGACCGCGTCGTGCCAGGCCGCCGGCGTGCGGCTCGGCGACCCCGTGATGGGCATGATGCCGGCGTTGGCGCACACCACGTCCACCCGTCCGAACTGGGCCAAACCCTCGTCGAACACTGCCTGCACCTCACCGGCCTCGCGCACATCGGCCTGCCGGGCCACGATGCGTCGATCGAGGTGCTCGACCAATCGAATGGTCTCGTCCAGGTCCTCGGGCGTCGACATGGGGTACTCCACGGACTCGAGCTGATGGCACAGATCGAACGTGATGATGTCGGCGCCTTCTTCGGCCATGCGCACGGCGTGCGACCGCCCTTGCCCGCGCGCCCCGCCCGAGATGAACACGACCTTGCCGTCGAGTGAACCCATCTTCGTATCTTGCATCACAACGGGACCGGTCGCCGGAGCTACGGTCCGCAACACGACATCAGGGGAGGTCGAGTGTCAGCAACATCGAGCCCGTTCGAGGGCAACGTCGCGTTCATCACCGGTGGGGCCATCGGTTTCGGTCGGGCCTTCGCGCGGGCGCTCACCGAGCGGGGCTGCGCGGTCGCCCTCGCCGACGTGGACCTACCAGCAGCCGAGGCCACCGCATCAGAGTTGCGCGCTCAGGGTCACCGCGCCATTGCCTTGGCCTGCAACGTGGACGACGAAGACGCCGTCGACGCTGCAGTAGCCACGACGGTCGAGCAACTCGGCGACATCGGCATCTTGCTCAACAACGCTGGCAAACACCTGCTCAAGTACAACCAGCCCTTCGGTGTGCTGACCCGAGCCGAGGTGCGCGGTCTCTGGGAGACCAACGTGATGGGCATCATCAACTGCACGCTGTCGTGCCAGGAGTCGATGGCGCGTCGTGGTGGGGGATCGATCGTCAACATCAGCTCCATCGCCGCCGACATGTCGATCTCGCCCTATGGCGTGTCGAAGCTGGCGGTGCGCGGGCTCACCATCGCGTTCGCCAACGAACTGGCACCTCACGCCATCCGCGTCAATGCCATCTCGCCCGGTCTCATGGCCACCGAGAACGCTCTCGACGGGCTGCCCAAGGACATGATCGACGACTTCGTCGCCAACCGGCAGTTGATCCACCGCCTGGGCGTGATGGACGACATCGTCAACACGATGCTGTACCTGTGCTCGAACGAAGCCAGCTTCGTCACCGGCGAGTCGCTGCGCATCAGCGGCGGATACCCGCTGTCGACCTGACGACGCCCCGCTCAGCCGTTGGGCATCTTCGGCGAGAAGCGCACCGCGCCATCGATGCGGATGACCTCACCGTTGAGATAGCTGTTGTCGACCGCGGCGAGCACCAACTTGGCATACTCGTCGGGCTGCCCCATGCGCTTGGGGAAGGGGATGTTCGGACCCCAGATGGCCTCGAGTTGCTCGGCGGGCATGCCGTAGGCGGGGGTCATGAACGTGCCGGGCGCAATGGTGATCACCCGCACGCCGACCACGGCCAGATCACGAGCGGCGGTGAGGGTCATGCCGATCACACCGCCCTTGGCCGCCGAGTACGCCACCTGTCCGATCGTGCCCTCGAAGCCCGCGATCGATGCCGTGTTCACGATGAGGCCGCGCTCTCCTTCCTCACTCGGCTCGTTCTTGGCCATGGCCGCGGCAGCGAGGCGCAACACGTTGAACGCCCCGGTGAGGAACACCGCCACCACCGACTCGAATGCCTCGAGCGCCAACGGCTCGCCGGTGCGGCTCAGCGTGCGACCGCCGCCAGGGCCACCGTGGGTGTCGACCGAAACCTTGAGCGGGCCGTGCCCCACGGCCAACTCGATGGCGGCATTGACACTGTTCTCGTCGAGCACGTTGGTCTCGATGAACGACGCCTGAGCGCCCAGCTCCGCAGCAAGGGCCTTGCCACCTTCGACCGCCATGTCCGCGATCACGACATGGGCGCCGGCGGCAGCGAGACGACGAACGGTGGCCGCCCCAAGGCCGCCAGCACCGCCGACGACGAGCGCGCTTGATCCGGACAACTGCATGACTGCTCCTTGTTGGCGAGGGCCGGAGGCGATCACCACGACAGCGCAGGACCGGACCGAGCTCAGTTGGACATGGCCTGATCGACCAGCGCGGGAAGCTAGCACCAGGGCCTGAGCAGGCGTCAGTACACTCCCGGCGATGCCCACCGCACCAGGACGAGAGCTTCGGCGGGCCTCCTACGGCGCAAACCCAGCGCTCGGGCCTCGCGGCCAACGGTCTCGGCAACAGATCCTCGAATGTGCACTCGCCGTGTTCACCGACGTCGGCTACGCCGCCGCCACCATGGATGCCATTGCGGAACGGTCGGGCAAGTCACGCGCGGCGGTGTACCAGTACTTCAAGAGCAAGGCCGAGATCTTCATCGTCCTCATGAGCGACGTCGGCCGGGGATTGCTGCAGACGCTCAAAGGACTCGGACCCCTCGGCCCCGGCCAGGACGGCTTCGAGAACCTGCGGGCGTGGATACTCGACTACTTCGGTACGGTGCGCGAATACGCCGACGTGTTCTCCTCGTGGGCCAATGCCGAGATCGACGATCAGAGCTTGCATCGCCCTGCCCTCGAGTGGCTGGAGGTCTTCGCCGAGCGCCTCGGCAGTGCCCTCTCCGCCTCGGGCACCGATGTCGCCGATACCCGATCCATGGCGCTGGCGGTGTCGGCGATGGTCGAGCGCTGTTGCTTCCTCATCGGCTCGAGAGACCTCCCATACGACGAGAACGAGATGGCGGACACCATCGCTCGCAGCGTGCAGCTCACGTTGTTCCCCGATTCGGTCCGCCTGTTCCGCGTCGGCACCGAGGCGCCGACGCCGAAGGCCGCGGCCATCAACGACATCGGAGCGATGCGAGCGCTGGCACACAAGACGATCTCGACCATGACGCCGCCACTCAAGCGGGAGGTCAGTGTTCAGGGCGCGGCGACCGTGAACGCCATCTTGGATGGCGCAGCGCAGGTGTTCGCCCGGAAGGGTTTCGCAGCAACCAGCGTCGATGACGTGATGGTCGAGGTCGGCCTGTCCCACGGCGCCTTGTACCAGTACTGGACCGATCTGCGCGAGGTGCTGCACACCCTGGCGGCCGAGAGCCTCACCGCCACCTGGGACATCGTCGAGAACCTCGAATCGTTCACGCCCACGGCCCGCAGCGCGCCGGCCATCGTGGCATCGCTCGATGATCTGCTCACCAACTTCGAACGACGCGCCGCCGTCATCCGCGTGTGGGCTTCCCTCGAACGCGTCGATCCCATGCTCGACCAGATGGCCTCCGATTCGGTGGCCGCGCTGCAGGCGACGCTCGGCCAGTTGATCGATCGTTCGATGTTGGCCGACATCCACGATGCCGACCGGGCCGCCATCGCCCTCATCGCTCTGGTCAGTCATGCCCCATACGGATCGTTGGTGTTCGCCAACTGGGCCTCACACTCGCAGTTGGTGCACACGCTGGCGCTGTTGTTGTGCCGAGGTTTCCTCGGCATCACCTATCCGTGATCACCCGCGTGCCCGTGAGCAATCAGGTCACCGCGGTGCAACACCGGTGAGGCAAGAACGGTTGACGTCAGCCAGCCGTGATACGCCGATGAGGGCCATGGTGCGTCGCACGTCGGTGTCAAACAGATCGAGCACGTGGGCGACGCCTCGTTCACCAGCGGCGGCAAGACCGTAGAGATAGGCACGGCCGATCATGCAAGCATCGGCACCCAACGCCACGGCCTTCACCACGTCGCTGCCACGGCGGATGCCACCATCGACCACCACCACGATCTGACCACCTACAGCATCGGCGATGGGGGCGATGAGATCGGCCGTGGCCGGCGCGCCATCGAGTTGGCGACCGCCGTGGTTGGAGATGACCAGACCCTCGGCGCCCGCCGCCACTGTTCGCTCGGCATCGGCAACGCTCTGGATCCCCTTGACGATGATGGGCCCATCCCAATGGCCCCGCAGCCAGTCGAGATCGCGCCACTGCAGCGACGGATCGAACTGACTGTTGACGTAGGTCGACAGCGACACCGCAGTCGAACCGTCGCCCGCGGCGCCATCACTCGACGCGGCCGATGAGGTGGCGACATTGGCGAACAGGATCGGCTCGGCCCGCACGAAGTCCCACGTCCACCCGGGATGAATCGCACCGTCGATCAACGTGCCCAACCCCACTTTGGGAGGCAGGGAGAAACCGCGCCGCACGTCACGCTCGCGGCGACCGAGCACCGGCGTATCGACCGTGACCATCAGAGCCTCGTACCCCGCCGCCTTCGCACGCTGGACCATGTCCAGCACGAGACCTCGGTCGCGCCACACGTACACCTGGAACCACTTGGCCCCGTTGCTGACAGCCGCCACCTCCTCGATGGAGCGGGTGGACAAGGTCGAGAGCGTGTATGGGAGCCCAGCCCGATCGGCAGCACGAGCCACCGCCAACTCACCGGCCGGATCAGCGATGCGGGTGAACCCGGTGGGCGCCAATACCAGCGGCAATTTCAATTGACGGCCGAGCAACGTCGACGACGTGTCGATGTCGCTCACGTCCACCAGGACCCGCGGGTCGAAACCGATCCGATCCAGGGCGATACGGTTGGCCGCCATCGTCCGCTCGTCCTCAGCGGCACCGTCGATGTAGTCGAACACCCCGCGGGGCACTCGGCGCTTGGCGATCCGCCGGAGATCAGCCACCGAGGCCGCCTTGCGCAGCCGGCGCTCCACCGGATCGAGCGTGGCCGGCTGGAACTGCAGCACCGAGCGAAGGGTGGACACGATCCCCGGGTGTCTGGCGCTCATGGCTTCCACGTTAGGGGGCATCGTTGGGCAACACTGGGGTGGCACAGCGCACCCGGCACAGCACCCAGCGCAGCGAGCCCGAGGGAGAGACATGGTCGAGACCGAAGTCCGAGGACGACTGCTCATCATCACGATGAGTCGGGAGGCCAAACGCAACGCGATCGATGCTGAGATGACTGCCGGGATAGACGCCGCCCTCAACCGACTCGATGATGATCCCGACCTGTGGCTCGGCATCATCACCGGCGGGTCGAACGTGTTCTGCGCCGGCACCGATCTCAAGGATGGGCCCGGCGACCCCACCGAACGAGGTGGCGAGTACGGCATCATCCGACGCCAACGGGTGAAGCCGCTCATCGCCGCCATCGAAGGTCTCGCCCTCGGCGGAGGCTTCGAGGTGATGTTGGCCTGTGATCTCGTCGTGGCCGCGACTGACGCCAAGCTCGGGTTGCCAGAGGCCAGCCGCGGGGTGATCGCGTCATGCGGGGCGCTGTTTCGCACCCACCGGGTCCTGCCCCTCAACATCGCCAAGGAGCTCCTCATCGGGTGCCAACCGATGGAGGCCGGTCGGGCCCACGAACTCGGCTTGGTCAACAGGCTCGCCCCCCACGGTGGCGCTCTCGAGGCGGCCATCGCTCTGGGCGAGACCATCTGCACCAACGCTCCCGTGTCCGTGCGTGAATCGTTGCGCGCCATCAACCGATCGTTCGCGGCGTCCGATACGGACTGCTGGCCGTACACCACCGACGCGGTGAACGCGATCTTGGCCGCTGAGGACATGCGCGAGGGCGTGGCCGCGTTCTTGGGTAAGCGGCAACCGGTATGGAAGGGCCGCTGAGCGCGGCGACCGCCAACCCGCCAACCCGCCAACCCGCCAACCCGCCAAGAAGTTTCGAAGGTTGTGATCGGTGAGCGATCACAACGTGCGAGACTTTCCGGGGCGAGCCGGGGCGAGCCGGGGCGAGCCGGGGCGAGCTGGCGTGCGGGGGCGGAACTTCGTGCGGGGTTGGCGAGATGAGAGGCTGAGCGGATGGTCTCCGAGATCTTCGACAGCT
>JBFWVD010000051.1:0-34182 GCA_050246915.1 Acidimicrobiia bacterium | reverse complement strand
ATGCGAGCGCGCGCTTCGCGCTGCTCGGCGTCGGTCGACGGTTCGACGCGACCGCCGAGCGGCACCAGACGCGTTCGGGCACGGTCGACACCGGCATCGCTCACCGCGAGGCGTGTGGCGGTCGAGGAACACAACACCAACTGTGCGCGATCGCGCACCACATCGAAGGCTCGGGTCATCAACCGGGCGCCGCGGGAGGTGAAGCGATCGGGGTCGGTGAGGAACACGAGATCGTGCACGGTGGCCACCAGCGGCCGGCGGGTCGGGGGGATCAGCGGCGTGGTGGCGTGGACGACATCGACCCAACCTCCGATGCCGGCGATGTCGCCGGCGACACGGGCACCCACATCGGAGCCAGCCAACCGGGCCCACACGTCGTAGCCGAGCTTGGGGGGAAGCAACTGGCGCCGCACCGGCATCGGTGGGACGAACGGTTCGGGCGGTCGGCGTCGATGCCACATGGTGACGCCGACGAGATCGAGCGTCTCGGCAGAGCCCGCTGCCGACCGTTCGGCGACCACATCGAGCAGCTCACGAGCCACTTCGAGCGCGGCAACAGCGGTGCCTCCGGGCACGCGATGCCAGCTCTGTTCGATCGTGTACGCCACCCGCACGGTGGCTCAGCCTCGCACGCCGTAGCGTGTGCGACCGTGACGGCGTTCTGGAACGGCAAAACAGTGATGGTCACCGGCGGCTCAGGGTTCCTGGGCCGGGTCGTGGTCGACAAGCTCACCGCTCGCGGTGCCTCGGTGATGGTGCCGCGAAGTGCCACCCACGATCTCACCGACGAGGCAACCGTCGACGCGTTGTTCGATGAGGTGCGTCCCGATGTGGTCATCCACCTCGCCGCCCGGGTGGGCGGCATCGGATACAACATGGTCGCGCCGGCTCAGCTGTACCTCGACAACCTGCTGATGGGCACTTACGTCATCGAGGCCGCACGACGGCTCGGTACCGAGCGCACGGTGCTGGTGGGCACGGTGTGCAGCTATCCCAAGTTCACACCGGTGCCGTTCCGCGAGGAGTCGTTGTGGGACGGCTATCCCGAGGAGACCAACGCGCCGTACGGCATCGCCAAGAAGGCATTGCTGGTGCACGCGCAGGTCAACCGCGTTCAATACGGGCAGCACGCCATCATGCTCATCCCCACCAACTTGTACGGCCCCGGCGACAAGTTCCATCCCGACGTGAGCCACGTGATCCCTGCCCTCATCCGCAAGTGCGTCGAAGCGGTCGAGCAGGGCAAGGACAAGATCGACGTGTGGGGCACTGGCACCGCGAGCCGTGAGTATCTCTATGTCGAGGACGCCGCTGAGGGCATCGTGCTCGCCGCCGAGCACTACGACGGCGCCGATCCGGTGAACCTCGGCAACGATCGCGAGGTCACCATCCGCGAGACGGTGGAGAAGATCGCGTCGCTCACCGGGTTCACCGGTGAGTTGCGCTGGGATCCGTCCAAGCCCGATGGTCAGCCACGGCGTCGGGTCGATCCGACCAAGGCCGAGCAACTGTTCGAATGGCGGGCCACGACGGAGTTCGACGATGGGCTACGGGCCACCATCGATTGGTACCTCGCCAACCGGGCCTACGCCGAGGCTCCGCCCACCCACTGACCGTGAGAGCGGTTGCTCCGGCTCAGCTGCGAGGCACCTTGCTCCACGGCAGGTCCTTGTCGACACGCACGTCACCAGGAAGACCCAGCACGCGTTCGGCGAGGATGTTGCGGTTCACCTCGCTCGTGCCGCCCTCGATCGAGTTGGCGCGGGCCCGCAGGAACGCCTTGTGGGGCGAGTCGGTCTTCTCGAGGACGTCCGGGCGGATCATCTCGTAGGAGCTGTAGAGCATCCCCTCGGCGCCGAGCAGCTTCAGCACGAACGACGTCACGTCCTTGTTCGATGCTGCCGACATCACCTTGCCGATCGACCCCTCTGGTCCTGGCGTGCCCTTGCGGGCGGCGTGCGCAGCGCGCAGGTTGTTGAGCCGGATCACTTCGGCGGTGATCCACAGCTTCATGAGCTCGTCGCGTGTGGAGGCGTCCTTGTCGGACTCGGCGAGTGCATTCCACGCGTTCACCGCCACGGCGATGTGACCACTACCGCGAGGCGGGGTCGACCCGCCGATCATCACCCGCTCGTTCATGAGGGTTGTCAGGGACACGCGCCATCCGTCGCCCGGATTGCCGAGCCGTTCGGAATCGGGAACCTTGGCGTCGGTGAGGTACACCTCGTTGAACTCGGCTTCACCGGTCATCTGCCGCAGCGGGCGCACATCGACACCGGGTTGGTGCATGTCGATGATGAAGTACGTCATGCCGGCGTGCTTGACCGCTTCGGTGTCGGTGCGGGCCACGAGCATGCCGAAGCGGGACAGATGGCCCAGCGTCGTCCACACCTTCTGGCCGTTCACCACCCACTCGTCGCCGTCACGCACGGCTCTCGTCGCCACGCTGGCGAAGTCCGAACCGGCACCGGGCTCACTGAAGAGCTGACACCAGACTTCCTCGCCGGTGAAGAGCGGACGCAGATACCGACGCTTCTGGGCCTCGCTCCCCCACGTGTAGACGGTCGGTGCACCCATGCCGTGCCCGAGCGGGTTGGCCATGCGAGCCTCCGGGGCGCCGGCCTCGAGCAGTCGGGTGTCGACCAACTTCTGCAGGCCGGGCTCTGCGCCGAGCCCACCGAAACCGGGGTCGAACTGGACCCATGCCAGACCCATGTCGAACTGTGCGCCCAGGAACTGGCGCGGCGGGGTCGTTGCGGGCGGGTGCTCCCGGAGCAGTTGCTCCACCAGGTCGCTCACCTGTTGCGCTGTGACGATGTCGGTCCCTGCCATGTCAGCTCCACTGTTCGGTCAGACGACTGGACTGTATTGGCTCAGCAGTGATCGTCCCCACAACGGTTCGGGCCGTGTCCGACGCAACGCGCAAGCGGGCCACCAAGGCCAAGCCCAGGCCGGCGCGGTCTGAGTCCCGGACGCGGGAGCGTTGACAGCCCGGCTATGTCCAGAGGTCGGCGATCGGCAGGCCGACGATTCGGTCCCCGAGGGAGACCCGTCGGTCGCCCGTGTGAAAGACGACGCCCCCGATGAAGTCGGACCCCACTCGGTCAAGCCGTTCTCGAAGCGCCGCCATCGGTGCGGCATCGTTTGCTCTCGGCACCGTCGAAGCCTTCACCTCGATGGCGATGACCCGCCCGTCGGCGGCTTCCAGGATTGCGTCGATCTCCAGTCCGTCGCTGTCGCGCAAATGATGAAGTCGCGCCGAGGTCTTCGACCATCCGAGCTGCTTCGACAACTCGGCGACCACGAACGATTCGATCAGCGGACCGACCGACGGATCATTGAGCCGCGCCAATGCTTCGGGGCCCTTGCCGATGATGGCCGCACCGAGCGCAGCGTCGCATACATGCAGCTTCGGCCGCCTGACCACCTTCGACGAAACCTTGCGGCTCCATGCGGGAAGGCGATGAACGAGAAACGTTGTCTCGATCCACGGCTCATATGACTCGGCAGTTGCCCTATCGATACCGAGTTGTTGAGCGACGCGGGAGATCACGAGCTCCGACCCCGTGTTGGCAATCAACAGTCGCGCCATGGCGAACAAGGCGTCCATACGGCGCAGGTCGGCGGCCGACTCGACCTCTCGCCGGAGCACCGTCTCGAGATACCGCTCGAACCATCGCATGCGAGCCCGTTCACCGAGTCGAC
This sequence comes from Acidimicrobiia bacterium, assembly GCA_050246915.1. GTDB lineage: Bacteria > Actinomycetota > Acidimicrobiia > Acidimicrobiales > Ilumatobacteraceae > JBFWVD01. The sequence goes on along the minus strand of JBFWVD010000051.1, from coordinate 30,477 downwards.
TCGGTTCTGGGTAGCCACCTCTGCAGACGAGCTCGAGGTACTCACTGCGAGACGGAGTGTGACCCCGGTGGTTGAGCAGTTTCGGAAACCCGAGCAACGCCCGATCAACGAAATCGTCATCACCGTTCGTCAGCTCACCCATCGACAGCGGCCAGAGCGTGATGAGGTCGATGCGGCCGGCGAGGCTCTCGGTGATGGCGCGAGTGGTGAGGAAGTTCGATGACCCGGTCATCAGGAACTGACCGGGGCGACGAGAACGATCGAGCCGCTGTTTCATCGCGAGGATGAGTGCATCCCCGGCGCGTTGCACCTCGTCGATCACCCCGGGTGTTCCCAGCGCATCGAGAAAGAGCGACGGGTCGTCGCGTGCAGCCGCAAGATCTTCCTCGCGGTCGAGCGTCACGAGGCGTGCTCCGATCTGCTCGGCGAGTATTTCGGCCAATGTCGACTTGCCGACCTGCCGAGCCCCCTGAATCACGACGCCCCGGAACGTCTCGAGCGACTCCCGGGCCGTGAGCGCAAGCCGTCGATCAACGAGTTCGCGTTCCACCCCACAAAATATAGCTCAGGTAATCAACAAAATATCGGTACCGTAGTCGACAAATTCTCGCTTCCCTGGTCAGGAGCAGATGCGCGTCTCATGCGAGTGGGCCGCGTGGACATCACCGTTCCGGCCGACGCCATCGCCCAGCTTCCCGAGTGCCTACGGCACGTACAGGACGGTCGTGCCTACGACCCACGTGATGAAGGTCAGGCCGATCGCGCAGGCCGACACCAAGCGCTCCCGACCGACGCTCGACAGCGGCAACGTCACCGCGATGATGAGCGGCGCGCCGGCCAGCGCGAAGCGCGGCGTCGACAGCAACGCGTCGGAACCCAGGGCCAGCACTGCGACACCCAACCCGTAGACCTTCCACGCCAACGGCACCTTCGAGCGGACCAGCACCACGGCGGCGACGATCATGAACGCGGCAAACACACCGTTGACCAGATCCATCACGTACAGGAACGGATGATGGGCAAGATCCCACAGTGCGTTCACCGTTGACTTGCCGAAGTCGAAGTTCTGACCCCAACCGCGGCGCTGCACGGTGAACCAGGCGTCGATCTTCCCGGTGCGCTGCCACAGGAACGTGAAGAACGCCGCCATGCCCACCGGAGCTAGGACAACCGCGCCCACCGGCCCCCGCGCTGACGCGAACGACAGCCGATCGTTGCGACGCTGGTCCCACAACTCCACCAACGCCACGATGCCGATGGCAGCCATGAGCGCCACGGCGTTCGGTCGCGTCAGCCCGGCCAGAGCGCACCACAGACCGGCCTGCCACCAGTGCTTCGAGTCGAGCGCCAACAGGGACGCGCCCACCAAGCACAGGAACAGCGGTTCGGAATACCCCATCGAGAACACATACGAGCCCGGGAAGAACGAGAGCACCGCGGCCACCGAGTTGGCGGCGACGGCACCGAAGTGGCGCTCCACCAACTTCCACCACACCACGATGGCGATGGCGCCGAGCACGATGTTGATGAGCCACATGGACCGTTCGAGTCGATACGGCCCGATCTGCCACGTCCATTGGGCGAGCCGCGGATACAAGGGGAAGAACGCCAACGTCGACTGGGCGTCGTTGCCGGTGCCCGGCGGGATCGCCGAGGGGTAGCCGAGGTAGACGACCTTGGTGTACCAGGACGCATCCCATCCGGTGGCGAACCCGTCGAAGCCCTGGCCGGGCCGCACGATGCGCATCATGCCGATCACCACGGCCAACACGATCCGCGAGAACGCGTAGGTGATGAGCGGTGTGCGTACCCGCATCGCACCGGAGCGCACATCGTTGAACGACGGGAACGTGAGCGGCTTCGACGACGCCCGATCGGACGGCACGGACGCGGCCGGAGTGCTCACAGCAGCGCTCGCACCAACTCAGCGAGCGGCTCGCGGAAGTCGGGCAGCGGTGGCAGCCCGCCGAGTCGGATGGCCATGTTGTCGAGCACGCTGTTGGCCGGTCGCGGCGCGGGCCGAGGCGGCTGCAGATCCGATGTCAACACCGGTTGCACACGATCGGGATCGTGACCCGCGGCGCGCAGGATCTCTTGCACGAACTCGTACCAGCTCACCGCGCCGGCGTTGGTGGTGTGGTACACCCCGGCCCGGCGATCGACGGCGAACCGGCGCAGCATGGGCACCATCGACGACACGATCGTGGGATGACCGATCTGATCGGACACGAACCGCAACTGCCCCGGCTCGGCGGCCAGACGCAGCACGGTCTTCACCATGTTGTTCCCGCCGAGACCGCAGACCCACGAGGTGCGGGCGATGGTGGCCGTCGGTCCCGCTTCGCGCTCGCCGGCGAGCTTCGAGGCGCCATACACCGACTTCGGGTTGGGCACATCCCACTCGTGATAGGGGGCGTCCTTGGATCCGTCGAACACGTAGTCGGTGGAGATCTGCACCAGATGGGCGTCGACCCGCCGGCAGGCTTCGGCCACCCATCGCACGGCCAGCGCGTTGGACGTGAAGGCGCCGAGCACGTCACCTTCGCAGGCGTCGACGGCGGTCATGGCCGCGCAGTTGATGACGGCGTCGGGGCGGACGCTGGTGATGATGCCCATCGCGGCATCGCGATCGCGGATGTCGTGATCGGGTAGATCGATCCCGATGACCTCGTCACCGTGGCTCTGGCAGAGCGCCGAGAGCTCTGAACCCATCTGTCCGTTGGCACCGGTGATCAGTACGCGCATGACCCCAGCTTGTCAGCTCCGGCGCTGGTGCCCGAGGAGCACGGGATCCGGGGAGCAGGAGTCAGCTCACGCCAGCGCGGCGCGGGCCTTGAGCGGCTCCCACCAGGCACGGTTGTCGCGGTACCAGCCGACGGTGGCGGCCAGGGCCTCTTCCAACTCGTGCGCCGGCTTCCAGCCCAGGGCCTCGACCTTGGAGCAGTCCACCGAGTAGCGACGATCGTGGCCGAGGCGATCGGCCACCGGCTCGATGAACGATTCGTCACGTCCACACAAGGTGAGCAAGCGATGGGTGAGCTCACGGTTGGTGATCTCGTTGCCGGCACCGATGTTGTAGACCTCGCCGATGTTGCCGACGCGCAGCACCAGATCGGCCGCGGTGTTGTGGTCCCAAACGTGGATCCAGTCGCGGATGTTGCCACCATCGCCGTACAGCGGGACCTTCTTGCCGTCGAGCAGGTTGGTGGTGAACAGCGGGATGACCTTCTCGGGGAACTGATAGGGCCCGAAGTTGTTGGAACAGCGCGTCACCACGACGGGAAGGCCGTAGGTGGTGTGATGGCTGAGGGCGATGAGATCGGACCCGGCCTTGGATGCCGAGTACGGCGAGCGCGGCCCGAGACGATCGGACTCGGTGAACGATCCCACCTCGATCGAGCCGTAGACCTCGTCGGTGGAAATGTGCAAGAAGCGTTGCACCTCGTGCTCACGAGCGATGTCGCACATGACGTTGGTGCCCTGGCAGTTGGTGCGGATGAACACATCGGAGCCGGCGATGGAACGATCGACGTGGCTCTCGGCGGCGAAGTGCACCACCGCGTCGCATCCGGCCATCGCGGCGCGCACCATGTCGCGATCGCAGATGTCGCCGTGCACGAACGAATAGCGCGGGTTGCCTTCCAGTGCGGCGAGGTTGGCCCGGTTGCCGGCGTAGGTGAGGGCGTCGTACACGACCACGGAATCGTCGGAATTGGCGAGCAGCCAGTGGACGTAGTTGGAGCCGATGAACCCGGCCCCACCGGTGACGAAGATCTTCATAGCCAGCACGTCCTCACAGAACAGGTCCTCATGTCAGGTCCTCATGGGCCAGGTGGGCCGCACGCCGGCGGCAAGGTCCTTGCGCAGCGGATTGGCACGGTCACGGTTGGACAGCACCGGGTCGGTGACGCCCCAATCGCCGGCGATCTCCGGATCGTCCCAGGCGACGCCGAGCTCATCGGCCGGGTTGTAGTAGCCGTCGACGAGATAGGTGATGGTCATGTCGGTGAGCGACGCGAACCCGTGCGCCAGTCCCGGCGGGATGAACACACCCGGGTGCTTGTCGCCGCCGAGGTCGAAGCACTCGGTGGCCCCTTCGGTGGGCGACCCGACCCGAAGGTCGTGCAACACGACGCGGGCGGTGCCGTAGGGCACGTACCAGTAGTCGGCTTGGTGCAGGTGATAGTGCAGTCCCACCACCGACCCGGCGCGACGATCGCCGCGGTTGCCCTGGATCATCTCGCGGCCGTTGGGGAACCACGACCGACGGTACGTCTCCACGAAGATGCCGCGTTCGTCGCCATGGATCGATGGCAACACGTGCCACACGCCGGCGATGACGCCCGACTCCGTCACTTCAGCCACTGGTGCTCCTTGGGGTCGCTGGGCCGGCGAACGCTGGGCGCGCGTTCACTCGACATCGAGTTGGCAATCGTCACCGAGCATCACCCGCAGCGCGCGCGGGCGGGTCTGCGTGCGCTGGATCACCACATCGTGTCCGATGAGCGAGTCCTCGATGCGGGGGATGTCACGCACGACGCAACGGGCCATGAACACCGAGTGCTCCACCTCGGAGTTGGTGATGGTGCAGCCCTCGGCGATGGCGGTGAACGGACCGATGAAGGAGTTCTCGATCACAGCGCCAGCGCCGATGACCACCGGTCCACGGATGCGGCTGTTGCGCACCGTCGCTCCGGTCTCCACCACGACGCGCCCGTCAATTGAACTTGCGTCGTCGACGTCGCCGTCGATGCGTCCGTGCACCTTCTCGAGCAGGAGACGGTTGGCCTCGAGCAGCGGGGTGAGCTTGCCGGTGTCGATCCACCAGCCCTCGAGGCGTTCGGTGCGGACGCGATGGCCGGCGTCGATGAGCCATTGGATGGCGTCGGTGATCTCCAGCTCGCCGCGGGGCGAGGCGGCGATGGATCGCACCGCGGTGTGGATGGTGGGGTCGAACAGGTACACGCCGACCAGCGCCAGATCGGTGGGCGGATCGGCGGGCTTCTCGACCAGGTGGGTCACGTTGCCCGACGCGTCAAGCTCGGCGATGCCGAAGCGATGGGGATCGGGCACCTGCTTGAGAAGGATCTGCGCCGCTGGCGGGTTGGGCTCGATGCGAGCCTTCTCGAAGCCGTGCACGAAGGCGGCGAGGTCCTGTTCGAGCAAGTTGTCGCCGAGGTACATCACGAAGTCGTCGTCACCGAGGAAGTCGCGGGCGATGAGGACGCAGTGAGCCAGACCGAGCGGGGCGTCTTGGGGGATGTAGGTGACCTTGGCGGAGAACGATGACCCGTCGCCCACCGCGCTCATCACATCGGCGGCCGTGTCACCCACGATGATGCCGATCTCGATGATGCCGGCCGCCACCATCGATTCGATCCCATAGAACAAGATGGGCTTGTTGGCCACCGGGACCAACTGCTTCGCGCTGGTGTGGGTGATGGGCCGCAGCCGTGTGCCGGCGCCCCCGGCGAGGATCAGACCCTTCATGGCTTCCCTTTGTAGCAGTCACCTCGGTGACGGCCGTACCTTCGTGGATCGACGGCGTCTCGAGTGCAGCCTGGCGCCATCAGCACGGCGCCATCAGCACGGCTTGCTCGGGTCACCCACGACACCGATGGGATCGGAGCCGGTGACCGGAACCAGGTCACTGTTGTCGTCGGGTGCGGGATCGTCCTGCGCCGGGATCGGGAACGCCTTGCCGGGGCCAGCAGCTGGCGCCGCAGTGGCCGGGACCGCGGTGCCGAGGGCGGTGGAGGAGCTCGTGAACAGCGACAGGATCGGGGCCGCCGCGGCGGTGTCGGGGATGAGCACCGCCGCTCCGCTGACGGTCTTGGGGCTGGCCGGGAAGGTGTAGGTGGTGAGACCGGACGCACCGATCGATGCGAACCGGCGGGCCAACGACAACAGATCGCCGTTGGAGAGGTTGTTGTCGACCGTGACGTTGCCGGTGGCGGCGTCGACCATGGGCGCCACACCGAGCGGGTTCCCCGACACCTGCTCGACCGCGCGTTTCATGGCCCGACGGATGAAGTCCTGTTGACGCGAGATGCGACCGAGGTCGCCGGTGCCGTCGGTGCGCCACTTCTTCCCGTCGTTCCACTGGAGGTGACGAGAGCGCGCGTACGCGAGGGCTTGCACCCCGTTCAAGGTGGCGCATCCCGGCTGGCTGATCACGAGGCCGGTGTTCTTGTCGCGCACCGGGGTGTCGAACCACACGCCCACCCCACCGAGGGCATCGACCATGGACTTGAAGCCTTGGAAGTCGATCTCGATGTAGTGGTTGATGGGGATGGCGAAGTTCTCCTTCACCGTGGCGATGAGGGTGTCGGGACCCTTGGAGTACGCGGAGTTGATGCGCCGCTTGGTCTTCGATCCGGCGATGGTCACGTACAGATCGCGTGGGAGTGAAAGGAGCGTGGCGGTGCCGGCGCCGGGGTCGAGGCGCAAGATCATGATGGTGTCGGAGCGTTTGCCGCCCACATCGCCCTCGTCACCCATCGATCCATAGTCGGGCGAGTTCGGATCGGCACCGGCCCGACTGTCGGAACCGACGACGAGATAGTTCTCCGGGCCGCGGTTGGCGATGTCGTCGAGGGAGTCGGCCAGATCGATGCGACGCACATCGCCGAGCGCATCCCACGCCCAGAAGGCGCCCGATCCGGCGACGGCGAGCGAGGTGACCGCGCCGATGGCGACAGCGCGCGCGAAGCGCCGGGGCGGACGTGGCATTGACGTGACGCTAACGGGGCGGGCGGGCGTAGATCACGTCACCTGAATCGATGACGCGTTCACCGGCCGAGGTCACGATGACCAGGCGACCGTCGGGCAGCACGTCGGCGGCGACGCCTTCGATGGTCTCACCGGGCAGTTCGGCGCGGATTCGGTTGCCGATGGTGGTGAGGCGACGGCGGTACTCGAGCGCTCCCCCATCGGGTTGCGCTTGCACCGCGTCGAGCTCGGCCAAGATGGCGTCGACGAGCGTGTCGCGGTCGACGTCGCCCAACTTGGCGGCACCGTCGGGAGCCCAACGCAGGTTCATGCCGATGCCGATCACGACGTGATCGACCCGACCGTTGGCGATGCCCGCCTGGGCCAAGATGCCGGCCAGCTTGCCGTCACCCACGAGGAGATCGTTGGGCCACTTGATCGCGGGGGTGAGGCCGGCCAGTCGTTCGCAGGCGCGTGCCGCGGCGACGGCCAGTTGTTGGGTGAGGCGATGGGGACCTTCGGGTGGGACGTCGCGCAGCAGGATCGACATGAGCAGGCTGGCTCCGGCCGGGGCCTCCCAGGTCCGATCGAGCCGGCCGCGCCCCGCGGTCTGATGATCGGCGATCAGCACCGTTTTGTCCGCGGCCGGGCCTGGCTTGTCTGCCGCTCCGCTCGCCCCGTTGGCGTCGACGGGGGCCATGGCCAGCAGATCGGCGTTGGTCGATCCGGTCTCGGCGACGTGGAGGATGGTCCAAGCGGTCACGTCGGCAACGTACCGAACGGCGTGGCCAGATCACCGTCCACCCGCGACATGCGGGGTTGGCGGTCGTGCTTTGGCAGAATGACCGATCGTGCTGACCAAAGTGCTCATCGCCAACCGTGGAGAGATCGCCGTCCGTGTCATCCGGGCCTGCAAAGAGCTCGGGATCAAGACGGTGGCCGTGTACTCCGAGCTGGACCGCAACGCCCTCCACGTGCGCCTCGCCGACGAGGCCTATGCCCTCGGCGGGCAGACCGCGGCGGAGAGCTACCTCAATACCGAGGCCATTTTGAACGCCATCAAGGCGTCGGGGGCCGACGGTGTGCACCCGGGGTATGGGTTCTTCTCCGAGAACGCCGACTTCGCGCAGGCCATCACCGATCTCGGTGTCGCCTTCATCGGGCCGCCGCCCAGCGCCATCGTCGAGATGGGCGACAAGGTCAGCTCCCGCAAGGCCGCGATGCGTGGTGGGGCACCGATCGTGCCCGGCACCACCGAGTTCGTGACCACTGCGCAGGAGATCGTCGACTTCGGCAACTCCGCGGGGTGGCCCATCGCCATCAAGGCGGCGTTCGGTGGTGGCGGGCGTGGCATGAAGGTGGTCCAGTCGGCCGCCGACGTGCAGGACGCGATGGACTCGGCTCAGCGCGAAGCCAAGAGCTTCTTCGGTCGCGACGAGATCTACGTCGAGAAGTACCTCACCTGGCCGCGCCACGTCGAGGTGCAGATCGTCGGCGACAAGCAGGGCAACTACGTGTGGGTGTCGCTGCGTGACTGCTCGGCCCAGCGCCGGCATCAGAAGCTCATCGAAGAAGCTCCCGCTCCCGGCCTGCCCGCCGGCATGGAAGCCGACATGGGCGCGGCTGCCATCAAGGCGGCCAAGGCCGTCGGCTACTACAACGCCGGCACCGTCGAGTTCATCTATCAAGACGGCGAGTTCTTCTTCCTGGAGATGAACACCCGTCTGCAGGTGGAGCACCCGGTCACCGAGGTCATCACCAACATCGACCTGGTCGAGTGGCAGCTGCGGGTGGCGTCGGGCGAGAAGCTCCCGATGACGCAGAAGCAGGTCGACTCGGTTCGTCGCGGCGCGGCCATCGAGGTGCGCATCAACGCCGAGAACCCGGCTGGCGGCAAGTTCCTCCCCAGCCCCGGCGACATCACCAAGCTGCGCCCGCCGCAGGGTTTCGGTGTGCGTTGGGATGGCGGATACGAGGCCGGCGACACCGTCAGCCAGTTCTACGACAACCTCGTGGGCAAGCTCATCGTGTGGGGCAAGGACCGCGAGACGGCCATCGCCCGCACCATCCGTGCGCTCGAGGAGTTGGAGATCGAGGGTGTGGCCACCACGGTGCCGGCCGATCTGGCCATCTTGCGTCATCCCGATTTCGCTGCGGTGAAGCATTCGACGAAGTGGGTGGAGGAGGTGCTCGACCTGTCGGGCATCGAGGCTCCGGCCGCCAATGCGTCGGGTGGTCAGGGCGAGGCCAAGGTGCTGCGCGAGATCGACATGGAGGTCAACGGCAAGCGCTTCGCCGTGAAGGCCTGGGTGCCGGAGATCGCGGGTGTTGCCGTTGCTGCTGGCGGTGCGCCGAAGGCCAAGGCCCGCACCGGCGGTGGTCATGGTGGTGCCGGTGGCAGCGGTTCGGGCGAAGTGGCCGTGCCGATGCAGGGCACCATCGTGAAGGTGCTCGTCGCCGTGGGTGACACCGTCGAGGTCGGTCAGGCCGTGGTGGTGCTCGAGGCCATGAAGATGGAGAACCAGATCAACGCCGAGAAGGCCGGCACGGTGAAGGAAGTACGTGTCGCCGTTGGTGACACCGTGGGCGGTGGCGACATCGTCGTGGTCATCGCCTGATCGCTTGGTCCTGCCCGCTTCTGTGGGTGCGTCAACTTGAATTGCATCCGAGGGGCCGGCCTGTCGAGGTCGGCCCCTCGTGCATCGCAGGGCCTGCTACCGGGCGATCAGAAGATCGAGTCGAAGAAGTCGCTCAGCGCATCGAACATGTCCGAGATCGCATCAGCGGCCCAACCTGCAGCTTGCAAGATGCCGTCGAGCACTGCCTGGCTCAATCCAGCGAACGCATTGGCGAGGGCCTGGGCGATGTCGGACAGCGCGAAGCCGATGGCCGTCAGGATGTCGGCCACTGCCTGTGCCGTAGCGTTGAACACTGTCTTGAGCACGTTGACGATCTCGCCGATGGCGTATCCCAACCCCTTGAGGATGTCCGCAACTGCTTGCGCTGCAAGGTTGAAGATCGCCGACAGCGCCGAGGCGATCTCACCGATGGCGAACCCGATCCCCGTCAAGATTCCGGCGACGACATCGCCAGCGAGGTTGTAGATGTCGCGCAGTGCTTGTGCGATCTCGTTGATGAGGAAGCCCGCCGCCTTCAGCGCTCCGGCCACGAGGTCGGCGGCGATGTTGTAGACGAAGGCGACCGCTTGGGCGACCTCGTTCACCACCCAACCGGCGGCACGTAGAGCACCGGCGAGCGCATCGGCGGCGAGGCTGTAGATCGCACTCACCGTTTGCGCGATCTCGTTCAACACGAAGCCCGCGGCTCGCAGGGCTCCGGCGAGCGCATCGGCGGCGAGGCTGTAGATGGCCTTCACCGTCTGGGCGATCTCGTTCAGGACGAAGCCGGCGGCCTTCAACGCTCCAGCGAGCACATCGGCCGCGAGACTGAACGCGACCTGGAGCGCTTGGGCGATCTCGACGATGGCGATGCCGATGTTCTTGAACACCGCTCCCACCGGGCCGGGCAACAGGTTGAACACGCCGGCTATGGCTTGGGCGACATCGACCAGCAGGTAGCCGGCGGCGTTGAGCGCTCCGGCAACACCTTCGGCCAACGCGTTGTAGGCGTCCTTGAGGGCCTGACCGACCTCGCCGGCCAGATAGCCGATGCCCTTCAAGATGGTGGCCGTGCCTTCGGCGAGGAGGTTGTAGGCGTCCTTGAGCGCCAGACCGATCTCACCGACCAGATAGCCGACGCCTTTCAGGATGGCCGCTGCACCGTCGGCCAACGCGCCGTACACGGTCTTGAGCATGGCGCCGACCTCGGTGACGAGATAGGCGACCCCCTTCAGTATCGCGGCGGCGGCATCGGCGGCGAGGTTGTAGGCGTCCTTGAGGACTTGGCCCACCTCACCCGCCAAGTAACCGAGGCCTTTGAGGATGGCGGCGGCAGCATCGGCGGCAAGGTTGTAGGCGTCCTTGAGCGCCTGACCGATCTCACCGACGAGGAACCCGAGTGTCTTCAGCAGAGCTGCTCCGGCATCAGCGGCGAGGTTGTACACGCCGATGAGCGCCGTGCCGATCTGAACGGCGGTGAACCCGACGGCCTTCAGGACGCCGCCTGCCACTTGAGCCTCGAGGGCGAACCCGGTCTTGAGCAAGGAGCCGATCTGTGATGCCGAATACGAAGCCGCCTTCATCACCGTGGCGGCCGCTTGGGCCGGTCCGAAGCCGGCCGCACACACTGCGGCGACCGCGCCGTTCACGCTGCCGGCTGTCGCGCCCGGGGTGTTCTTGGCGAGCGTGGCGGGCGTGATCTTGTTCGACGCCATGGTCGAGGTCGCTACGCCGGAGCAGTTCTTGGCAGCAGATGCCGCGAAGACGACTGCGGTCGGCGGTTCCACCCCTATCTGAGGCTCTGTGACGGGATTCGGCGTCGGCGCCACGGTGTCGGTGCGAGTCGACGGGTTGCCTGGTGCCGTGATCGATGCTGTCCGATCGTGTGCAACAGTGGTTGACAACGGCCGGGGAGACCCCGCCTGCGTGAGCGCCGCCGCTTCGGCCGATGTCGGCGCCGACACCATTGCGGCAGGCGCAGTTGCGGGCCCTGTTGCGGCGGGCGCCCATGGCGATGGGATGGCGACGCTGGCGTCGGAGTTGATCGTCGCATCGATCGCGTGCGACGTGGCGGGTTGCTCGGGTGACGGTGCGATGGCGGGTCGGGCCGGACTGCTGTCACGGAACTCCGGGACTACGCGAGCGAGAATCGCGAACACTGCCAGTACGACGAGGAATGGAATCGCTCGTCGCAGGTGCCCCTTCGCTCGGCCCACATCGATCTCCAAGAGATCGGGTGCCTCGCGCAGGTCGAGTGCAGCGGTCACGGCCATGACCCACCTCCATTCCCACCTCCGCGTGAGGCAGTTGGGTGGAGTTTCGTCCGAGACGACGAGATGTCAAGACACGTGCATTCATAGCGCTCGAAGTTGGTCCGAAACCGGCCACGACCGGGTGAGGGCGGGCCGAGTTGGTCGACGATCTCCTCCTTGGCATCCGAGAGAACCGTCGTGGCGGATTCGGGTGGGCAGCCCTCTTTCAATCGATCGCCCACATCGATCCCCCGGACCGGCCACCCCTCCTCGTGACCTGCGGTTCTTAACGCGCGGCTAACTGGGCAGACGTCCGCCCAGGAGGGGGGTTACCACCCATGACGGACGTCTGCCCACGAACCACCTTTGGACAAAGCCGGGAGGCGTGCGGTTCCACCTAGGTGGGTCCCGCAGATACCTGGTCACAGCTCGGGCTTCGGCCCAAACACACCCGCTTCCGACCCGATCCGGAGCACATGGCATGAGATGGCGTCAGCCACAAGGCGAACCGATGAGAGGACCAGCGACGCAGCTCGCAGCACGCCTCGTTCCGCAGATCGGATCGTCGTTGCGCGGCCAACCGCCTCTTGGCGAGCTCCTTCTTTCGAAGAACCGGTTGACCGCTGGAGATCTCGCTGAGGCGCTGTCGGATCAGACGAACAGCGGTCGCCGGCTCGGCTCCATCCTCATCGAGGCGGGTCTGATCGACGGGCGCGTGCTGGCACAAGCGCTGTCAGAGCAGTTCAAGATCCCGACCGTCGACCTTCGCCGCGAGACGCCGGATCCTGAAGCGTTGGCGAAGATCAACGAGTCGGTTGCTCGCGATCACCGAATCGTTCCCCTTCGCTGGGGCGACGGCGTTCTGCTTGTCGCCATTGCCGATCCCCTCGATGACAACGTGCGCGACGCCCTCATGGCGGTCGACGCGAGCGAGGTGCACGTCTACATCGCACCGGCCGAGGACATCGCGACGTCGCTGAACACTGCGTATCGAGCACTGTCGGCACTCGACGAGCAGGTACGCCAGTTCCAGGCAACTGCTCCGACCGTGGCCGTCGTCGCTCAAGAAGCCGTCAGCCAGGAGGACGCGCCGGTTGTCGCCATCGTCAACAAGATCGTGACGCAGGCGCTCCGTGACCGAGCCTCGGACATCCATCTCGAACCGACCGACGGGCGGATGCGCGTCCGCTTCCGGATCGATGGTGCGTTGCACGAGGTACTCAGTCTTCCGTCGACCATGGGCCCCGCCCTCGTGAGCCGAATCAAGATCATGAGCGACATGAACATCGTGGAACGACGACGGCCCCAGGACGGACAGTTCCAGATGGACATCGACGGTCACGATCTCGACGTCCGCGTGGCAACCACGGCGACGATCTGGGGAGAGAAGGCGGTGCTCAGACTTCTCGACAAGTCGAGAACCCTTATGCGCCTATCGGACCTCGGCATGCCGTCAGAGTCGGGTGCACTGTATCGCTCGATCGTCCACAAACCGTTCGGGATGGTGTTGTGCACCGGGCCGACCGGTTCGGGCAAGACGACAACCCTGTACGCAACGTTGCAGGACATCGCCCGCAATGACCTCAACGTGATGACGATCGAGGACCCGGTCGAGTACGTCTTCCCCGCCATCAACCAGATGCAAATCAATGTGCAGGCCGACGTCACTTTTGCCAGCGGCCTCAAGAGCATCCTCCGTCAGGACCCCGATGTGATCCTGGTCGGCGAGGTGCGGGATGCCGAAACCGCGCGCATCGCAGTGCAATCTGCATTGACAGGACACTTGGTCATGTCCTCACTTCACGCAACGGATTCCGCCGCCGCACTCGTGCGCCTACTGGACATGGGCATCGAGCCCTTCCTCGTCGCGTCGTCGGTTGTGGGAGTCGTGGCCCAGCGACTTGTGCGGCGCATCTGCCCGTCGTGCATCGAGGCATTCACTCCCAGTGCGAGCGAACTGGCTTGGTACGAGTTCCTCGATGGTCCGAGCAAGGACAAGTGGTTCACCGGTGTCGGCTGCAACTACTGCTCAGGGACGGGTTACCGAGAGCGGATCGGCGTCTACGAGATCCTCGAGGTGACCGACGAGATCCGCCACGCACTCGTTTCCGGCGCAGCCCCCGATGAAGTGCGCCAACTCGCCAAGAAGCAAGGGATGCAGAGCTTGGCCGACGCCGCGGTGCAACTCGTCGCCGCAGACGTCACGACAGTGTCCGAGATCATCAGAACCGTCTACGTGGCTTGAGGACGATCGTGCAGAACAACCCCACCCCCGGCGTTCCGAACCTGCCACCTCCTGGCAGCCCAGCTCCTCGCAACCAGGCCCGACCGCCTCTGTTGACGCCGCTCGACGGCGAGCTTCGAACGCGCCCGATGTCGGCGTCAGCAACGGCGGTTCTGGACCCGATCGACGCTACGACAGAGGACTCCCCGGAAGCCGAACCGGGTGGTCGGCGTCGGCGCAGCAAGAAGGCCGACCAGACCGGCAGCGACCTGAAGCCACAAAGGACGAAGCGCAACCGTTGGTGGGAGTACGAGCTCACACCCAAGCGCATCAAGCCCGAACACCTCATGAACTTCTCGCGGCAATCCGCGTCGTTCGTCCGCGCCGGCATCCCGATCATCGACGCGCTCGAGATGATCGCGGAAGAGACGAACGACAAGTTGTTCCGGAAGGTACTGCTGTCGACAGCAGACGAGGTTCGTGGTGGCACCCGGCTGTCGGAAGCGTTCAGCCAGTACTCGAACGCATTCCCCAGCTATTACATCCCGATGATCCGGTCGGCGGAGTTGACGGGTCGTCTCGACCAGGTACTCGATCAGCTGGCGGCATACCTGGCGCGCGACATCGAGGCGCGGAGGAAGGTGCGGTCCGCACTGACCTACCCCGCAGTCGTAGCGATGATGTCGGTCGGAACGGTCGTGGTGCTCGCCGTGTACGTGATGCCGAAGTTCAAGACGTTCTTCGAAGACCTGGGATCTGAGCTACCGGTCACCACGCGGATGCTCCTGGCCATGACCGACTTCTTCAGCGCGTACTGGTGGGTGATCGCTCTGGCGATACTTGCGCTTGTCATCGCTCTCTTCGTCACGTTCCGGTTCGAAGGTCCGAAGCTCCGCCGCGATGCCATGATGCTGCGGCTGCCCGCCGCTGGCACGATCATCCGCTTCGCGGTCGTCGAACGCTTCTGCCGAATCATGTCCGTGATGATCCAGGCGGGCGTTCCGCTCCCGGAAGCAATGCTGGTTGCGTCCGAGAGCACCTCGAATCGCTTCTTCCAACGACGCCTTTCAACGGCCCGCGACCAGATGATGCGCGGCGAAGGCATGGCGTCGCCCATCATCGCTACGAAGCTGTTTCCCTCGGCGGCCAACCAGATGATCCGTGTTGGTGAGAGCACAGGCACCCTCGATGCACAGCTCGACTCCGCCGCGTCGTTCTACGGCCAAGAGGTCGAGTACAAGCTCAAGCGGTTCACCGACCTGTTCGAACCGGCCGTGATCGTGTTCATGGGACTAGTCGTCGGCTTCGTCGCCGTTGCTCTCGTGACCGCGATGTACGGCGTGTACGGAGACGTGCAGCAATGAGGTCACGTCGCCACGCCGCAACTGATGAGGGGTTCACCCTCATCGAGGTGCTGATCGCCGTCGCGCTCCTGGGTGCTGGCGCGGTCACCGGTCTGGCGGCACTCGCAACACTGAGTTCGAGTTCGTCGCTGAGCCGCGACACGTCGCAGGCACGGGCGCTCCTC
The DNA here is from genome assembly GCA_050246915.1 of Acidimicrobiia bacterium. Taxonomy (GTDB): domain Bacteria; phylum Actinomycetota; class Acidimicrobiia; order Acidimicrobiales; family Ilumatobacteraceae; genus JBFWVD01. The sequence goes on along the minus strand of JBFWVD010000051.1, from coordinate 15,144 downwards.
TCGTCAGCGGCGCAAGCCGTTGTCGATCAGGGTCGGAACCCGTACGACGCTGATTGCGACGCCACCTACGATCCGCTTGCAGGCGGAACCGTGACGCTTCCGAGTTCGCCCGTCGTGTGGCCCTCATCGTCAGTGGCGATCTCGGTTGAGTACTGGAACGGCACCGGCTTCGGGACTACCTGCTACGACGTCGCCAATCCTTTCGCACGGATGCAACGGATCACCGTCACCGTCCACTCGCCCGACAACCGGGTCAGCGAACAGGTAACCGTGTTGAAGCGAGGTGAGTGACATGAGGCGCAGCCACCGTGAGGACTCCGGCTTCACGCTGATCGAGGTCTTGCTCGCGGTCGTCATCGGCACGATCGTGTCCGGCGCCGCTGCCGTCATCATGATCACCGCGCTGCGCGGACAGGCAGCCAGCTCCGAGCGGCTCAACACATCGCGCTGGGCCTCCACCCTTGACGTCTGGTTCGCCTCGGACGCTCAGAGCGCCACGAGCGATGACCCAGCAACGAATACGGGATGCTCCGGGGGACCCAGCGGATCGCAGGTCCTGGCATTTCACAGCAGCGACGCCGCCAGCAACCGCGTCGTCGAGTACCGGGCAACAGACAACGGCGATGGGACCTGGAAGTTGCTTCGGCTGACCTGTACGGGCGCTGGCGTCATCGACACGGTGACAGTGGCAGACGGAATCTCGACCCCCCTCCCGCCGGGGCAGTGGGCCACGTCGAACGTCGTGAACGGGTACCGACAGATCCGCCTCAACGTCACCGTCACGGATGGGGAGGACTCGCTCGCTCTCTCTGTCCTTGGCACCCCGCGCGAGCCTTCCACGGTGGCCGTGTCGAATACCGGCCCGTGCACCCTGGTGTCTCCAGGTTTGTCGTTCACCTCGAGTGACCCGGCCTCATCGGTTGTCGTGAGCAGGAGCCCCGACGGCGCTCTCGCCGAGACGGTCACCTTTTCGTTCGTGACGTCAGGCAGGTGCGCCAACCCAGTGCTGGACGTCGATGGACTGCTCGACCAGCCCGTCATCGGTTCACCTCATCCGATGGGCGGTGACGGGGTGGCCTGGACAGCAACGATCAATGCATCGAGCACTGATCGATGGCCTGATCAGTACTGCCTCTTTGTCTTCTGCGTCGACGTCGAGTACACCGCAACCGCTCGGATCCAAGACATCGACACCAACGACTACTTGACGGTGGGTTCGGTCAACTTCTTCACGATCCTTCCACCCTGCAGGGTCGGCACTCCGCTCAGTTACACGAAATCTGGCCCTGGCGCCGACGTGTTGGTGAACGGCATTGGCCAGTTGCAAGAAGCTGTCAACTTCAACGTCATCACGACGGGCGAATGCGATGCTCCCCGAATCGCCTTTACGCGCAGCAACGGGACCACAGTTGGCTCCGCGATCACCATGACGCGGGTCGGAACGCACACGTCCGCGGGTCCAAACACATGGATCGCTGCGGCTCCCCCGACGTCGCAGTGGCCGTCGACCGGGAGCCCCTACACCGCGAATGCAACCGCCGTCGACTCCAACGCTGGGAACACCGTCCAACTCGGCTCGGCAACGATCACGACCGCACAAGCAGCCTGTAGTCAGCGGACGCCGCTGACGTACACCAAGAGCCCGGCGTCGCCCCCCCAGGTTGCCGTGCGCGCCTCGGGGTCCGCTGCCGGGCAGATACTTGCCCCGACCACGATCACCTATTCGCTATCCACCGATGGTTCGTGCAATCCACCGACGATCAGAGTGACCGACAACCCTCCGCTGGAGACGCTGGTCGCCGGTGGAACCATCTCGATGACGGAGTCACCTGTGGGATCGGGGAACTGGACGGCTACCGCGTCGAGCACATCGAACGCGGGTTTGCGGTTGGTTCCGGGGTCCGGGCCGTTCAGGTCGGAAGCCACGACAACGGATTCCGTTTCGGGGGCGAACGTCCCACTCGGCTCTGTGACCTTCGACTCGATCGGGGTCGACCCGTGCTCCGTATCTCCTCAATCTCCGGTCGTAATGACCAAAGACCTGCCGCCGGTCAACGTGGTGCAGGTCCGAGAAGACGGCAACGCGGCGACGCAGGGCAACCTCCGAGAGAACGTTCGGTTCGATCTCAACACGGTCGGGGCATGTAGCGGAACGGTTACGCTCCGCGTCTATTCGAGCTCGCAGCTCCGAAGTAGCCAACTGTTGAGCACCGCAGCGCTTGGTTCGTCCGCCCCGTGGAGCGCGGCGTTCGCCGCAGGAACCGATCCCGGGTGGGGCGACGGAGGGAGCACCAGATACGTCAGCATCACGGGGCTGACCGATTCCGCAACTGGCTCAGCCGTCGCAGTCCCGACGTTCACGTTCACCACCAACGGGTCCACACCGTGCGCGGCCACACTCACGAAGACTCCAAGTGGTTCTGTCGATGTTCGCAACGACGGATCCGACGCAGGAGACCTTCGCGAACAGGTGGACTTCGTCTACACCCGAACCGGCGACTGCCAATCGTCGCTGCCAACCTTGGCGTTCAACGCAGGTTCGCCAGTAGCGATGACATCCATCGGCGGTGGCAACTGGCGACTTCGGTACACCGCCACAGAGAACCCTGGCTGGGGCGTCAACACCACGGTGTCGGTCACCGCCTCAGCGTCGATCGACGCGATCACCCTCTCGTCGATCACGCCAACGCTTCCGTCGTTCACCACGGTGGGATCAACTCCGTGTACCGCGACGCTGACCATGACGAAAGGTCTGCCGGCCCTCACGGCCGTCCAACTCCTTTCCAGCAACGGAAGTCTGCGGGAGAGCGTTGCCTTCCGGGTTGACACCGCAGGTTCGTGCAGCTTCAGCACCCCGACCCTGTCGATCACGGGAGCACCAACCACGTATCCGCTGTCGGGCTCACCGCTCCAACGCAGTTTTGCAATCGGCTTCGATCCGAACTGGGGATCCATTCCGGGCTCGCACACCGCCTCGGTCACCGGCATCACCGATAGTGCCGTGGCCGTGGCCGTTTCGATCACGCCCGTGTCGTTCACGACGGTGTCCGAGTGCACGGTGAGCTTCACTCGCACAAGTCCCACGGGCAACGTGAACGTTCTTGCGACCGGCGAGTTGCGGACGAATGTGGTATTCGCCTACAGCCGGGCGGGGAACTGCACCGCCGCTGCACCACAGATCACCGTGAATGGGTCACCAGCGACAGTGACTGGAACCGGACCGTGGACGGTCACGTTCGCCTCCGGCACCAACCCTGGCTGGGGTACAGCAGGGACCATCACCGCCACCGCGACGGGCGCAACTGACCCGGTATCAGCCGCCTCGGTCACGCCGCCGCCGCTCAGCTTCACCGTCGTCACATCGGTGCCATGCACAGCGACGCTCTCCATGACCTCGAGTAACGCACCAAACAACGTCGTCGACGTCGTCAACCCTCCAGGGAACTTCTTCACGCGAGGCCAGCTCAACGAGAACGTGTCGTTCACCTACACGAAGGCAGGGAGCTGCAGCACGGGATCCACCCAGATCGTGGTCGACGGGGACTCATACTCGGGTACAGCGCCATCGCCGGGAAGCTGGACGCGCTCGTTCAGTAGTGGCTTCAATCCAGGTTGGGGCTCGACCGTCGGGGCGGCGATCACGGTGACCGGCAGCGCGACGACGGACACCGTGACCGGGCTTCCGGTCACCCCAGCGAGCATTGGATTCACGCTTTCATGAAGACCCCTGAACCGTTGAAAGCCAGGTCGACCGAGTCGGGCTCGGTCATGATCATCGTTCTTGCGTTCATAATCGTCATCGGCCTTGTCACCGCTGCCATCTTGAATCAGACAACGACGAACCTTCGAGCGTCAAGCGTCACTGATGAGGTCACGTCGCGAGTAGCCACGGCGGCAGCCGGGGTGGACCTGGCCATCCAGAACATTCGGCGCGACCCGTCCATCTGCGTGCCCGGACCGATCGCGAGCCCGCTCAGCATCAACGGCCGCACCGTCACCTCAACGTGCGAGGTCACCAACGGCACGCTGAACGGCATCGGCGGCAGAGCTGTCCACATCTCAGGTGCACCCGGGTTGGCCGGCGGCATCGTCGTCAATGGAAGCGGAACGCCCAACATCGTCGGAGGCGCCTATCTCAGCGGTGCCTTTCAGCATGCACCAGACGCTTCGCTCCATTTCAGCAACGGCAATGTCCTGGTGCAACAGAGCACCCCGTGTCCTCCGTCGCTGCCGGGTTGGGTGTCAGTCAGCGGCGCACCGATCTTCGGCGCCGCATGCACGACGCCGATCAGCGCACCGCCCGCTGATCTCCCTCCGTATCCTGCCGCCGACTGGGCCAACGCACAGAGCCCGAACGGTCTCGACATTGGTTCCTGCCGAGTGTTCTCCCCTGGCCGCTACGACAGCCCACCGCAACTCAGGCCCAATACGTACTTCATCAGCGGCGTGTACTACTTCGACTTCGACGATGTGATCAACGTCCCTGCCTTCTCGACGGTGATCGGAGGGAGGCCCAGCCCGGGAGAGTCGTCCCAGCTCGGCGTGTCGCCGTGCTCGACCTTGGGGCCGACCGGTGGAGTGCAATGGATTTTTGGGCGAGGTAGCCGGCTTGCATTTGGCGAGTCGTTCTTCAACATCGAGGGATCCACACTCGAGCTCTACACGCTGCTCGATCCGTCAACTGGGGTTGCGCAACCAACGATTCATCAGGTGACGGCGACCGCAGGGGGATACACCGAATCGACGGTCGATTCGCCGGCAACCCTTTCCTCGTCAGCGACGCCTGCACGCTCATTGTTGAGCATTCGCACCGGCCTACTCGCCGGGAACGGTGTCGCAATCCACGGAGCAGTGATTGCGCCGACCGCCCAGATCGACGTGAGCAGTTCGGGTGGGATATTCCTCCCCAGCGGGACGCTTACCTTGCTGGGTGGTGTTGCTGCACGCCAGCTGTACCTCGGGCCTCTCGCCGCGATCTCGAGCGGTGCGACAGTCAGCGGTGTGACGGGTACGGGGCTCGTCACCATGCGCATCACCGCCACGGACGGCGGTGCCCCGTGCGGCGCCACCGGAAACCCGAAGGGCATCTGCGTCATCGCCGACATCACCTTCGACAACAACGCGGCTACACGACGGCCGGTCATCAGCTCTTGGACAGTCGTTAACCCATGACAGTCCGCTCGGTCTCCCCAGCGGGGGGAAGTGCAACACCACCACACCACATGCCTCACTGGAGGAACACAGCAATGATCACTTCACTCAAGAACCGCCGGGCGCAAGCCGGCGAGGGTGGCTTCACCCTCATCGAACTCCTCATCGTCATCGTCATCCTCGGCATCTTGGCCGCAGTGGTGGTGTTCTCGGTGCGAGGCATCACCGATCAGGGCGAGCAGGCAACCTGCCGAACGACCAGGTCTGCAGTAATCACCGCATCCGAGGCGTACCGAGCCCAGAACGGTGTATATCCGGCCAACCTCGCCCTGCTCACCGCGCCCGCGACGGCCTTGCTGAATCTGGGCGATGGCGTCAGCGTTGCGACTAACACACTCTCGTCGACAGCGGGCGGCGGCTGGTCACTCCCGCTCGTCTTCACCACAGCTGCACCGCCGACTGGCGACTGCGACTTCGCGTGAATCAGCGCAACTGAAACGATGTCGATGGGCGAGCACTCTCACGAGCGCTCGCCCATCGTCGCGTCTCGGCGCGCGCGACGCTGGCTTCCCGGGCGGAGCGGGCTCGAGATGACGTTGGTCGTGACGATCATCACGGCCTGCGCTGTCGTAGTTGCTCTCTCGGTCCGAGGTCTTGGAGGCAACGGATTGAACGTCGTTGCCTGTGGGACGACCCGAGACGCCATCGAACTGGCCAGCCAGGTCTTCCGCACGCAACACGACCGGTACCCCACAACGCTCGATGAACTCACTACCGCCGACGCCCCGTTGCTCCACCTAGGTCGCGGCGTGGTCGTCACCGACAACGCGCCTGGCCTGCACGACACCGTCATGTCGGCGCGCGACGACGGTTGGATCGTCTACATCACCTTTGCAGACCCAGACCAGAAGTCGTCGAACCAGGCCCCGGTGATATCTGGCTGCGAGGCTTGACGGCGCTGCAACTCAGCGGTTGTAGCTCACCGGCGGAGGGAAAGGTCGGCTGAGCTCGCCCGGCACGAGCGCCCGGCTGACCGCCTCGTCGTACGACACCAGCCCTGACGCAACGAGTTGATTCAGGCTCGCCTCCAGCGTCTGCATCCCGTCACCGGCCGATGTGGACATGACATTGCGGAGCTGACGCGTCTTGCCTTCACGCAAGAGGTTTCGCACTGCGTTCGTCGCCGTCAGCACCTCGAACGCAGCGAGCATCCCGCCACCGATCCTCGGCACCAGCCTTTGGGCAACCACCGCGGCAAGCGACCCAGCAAGCTGAACCCGAATCTGGTCCTGCCGCTCCGACGGGAAGACATCGATGATGCGGTCGAGTGCCTGCGCCGCATCGTTGGTGTGCAGTGTGGAGATAACGAGGTGCCCGGTCTCGGCCAAGGTCAATGCCATCGAGATGCTCTCGAGATCGCGCATCTCACCGACGAGCAACACATCGGGATCCTCCCGCAATGCTGACCGAAGCGCACGTTCGAACGACGGGCTGTCCGCGCCGATCTCGCGCTGGCTGACCACAGAGTTCGAATGGTTGTGCACGTACTCAATGGGATCTTCGATCGTGAGGATGTGGCATTGGCGGTGATGATTGATCCAGTCGATCATCGCTGCCTGGCTCGTCGACTTGCCCGACCCGGTCGGCCCGGTGAAGAGCACCAATCCCTGCGACAACTCCGAGAGACGACGCACCGACTCCGGCAAACCCAGCTCATCGAAGGTCGGGATCAGGTCCGGGATGACTCGAAGCGCCAAGGCTGGCATACCGCGCTGACGAAAGGCATTGCCCCGCAAACGGGCCTTGTCCAACCAGGCCAGGCTGAAGTCGACATCGCTCGACCGAGCGAACTCCTCCCGCTGAGTCGGCATCAGAATCGACGCGATGATCGATTCGATCCGGTGATCGGGCAGCGGCGCCTCACCACTGACGGGGTACATCCGACCGTCCACACGAACGAATGGAGGCGCATCGGCCGTGAGCAGAAGGTCGGAGCCCTTGTAGTCCCACAGGGTTTGAACGAGCCTCGAGAGATCGACATCACCGATGTGCACGTCGGCGAAGGTACGACACTTTTCGGCCCGTGAACACGGGTTTCGCACCCCATTTGCCAACCTCGCCAGACACGCCGGCCAGCCTCGCCAGACACGCCGGCCAGCCTCGCCAGACACGCCGGCCAGCCTCGCGGGTCTCCGCTCGCGATGGTGCTACGACCAAGGTCCCCTGCCATCGCGCCCATCGCCGTTCGTACCGTCGACGACATGGGGTTCCCATGATCAACGACTCGAACTTTCCGACGCTGTTGGCCGCTGCGGTCGCCGGCGACGACGATGCCATGGCGGTCATCTTCCGCTCATTGCACCCTCGTCTCCGCCGCTTCCTGCACGCCAACGAACCGCGTGTCGCCGATGATCTGTGTGGCGAGGTGTGGATGGCCGTCGCCCGGGGCCTGGCGTCCTTCGACGGTGACGCTGTTGCGTTTCGTTCGTGGGTGTTCTCCATCGCTCGCAACCGCTTGGCCGATCATCGCCGCCAGTCGATGCGCCGCAACACTGTTCCTGCTTCGCCCGACGACTTCGTCGATCTCACCTCCTCTACCGCCGGTCCTGACGCCCTCGTCATCGATGCGATGTCGGGAGCCGATGCCGCGTCAATGATCGTTGCGTTGCTCCCTGCCGATCAGGCCGAGGTCGTACTGCTGCGGGTGCTCGGCGAGCTCGATGTTGCCGAGGTCGCTTCGATCATGGGACGCGACGCCAACTGGGTACGTGTCACGCAGCACCGAGCCCTCCGCAAGCTCGCCGATCGCCTCGGCTCGAAGATCGATGTAATGCGATGACCCACTCGGACGATCCCATGCAAGTGCTCCGCCGATTCCTCACCGAAGACCACGCCGACCGGATCCTCGCGTCGGTCTCCGACTCGGGCTCTGCCTCTGTCGCGGTCTCGGGCGCTGACTCCGTCTCGGGCTCCGTCTCCGCTGAGGACGAAGGGCTGGCGCCGATGGCCAACTTGTTGGCCGCTCTGCAAGCTCCCGCCACCCCCGACGAACTCTCGGGCCAGGAGCACCTGCTCGCCCAGATGCGAGCTGCCATGCAGCCCACGTCTGCTCCCCGTGTGGTCTCCGATGCTTCTGCAGCTGTTGATCTGGCTGTGGATGACGCGGGGCTCATCGATCTTCTTCGCGTCACACCTCCCCCAAGGAGAAACACCATGCTCGCCAAGATCGTCACCGGAAAGGTTGCGGCACTCGCAGCCGTCGGCATCTTCTCCGTCGGGGCGGCTGCGGCTGCCACCGGCACGCTTCCCACGCCCATGCAGCGCAGTGTGTCGAACGCCGCCAGCCACGTCGGCCTCGATCTTCCCGAGCCGTCGCGTCGACTCGGTGATTCGTCGTTCCGCTCGTCAACCTCCGATGACAGCAGCGCGTCGTCCACATCAGTTTCGTCACCTGTCTCCACGGCTGTGTCGTCGACTGTCTCGTCGACGTCGACGGTGACGACGCTGCCGTCCTCGGCAAGTTCTGTTGCCTCCGCTGTCAACTCCCGTTGCGACGACTCGCGCGAGCGCTCAGACGACGGCTCGTCATCGACATCGACCTCCGCCCCGACCCGGGTGTGCTCCGACGACTCGACCAGCACCTCGAGCCCGTCCAACACGGTGACCTCCATCTACGACCACGGCGGCGACCGCGACCGCAGCGGATCCGACGACAGCTCGGGTTCGGGATCAGGTTCGTCCGGTCGCTCGTCCGGTCGCAACGGGTCCGCCGACGATTCGACCAGTACCTCGGGCCCGTCCAACACGGTGACCTCCATCGACGACCACGGCGGCGATCGCGACCGGACGTCGTCGACGACACCATCCTCCTCCCCCGCCACCGTCACATCGATCGAAGATCGCGGCGGCAACAGCGGCAGGGGCTCCGGATCCTCCGGGTCTGGCTCCGGGTCGTCGGGAAGCGGGAGCAACAGCGGCAAGGGCTGAGGGTTTCAGTCCTCACCTCGCCACCGTTCGCCCGTCGCTCTCCCCGGGATCGCTTCCCCGCCACCTCTTCCTCCGACCCCCGCCCCCGCCCCCGGGGAACGCTTCCCCGTCACCCTTCCCCCCGTCTGGGTGGGCTGCGGACCAGGCCCGCAATCGCCTCGGTTCCGTGGCCCACCCTTTCACCATTTCTCTGCTCGAGGGTTGCGTTCAATTGCTTGACGTACTAGTGTTCGATCCACATCAACTGTCCCTTGATGGATCGCCACTGAGTCAGTGGCCCGCTCCGACGGCGTCAGCTTCGGAGGGCCCGCTGGCGCGGACGATCTTGAAGGGAGGGTGTGATGCAATCCGACGAACTGATCGCTCAACTGGCGGCCGTTTCCGGACCCCTGCCCGATGACCGTGCGGGCCTGATTGCTGGCCTTTGCAAGATCCGCTCGTTACGGTCGGCGTTGGACGCCATCGAGCTGCGCCACGTCGTAGCGCTGGCGGCCGTCTCACCAACCCTCGAAGGCGACATCGCCGGCGCCAACCGCGTCAGCATCGGCAACGCCAACCGGATAGTCACGCGGGCCAAGCTCGCCGCTCAAGTGCCCGAGATCGCATCTGCTCTCGCTGACGGCGACATCAGCGCGGCGCACATCGACACGCTCGCCGACGTCATCCGTCGAGAAGAGCCCGCCACCCAACGCGAGCTCATCGCCCGATCGGCCGAACTCGCCCGCACGGCCTCCGGGCTCACCGTCGGCGAGTTCCGCAAGGCCGCCATCGATGCCGCCCGACAGATCAGTCGCGACAACGGCACCACCCGAGCCGATCGGCAACGTCGCGACACAACTTGCCGCACCCGCCTCGATGATGTCACCGGCATGTGGCACATCAACGCCACGTTCGACCCCGAACTCGCCGTGCGGTTGAAGCGACAGCTCGACGCGGCACTCGAACGGCGCTACCACGACACTCCCCCGGCATCCGCGCCCAGCGATCCCGTCGCCAAGCAAGACCATCTGCGCGCCCTTGCGCTTGCTGACCTGATGCTCGGTCGCGTCGAACCGGACGAAGAGGATGAGCCCGACCGTGACCCTGGCGCGCAGCCCGACGCCGCGACTGCCAACGGCTCCGTCGGTAGGGACGATGGCGTCGCACCCGATGGCGTCGCACCCGATCGAGATGCACCCGGTGGCGCCGCCGACACGGACCACAGCATCGGTGCTCGCGACTGCGAAGCTGCCAATGCTCGAGCACCCCAGCGGGTCCGGTTCCGGCCAGGTCCACCCGAGGTCCTCGTCCTGTGGGACGTCACCAAACCGATCGATCAGGTCGATTGGGGCCTCGACGTCGATATACCGCCACAAGCACTCGCCGATCTCATCGCGAGGGTCGACATCCGCATCCACAACTACCTGATGCGTGACGGCCTCGTCGTGGACGCTCCCGGCGAACTCGCCCTCGGGCGCACCACTCGCCTCGCCAACCGCGCCCAACGACGAGCGCTACGCGCCATGTATCGCACCTGCGCCATACCGGGCTGCACCGTTGCGTTCGACCAGTGCAAGATCCACCACGTCATCTGGTGGGAGAACGGCGGACCAACCGACCTCTGGAATCTCTTGCCGTTGTGCGTGCATCACCACACTCGAATACACAGTCTGTCCTGGCAACTCACATTGACATGCAGGCGGGTCCTGACCGTCCGCGATCAGCGCGGCCGGCAGCTCTTCCCACCGAGCGCACCCAACCGCACGCGTCCGCACGCCGAACCCGACACACCCGGGCCGGAGAATGCACCAGGCGCCGAAGCAGGGGCCAACCCCAGCGCGGCCCGATCGCCAGCGGCGGGACGGTCGCCAGCGCCGGCACCGCAACCGCCCCCGAAACCGCCCGACTCCGGATGACGCGCGCCATGTTGTCTTCGAACCCGCTCGGTATGGCACGCTCGGCACGTGGAGACCGCGCTGAGGATCATCGTCGCGGCGCTGCTCGGGCTCAGCGTCGGCTCGTTCCTGAACGTGGTGGTGTGGCGGGTGCCGAGGGGGCTCTCGGTCAACCGGCCACCGTCGGCGTGCCCGAGCTGCAACACCCCGATCAAGCCGTACGACAACATCCCTGTGCTGTCATGGGTGCTGCTGCGGGGCAAGTGTCGCCAGTGCAATGGGGAGATCTCGGTCCGCTATCCGATGGTCGAGTTGATCACCGGCCTGACGTGGACGGGCCTGGCGTTGTTCATCGACCGCATTGGCGTGCTCGTCGCGGCGTGCATCGGTCTCACGGCACAGATCGCAGCCGTGTTGCTAGCGGAGCAAGGGTTACTCCCAGCGCTACGGCAACGGGCAACCCAAGCCGCAGTGATCGCTGCCATCATCGGCATGGCGTCGGTGGGCGTGGCCGTGGCGCTGTAGCGCAGCGCCGAACTCAGCGGGTCCCGCCCTCACTCAGCAGCGTCAGCCAGCGCTTCGCTCAGCGCCGGGTGCACGAGCAGCGAATCCACGATGTCGGACACTTTCAGGTTCGCCGTCACCGCCAGCGCGATCACGCTGATCAGCTCCGCAGCGTGGCGACCAACGATCGAACCGCCCAGCACCACGCCGGTGGCCGGGTCCGACAAGATCTTCACGAACCCGCGCGGATCGTTGTTGATGAGCGCCTTGGCCGACGCACTGAACGGCACCTTGGTCACCCGGAGCTTGCGGCCCATGGCGAAGGCCTCGGCCTCAGCCAAACCGACTTCAGCGATCTCGGGCTCGGTGAAGATCGCCGACGCCGCCTTGTCGTAGTCGAGATGACGATGTTCGAGTGTGTGCAGCCCCATCACGTGCTCGGCCAACTTGCGGCCCTGCATCGACGCCACCGACGACAACGGCAGCTTGCCACTCACGTCGCCGGCCACATAGATGTGCCTCACGTTCGACTGGCAGTGATGATTGATCGGGATGTAGCCGTTGGGGTCGATGTAGACGCCCGCCGACTCGAGGTTCATCCCATCGGAGTTCGGGATCGACCCGATGGCCAACAACACGTGCGAACCCTCGACCGAACGGCCGTCGTCGCAACGCACCGTCAGCCCAGAACCGCTCGGATCGAGATCGACGCCGTTGGCCTTCGCCCCCTTGAGCAACCGAACGCCACGCCCCAAGAAGTCGGCCTCGAGCACCGCGGCCACTTCCGGATCCTTCGATGGCAACACTTGTTGACGCGACACGATGAGCGTCACCTTGGACCCCAGCGACGAGAACATGTGCACGAACTCCACGCCCGTCACACCCGACCCCACCACCACGATGTGCTCGGGCATCACCTTGGGCGGATAGCACTGCCGGGTCGTCAGCACCCGATCACCGTCAGGAGTGATGAAGTCGGGGATGCGCGGCCGCGACCCGGTGGAGATCAAGATCGTGTCAGCCGGGATCGACTCGGTAGTGCCATCGCGCTTGTCGATGATCACCTCGTGCGGTCCGTTGAGGCGCGCCGAACCCATCACCATGCGCACCTGCTGGCTCTGCAACAGATCCACCACCGACGACTCGAGCCGCTTGGTGATCGACTCGACCTTCGAACGCACCCCGTCGAGATCGACCGCGGTGTTCACGTTCTCCAACCCCATGCCACTGGCCCGGCGATTGAAGCTGACCGCGCCACCGGTGGCGATCATGGTCTTGGACGGGATGCAGTCCCACAAGTGCGCGGCGCCGCCCATGATGTCGCGTTCGATGACGGTCACGTCCGCGCCGAGGCGGGCGGCGTGGGTGGCGGCCATGTGTCCAGCCGGGCCACCACCGATGATCACGAAACGAATGGGCATGAGTTCACGCTAACCGTCGGCTGTCGCGAGCTGGGGTTGAGGTGAGCGTGACAAGCGGCGTGTCACGGGGAGTTCACGTTGGCCCGTCAGACACGCAACGGTCAGACACGCAATCGTCAGACACTCAACCGTCAGCCGTATACCGCCAGCAGGTCGACCACCACGTCGACCGCCCGATACGTCCGCACGCACAACTGCCCCACGTTGCCGGAACCCGTACCGAGCCCCACCGTCGTCTGCGCTGCGGTGATCGACCCCGCCACGTAGTTCACGTTGGAGCTGGTCGGCAGGTCAGCACCGCACGGATACACCGTGAGATACCCGGCGCCAGCCGGATCGACCGCCGTCACGTTCACCGTGGCCGCGGTGATGGCCGAGCTCGACAGCCCCGCCGAAGCCGGCACGGTGACCCGCAACTCGCCGCCATCGGCCAGCCGGACAGAAGGACGCGAACCCTCGGCCCGGGTGTCGACCAGGCGGGTCGGTGTCACGGAGTGCATGGGCGCGCCCGACGACGAGCCCCCGACGTACCAACCCATCACGTCCACCACCACGTCGCCCGCCACATACCCGAACACGCAGACGTCGCGCGAAGAACCGAGCGGCACCACCGCATGGTTGGCCACGATCTGATCAGCACGATGGTTCACGTTCGAGGTACCAGGCACCGCGGCATCACACGAGTACGCCGTCAGATATCCGTCGCCGTCCGAGGCAGCAGACGTGACCGTGACAGCAACCGCCGTCGCCCCCACCGGAGCCCGGGAGCCGAGGGCGATTCGCAACGACGAACCAGCCGCCACCGGCCCCGCGGCACGCTCGACCCGCGACAACCGCGTATCAGCGACGCGCTCAGGCACCACCGGCACGAACCGCGCGCCGCCCGAGCCGTACCAGCCCGCCACATCGACCACCAGATCGGTGCGTACCGATGATGCAACACACACCCGAGACCCAGAGCCGAGCGCCACCGTGACCTGATTGGACCAGTTCGAACCCGGAGCCACGTTCAAATTCGAGCTCGTGGGCACCGCCATGCCACACGGATAGGCCGTCACGAACCCGCGCGCCCCAGCGTTGGTGCCGGTGAGGTTCAACGTAACCGCACTCGGGGTGACACCAGCGGGGAACGACACCGCCGCAAACGCGGCCGAGACATCCACCGGCAACACGCATCCGCCGCGCAACGGCAATTGCGGCCCACCGAGACCGATGCGGGTGTCGACCACCCGCACCGCGTCGAGCGGGTGCAACCCGACCGCGGCGGGCGACACCACCGCGGCCGCATCGACCACCGGAGTATCAGGGCACTGCGTCGGCACCACGCGCTCACCGATGTACTCGAAGTGCATGCCATCGGGGATCGAGAACGATCCACCCCAGATGAACCCGTGATCGCGGAAGATCTGCACGATGCGTTGATCGATGCGCGGCGTACCGCCGAAGGTGTTGGTCGACGGGTTGATGTCGATCGCCCCGCCCCACGTGTGACGCGACAAGTTGCGCCCGCTGGTGCCGGTGTCGGTGCGCAACTCCCGCGCGTTGAAACAACCGCCGTAGCGCTGCGTGTCCGACACGTTGATGAGCCCACCGAGGCCCGCCGCGGCGATCTCGTTCAACGCATCCGTCGCCGCCGCCACCACCACCCGATGGCACGTCACGAACCCGATGATCGGCAAGCGTGCCCGCACGATGTTGGCCGCCATCCATGACGACTCGAGCACCAGACCGCTGCGGCCGCGTGCCAACGCGAACTCACCGAGCAGCACCTTCAATCGGCCTTGCCCGATCTGATCGTCGGGGAAGATCGGATCCCAACTGTGACGGATTCGCAGCGGCGTGCTCCGGGACACGCCGGCCAGCAACGCGGCATCGACGCCATCACGAGACGCAAATCCCCACACCCGCACCGTCGAGGGCCGATCGAACCCCACCGCCTTGGCCACCGTGGTCGACCACAACAGCTCGGCCCCCACTTCACCGTCGGGGGCGATCAGACCGATGGGCAAGTTGTACACACCACCGTTCCAGCCGACGATCGTGACCTCATCACCGGCCAGAGCCCCGCGCACCGACGCGCTCGACTCCGACATCACCAGCTCGCCCCGGTCGATGGCAGAGGCAACCGCGGATGGCGACACGTTGCGCACCGTGACCGGATCCACGGCGAGCGACGACATCGGATAGCTCATGCCAGCGGGAGCGGC
>JBFWVD010000050.1:22531-34511 GCA_050246915.1 Acidimicrobiia bacterium | reverse complement strand
CCGGCCACCTGGGCCCATCCGTGCAACGGGCGCCATCCCGGATGGGTGCACACGACCGCGTCGCTGTGTTCCCATGCGTCGCTCATCGCATCGAAGTCGCGACGCTCGAACGCCTCGTAGAAGGCCCGGTTGGCGGCCAACACCGCCTCACGCTCGTCGACGTCTCCCACGTGCATCTCCCTGCGTTCTCGATGGTCGGATCCATGCGACCGCGTGCCGTCGGCGTAGGTTCGCACGAATGGGAGCCGTACGAACGATCTCGATCGACAGCACCGACGACGGGCCGGTGTGCCTCCACGATCATGGAGGAAGCTCGCACGGACCCCACTTCCTCCTCGCTCACGCGACCGGATTCCACGGAAGGGTGTTCGATCCGCTCGCCGAGGCACTGGCGTCACGCGGCCATGTCTGGTCCTGGGACTTCCGCGGTCACGGCCACTCCCCCGCCTCCGACGACGAGGCCGACTGGCATTACTTCGCCATCGATGTCCTGGCCGTCGTGGACCATGTGCGTCAGCACGAGAGCGCGACGCAACACGGCGACGGCCCCCGACCGCTCGTCGGCATCGGCCACTCGATGGGCGGTGCCGCGCTCGTGCTCGCCGAGCTCGCCCGGCCCGGCACCTTCGCTGGGTTGTTCGTGTACGAACCGATCATCTTCCCCGGCGAGGCCATGGCCCGGATCGAAGGCAATCCCCTCGCCGCCGGCGCTCGTCGACGCCGGGCTCGCTTCGCATCGAAGCAAGAAGCGCTGACGAACTATCGGTCCAAGCCACC
Source organism: Acidimicrobiia bacterium (assembly GCA_050246915.1). Lineage (GTDB taxonomy): Bacteria > Actinomycetota > Acidimicrobiia > Acidimicrobiales > Ilumatobacteraceae > JBFWVD01. Next base: position 33,734 of record JBFWVD010000050.1, on the reverse strand, counting down.
GCTCAGTGGTCTCGACCCGAGGTGCTTGGCCGCCTACGTCGATCACGGGCTCGTCGAGGCCGACGACGGTGACGGCGTGCAGTTGTGCTGTCGACCCGAGTTCGAGAGCCGCACCTTCGAGATGAGCGCCGGTCACAACGCGTTCGCTCGCCTGGGGGAGCTGCACTGCCCGCTGCTCGTCGCATCATCGGGCGACGACGGAGTGCCGGCGCGCCTGGCCCCGGAGATCGCCCGCATCGTTCCGCAGGCGCAACATGTCGAGTATCGCGACCTCGACCACTTCGGGCCGCTGGTGGTGCCCGAGCGCATCGCCACCGACATCGGCGTGTGGCTCCGAGAACGCGTCACAGCCGGGGCGTAGCCTGCGTCCATGGCTCTGGCGCTCCCCAACGGTCTCTCCCCGTCGAAAGTCGACTCGTTCCAGAGCTGCCCGATGGCCTTTCGCTTCTCGGTCATCGATCGCGTGCCGGAGCGACCGGCGGTGTGGACCACCAAGGGCACGCTCGTGCACCGGGCCCTCGAACTGCTGCACACGCTCGACGGTCCCGATCGTTCGGTCGAAGCCGCTCTCGACGCGCTCGACCGAGCCATCACCGAGATGCAGACCGATCCCGATTGGACCGGTCTCGACCTCGACGACGCCGGCCGGCAACAGCTGTGCGACGACGCCGAGCGGCTCGTGCGTCGCTCGTTCGAGCTCGAGGACCATCGCACCATCCGCTCCATCGGGCTCGAGCTCAAGCTCGAGGCTCGCGTCGGCGATCTGGTGCTGCGCGGCATCATCGATCGGCTCGATCTCACCGACGACGGACAGTTGATCGTGGTCGACTACAAGACCGGCAAGGTCCCGAGCGAGCGGTTCGAGGCCGGCAAGCTCGGGGGCGTCCACTTCTACGCGTTCTTGTGCGAGCAGGTCTTCGGCCAACGTCCGGCCAAGGTGCAACTGCACTATCTGGCCGAGCCAGTGGCCATCGTCGCCACACCGTCGGAGCAGTCCATCCGGTTCCTCCCCAAGAAGGCCGGTGCGGTGTGGGACGCCGTCACCAAGGCCTGCGACCGTGAAGACTTCCGGCCCCGCACCGGTCCCTTGTGCACCATGTGCGCATACAAGCGTTGGTGCCCTGCCTTCGGCGGCGATCCCAGCCGTGCGGTCGAGGAAGCCACTGCCGAATTGGTGGGCCTGCCCGCATGAGCCCATCGCTCCCCGACATCATCACCCGCTTCGACGACACCGTCGACGGCTGGTTCGACCAGATCCGGCATCACAAGGTGGCCAACCGCGTGTTCTATGCGGCCAGCGAAGCCGGCAACTTCTCCATGATCTGGCATGCCTCCGGCATCGCTCAGACCATGCTCGGGCGCACCACCCGGCGTGACGCGATAGCGCTCTCGGCCGCCCTCGGGGTCGAGTCGCTACTGGTGAACCAAGGCATCAAACGGCTGTTCCGCCGCGAGCGTCCGACCCACGACGGCGACCGGCCCCACGCCCTGCGTCAACCCACCACTTCGAGCTTCCCCAGCGGCCATGCATCAGCGGCATGCTGCGCGGCGATCTTGCTCAGCGACCGGCAACCGGCGCTGAGGCCGCTGTGGTGGACGATGGCAGCCCTGGTGTCCACCAGCCGCATCCACGTCCGCATCCATCACGCTTCCGATGTCGTGGGCGGCGCCGTCGTGGGGACGGCCATCGGGCTCGGTGTCCGGACGATCGTCCGGAGTCTCAACGGCTGAAGTGGGTTCGGGTTGGGATCGATCGGGGTACTCGGTACCGTCCACCCCTTGATGACCAGCTTCGCCGTCACCTGGGACTACCGCTGCCCGTTCGCCAGAAACGCCCACGAGCACGTGGTGTGTGCCCTCGAGGGCGGCGCCGACTGGGAGGTGCGGTTCATCCCGTTCTCCCTCGGCCAGGTCCACGTCGAGCCGGGCGGCCTCGATGTGTGGGATGCCCCTCACACCGACTCCGGCCTCATGGCCCTCATGACCGGAACGGTCGTACGCGATCGCTTCCCCGATCGGTTCCTGGCGGTGCACAAGGCGTTGTTCGCCTTGCGTCACGATCAGGGCCGGAGCCTGCGGGACGACGCGCTGCTCGCCGAAGTGTTGACCACGGCCGGCGTCGATGCGGAGTCGGTCCTGGCCGAGGTGCAGTCGCTCTCACCGCTCGACACCATCCGCCGCGAGCACGAAGCCGCAGCCAAAGAGCACGCAGTGTGGGGTGTGCCCACCTTCATCGCCGACGGCAACGCGGCATTCGTGCGATACATGAACCGACCCAACGGTGACCACGACTTGGCGCGGCGCACCATCGACCGCACTGTCGGGCTCCTCACCGAGTGGCCAGAACTCAACGAGTTCAAGCACACCAGCATCCCCAACTGACGATCCGCCTCCATCCACGTACCCTTGCGGTCGATGTGGACCGAGCGGAACCTCTCAGCATCCGAGGCGATGATGTGGCGCCTCGAGTCAGATCCACAGCTCACCTCGACCGTCGCCAACGTCACGTTCCTCGATCGGCCCGCCGATCTGGACGCGCTGCGGCGCCGCATGGACCGAGCAGCGCATCTCGTGCCTCGCCTGCGACGTCGGGTGGTCACACCGTCGTCGCCGCTGCAATCACCGCGCTGGGCCGACGATCCCGAGTTCCACATCAACCATCACGTCGTCGCGTTGCACCTCCCGGCCGGCTCGACCGACGCCGACGTGCTCAACATCGCGGCAGAGGCATCGGTCGAGCCGTTCGATCTGTCGCACCCACTGTGGAAGTTCATCGTGATCGACGGATTGCGTGGCGGACGGGGCGCGGTGGTGCAGAAGATCCACCACAGCGTCGCCGACGGTGAGGGCCTCATCTTGCTGTCGTTGCACTTCCTCGATCTCACCCGCGATGCGCCCGAACCGCCGCCCGTGGATGCCGTTGCCGAAGACGACGAGCCGGCCGATCACGACATGCGCGATCTGCTGTTCGATCCCATTCGCGTCGCGAGCAGCATCAGTCGACGTCTCGTCGAGATCGCCGCCCAGCCCGAGCGACTCACCACGCTGGCCACCGAATCGATCGACACCGTTCGAGCCATCGCGTCGCAGATCTCACAATCCGCCACTCCCCTGTCACCACTGTGGACCGAACGCAGCGCGATGCGTTCATTGCAGGTGCTGCGCGTCCCGTTTGCCGAGGCCCGAGCGGCAGCGGCGCGACTGGGCGGCACGATCAACGCGCTGCTCGTCACCGCCGCCGCCGATGGAGCGGGTCGCTATCACCGTTCCATGGGCGCTGCGGTCGAGTCATTGCGCACGTCGATGGCGGTGAGCACGCGTCATGAAACCTCCGGGGCCAATGCATTCGCGCTCACTCGGCTCACCGTTCCCACTGGGGTCATGCGACCGGCGCAACGGTTCGCAGCGGTGAACGCCGAGGCGACTCGTGCTCGCACGTTGGTGTCGGGTAGCGGGGCGCCGTCGCTCGACACGTTGGCGTCGCTGGCCGCGGTGGTCCCCACGCCGTTGCTGGTGCGCTTGGCTCGCCAGCAGACCGGCAGCGTCGACTTCGCCACCTCGAACGTGAAGGCCGCACCATTCACGTGTTACATGGCCGGGGCACAGATCATGTCGAACCATCCCGTTGGCCCGTTGATGGGCACGGCGTTCAACATGACGTTGTTGTCCTACAACTCGAGCCTCGACATCGGCATCAACATCGATGCCCGCGCGGTGAGCGACCCGACGTTGCTCCGCACGTGTGTCAATCGGAGTTTCTCGAGCCTGTTGCGCGCCGGCACGAGCCGCTAGCGCTCATTGGCTCGTTCTCGGCTGTTGCCGGCTCGGCTGTTGCCAGCTCAGCTGTTGGCAGCTGCGACGACCGGCGTGGCCGTCAGCAATGTGCGCACGTCGAGCAGCAGGTCAGCCACTTCGCCGGTGCTCACCAGTTCTCGATGCAGCATCTCGCCGAGCGCACGATCGATGACGGCCAGCGCCTCGATGATCACTTCGGCTTCGGTGGTGGCGGTCATTCGCTCGCTCCTCCTGCGGTTGGTGAAACCCACGGTACACAGTCCGAGGCCGATAACCGATGGCAGGAGGATGATCCCGATGTGACGTTTACGTTTCCGCGGTCCTCCGGTCTGGACCCGATCGGGGACCAGCCGTCGGGCGGGCCGCTGCGATCACGAGCATCGCGACGCGAAACCTAGGGTGACCACCATGTCTCCTCGCATCGCCCTCACCTGGGCCGGCATCACGTCGCTGGGCGTCCCCAACGCACTCGGCGTCGCTCGTCGGGCCGCCGATCTGGGCTACAGGAACTTCTGGGTACCCGAGACCACCGGCACGGAGTCGTTCGCGTTCCTCGCCGCCATCGGCGCCGCCACGAGCGACATCGGATTGGCAACCGGTGTGATCCCCATCCAACTGCGCACACCGGCGCTCGCCGCCATGGGCGCCGCCACGCTGCAGGCGCTCCATCCCGATCGAGACATCCATCTCGGCGTCGGCATCTCGTCTCCTGCGGTGAATCGTTGGCACGGCACCGAGTACGGGGACCGACCATTGGCGCGCATTCGCGAGTACGTGCACGTCGTGCGGTTGTGCTTGAGCGGCGAGTCGGTGAGCTTCGCTGGCGACTTCTACTCACTCGATCGCTTCCACTTGGGGGTACGCCTCGGTGATCGCAGGCCGCGCATCGCCGTGGCCGCGTTGAACCCCGGGATGCTCACGCTCGCCGGCGAGATCGCCGACGACGTGTTGCTCAACTATCTGCCACCGTCACACGTTGCGGCCTCCGTTGCCGCGGTGCGACGCGGTGGAAACGCCCGCATCCACGCGTACGTGCATTGCGGCATCGGCGACCCCGAGCGTCATCTGTCGTTGGCCAGACGCGATCTCTACTCCTACGCAGCGGCGCCCGGCTACCAGCGCATGTTCCGAGACGCCGGATACAGCGACGAGATGGACGCCATGGCGAGCGCTCTGCGTTCCGGCGACAAGCAAGGCGCGCTGGAGGCGATCAGTCAGCGCATGGCCCAGGACATCGACACCATCGGTGATGCCGACCATGTGCGCTCCTATGCGCGCAGCTACCTCGACGGTGGGGTGGACGATCCCATCTTGATGGTGTTGCCATGGGGTGACGATCGAACCACCGTGGTGAACGAGACCATGGAGGCCTTCGCTCAGCTGACCCACTGACCGGTGTCGGTAGGGTCGGGGGATGGAGATCAGCGACAGCCACGTCGTGGTGACCGGGGCAGCACATGGCATCGGGCGTGCGTTGGTCGAACGTTTCGCGACCGAAGGCGCGCGTGGGCTGGTCGTGGCCGACCGAGATCTCGCCACCGCCGCGGAGGTGGCCGCCGCGGTCCCCAACGCCATCGCCGTCGCATGCGACGCCGGCGATCCCCACTCCGTCGCGGCGCTCATCGACACCGCCCGAAACACCTTCGGCGAGATCGACCTGTTCTGCGCCAACGCCGGCATCGGCATCGGCTCGTGGTTGGAGAGCGACGACATGGTGTGGGACGAGGTGTGGCGCGTCAACGTGATGCAGCACGTGTGGGCGGCGCGCCATCTCACGCCCGGTTGGATCGAACGCGGTTCGGGGCATCTGCTCGTGACGGCCTCGGCGGCCGGGCTGCTCAGCCAGATCGGTTCGGCGCCCTACACACTCAGCAAGCACGCCGCGGTCGCGTTTGCCGAATGGTTCGCCATCACCTACGGCGAGAACGGTCTGCGCTGTTCATGCCTGTGCCCTCAAGGGGTCAACACCGTGCTGCTCACCGGCGACACCCTCGACGCCACGGCCGCCAACGTGGTGCGGGCTGCCGGTCGCGTGCTGGAGCCGGCCGAGGTGGCCGACAGCGTCGTTGCGGGACTTCGGGCCGACGACTTCTTGATCCTGCCTCATCGCGAGGTGGCCGACTATGTGGTGAGCAAGGCCACCGATCGGGGCAAGTGGATCCGCGCCATGCAACGGCTTCAGGCGCGCGTGCGCGCCTGAAGCATTTCTCGCTGACACCACACTCTCGTGAGCAGTGCCAGCGTGGTTCACGATCCGCCCGAGGTGCGTTTCGCCTTGCGCTGCTTGGGGGTGAGCGGCGTCACGGTGAGATGCGACTCGATCACCTCGTGTCGCGTGAGATAGGTCGACACGATCGCCTGCACCGAGGCGGCAGCAGGCAGCGCCAGCAATGCGCCGGCGGTCCCCAAGATGGCCGCACCGGCCAACACCGCGCCAAAGGCGATGGCCGGATGGATCTCCATCGTTTGAGCGGTGATGCGGGGAGCGAACAGGTAGTTCTCGATCTGTTGGTAGACCACCACCATCACCAACACAACGATGGCCTTCGTCGGCGAGTCCACCAGGGCGATGAGGAGCGGAAGGACGCCGGCCAGGTATGTGCCGACCACCGGGAGGAACTGCGACACCAGACCCACCCACACCGCGAGGGCGATTGCCGACGGAACGTCGATGACGGTGAACACGATTCCGTGAGCGAAGGCCGACAGCACCGCCAGCAGCGCTCGTGACGACAGATAGCCACCGGTCTTGGAGATCGCCACCTCCCACACGCGCAGCACCTCACGCTGTCGCTCCGGTCGCAGCACCGAACAGATGGACCGTCGCAGTCGAGGTCCATCGGCCACGAGGTAGAACGTGAACAACGCGATCGTCAACGCATTGAGCAGTCCGGTCACCACCGCGCTGGTGATGTCGAGTGATCGATTCGCCACCCACGACGGGACATCGGCGTCCTTGATGCGCTGGATCAGATCATCTGCCGACACCTCGGTGTCGAACGTGTCGTTCACCCAGTTGACCGACCGCTCGACGTAGTCGGGAGCGTTGTCGTAGAGGTCCTTGACCTGACCGGCCACGAGCGTGCCCATCACGACGACGAACGCCAGCAGGGCCATGACCGTGCCGATCATGATGAGGGCGGTCGCGGTCCCTCTCCGCCAACCGCGGGCCGCCAACTTGTTGACCGCCGGTTCGATGGCGAACGACAAGAAGAGCGCGACCATCACGATGATGAACAGCCCGGAGAGATCGTGGAGGATCCCGCGCAACGTCCAGAGGCCACCGATGCCGAGCAAGCTGACGGTGATGGCGCGCCGTACCAGCGGCCATCGTTCATCGGTGAAGCGCTCGCCCGGCCCCGACCGACCCTCGGCCGCAAGATCTCCGTCCGTCCGGCGGTCCTCGCCCGCCGCAGGATCCTGGTCCATCATCGGGTCATTGTGCAGTTCATCGCGCCCGGTCATCGGTGATACCCGGGACCTCGGCGGCGTCGATGCCGGTGAACGGTGCGATGTGCTCCGACCAGAGCCGGACCGACGATCGGGCGACGTCGGTACCAGCCCTCGCCATCCATCCCGGGCCACCCTGGGCATTGGCGGCACCGAGTGCGGCGCGCAGCGCACCGTCGTGCAGAGCGCTCACGGCGGCGATCACCGCCGACCGGTCGCCCCCAGCCTCGTCGATCCCAGCCTCATCGATGGCCGCCCGATGACGGGCCAGGTCCATGCGATGGGGTTGGAGTGCGCTGGCATACGTGCGATCGAGCGCTTCGACGGCTCGGTGCATCTTGCGATCGGCGCTTCCCATTCCCACAGGTTGACATGCCGTCGCGCACGCGGGCCACAGGCCCGAGCCACCAACCTGGCCCGTCGCGACGAACCCGGTCTCCGACATCGACGGGGCGCGGTGTGTTCCCCGTCTGACGTCGCTATCGTCTCCGACAACCAAAGGGGAGTACCCCACAACGCGATCGTCGTCAGCACGGAGACGGCCCGCAATTCGAGTTGACACTGCCCGGAACGCCCGGGTAAGTCCACACGAAGCGAGCCGAACCTCCCGGCGGTCCGGCCGAGCAATGTCTCGGCGGGTGAGACCAGAGGCGAACAGGCAACAGCCCGCGCCCTGCAGTCCCAACCGGAGGCAAACCGTGCCAACCCAATCTCCACCCATTCAGCCGTCCCCCACCCAGCCCGGCCCCGTCCGATCGGCCGAGACCTCCCGCCGCTCCCCCGGCACCATCGCTCTGGGCCGTATCGCCGGCGTCCCCATCGGTGTCCATTGGAGCTTGCTGATCATCGGCACGCTGCTCGGTGTGTCGTTGGCGAATGGCACCCTCGAGTCACAGTTCCCGGGATACGGGACCGATACCTACGCCATCACTGCCGCCATCGGCGTGCTGCTGTTCTTCGCCGCCGTACTCGCCCACGAGGTCGCCCATGCGCTCATGGCTCGCCGGTTCGGCGTGGAGACCGAAGGCATCGACCTGTGGATCCTCGGCGGCGTCGCCCGCCTGACCTCGGAGCCTCCGACGCCACGAGCCGACGCGGCGATCGCCGCGGCGGGTCCCGCAGCTTCACTCGTCTGCGCCGCTGGGTTCTTGGCCGTCGGTTACGGCCTCGACGCCATCGACGCTCCGGGAGTGCTCGCCCCGATGCTCGGATGGCTGGGCATCGTCAACATCGTGCTGGCGGTGTTCAACCTCCTACCGGCCTCCCCACTCGACGGAGGGCGCATCCTGCGAGCCGCCTTGTGGGCGCGCTCCAACGACCGCGACAGCGCCGGCATCGTGGCGGCCAAGGTCGGCAAGGTGTTGGGCGTGGCCATCGCTCTGGCCGGATTCTGGATGGTGCTCAACGGCCGGGCTGGGCTCATGACGATGATCGTCGGCTGGTTCATCTTGTCCAACGCCAAGGTGGAGGCGCACGTGCTGTCGACACGCAAGGCCCTGCGCGGTCGATCGGTACGCGATCTCACCTCCTTCGGTGTCGCCCGGGCCGATGACTGGACCGATACCGACACCATGCTCTCCCAGCGCGATCGCCTCGGGCAGCCCGGCGTGGTGGCGGTGGTGGGCTTCGGCGGGACACTCAAAGGGCTGGTGACCGAGGCCCAGATGCGCATGATCCCGCATGACCGCCGATCCAGCACGACGTTGGCGCAGTTGGCCATCGGCCTCGACCGTCTACCGGCGGCCGACGTGGACGAGGACCTCATCGAGGTGCTCGATCGCGCCGACACGTTGTCGGCCGGGATCATCACCGTGTGGGACGACGGCAAACTCGTGGGCGTGGTACGGCCCGAGCGCTTGCGCAACGCCGCGTGATCGGCCACCTCAGCTCGAGGTGAGCTCCCCGGCCTTCCACGCCTCGATGAGGCGACCGGCGATCGACATGGTCGGCGGTGTGAAGGGGAGCTCACCGCGGCGGTACCACTTGGCATCCGCGATCTCGGCCGGGTCGATGTCAATTTCTCCTGACACCCACTCGCAGGTGAACCCGATCATCAGCGAGTGCGGGAACGGCCACGGCTGGCTCTGGATGTAACGAGGGTTCGTCACCTCGACGCCGACCTCTTCGCGGATCTCACGGATGACGGCCTGCTCGAGCGTCTCGCCCGGCTCTACGAACCCGGCCAAGCACGAGTACATGTTGCCGGGGAAGTTGACGCCGCGGCCGAGCAACACCTCGTCGTTGCCTCGCAACACGAGGGTGATGATGGCTGGCGCCAACCGGGGATAGGCCAACAACCCGCACGATGGGCACTTGCGCGACCGATCGTTGTCGGAGTGCTCGGTGGCGGTACCGCATCGGCCGCAGAAGCGGTGGGTGCGGTCCCACTCGACGATCTGAACGGCACGTCCGGCAATGGTCCAGTCGATCTCATCGAGCTCGCCGTAGAGCTTGCGGAGATCACTGAACGGGAACGGGGGCTTCTCGGCGATCTCGGCGGCCCACACCGCAGTTCCCTCACGCGAACCCAAGTAGTGCAGTGTCGTCACGTCGAGACCCAGATCTTCGGGCGGACCGACCATCACCGAGGTGCCGTGGACGCAGAACCACAGATGGTGGGTCTCGGGCTCGAGGCCGTGGACGAAGCCGGGGAGGAAGCCGGGAATGGAATCGGTCACATCAGATTGCTATCTGCTCCCAGCTCGCCGGGCAAGCTTCCCCCGATCCGCACATCGAGCGGACCCTCGACGCGGCGCGCCGTACACTCCCCGCGAAGATCGTCCTGAGGAGCAGCAATGACCAACGTCGTCATCGTCGAAGCAGCGCGGTCGGCCATCGGCCGGCGCAACGGGGGTCTGGCGTCGGTCCATCCGGCCGAGCTCCTGGCGCAGGTGCTGCAGGGGTTGGTGGAGCGCAGCGGCATCGACCCCAGCGAGATCGGCCAGGTCGTTGGCGGATGCGTGAGCCAGGTCGGTGAGCAGAGCTTCAACGTGACCCGCACCGCGTGGCTCACCGCTGGCCTTCCGGTTGCCACGGCGGTCACCACCGTCGACACGCAGTGCGGCTCCTCGCAGCAGGCCACGAACCTGGCCACCGCCCTCATCGCCAGCGGCGTGGTGGATGTAGCGGTGGCCTGTGGCGTAGAGGTCATGAGCCGCATCCCGATCGGCATCAATTCGTCCAAGAAGCTGGGCCTCGGCGTTCCGATCCCCAAGCGCTACTTCGAGCAGTACGAGTTCACCTCCCAGTTCGAAGCGGCCGAGCGCATCGCCGACAAGTGGGAGATCAGCCGCGACGACACCGATGGTCTCGGGCTGAGGTCCCAGCAACGGCTCGCTGCGGCCTGGGCCGACGGCCGTCTCGAGAGCCAGATCATCGCCGTCGATGCACCCGATCTCGATGCCGAGGGCGCGCCCACCGGTACCACTCATCGGGTCACGCGCGACGAAGGGCTGCGCGAGACCACGCTGGAAGGTCTGGCCAAGTTGAAGCCGGTGGCCCGCGAAAACGGCGTGCACACCGCGGGGTCCAGCTCGCAGATCTCCGACGGGGCGGCGGCAGTGTTGCTCATGAGCGAGGAGAAAGCGGCCGCGCTCGGACTCACGCCCCGGGCCCGCGTCGTGGACACGTGCCTCGTCGGCGTCGATCCGATCATGATGCTCACCGGTCCCATCGATGCGACGCGCCGGCTGTTCGCTCGCACCGGACTGTCGATGTCCGACATGGACGTGTGCGAGGTGAACGAGGCGTTCGCCTCGGTGGTGCTGGCGTGGCAGAAGGAGTGCGACGCCGATCCGGCGAAGGTGAACCCCAACGGAGGGGCCATCGCCCAGGGCCATCCCCTCGGCGCGACCGGAGCGCTGCTCGTCACGAAGGCGCTGTACGAGCTCGATCGCACCGGTGGCCGCTACGGCCTCATCTCGATGTGCTGTGGTGGCGGGCTCGGAACCGGCACCAT
>JBFWVD010000050.1:0-22431 GCA_050246915.1 Acidimicrobiia bacterium | reverse complement strand
CGTCGAACGACTCAGCTGACGCCTGAGTCCATCGCGGTCAGCCGAGGTTCGAGGCGTTGAAGGTGTCGCACGCCGCGGGATCGCCGGCGCGGTAGCCCTCCTTGAACCAACGCTGGCGTTGAGCCGACGAGCCGTGGGTCCAGGTGTCGGGAGTGATGTTGCCCTGGAACTTCTCTTGGATGTAGTCGTCGCCGACTGCCGCGGCTGCGTCGAGGCCCTCGCGGATGTCGTCGTCGGAGATCGAGGTGATGAGCACCTCACCGGTGAGCGGATCGGGCGTGCGCGTGGCGTTGTAGGCCCACACCCCGGCGTAGCAGTCGGCCTGCAGTTCGAGACGCACGGAGCCCGAATCGGCTCCTGTCTCCCGGCCGACCTGTGCCATGGCCCCGAGGATGTTCGATACGTGATGGCCGTACTCGTGAGCGATCACGTACGCCTCGGCGAAGTCGCCGCCCTGGGCCCCGAACTTGGTGGTGAGCTCTTCGTAGAAGCTGAGGTCGATGTACACCGTCTTGTCGGCCGGGCAATAGAACGGGCCCATGGCACTCGAGGCGCTGCCGCAGCCGGTGTTGGTCCCACCGGAGAAGAAGCGGGTGTCGGCGTTGAGGTACACGTCCCCGCGCTCTTTGAAGATCTTCGTCCACATCGTCTGTACGGAGTTCACGACGGCCACGATCCGGCAGTCCTGACGCTCCATGGCGTCGGCCCCGGTACCGCAGGCTTGCTGCAACTCGGCGTTGTCCGCAGGGTTCACGCTCTGGCCCGGTTGGAGGTTGTTGAGCGCGCTCGACAACCCGCCGGCGCCCGATCCGCCGCCCATGAGGTTGATGACCAAGGCCACCACGAGTCCGAGAACACCGAGCCCACCGCCACCGAGCGCGAGACCCCCGCCGCGACTGACCCCACCACCCGACCCGCGTGCGTCTTGGATCTGCGACGTGTCGAGCTTTGCTCTCCTGTTGAACTCCACGACCGCTACCGTAGTTGTGTCGGCCGCGGAAGCGAGCCGCGATCGTCGGCGACAGTCGTCTGTTCGAAACCGCTGGCCACCGCGAGGGCGGAGACACCGTGCGACCACATCCCACCGATCGATCTCGCGCTGCGCTCGTCGCTGCCGTCATGTTGGCGGTCGTCGCCCTGAGCGGATGCAACGGGGCCAGTGGTTCTGGGCCCAGCGGTACGGGGGCCAGCGGCACGGGGGCCGCCAGCGCCACCAAGGCCCCCAGCGTCGGCAATGCCATCGTCGATCGGGTGGTCGACGGCGACACGATCATCGTGGACATCAAGGGCGAGCGCGAGCGGGTCCGGCTCATCGGCATCGACACCCCCGAGACCCATCGCCCCGACACACCGGTCCAGTGCTACGGGCCCGAGGCTGCTGACTACGTCGCTCAGCTCTTGCCGTCGGGGACCGCGGTGAACCTCGAACGAGATGTCGAGACGCGAGACGACTTCGGCCGCTTGCTGGCCTACGTCACCCGCGTCTCCGATGGGATGTTCGTGAATCTCGAGATGGCCAAGGCGGGCTACGCCAAGTCGCTGCGGGTCAAACCGAACACGACGTTCGCCGACGTGATCAGCGAAGCGGTGCGCGATGCTCAGCGACACGGTCGCGGTCTATGGGGCGCGTGCAGCGGTTTCGGCGTGCCCGCCGACAGTGCCGGGTAGCGTTGCCCGGGTGACGACCCTCGCCGAACGTCTCGGGTACCGCGCAAACGACCGCATCGTGATCATCAGCTGTGACGATCTCGGCATGGCGCATGCTCTGAACGAGGGTGTGTATCGGGCGCTGCGCGACGGGGTGGCCACCTGCGCTTCGGTCATGATGCCGGCCCCGTGGGCCCGGGCGGCCGCGGCCGACTATCGGGGCGAGGACATCGGCGTGCACCTCACCCTCAACGCCGAGCACGATCGATATCGCTGGGGTCCGCTCACCCACGCACCGTCGCTGCTCGACGGCGACGGCGGGTTTCCTCGCACCATCGACGATCTGTGGGATCACGCCGATCTCGACGAGGTCCGCCGGGAGCTGCGCATGCAGATCGAGCGGGCAATGCATTGGGGTTTCGACGTGACCCACCTGGCGCCGCATCTGTCGTCGTTGCCGTTGCGGCCGGAGTTCTTCGACGTGTACCTCGACATGGCCGTGGAGTTCGATCTGCCGATCCGCCTCCCGTCCACCCCGGGTGAGGACATCGCCGGCTTTCCGTTCCGACAATTGGCCGCCGAGGAGGGTCTGGTGTTCCCCGATCATTTCGCCCCGGCATTGGCCGCCGGCACCCGGCCGCTGACCGAGCGGTTGGTCGCCGACCTCGAGCCGGGGGTGACCGAGCTGCACATCCAACCGGCCATCGACACGCCCGAGATCCGGGCCCTGTCGCCGCTGGCCCAGGCCTGGATCGACGATCTCGAGCTGGTGAGCGCCGGCGGCGAGCTCGACGCCCTGCTCCAGCGCACCGGGGCCATCCGCATCGGCTACCGCCAGCTGCGGGACCTCCAACGAACCCGGGCTTGAGCCGAGCCGATCCCCGCCGATAGTGGTGGGGTGAGAGTCAAACTCCCCGTGACATCAGTGGCAGCGATGACGATCGCCATCGCCGCGCTGAGCGGCTGTGGCTCGGCCGTCGATCCGACCCCCGAGGCCGAGGCCATCACCAAGGCCACCTTCGACAATGCCACGACGGTTGAAGCGGTGGGGACGGGCTACTCGACCAACAGCGTCGAGGTCACCGCCGGCGAGGGCATCGAGTTCGTCAACGCCGACACCGAGAACCGCTCGTTCCAAGGCCGTGTCGATGGCCAGGTGGTGTTCGACTCCGGACTCCAGATGCCCGGCGATCGCTTCGTGTTCCGGGCCACCGGCACCGGGCCCATCACCGTCACCGACCGTTTCGATGACGAAGCGACGCTCACCATCACGGTCGCCGAGGCGGCAACGACGCCGTGATCAGCCCGCTGTCAAACGAGCGATCGACGCGGCTATCGCCCCGGAGGACAGCGACGCGAACAGCACACCGGTGTGCCCTTCTGCCTTGAGCTTGCCGGTCATGAACGCCACGCTCGGATCGAGCCCGGTGTCGGCCTGGCCGAGTCGCACGATGACATCGGCGTCGTCGGGTCCGTCCACCAACTCTGGCTCGCCCTTGCCTGCGGCGATGCGAACCTGCACCGTGCCGCTCATCGGGCCGTCCACTGGTCCGGCCGCTGGGCCGCTCATCGCCGGTTGCCTTGCGCTGCAGTGACGCCGGCGAACAGATCGTCTTCGATCTCCCCATCGCCGGGCCGTCCCACCAGTGATCTCGCCAAGATCCAGTCCTCCCACGGATAGGCCTCCCACTGCGCCTCGCTGGGCAGGCCGAACCAGAACCGCTCGGTGGGATCGATCTGCGTCTCGTGGGCGAGCAATGCAGCTTGACGCACCATCCACATGTCGTGGGTGATGGGCAGACGAGTGGTGATGCGATCGTCCTGCCACGGCCGGTTGAACCAGTTGTCGTCGTAAGGCGACTCGAGTCCGAGGCGCCCGAACGCGGCATGCCACGCTTCGATCCGAGCGCGCGACCAGGTGGAGTAGTACATCTTCAACGGCTGCCACGGCGGCCCGGCCTCGGGGTACCACGCCTCGTCGCCGGCGCGATCGAACGCCGGGCCGCTGATGTCGTGCACCTTGAGATGATCGGGATGTGGATAGGCCGACTGCTCGTCGCCGTAGGTGATGATGACCTGCGGTCGGGTGCGGCGGATATGCGCGACCAGTCGGCCCACCGCCTCGTCGAGGTCGGCGGAATGGAACGAATCGGGATGGTTGTTCGACGCAGCCTCGGCCATCCCGGAGTCGCGGTAGCCCAGCATGACCACCTCGTCGAAGCCGATCGCCGCCGCCGAGCACGCCAACTCGAGAGGACGCAAGCGGGCCAGTTCAGCTTGCACCGCCGTCTCGTCGAGACCGTGCAGCGCGCCGCCGGGAGCCAGGAGCGCCGGGTTGTTCACGTCGCCTTCCTCGCCGCCGGTGCAGCACACCAGGACCGTCGACACGCCCCGCCTGGAGTACATCGCAACCGTCGGGGCACCTTTGGAGGCCTCGTCGTCGGGATGCGCATGGATGGTCATGAGGCAGAGCTCATCGCTGGCGACTTCGGGCGGCACGATCGGTCACGCTAGCGAGCACATGGGAAACTCACCACGTGACCCGCTCTCGTCGACGGACGCCCATCGCTGGCCTGGCGGCCGCCCTCAGTTGTTGTCTGGTGGTGTCGGCCTGCGGCGATGACAGCCGCACCTTGCGGCCGGCAGCACCCGACCTGACGCAATCGATCGTGGATCCCACCACGACGGCGGCGCCCACGGTGTTCACCTTGTCGGGACCGTGGGTCTCCGGTACTGAGATCGACAAGGTCCACACCTGCATCGGAGCCGACACCTCACCGGCGTTGCGATGGAGCGCCACTCCGACCGATGCGGTCGACCTGGCCATCGTCGCCACCGAAGTCGGCCCGAAACCGGTGATCCATTGGGTGGTGACCGGCATCGATCCCATCGTGAACTCGCTGGCCGAAGGGCGCGTCCCCGACGGCACCGTCGAATCGATCAACGACTTCGGCAAGGCCGGGTGGTCCGGCCCGTGTCCGGCGCTCGGATTCGGCGGCACGCTCACCATCGAGCTGTTGGCTCTGCGCTCCGTCCTCGCCGTCACCAGCGACACGCCGGGCACCGATGTGATCGCCATGGCCCGCGCCGCGGCCATCGCCACCGCTACCTACACCGGCACCGTCGCCGCCTGAAACAGCACGCCGGGCGCCGTGCTCAGCCCGGCAGCGGCAGCTGCAAGGCGAGTTGACGACATTTGGCCAGTAGCACGCCGTCGGCGCTCCAGATCTCACCGTCTTCCTCGATGAAACCGTCTCCGGCCACCGTCGAGGAGAACACGGACAGCACGAAGTCGGTGTCGCTCATGCCCGGATGGGGCAAGGGAGCGAGGAAGTGGATCGTGAGATCGATGGTGGGCACGCCGAGGCGTTCCTCCACTCGCGAGAACACCGGGGGCACCCACGCATCGCACAACGCGGCCAGCAGCCGATGGTCGAGGGGCCGGGCCTCGACGGGTCGGATCCATCCGCCGGCCACCGCCCGATCCGCGCTGCCCTCCCATGGCAGCGCGCCGATGGCCCAGCGCATCTGATAGCGCTCGGACATCGGGACCATCGGTGCGCCATCGGGCCGCACCAGGTCCACGAGGTCGCCGGCCACGGGGACGGCGGGCATCTGCGAATCGTTGAAGGTGACGCCGGGAGCGCTGGCTGCGAACGCACACATGGCGGCCACCAACAACCGCTCGCCTTGGTACATGCGGGCCGATGCGTAGGTCAGCGAACGGCCCTGACGATCGATCGACACCACGATCTCCGCTGGGCCTTCGGCGGGCGGGGCCAGATAGTGCACCGTGAGCGAACGTGGTGCCCGCATCGGATCAGCGACCTCGGCGATGAAGCTGGTGAGCATCGTCGCCGCGACGTACCCGCCGTTCGGGCCCCGCTCGATCCACCATCCCCGATCGATCCGGCAGCCGTAACGGCCGTCGCCCAGGGGCTCACAGGCCGTATCCCGGTCGAATCGGGACACATGGCCCGCTGAACGCTCGTCACGGGAGGTCATGGAACTCACGGTACTGGCTCACGCCGGGAGCCCGACCTGCCGATCAGAGAACCGATGTCGTCATCGATCAACGTCTTCGCTGCGGTGGGCGCCGGGGTTCTGTCGGCCGCCGGGTACGCCGTGCGCCGCGGTCCGCGCCGGCGCACCCACACCGATGTGTCCAAGATCGCCAACGCCCACGGTCTCGGATGGGGCGAGAAGGACCCTTTCGGTTCCTCGCGGCTGATGTTCGATCGCTTCAACGAAGGGGTCGAGCGCGGTTTCGGCGCGGCCGTGTGGGACCGCGACGATCCCGGCCAGCTTCGGGCGTTCGACTTCTGGTGGGAGACCGAGGACAGCGAAGGCCATCGGACGCGTCATTGGACGACGTCGGTGGCCGGATCGCTCACGTGTTGGTGCCCGTACCTCACGGTGAGGCCCGAGGGTCTCGGCACCCGCATCGCCGCCACCATTGCGGCCAAGGACATCGAGGTCGAGTCCGAGGAGTTCAACCGCATGTTCTACGTGCGATGTGAGGACCGGGCCTTCGCCACCGCGATGCTGTCGGCCGACATGATCGAGTTGCTGTTGACCACCGATGGCTTCGTCACGTTCGAGGTGAACGGAGATGCGTTCTTGCTCACCACCAAGCGTGCACGCGTCGATCAGTATCCCGGCCTGCTCCGTCTGGCCGCGGCGGTGCGCTCGAAGGTGCCCAGCGAACTGGCGGATCTCTACCAACCGAGGTTCACCCGATGAGCCCCGAACTGTGGAGCATCGTCGGTGCCATCGTGGCCGCCGCGCTCATCATCGCCATGGGGTACAACCGTCTCGTCACGTTCCGCCAAGCAGTGAACACCTCGTGGTCGAACATCGACACCGAACTGCAGCGTCGCCACGATCTCGTCCCCAACCTCGTCGAGATCACCCGCGCCGGCGCGGTGCACGAGCGCCGCACCCAGGAAGCGGTGGCGCGCGCCCGGGGCGCCGCCATGTTGTCCCGAGCCGCTGAACGGGTCTCGGCAGAGTCGATGCTCATCGACGAGGTCCGTCAACTCCTCTTGCTCACGGAGGCCTACCCCGAGCTGAAAGCCCAACAGGGGTTCACCGATCTGCAGCGCGCCCTCGTGCGCAGCGAGGATCGGATCCAGGCGGCTCGCCGGTTGCACAACAACAACGTGCAGTCCTACAACCGACGCATCCAGACGTTCCCGCTCTTGGTACTGGCCAAGCTCACCGGCTTTCGCGCCGCGAGCTACCTCGACTTCGATCGTGCCATCGACGAAGTACCGGAGATCCGCGGCGCCCTCGGTCGCCACGAGCGCTGACACTGACCGTCGGCCAACGCGTCAACGCGTCAACGCGTCAACGGCACATGTCACAGCGTGTCAGCGGCACATCTCGCTGACGAACCAGTCGACGAGACGGCCGGCGGCATCAGCCGATCGCGGCGTCTCGGCTGCGGTTCGAGCCAGCAGCTCCTCACGTTCGATGCCGAGCCGCACCAACTCCTCGCCTCCGGATCCGCTCGACCAGCGCTGCACCACGGCGCTCGTTGCCTCCGGGTGGAACTGCGTGGCCAGCAGACGTCCTCGGCGGAACGCTTGCGGACCGATCTCGTTGGCCGCCAGCAGCTCCACATGGTCGGGGAGCCGGCACACGTCGTAGTGCCATTGCATCCACGGCCCCGGTTCGATCGCCGCGTGTCGCGAACCCACGTCGCGCCAACCGACCTCGGCCTCGGCGGCACGTTCGACCGACCCGCCCAACGCGGTGCACGCCAACTGCGCCCCGAAACAGATGGCGAGGACGGGCCGATCGGCGGCCATGCGTCGCTGCACGAGAGCGACCTCGGCGGCCACCGCGGGCTTGACGTGATCCCAGTACACGCTCCAGTCAGAACCGAGCAGCAGCAACAGGTCTGCGTCATCGGCGACGTCCTCGTTCCACTCGCCGTGGTCTTCGCGATGGAGACGTTCGAGCCGATACCCCAGCTGCTCGAGGTGCTCCCCCACGAATCCGGGATCGCTGTCGGCGCAGTTGCAGATGACGATGGCGAGCACCGCGGCAACGTTACGGGCGTCGGGGCGTAGCCTCACCACTCAACCATGAGCTCGCTGCCCCCACCGCCGCCATCGGGATCGTCCGGGTTCTCCACCGATGGACCCACCAGCACCACTTGCTTCCATCATCGAGACCGCGAGACCGGTCGCACCTGCACCCGCTGTGGACGGCCCGCCTGCTGGGAATGCCTGCGAGAAGCTGCAGTCGGTTCCCATTGCTTCGAGTGCGTCAAGGCGTCCACCCCGCCGGTGCGCGAACAGGTGCGGCGATGGAATGCTCGACAGCACTTCCTGGTATCGGGGATCTTGATCGGTCTCAACGTCGCGGTGTTCCTGATCGGTATGGCCCGGGCGTCCAAACAGGGGTTCTCCGGCACCGAGTGGAACCAGAACGACTACGGGCTCTACGGCCCGTCCATCCGCTACGACCACGAGTGGTATCGAATCATCACCTCTGGCTTCCTGCATGCCAGCTTCTTCCACATCCTCATGAACATGGCCGCCCTCGCTCAGCTCGGCCGGCTGCTCGAGGTCGGGTTGGGCCGGCTGCGGTTCTTACTGGTGTACATCGTGTCGCTCATCGCCGGCTCGGCGGGAGCCCTCATCGTCACACCCGACTCGCTCACCGTCGGCGCCTCCGGCGCGATCTTCGGACTGCTCGGAGCGTTGGCCATCGCCTTCCACCGCCGCGGCATCTCCATCTGGCAGACCGGCATCGGCGGCATCTTGGTCATCAATCTCCTCGTCACCTTTGCGGTGCCGGGCATCTCCATCGGTGGTCATCTCGGCGGTCTCGTCGGCGGTGGTGTGGCGGGATATGCGCTCATGCAGACCGACGCCAAGGGCCGTCCCACCAAGGCGGGCATCCCGCTGGCGCTGGCGGTGGGCGTCGCCGCGTTCGCCATCGCTCTCGCTGCTGCCGGCCAGAGCTGAGGCGTTACGGTCCTCATCCCGGGGGGGGTTGGGCAATGCATGATCTGGTGATCCGCGGTGGCACGGTGGTCGACGGGAACGGCGGCGCCGCACGCGTGGCCGATGTGGCGGTCGATCGCCCCCGTGGCGGCGACTCCAACGGCGACGCTCGCATCACGGCGGTGGGCGTCGTCGAGACGATGGGTCGCGAAGAGTTCGACGCGACGGGACTCATCGTCACGCCCGGATTCATCGATCTGCACAGCCACTTCGACGCACAGATCGGTTGGGACAACACGCTCACGCCGTCGTCGTGGCACGGTGTCACCACGGCACTGATGGGCAACTGCGGCATGACCTTCGCACCGGTGCGCGCTGGCGAGCACAGGCGCTTGACGCAGATGATGGCAGCAGTCGAGAAGATCCCGGCCGAGGCCATAGAGATGGCACTCCCGTGGAGCTGGGAGACCTACGGCGAGTATCTCGACTACCTCGAACATCGAACACCGATCCTCAACATCGCCGGCATGGTCGGCCATTGCGCGCTGCGCTACTACGTCATGGGCGATCGGGCAGTGGACGAGCAACCCACCGACGCCGAGCTCGCGGAGCTGGTGCGGCTCACCTCCGAAGCGCTCGATCACGGCGCCGCCGGCTTTTCCACCTCGCGCTACCCCGGCCATCGCCTCGGCGACGGCCGCGTCGTACCCGGCACGACCGCGACGGCACAGGAGGTGTACGCGATCGCCGAGGTACTGCGCGATCGGGGCCTGTTCCAGGCCGTTCTGAACACCGGCGATCTCGATCCGGACATGGAACTGCTCACCACGGTGGGCATCATCACCGGCGGTCGCGTCATCGTGGCCAGCGCCGCCGTCGACGGAGCGAGGCCTGGGGCCCCGGTCACGTCGCGGTTCAAGCAACCCACCCCGGACATGCTCGAGCGCGCCGCGGCGCGCGGGGCTGACATCACCGCGACCCTCATGCCCCGAGAGGGCGGGGCCATCTGTGGGTTGTACGGCAAGCTCCCCTGGCGCACCGACGCGTGGCGCCAGCTGGCCGGGCTTCCCCATGAGCAACGTCTCGACGCCATACGTCAACCGAAATTGCGGCGAGCGCTCGTCGACGAAGCGTTGGACGCTCCATCGATCACCGCGCCCAACCAGATCTTCGCCATGTGGACGGACTCGACGAGCGAGCCGGCTCGATACATGGCCGGGCCCGATGCAACGTTGGCCGCACTGTCGTTGGCGGCAGGTGAATCGCCGGCCGAGACCTTCCTACGGTGCTGCGACCTGTCCGACGGTCGCGCCATGTTCTCGGCGGTGCTGTTCAACCGCGACAGCGCCGTGCTGGCCTCGATGCTCGACTCCCCGCGTTTCCTGCCTGGTCTCGGCGACGCCGGCGCGCATCTCGCCGACATCGTCGACGCCAGCTACACGACGTTCTTCCTCGCGCACTGGGTGCGAGACACCGGCCGCGTCGGGCTCGGTGAGGCGATCCGCCGTCTCACTTCAGCCCCTGCGGCTCTGCTCGGTGTCGCGGATCGTGGGCGGCTCGAGGTCGGATGCGTCGCCGACATCAACGTCATCGATCTCGACGCCCTGGCCGCGATGCAATGCGAGCCCGTGTACGACGCACCGCTCGGTGCACCGCGCTTGGTCCAGCGCGCCCGCGGCTATCGGGCCACGTTCGTCAACGGGCAGGCCATCGTGCGCAACGACGAACACACCGGTGTGCATGCGGGCCGAGTGTTGCGGAGCTTCGGCTAGAACGGCTCCGGCTCGAACGAGTTGATGGCGGCGACCTCCTCGTCGGTGAGACGGAGTTCCGCCGCGGCGGCGTTGTCGGCCACGAACTCGGGCTGGTTGCCCGACGGGATCGGGATGACGTTGGGTGATTGCGCCAGATCCCACGCCAACGCGACCCGTTGCACCGACACCCCGCGCTCGTCGGCGATGCGGGCGATGACCGGGTGCCGTTGTCGCAGTCCCCCGGGACCGAGCGGACCACCCATCGGGCTCCATGCCAAGAACGCGATCGCCTCGGTCGCACATTCGTGAGCGAGATTCGTGGCTGCCCGAGCGAACGGAGACAGTTGGTTCTCGACGGCCGAGATCGTTGCGATGGTGCGCGCCTCGGCCAGTTGACGACGGCCGAAGTTCGACACGCCGATCATCGAGATCTTCCCTTCGCGCTGCAAATCGGCCAAGGCACCGATCGATTCGGCCAATGGCACTGCCGGATCGAGCGCGTGCAGTATGTAGAGCCCGATCGTCTCCACACCGAGCTTGGCCAGGCTCGTCTCGCACGACCAGCGGAGGTTCTCGGGCCGGCCGTCGTGCACGAACAGCTGCTCGCGATCGCGTCGGTTGCCACCCTTGGCCACCACCAGAACGTCGTCGCTGTCGCCGGACCACGTGGCCAGCGCCTCGGCCACCAACGCCTCGTTGGCCCCCATCTCATCGGCGTCGATGGCATAGTTGATCGCCGTGTCGATCAGTCGGATCCCCGCGTCGAGCGCAGCGTGCACGGTGCGGATCGCCTGAGCGCGCTCGACCGGCACGCGCAGTTCACCGGTCTTGGTGTGCGGGAACGTCAACTCCATCGCCCCGAACCCGATGGGATGAACCGTGCGATCACCGACACGCCGAGCCGGCCACGGTTCTGGTGCAGTCATCGTCCCCTCCGATCGACGGTCGACGGTCGTCGCGACGCGAAAGCTACTGCGCAATGCCCATCCCCGCCGCAATGGCTCGGTCACTCAGGTGTTCTTCGAACGTCTCACGTCCGAAAGCTCAACGACGACCCGCTCCGTTCGATCCACCGCATCGAGCAACGCGTCGATCTGAGCTCGGCCGGCGCTGGACCCCGCATCGAACGTCCCCGCCCCACGCGCCAGTGCATCGAGTTCGACGCGTATCACCGCGAGCTCCGATTGCAGCGACTGCACAACGCCATCGGCCACGCCGACAAGAGCGGCGACCTCGCCCTCGTGTGCGTTGTGCAACTCGGTCACGTCCACCGTGACCCCGCTCACGGTGCGGGAGCCCGTTGGCTCGACGGTCGCGACCATCGAGGTGCGAACCCATCGGACATCGCCATCAGTGCGGGAGATCCGATGGTCGAGGTGGATCTGGTCATCCTCGGCGAGCCCACGACACAACGCCACGAAGCGCTCACGATCGTCGTGGTGCACCATCTCGATGAGCGTGGCTCGCCCGAGCAGATCGGTTTCGCGCATGCCGGTCAGCGACAGCGCGGCACGGGACACAGCGAGCACCGTGAGGCTGTCACCATCCATCTCCCACGCCAACGCGTCGACGGCCGACAACACATGATCGAATCGGCGTTCATCGTGCTCCAGCGCCGCGCTGGCCCTGACGACCTCGGAGATGTCGTCCACCACGACGGCGACGAAGTCGTCGCTGGCAACACCCGTGCGCTGCATCCGCACACCGGTCACTCGCAGGCTTCGACCCCACGCGCTGTACAGGGCCGTGACGCGACCAGTCAGCGACGATCGGGCAGCCGACACCAGATCACCGATCCCGTCGAACGGCAACGCGCTCTCGATCGGCATCCGATGGAGCACGCCGGCCGCCACCCCGACAATGGCCAACAGCTGCTCGTTGGCGTGCTCGATGCGGCCGCGAGCGTCCACGATGGCGACACCGTTGGCCAGTCCGGCCACGACTTGGCTGGCGAATCGGCCGGTCTGGATGAGCGTCGCCGACCGGGCCTCCATGTAAGCGTCGATCACGAAGGTGACGTCGAAGAACACAGCGCGGACCACCGCGTCGACCTCGCGACGTAGGTCTGCGCCAGGACGGACCAACGATCGCAGCATGCCAGCGATCTGATGAGCCAAACCGGCCAAGTAGAACTGGGGCGCCAGGCCGACGCGTTCGTGGATCACGCCGACGCGCATGCGGGTGGCGGCGCGGCCTCCATCGAACCCGGTGGTGAACGTCTCGTCCCAGTACGCCGCAACCTGCGCCATGAGACGTTGTGCCACATCGCGAGGAACCAGATCGGCCACCGAGCCGATCGAGCTCAACAAGGCGTAGAAGCTCTCGAGGACCGGCGGGATGGCCTCGGCCACGACGGGCGCGATCGAACGCAACGTCGCCTCGTGTTCCTCCGTGAGGCCAACGAAGCGCCGCCGCAGCTCGGCGTCGTCCCGAGCGAGAGCGACGCGGGCCTGCGATCGTCGCCGGGGCACGACCGGACGGCTCTGTTCGACCTGCGTCGCTACGGAGTCCACAGTGGCGGCCAGAGTCGGACCACTCGTGCGCTCCAAGATCTCGCGCTCGACGCACACCTCATACGCGTCGAGCACGACACCGGCGTCGAAGATCACCGAAGCGATGACGGTGATCACGTCCTCGAGCGCCGCCTTGTCGGACGAGCCGTCGAACAGAATGTCGAGATGGTCACAGATGAGATGGACGTATGAGGCGAGGTAGAGCTGGGGTGGCAGCCGCAGCCGATGATGCATCGCCCCGATCCGGCACCATCGCTTCGCAATGGCGCACATCAAACGTGGCGGTGAACAACTCGAGCAGATAGCTCCGCTGATGGTCGACGAGTCGGCGAACCACACCTTCGTCGTGCAACAGCGGAGCGGTCTGCTCGAACTCGATCCATCGAGCGGTGAGTCGTTCTGCATATGCCGCGGCCGACACGTCGACAGCGGTGGAATAGCGACCGAGTCGATCGCGACCGCTCGTCGTGAGCGAGAGCAAGGCCAATCGTTCGGCGATCGTTGCTTCGTCGAGGCCGAGGTGTACCGCCAGCGAGTACGCCGACACCTCCCCGATGGTCGCCGCGCCGGCATCGGAACGAGAACGGTCGTGCGACCAATCGAGCGCCACCATGCGCCCGGTGGACCGTGCTCGATGCACGTAGGTGGCCGCCTGTGCCCGATTGTGCAGCCCGAGGCTGCTGTACACGTTCTTGAGATGGCTCTTCACGGTCTCGACGTTGATGTACAAGGTCTCGGCGATCTCGCGGTTGGTCAATCCTTCGGCGCACAACACGAGCACCTGGCTCTCACGCTCGCTGAGCCCCGCATCCCGACCGATCCAATCACGGCCAGCTGCCGCTCGGCGTCCCGGCTCGACGGCACCCCCGTCCGCGATGGTCATCAATGCCGCGATCATCGATTGCGCGGACAACGACTGATCGATGAACGAACGAACACCCAACCGCCGCGCCGCTCGGACCATGGCGGTGGAGAAGTCCGATCCGGCGAGTGCCACGACGACGTTGGCGGCCGAGGTCGTCGCCACCAACTGGCGCAGCGCGAACTCATCGGCTTCGACGTTCCCGGTGAGCGCCAACACCACCACATCGATGTCCGAGAGCGGCGAACCGAGCGGCACAACACCGCACCATTCGATCTGATCAGAGATGGACGCGGACGCGACGATGAGCTCAGCGATCGCGACTGCGCGCTGGCCCACGACCGCCACCGCCACCGGCCGTCTGGACACACGCTGACCCTAGGCGGCAGCGCCGAACCACCCCACTGGGCTGACCCATTTCACTCCATCGGGTGAATCCGATCACCACAGTGCCCACGCAGTGGCACCGCGGTGTCTGAGGCGGGAATCGACGGTCGCCAAGTTGCGCAACGGTGCAGGACGGACAAGAGTCTGATCCGATCGAGGGTTCCGCTCAGGGGAACGGAACCGACGGGGGGAGATCGCCGTGGGTGGGTCGAAGGCCTATGACATGCACGTCGTGCGTACCGGTGTGCTGTTCGGGGAGGGACCCATCTGGTCGTCCGCCGACGGCACCGTCGTGTGCACCGGGGTCGCTGATGGGTTGCTGCATCGAGTGTCACCCGCTGACGGGAGTCGCACGGTCATCGCCCGCGCCGGTGGTGGCCCGAACGCCGCGGCACCGGCCGCCGACGGCGGGTTCCTCATCACCCAGAACGGAGGCATCGACTTCTCGATCCACAACCTGCCAGGCATGGATGACCTCCCACCCCTCGAACCGCTCACACCGTCGATCCAATACGTCGACCCAGCCGGGAACGTGAGCGTGCTGGCCGATCACACGGTCGATGGCGGCGGATTCAACGCTCCCAACGATCTGGTCTGCACCGCTGAGGGCACGTTGTACTTCACCGACCCCGGGCATCATCCACTGCCTCCGGAGCCGAGGGGTCGGGTGCTACGCCTCGATCGTGACGGCACCGTCCATCGGGTGGCCGGACCGTTCCACTACTGCAACGGCATAGCGCTCGATCACCGCGGCGATCTGGTCATTGTGGAGGCCAACGGCCTCATGCGCGTCGGGTTCGATGGCAGCACCGAGTGGATCATCGAGGACATGGGACATGCCGGCGACGGCTTCGCCGTGGATGTCGAGGGGAACATCTACGCGGCATCGCCAGCCGGCGAATGCATCTATGTGGTCGCCGCTGACGGGACGATGCTCGACACCATCGCGTTGCCCGCACCGGGTTTCGCCACCAACGTGTGCTTCGGCGGCGACGATGGCCGCACGTTGTTCGTCATGATGGCCCTCGCCCAATCGATGGCCGTGATCGAACATCTCCCCCACGCCGGTCGACCGGTGTACGGCTGGCCCGGATTGGTGGGCTGAACGATGGACTATGTGAACCTGGGCCGGACCGGTCTGAAGGTCTCGCGCCTGTGTCTGGGGATGATGGGCTTCGGTGACGCCAAGGTCCTCGAGTGGGCCATCGACGAGTCGGCCGCCGAGCCGATCGTGCGGGCCGCTGTCGATGCCGGCATCAACTTCTTCGACACCGCCAACTTCTATTCGCTCGGCGCCAGCGAGGAGATCACCGGTCGCTTGTTGTCGAAGATGTTGCCCCGCGACGAGATGGTGGTGGCCACCAAGGTGTTCCTCCCCATGACGCAGGCACCCAACGGCGGGGGCTTGTCCCGCAAGCACATCATGAGTTCCATCGACGCATCGCTTCGTCGTTTGGGCATGGACTACGTGGACCTGTACCAGATCCATCGTTGGGATCCGTCGACGCCGATCGAAGAGACGATGTCGACGCTGCACGATCTGGTGCGCGCTGGCAAGGTTCGATACATCGGGGCCAGCAGCATGTGGGCGTGGCAGTTCGCCAAGGCGCAACACACGGCCGAGCGCAACGGTTGGACGCAGTTCGTGTCCATGCAGAACCAGTACAACCTGCTCTATCGCGAGGAGGAGCGCGAGATGATCCCGTTGTGCCGCGACATGGGTGTGGGCCTCATCCCGTGGGGCCCGTTGGCCGCCGGGGTCCTGGCCGGCAACCGCGGTCGCGACGGCGAGCTGCGCACCACCCGCGCCCAGAAGGATCGTCACAACAAGCGGCGCTATCAACATCCAGCAGATGGTGAGGTGCTGGACGTGGTCGAGGCGATCGCCGCGGAGCACGAGGCCCCGACCGCGCAGATCGCCTTGGCATGGATGCTCCACAAGCCAGGTATCACCGCTCCCATCGTCGGTACCACCAAGGCTCCACAGTTGGCCGACGCGGTTGCCGCGCTGTCGGTGTCGCTCAGCACCGACGAGATCGCTCGACTCGAGGCGCCCTACATGCCCCACGCCGTCATCGGTCATCTCTGACCAATCGCCCGACGGCGGACCTGCCACGAAAAAGTCCTTGCGGCGCAACGGTGGAGTTGCGACGCTACGCACATGGAACGGCTGATTCGTCGGCTGCTCGGGAGCGGTCTGCACAGCGATCCGTTCGGTGACGATCGGTCCGCTGTCCGGATCGTCGCGTACGACGGCACCACCGTCGGTCCGGAGACGGCCGAAACCACCATCCGCATCACCAGTCCCCGGTTCTTCCACCGGGTCATCACTCAGCGGGCCAGCGAGCTGAGCTTTGCCCGGGCGTACGTGGCCGGCGAAGTGGAGGTCGACGGCGACATCTACGGCGTGCTCGCACTGCGCGATCGCTTCGGGGACGTGCGCGTCGACCGGGAGTTCCTGCGTGATGCGGCTGCTGTGCTCGGGGTGCATTCGGTGAAGGACCTCGTGAAGCTGCGACCGCTGCCCGCTCCGCCGGAAGAAGCACGGCTACGCGGGGGATTGCACAGCAAGGTGCGCGATGCGCGGGCCATCTCGAGCCACTACGACGTCTCGAACGAGTTCTATCGATTGTTCCTCGGTGAGTCGATGACGTACTCCTGCGCGCTGTTCAACGATCCGAGCGATCCACTCGATGTGGCGCAAGCGAACAAGTACGAACTCATCTGTAACAAGCTCGGCCTCGTCCCGGGGATGCGCCTGCTCGACATCGGCTGCGGATGGGGTGGCATGGTCATGCACGCGGCCCGCCACCACGGGGTCGAGGCGGTAGGGGTCACCATCTCGAGGCAACAGATGCAACTGGCGGCCAAGCGCGTCGCCGAGGCCGGTGTCGCCGACCAGGTGGAGATCCGCCTGCAGGACTATCGAGATGTGCCCGACGGTCCGTTCGACGCGGTGTCGTCCATCGGCATGTTCGAGCACGTCGGTCAGAAGCGCCTCGGCGAGTACTTCGCCAAGATCGAGACGCTGCTGCGGCCCGGTGGGCGGCTCCTCAATCACGCCATCAACCGCACCGCGGAACAGGGGACCGGTCGGCTTGACCCCGATGGGTTCATGGCCCGCTATGTCTTCCCCGATGCGGAGTTGCTCGAGGTCGGTCAGATCGTGTCCGCGATGAACCGCAGCGGACTCGAGGTCCGTCATGTCGAGTCGTTGCGGGAGCACTACGCACTCACCTTGCGCGACTGGGTTCGACGGTTGGAGGCCAACTGGGACGAGGCCGTGCGGTTGGCATCATTGCCGCGGGCCAAGATCTGGCGCCTGTACATGGCGGCATCGGCTGTGGGTTTCGAGATCAACGACCTCGCCATCACCCAGGTGCTGGCCACCAAGACCACTGCTGGCCGCAGCGGGATGGGTCTGCGACCCCACTGGTGACGCCGGTCAGCGCTGGGTGTCGTCGCCGTCGCTCTCGCCGTCGCGGCGCTGTACATCGTTGACGTCGTCGTTGCCCTGCGCGTGGGACAGCGTCGCACGATGATCCGGCAGCCAGATGGCAGTGACCGCGATGCCCAGAACGCACATCACCACGGCGAACAACATCGCCGAGTGCATCGCCGGGACGAACGCATCGCGCGCCGCGGACAGCAAGCCATCACCAGCTGCTCCTGGGATCTCCGAGGAGACCTCCACCGCGGAGGCGATCGACTTGCCCGCCTGATCGAGCGTCGCTTCGTCGAGTCCCAGCGACGCCGTGCGGGTCGACAACTCGCTGCGATAGCGAGATGCCAAGATGCTGCCCCCGAGCGCGACGCCGAATGCCAACCCGAGTTGACGGCAGGTGTTGTTGGCGCCGGACGCGACGCCTGACTTCTCGCGAGGTACCGAATCCATCACCGACGCGATGGCCTGTGAGAACACCACGGACTGGCCGGCGCTGAAGATCGTCATGTAGATCGCCGCCGTCGTGTACCCACCGCTGAGGTGGTACGTGAAGAGCAGGGCCGAGCCGATGCCTTCGGTGCCGAGGCCGAGGCAGATCGCCTTCTTGCGTCCGATCCTCGCGGCCAGCGGCGGTCCGAACAGCCCACCGAACGCGCCCACGATCGCGAACGGGGCGAGTCGCAACCCGGCCTCGAGCGGGGAGTAGCCGAGCACCGATTGCAGCAACTGCACGAAGATGAACGCCGTTCCCGACCACGCCATCACCATTGCCATGTTGGCGAGCGTCGCTGCCGAGAACGCCGGGTTGCGGAAGAACCCGAGGTCGAGCATCGGATCGGTGCGGTTCAACTCCCACAAGATGAACGATGCCGTCAACACGATTCCGATGGCGTAGCCGACGAGGATCGGTCGCGATGTCCATCCGTGATCGGGCCCGGCGATGGTGGCCCACAGCAGTGCGCTGAGAGCGGCGATCGACAGGGCAGCGCCGATCGGATCGAGGCGAGCCGGGCGAGGGTCGCGCGATTCGGGAACGAAGAGTGGGGTGAGCATCACCAGTGCCACCGCGATGGGCACGTTGACGAGGAACACCGAACCCCACCAGAAGTGCTCGAGCAAGATGCCCCCCAACACCGGGCCAGCGGCGGCTCCGGTCGACGACACCGCCGCCCAGATGCCGATGGCGCGGGCCCGCTCGCGCGGATCGTGGAACAGGTTGGTGACGATGGACAGGCTCGCCGGTGTGATGAACGCGGCGCACAACCCCATGAGGCCCCGACTCACGATGAGGACGGTGGACGATGTCGCCAACGAGGCAATGGCCGAGGCCGCTCCGAAGCAGCCGACGCCCCACATCACCGAACGACGACGACCGAGTCGATCACCAAGGCTTCCGGCCGTGAGCATCGTGCCGGCGTACACGAGTGTGTAGGAATCCACGATCCACTGCAGATCGGATGTCGATGCGTTCAGATCCCTCGACAGCGCGGGGATGGCGATGTTCAAGATGGAGTTGTCGAGCACGACGATGACAAGGCCGAAGCACACCACGAACAACGCCAGATACGGGTTCTGCGACTGCCCGGCGGCGACGTCGCCGACGGCGGACGAACCGGACGACGCGTTGGTCATCTGAGCGAATCGATCCGGCTTCATCCCCACCACGACAACCTACGCCTCCGAGATTGCCCACACGAATGTTCCGAACGCAGCAGTAGCCTCAACGGAGATGAACTTCGTCGCCCACGCCGCGCTGTGTGCGGCGCACCACGGGCACCGCGACGCGGTGCTGGGCGCTGTGGCCCCCGATCTCGTCCCCCGCGCCGGCCTCGGCTTCGCTGATCCGCAGGTCCCGCTGGTGGCCGCCGGGCTGGCACATCACGCCGCGGTCGATGAGTTGTTCCACAGCCACGCGTGGTTCACCCGACATCGCACAACGCTGTTCACCGATCTCCAGGCGGTCGGTGTCGCCCGGGGCGCCTCCCGGGTCGTTGCCCACGTGGGACTCGAACTGCTCATCGACGGTGAGCTCATCGCCATCGACGCCGCACCCGGGTTCGCCGAGGTGTGGGATCGCCTCCGCTCCCCCGATCGAGTCGCCTCGCACCTGGTCGCCGACGAGCACCGGGATCGTTGGCTGTCGTTCCTGGAGTTGTTCACCAGCCGGGTGGAACCTGCCCGGTACGACGATCCCGAGTACGTCACGTCGCGCATCGCCGGCCTGTTGAGCACCCGCCCACGCTTTGCGCTGGGACGCCACGACCACGGCAAGGTGACTGACGCACTCTCGTCGGTGTCGGCCGCCGTGGCCTCGTTCGTGGCCGACCTCCCGACGATCTTCGCCGGGTTGTCACCCGCGGCAGTTGGGCCATCCGGCCCGTACTGAGTCATAGAATCGACCCATGTCAGGCCGCACCGCCGGCCATGGGGTGCGAGCCCTCGGCCGCTACGACTACCCGACGAAGTACCGCGCCTTCGAGGTCTCGAGCCTTGCCGCCTTCGTCGTGTTCGGTCTGGTGTTCTGGGTGCGAGTGGGCGGTGCGGCCGTCGATCGGTTCACGGCATCAGTCGCCTTGGGTCTCCTCGGCGCGGTGGCGCTCGCCTACTTCACTGCCGACTTCCTGTCGGGGCTCGTCCACTTCTTGTGTGACACCTACGGGTCGACATCCACACCCGTGCTCGGGCAGAAGTTCATCAAAGCGTTCCGCGAGCATCACGACGATCCGATGAAGATGACCCGGGGCGATTTCGTCGAGGTGAACGCCGACAACTTCTTCGTATGTCTGCCGGTGCTCATTCCGTGCGTCATCTGGCTCGACGTGCACGATCACCTGTACCTCGCGGTGTTCCTGAGCGTGTTGATGGCATTCGTGGTCGTCACCAATGAACTGCACAAGTGGGCGCACATGCCCGACGTCCCGCCGTTGATGCAGCGCCTGCAGGCGACCGGCCTGGTGTTGTCACCGGCCAACCACGGAAAGCACCACACCGCGCCATATGTCAACTCCTATTGCATCACTGCCGGCGTGCTGAACCCGCTACTCGATCGACTCGGTCTGTGGCGTCTGCTCGGATCGCAGCGCGCCGCGAATGGTTCAGCGTTGAGCCGGCCGCAATGACGATGGGGTGATCGACAGCACCCGGCGGAAGTCACGCGTCATCGCAGCATGGTCGTACCAGCCACAGTCGGCAGCGATCTCCGCCAGCGTTGCGGTGCTCGAGGCGATGGCTTTGGTGGCGTGCTCGATACGGATGCGCCGCAGCAGCTCGCTCGGGCTGGCGCCGATGGTTGCGTGGAGCAATCGGCGCAGGTGCACTGCCGACACGCCCACGCTCGAAGCGAGGCGCTCTACATCGAGCGGTTCGGCGAGGTGACGCTCCAAGTGGTCGAGCGCGGCGATGACCGCGCGGGCGCCGGATTGGGCGATCACTCGACGCTGGTCGCGCGATACGCAGGCGATAGCCGTCTCCTCGGGTGAGTTTCCCGGGATGAGGAGCTTGGTCGTGAGGAACCACGCGGCTGTTGCCTCGCTCGTGCCGATCAACTCGAATTGCCGGCGCACGGCTCCGTGCTCGATGGCGATCTGGTCCTGACGCTCGTAGGAGTCCACGAGGTGCGGCGGGAAGAAGTCCCGCGCCGTGCGGCCGAGGAGCGAGGCCCGGGAGCGTTGGCCCGCTGCCCTCACGAAGGCGGTGTTGGCCTCGAGGTAGCGACCGTCGAGCGCCTTGGCGCAATAGAGCACGTCGGCGTGATCGTCGAGGAGCTCACGCATGGCGGTGATGGCGCTGAGTTCCTTCCGGGCCACGCGGCCCCCTTCCAGCCCTGCGACAGAGCATTGCGACTTGTATCAGACGAACATCGACAGGGTATCGACGCACCAAGACGAGTGTGAGGTAATGGACCCATGGCAGATGCTGCGCGTACCCATGATCAGCTCGTCGCTGAAGCGGTTGCTCTGGCCGGGACGTTCCTGGACCGGGCCGCCGAGGTGAGCACCGCCGCCGAGAAGCGGCGCAATCGCCAACAGGCCGCCATCGCATCGGACCCCGGGTCCACCGACTTCTTGGTGGCACTCACCGATGAGGTGCTGCGTATCGAGGACGACGCCATCGCCGGCGCCGGGCTGGCCCGAGTGTTGCGCCGTGGTATCCCGTCGTTCGTCGGCCCGGTCGATCGGGCGCAGTTGTGGATCGGCGGCAAGCTCGCCGGCCGGCTGCCGAGGGCGGTCGTACCGCTCGCCCGTCGCCGCATGCGACGCGAGTTCGATCCCGTGGTGCTCGACGATGCCCCCTCCGCCATCTCCGCTGCCGTGCGCTCGGCAGGGCCGCTCCCATTGAACGTGAACCCGTTGGGAGAGGCGGTGCTGAGCGACGCCGAAGCCGATCGTCGCTTCGCCGCCGCGCTCGATCTGCTGCATCTCGACGACGTGGACTATCTGTCGGTGAAGGCCACCGCCATCTGTGCCCATCTCGACGTGCTCGACTTCGATCACAGCGTGGCGCGTCTCGCCGATCGCTTTGGCCTGCTCCTCGATGCCGCTGAGTCGGGGGCGAAGTTCGTGAACCTCGACATGGAGGAGTTCGCGACGCTCGACCTCAGCGTGGCCGGATTCCGCCGGGCGCTCGATGCTCGGCCGAGCGCACGGGCCGGCATCGTGGTGCAGGCCTATCTGCCCGATGCCGTTCGAGTGGTGGACGAGTTGCTCGAGTGGGCCGCCCAGCGACATGAGGTTGGAGGTGTGGCCCCCAAGATCCGCTTGGTGAAGGGCGCCAACCTCGCCATGGAGCACGTCGAGGCCGAACTGCACGGATGGCGCAGCGCACCGCTCACCACCAAGGCCGACGTGGATGCCAACTACAAGCG
>JBFWVD010000049.1:32923-38455 GCA_050246915.1 Acidimicrobiia bacterium | reverse complement strand
CGCAGCGGCTCGGTCGACGGCACGCAGCGCTGATCCACGCCGTCAGGGTCCGAAGGTTGTGATCGCTGAGCGATCACAACCTTCGGAACGCCTGTCCGGCGGGCCAAATCGCAGGGCTGGGCCGAACCTCAGCGCCGCGTCAGCTCTTGGCGGCAGCGAAACCCAACTCGAGGTCGGCAAGGATGTCGTCGATCGACTCGAGTCCGACGCTCAAACGCACGAGACCGGGATGCACACCGGTCGAGAGCTGCTCGGCCTCGGTCAGCTGCGAGTGCGTGGTCGACGCGGGATGAATGGCCAAGCTGCGCACGTCACCGATATTGGCCACGTGGCTGTGGAGCTGCAGGCCCTCCACGAACTTCTGACCGGCCTCACGTCCTCCCTTGATGATGAACGCCGGCACCGACCCGAAGCCCTTGCCACCGGTGAGCTTCTTGCCGCGCTCGTGCCACGGGCTCGATGGCAGACCGGCGTACTGCACCGACTCCACCTCGTCGCGCTGGGCCAGCCACTCGGCGACCTTCTGGGCGTTCGAGTTGTGACGCTCCATGCGCAACGACAAGGTCTCGACGCCCTGCAGGAACAGGAACGAGTTGAACGGCGTGATGGCGGCACCGATGTCGCGCAACAGCTGGACGCGCGCTTTGAGCACGAATGCTCCATGGCCGAGTGCCGGCCAGTACGCCAGGCCGTGATAGCTCGGGTCGGGTTCGGTGAAGTTCGGGAACCGACCCGAAGCACCGAAGTCGAACGTGCCGCCGTCGGCGATGATGCCGCCGATCGACGTGCCATGACCCCCGATGAACTTCGTAGCCGAGTGCAGGACGATGTCGGCGCCCCACTCGAACGGGCGCAGCAACCATGGCGACGGGACCGTGTTGTCCACCATGAGCGGGATGCCGTTCTCGTGGGCGATCGCCGAGATGCCCTCGATGTCGAGGAACTGGTTCTTGGGGTTGGCCAACGTCTCGCCGAAGAAGACCTTCGTGTTCGGCCGGATGGCCGCGCGCCACGCATCGAGATCGTCAGGCTCGTCGATGAACGTCGTCTCGATGCCCATCTTGGGCAGCGTGTAGTGCAGCAAGTTGTACGTGCCGCCGTACAGCGCAGCCGATGCGACGACATGATCGCCGGACTCGGCGAGGTTCAAGATGGCCAACGTCTCGGCCGCTTGACCGGATGCGACGGCCAGCGCGCCGGGGATGCCGAGCGCCGTGACGGGAGCGCCTTCGAGCGCCGCGATGCGGGCCTCGAACACGCCCTGCGTGGGGTTCATGATGCGGGTGTAGATGTTGCCGACCTCGGCCAGGCCGAACAGGTTCGCCGCGTGTTGGGAGTCCCGGAACACATAGCTCGTCGTCTGGTAGATCGGCATGGCCCGGGCGCCGGTCGTTGGATCGGCCTCCTGCCCGGCATGGATCTGTTTGGTCTCGAAACCCCAGCTGTCACTCATGTGTGATTCCCCTGTCGATGGACATCGCTTCGCCTCCTCGGCGAGACGGCGGAACCCTAACAAGAGCAAATCCCGACCCACAAGGTCGGGATTTGCTCTTGTTGCTGGATCAGGAGTTCGAGGAGCGTCAGCCGCCGGAGGCGTCGGCCACCTTGGTCTTGCCGGCACCGATCCACGGCATCATCGACCGCAGCTGCCCGCCCACGACCTCGATCGGATGAGCACGGCCCTTGTCCTGCAACGCTCCGAAGTTCTTGCGGCCCGACTCCGACTCGGCGATCCACTCATCGGCGAACTTGCCCGACGTGATCTCCTCGAGGATCTTCTTCATCTCGGCCTTGGTCGACGGGGTGATGATGCGCGGCCCGCGGGTCACATCGCCGTACTCGGCGGTATCGGAGATGGAGTAGCGCATACCGGCGATGCCCTCCTCGTACATGAGGTCGACGATGAGCTTCACCTCGTGCAGGCACTCGAAGTACGCCATCTCGGGCTGATAGCCCGCCTCGACCAGCGTCTCGAACCCCGCCTGCACCAGCGACGTGAGGCCGCCGCACAACACGACCTGCTCGCCGAAGAGATCGGTCTCGGTCTCTTCCGAGAACGTGGTCTCGATGACACCGGCGCGGGTGCCACCGATGGCATCGGCATATGACAGCGCAAGTGCCTTGGCGTTGCCGGTGCCGTCCTGGGCCACGGCGATGAGGCACGGCACCCCGCCGCCCTCGGTGTAGGTGCGACGCACCAGATGCCCGGGGCCCTTGGGGGCGGCCATGATCACGTCGACGCCGGCGGGCGGGGTGATACGACCGAAGCGGATGTTGAAGCCGTGCGCGAACGCCAACGCCTTGCCGGCGGTGAGGTTGGGAGCGATGTCGGCGTCGTAGATCTTCTTCTGCTCGGTGTCGGGAGCGAGGATCATGATCACGTCGGCCCACTTCGTGGCATCAGCGATGGACTTCACATCCAGCCCGGCCGACGCTGCCTTGGCCGACGACGACGAGCCGGGACGCAGGGCAACACACACCTCCACGCCGGAGTCCTTGAGGTTCAGCGCGTGCGCGTGACCTTGTGAGCCGTAGCCCACGATGGCGACCTTGCGGCCCAGGATGATGGACCGATCAGCGTCGGCCTCGTAGTAGACGGTGGCTGCCATCAGCTTGCCTTTCCCTTCACGGCGCGCAACGCCGTCTTGTCCAATTTGGGAAGCGCGACCCGGCCGGACCGGGCGAGTTCCACAATGCCATAACCGCGCAGGAGCTCCTCAAAGTCGTCGAGCTTGGCCGGCTGGCCATCGAGCGCGATGGTGATCGCGTCGGCTCCGACGTTGAGGATCTTCCCCTCGAAAACGCTGACCAGATCGAGCACGTCACCGCGCTGCGCCAGATCGGCCCGGATCGTGGCCATGAGCAACTCGCGTTGCACGCTGGCCCGTGGGTCGAGTTCGGTCACCTTCACCACGTTGATCAACTTGTACAGCTGCTTGGTGACCTGCTCGAGTGGCGCCGACTCGGCGTCGACCACGATGGTGATGCGGCTCAGTTCTGGAACTTCGGTCGGGGCGACAGCCAACGAGACGATGTTGAACCCACGACGGGCGAACAACGACGCGACACGGGCCAAGACCCCGAACTTGTTCTCGACCAGTGCCGAGACGATGTGATGCTCTTGACTGCTCATTGTCCCTGCTCCTCTACACCAAGAACCGCTTGTCCTGGCCCTGGGGCAGGACGATCTCGTCGTTGGCCATGCCGGCCGGCACCATCGGGAACACCTTCTCCGACGCGTCGGTACGGAAGTCGACCACCACCGGGCGGTCATCGATGGCATTGGCCTTGTCGATGGCCGGCTGCACCTCTTCAGGCGAATCGACGCGGATGCCGACGCAACCCATGGCTTCAGCCCACTTCACGAAGTCGGGCACCTCGGGTGAGAGGTACACCTCGCTGTAGCGCTCGTCGTAGAACATCTCCTGCCACTGACGCACCATGCCCAGGTACGAGTTGTTCAAGATGGCGACCTTCACCGGAATGCGTTCGATGGTCGCGGTCACGAGTTCCTGCGCGGTCATCTGGAAGCAGCCGTCACCATCGATGGCCCACACGGTCTTGTCGGGCATCGCCACCTTGGCGCCGATGGCGGCCGGCACGGCAAAGCCCATCGTGCCGAGTCCCCCGGAGTTCACCCAGGTGTAGGGATGATCGAACTTCCAGTACTGCGACGCCCACATCTGATGCTGCCCAACGCCCGACACCACGATCGTGTCGTGGGGCACCGAATCACGCAGGGTCTCGAGGCAGAACTGCGGCTTGAGGGCCTCGCCCGGGAGCGACGGCTCGTAGCGATAGGGATAGAGCTCCTGCCATCCACTCACGCGCTGCTTCCATGCGCTGGTGTCGGCTCGGGTCTCGCCCGCACCGAGCAAGTTGCGGATCTCACGGGTGATCTCCTCGATCACCTGACGGCAATCGCCCACGATCGGCACGTCGGGCCGGCGGACCTTGCCTTGCTCGGCCGGGTCGATGTCGACGTGGATGATCTTGGCGTCGGGAGCGAACGCGCTCACCTTGCCGGTGACGCGGTCATCGAAGCGGGCCCCGAGGTTGATGAGCAGATCGGCCTTCTGCAGCGACGTGACCGCCACTGCGTTGCCGTGCATGCCTGGCATCCCGAGCGCGAGCGGATGACGATCGGGGAACGCTCCACGCGCCATGAGCGTGGTGACCACATGGATCTGCACCAGTTCCGCGAGCTCGCGCAATGCCTCCGCGGCTCGGGCCTTCAAGATGCCGCCACCGGCGTAGATCACCGGGCGTTCGGACGCCAGGATCAACTTGGCCGCTTCACGGATCATCCGGGGATGGCCCTTGGTGTTCGGCCGGTAGCCCGGAAGGCCGGCGAGCACTTCTTCGTCCGTTGGCCAGTACCAATCCATGGTGCCGGTGAGGACGTCCTTGGGCACATCGATGAGCACGGGGCCAGGACGACCGGTCGAGGCGATGTGGAACGCCTCACGCACGACACGCGGGATGTCCTGCGCCGTCATGATCAGTTCGTTGTGCTTCGTCACCGAGCGGGTGATGCCGATGGTGTCGCACTCCTGGAACGCGTCGGTGCCGATGGCGGTCGTGGCCACCTGCCCGGTGATGGCGACCATGGGGATGGAGTCCATGTACGCGTCGCACAGCGGGGTCACGAGGTTTGTGGCAGCCGGGCCGCTGGTCACCATGGCCACGCCGGGGCGACCAGTGACCTGTGCGTAGCCCTCGGCCATGTGGCCGGCGCCTTGTTCGTGGCGCACGAGGATGTGGCGGATGGGCGAATCGAGCAACGGATCGTACGCCGGCAAGATGCAGCCACCGGGGAGACCGAAGATGACCTCGACCTGTTCCATCTCGAGACTCTTGATCAGTGCTTGGGCTCCGGTGAGCTTCATCGTTGTGGTCCTTTCCTTCCCCGGGCCGAACGTGCTTGCTGGTTCATGACTGCTGGATCGTGTGCTGAGTGATGACGGCGAAATCTGCTCTGAAAAACGAAACGACCTCCCGTCTGGGAGGTCGTGAGCGCACGCGTCTATGGACGCGTGCGCTAGCTAACTACGAGCGAAATGCCGGCGGTGCGGATCACGCCGAGCATTGTTACCGGTCGAGTACTGCTTTGGCAACTCCCCCTTGCAACCAGCTGCCCCGCCGACCCCCCACCACGAGTTCACCGTGAGATTGAATGGTCCGGTGCGCAACACACGTGAACGGCTCATCGAACGCTCCCGCCCCTTCCTGGAACCCGGAGAGGTCGTCGCCCATGTCGTGCGCGCGCTCGAGGGCCCCAGCCGTTGGATCGCCATGGCGCTCGCGTTCGTGGTGGCCTACGGGCTGCTGCTGGCGACCGAGGGGTTCGCCCCGTTGGGCCTCGCCGGGTTCTGCCTCGTGTACACCCGGCTGTACGCCCGCCGGCTCATCTTGGCCACCGACCGTCGTCTGGTGATCGTCGGCGGCGGGCGATTCCGCTTCACACCCAAGAAGTTCCTGGACTCGCTGCCGATCGACACCCGCATCGGTCCCCTCAAGGGGATGTTCCTC
>JBFWVD010000049.1:0-32823 GCA_050246915.1 Acidimicrobiia bacterium | reverse complement strand
ACATTGGTGATGGCGCCGCGCTCAGCCCCTTGCACGAGCTTGGCGAACTTGGCGAGCACGCCACTGGTGTAGCGCGGCGGCAAGGGCTGCCAACCGATCTTGCGCTTGGCGATCTCGGCATCGTCCACCAACAGATCGAGCCGCTTGGCGTGCACGTCGATACGGATCTGATCGCCATCACGCACAAACGCGATCGGCCCGCCGAGCGTCGCTTCGGGCGCCACGTGTCCGATGCAGAACCCCCATGTGCCACCGGAGAACCGTCCGTCGGTGATGAGCGCACAATCGTGCCCACGACCCGCTCCCTTGAGGGCACCGGTGATGGCCAACATCTCGCGCATGCCCGGGCCGCCAACCGGACCCTCATAGCGGATGACCAACACCGTGCCCGGCTGGATGGACCCGGCCAAGATGGCCTCCATCGCACCATCCTCGCCGTCGAACACGCGCGCCGGGCCGGTGAACGCCATCTGATCGTGGCTGAGCCCAGCCACCTTCACCACAGATCCCTGTGGCGCAAGGCTCCCCGACAAGATCACCAAGCTGCCCTCGGTGTGGATGGGTGCGTCGAGCGGATGCACCACCACCCCATCGGGCGCTGGCGGGTCGATGTCAGCGAGGTTCTCGGCCATGGTCCGACCGGTCACTGTCATCACATCACCGTGCAACAGACCGGCGTCGAGGAGATGCTTCATGACCACCGGCACGCCACCGATGCGATCGAGATCGGTCATGTGGAACTTGCCGCCCGGCTTCATGTCGGCGATGTGCGGCACCTTGGCAGCGATGCGGTTGAAGTCCTCGAGTTCCAACTCGACACCGGCCTCGTTGGCGATGGCCAGCAGGTGCAACACCGCGTTGGTCGACCCACCGAGCGCGTTGGTGACGGCGATGGCGTTCTCGAACGCCTTCTTGGTCATGATCATGCGCGGTGTGATGCCCAACTCGAGCAATCGCACCACTGCTTGCCCGGCCAAGAACGCGTCGTCCTCCCGACGGCGATCGACCGCTGGCGGCGATGCCGAACCCGGAAGGCTCATGCCGATGGCCTCAGCGATGGACGACATGGTGTTGGCGGTGAACATGCCGCCGCACGCGCCCTCTCCCGGGCAGGCCTTGCGCTCGATCTCATACAACTCGTCCTCGGTGATGTTGCCGAGCGCACACGCACCCACCGCTTCGAACACGCTGGTGATGTCGAGGGCGACACCGTTGTGATTGCCGGGCAGGATCGAACCGTTGTAGACGAACACCGACGGCAGATCGAGACGAGCGGCAGCCATGAGCATTCCCGGGATCGACTTGTCGCAGCCGGCCAACCCGACGAACCCATCGAGGCGCTCGGCGTGCATGACTGTCTCGACCGAGTCGCAGATGACCTCGCGTGACACCAGTGAGGCCCGCATGCCCTCGTGACCCATGGAGATGCCGTCGGACACCGTGATGGTGCCGAACTCCATCGGGAACCCGCCGGCATCTCGCACCCCGGCCTTGGACCGTTCGGCCAACTTGCGCAACGTCATGTTGCACGGGGTGACCTCGTTCCACGAGGACGCGATGGCCACTTGCGGCTTGCCCCAGTCGTCGTCGGTCATGCCGACTGCCCGCAACATGGCACGGGCCGGAGCCTTGCTCATGCCGTCCGTGACGTCAGTGGAACGGATCTTGACCCGTGTGTCTCCCATGGCCCCTGACCCTATGCCAGGTAACACTCCGTCGGCACGAGCGACGGCAGGGCAGACTGGTCCCATGAGTGCCACTCCCACCCCACTCGACTCGCCGGTCCCGCTCCCCCGCGGCTTCACGGCACACACCGCCAACATCGGGATCAAGGACACCACGACCGATTTCGTGGTGATCGCCGCCGACGCGCCCTGCGCGGCCGCGGGCATGTTCACCCAGAGCCTGTTCGCGGGCGCCAGCGTCGAGATCAGCAGGAAACACGTCGCCGATCATCACTTGCAGGCTTTCGTCGTCATCTCCAAGAACGCCAACGTGGCCACCGGCCAGACCGGTCACGACAACGCGCTCGAGGTCGTGCACTCGGTCGCCAATGCCATCGGGGCTGCACCCACCGATGTGCTCATCGCCTCGACTGGCGTCATCGGGCGCCAGTATCCGATGGACAAGATCCGCAGCCATCTCGCCAACCTCTCGGCGCCGTTCAGTGGAACCGATGCCGCCGTTTGCGCGCAGGCCATCATGACCACCGACACCCATCCCAAGATCGCTCAGGCCAACGCTGGCAACGCCCGCGTGGTCGGTATCGCCAAGGGCGTCGGGATGATCGAGCCGAACATGGCCACGCTCATCACGCTGTTCTGTACCGATGCTGACGTCTCCGAGAGCGATCTCGACACCGTGTTCCGCCGAGTCATCGCACGGACGTTCAACGCGGTGAGCATCGACACCGACACCTCCACCAGCGACACGGCCGCCATCATGGCCAGCGGCGCCGCCGGACCCGTCGATCTGGCCGCGTTCGAAGACGCTCTGGGGAACGTTGCTCTACAACTGACGCGCATGGTGGCTCGCGACGGTGAAGGGGCCACGAAGCTCTTGGTGGTCACCGTCGACGGAGCCCGCGACGACACCCAGGCGAAGCTGGTGGCCAAGAGCATCGTCAACTCCCCGTTGGTGAAGACCGCGGTGCACGGCGCAGATCCCAACTGGGGGCGTGTCGCGATGGCGATCGGGAAATGCTCCGATCAGCAGGACATCGATCAGACCAAGGTCGTCATCCGCTTCGGTGACCAAGAGGTGTTCCCCGTACAGCTCGACGCCGCCGGGCTCGCCGCCCTCAGCTCCTACATGCGTTCCAGTGAGGTCCGCATCCACTGCTCACTCGGCATCGGCGATGGCGCCTTCACCGTCTACGGCTGTGATCTGTCCGATCAGTACGTGCGCATCAACGCCGATTACACGACCTGACGGTCCACATCGGGCCAGTCGTCCCGCCGACGTGGACACCGGTGACCCCATGGCAAGGGCCGCGTCTGCCATGTTGTGAGCAATGGGAACCGATCGCGGAACGATCATCGTCATCGACGACGAGGACTGGGACAGCTACGTCCAGTTGGCGTCGGGCATGCGGCGGCGCGGATACACCGTCAAGCTCATCGGAAGCTCCCGCCGCAGCCGTCGTGAACGCATGCGCGACCGGGTCGTGTTCAACGACACCGCCTACGCGATCACACCGGGCACCGACCCGACGCCGACGCTGCTCACCGCCATCGACGCCATGGGCCCGGCCATCGACATCTTGTGCAACGACGCCATGGCGTTCGCTCTCGGTGCCAGTGATCGGGCCGCGCAATTGCCGTTGCATGCGCGCGTGCGGCCGCCACATCACATACAGGATCTGTTCGACAAGCTCACGACCGCCCGGCTCGCACGCGCCGCGGGACTCGACGTCCCCGAGTTCCACCCCATCGACGACGACACCATCGACGAGGCTGTAGCGGTCGTCGGCTTTCCGGCAGTGGTCAAGGTGCGCACATCCGCCGGAGGTGTCGGGGTGGCCAAGGTCGCCGATCGCGACGACGTGGTCGACGCCGTCGCCAAGCTGGGCGGTGGCAAGCGTGATTGCCTGATGTTGCAGTCCTTTGCGACCGGAGTGCGCCACAACATGTCGGCCGCTGTTCGCGACGGCGTGCCCCTGCAGCTGGTGGGCTACTACTCGTACGCGTCGGAGGCCGATCCATTCGGACCGACGCGCACGGGCCTCACCGACTCGCCGCCGGAGTTGCTCGAACGCGGCCGCAACCTCCTGGCATCGGTCGGCTACCGCGGTTTGTGCGGCATCGACTCGATCGAGACCGTGTCGGGAGACGGCACGGTGACGTGGTGGTTCCTGGAGATCAACCCGCGTGTGTGGGGCAGCTTCGAATCGTTCAATGCCGCCGGGCTCGACTTCCTCGACGGTTACGCCGCACTCCTCTCTCCCGCAGCGACACCTGCGGTGACGACCGCTCCCGACGGAGTCGAGCTGCGCGTCGTTCCGCTCTCCACCCGCAGTGACGCCATCGCCGATGGCAACTGGAGCCTGCGGCGCTTCTCTCGGGAGAACAAGCGCCTACGGACCACGATCGGGTGGCGTGGGTTCGCCGCCGGAGCGCTGCGTCACCTCGAGTACGCCAGCATCAACCGCAAGCGACGTTGACATGCAGTCCTAGGCGCCTGCATCGACGAGATGAGCCTCAACTGCCCGATGAGATGGTGGTCGGTGGAGGTGGCGGGGCCGACCACGACGGAACGGGAGCCGCTGTCGTCACCGGGGCGGTGGTGGCTGGCGGAGCGGTGGATGGCGGAGCGGTCACCGGTGGCGTGGTCGGTTCGGGGGCGGGCGGGTCGGTGACCGGTGAGGCCGGGCCCGGCGCACCAGTGGTCTCGCTCGTCGACGGCCGACCGACCGCACGCGTCGTAGCGGTAGCCGGTCGCGGCGGTGCCACGATCGATGCAATTGTCGTTGACAGTTGATCGGGGGGCGTCGACGCATCAGCGGCCGAGGACGGCGTCGCTGTGGTCGATGTACCGCTGGTCGATACCACAGGTTCATCGACGGACGGCG
Organism: Acidimicrobiia bacterium; assembly: GCA_050246915.1. Lineage (GTDB taxonomy): Bacteria > Actinomycetota > Acidimicrobiia > Acidimicrobiales > Ilumatobacteraceae > JBFWVD01. The sequence continues at coordinate 28,253 of JBFWVD010000049.1, read as the reverse complement.
TCGGCAGCACCGGCGAGATCGGCGCATCGATGATGGTCGATGCGGTGGTAGCGGCCGCAGCGGCGCGCTGCGCCGCAGTCGCCACGGCCCATTGGGCCTGGGACACGGTCGCCGCGTCGGCCCGCTCGTCGAACGCTTCATCGGTGGCCCGGGCCATCGGGCTCACGAGGCCGACGGCGAGACCGGCGCTGGCGGTGCCGGCAACTATGCGGGCCATGCGCGCCGGATGGCGACGCCGCGATCGTCGTTTCGTTGCCATCGCAACATGTTCGGCACGCTGGCCGACGAACTTCAGCTGCGAACCAGCGGCTTGCGCGTCGACACCTCGTTCTCCCCACCGCTGACCTCGACCGATCGACGGAACCGGATCAGCAACAACAGCACCACGATGCCCGACGAGCCCAGCACCCCGGCCCGCAACACGGGGTTACCCGCGTCGGTCCCCGACTGCCAGAGATGGATGGAGCTCGAGATGAACGACACGAAGCTCAACTGGTGGATGGCACGCCACCAGCGGCGCGGCATACGGCGCATCAACATCGAGCTGCCCTGCACGATGAGCAGCGCGTAGCCGGCGACGATTCCCCAGGTGACCGCACCCGGCCGATACGACGACGCCCCGGGGAGGAGGAACTCACGCCAAGCGAAGTGCAGATACGAGTCGCCCCACAGCCCGAGCAGATGTATGGCCACGAACAGCATCGACAACCCAGCGGTGAACCGGTGCAGGTCGAGGAGCCACGGGCCCGTCGGTCGACGACCGAGGACCCGCGTCGACAGGATCATCCCGATGATCACCGAGGCCGAGGCCAAGGCCCACGCCACGATGCCCGTCGTGCGCGCCACATACCACCACGTGTGCTCGCCCATCACGGGGTGAGCCGACGATCGCTCCGCAGCGCGCCGAACGACTCGAACCCGTCGAAGAGGTGCACCTCGCCACGGTCGTCGACGCACAGTCCAGTGACACCGTTGGCGGCCAGCAGACGGGCCCCCGCGTCGCGTCCGCCCACCACGACGGCTTTGGCGAAGACCTCGGCCCAACCAGCCGAGCCAGCGATCACCGTGGCCGACACGACTCCGCTGTCCGCGGGACGGCCGGTGCGCGGATCGATGAGGTGGTGAGCGGTCACCGAACCGTGCGGCCATCGACGTCGCAACGCCGACGACGTCGCCACGGCACCTTCGGCTATCGAGACCCGGGCCATCTCTGATCCCGACCCCGGTCGGAACGGATCTTCGATCGAGATCTGCCAACCGTCGGGACACGGTGCTGTCCCGTGGCACCACACGTCACCGCCGAGGTTCACCATCGATCCCGGAACGCCCTGGGCGATGGTCCGAGCGCCGACCAGATCTGCGGCGTAGCCCTTGCCGAGCCCGCCGAGGTCGATGCGGACGCCAACTGGCAACCGGACGGCGGACAGCACCGGATCGAGATCGAAGCCAGCGCAACCGATCGATCGGCGCGAGTCACGATCGACGAGCTCCCGGTCGATCGCATCGCGCTCCGTCGGGAGCAACTCGAACGAACGGTCGTAACCGCAGCCGACGAGCGCGTCGAGGATCGTGGGATCGAACAGCCCACCGGTGCGGTACCAGGCGGCCACCGCCAGGGCGATCAGACCGAAGGTGTCTTCCGGGAGCACCACCGGCGCGCCCGCGGCGTTGTTGATGCGATGCAGTTCGCTCGTGGTGACGAAGCGGCTCCAACGGGCCTCGAGCCGCAGCACCGCCGCCTCGAGCGCCTCGGCGAACATCGGATCACCATCAGTGATGACCACGTGGCACGAGGTGCCCATGGCCCGGAATCGGTGGTCGATCGAGTCCATCGGAGCAACGATCGGCCGCTCGCGCGCCGACTTGAGCGAGCTTGAGCGAGTGTTCAGCCAGCGGCGCGGCGCTCAGCCAAGAGCGCAGCGACCGCCTTGCCGTCGGCCTTGCCCTTCGTCGCCTTCATCACCGCTCCGGTGATGGCACCGATGGCCTTCTCGTTACCGGCGAGCACCTTGGCCCACGCGTCCGCGTTGGCGGCGATCGCTTCGTCCACCACAGTTGCCAGCGCGTCCGTCGCCATCGCCTCGTAGCCCTTGGACGCCGCGATGGCCGCCGGATCGCCGCCTCCCGCCGAGACCAACTCGGCGAGGACATCCTTGGCCTGGGTGGCCGACAACTTGCCCTCCACCTCCATGCGGGTGAGCGCTGCCAACGATGCCGGATCGAGTTGGGCCGCGCCGTCAACGGCGAGGTTGTGCTCGATGTGCACGATGACCCGGGCTGGATCGCCACCAGCAGCGATGGCCGCCACGGCCAGATCATCGATGCCGCGCTCGACGGCCAACATCACCGACTCCGCATGCCGATCGACGAGACCCGCCGCTGCCAGCCGCTCGCGGCGCTGCGCTGGCAACAACGGCAGTTCGGACGCGACACGCGTCAGCCACGCCTCATCTGGGTTCACCGGCACGAGGTCGGGCTCGGGGAAATAGCGATAGTCGTCGGAGTTCTCCTTGACGCGCAACGTGTGTGTGCGGCCGTCGCCCTCGTCCCAATGACGGGTCTCCTGACGGATGGTCCCGCCCGCCTCCAACACGTCGATCTGACGGCGCGCCTCGTAGTCGATGGCGCGACCCAGCGACCGGATCGAGTTGAGGTTCTTGATCTCGCACCGGGTGCCGAACGGCTGGCCCGGGCGGCGCACGCTGACGTTGGCGTCGACCCGCATGGAACCCTCTTCCATCCGAGCGTCGCTGACGCCGGTGGAGGAGAGGATGGCCCGCAGTTCGCTGGCGTACAAGCGGGCCTCTTCCGATGACCGGATGTCGGGCATGCTCACGATCTCCAGCAACGGGACCCCAGCGCGGTTGTAGTCGACGAGCGACGCATCGGCGCCGTGGATGCGGCCCGACCCGGTGCCACCCATGTGGGTCGACTTGCCGGTGTCTTCCTCCATGTGCGCCCGTTCGATGCCGATCCGGCGACCCGTGGGCAGCTCCAGCCAACCGTTGCCGTCGATCGGCCGGTCGTACTGCGACACCTGATAGTCCTTGGGCATGTCGGGATAGAAGTAGTTCTTGCGGTGGAAGATCGAGTCCTGAATGGTGCAGTGCAGCGCCGTTCCCAATCGAATGGCCAACTCCACCACCTGCCGATTGAGCACCGGCAACGATCCGGGCAGGCCGAGGCACACCGGGCACACGTTGGTGTTCGGCTCATCGCCGAACTGGTTCGGACAGCCGCAGAAGATCTTGGTGGCGGTGTGGAGCTCGGCGTGGACCTCGAGTCCGACCACCAGCTCCCAATCGGTCCCTGCGATTGCGCCACTGGGGTTCATGTCGACAGCAGTCCCGGCATTGGTGTCAATTGAAGTTGTCATCGACTCATCGACTCCTCGAGAACGCTGGCGGTGCGGAACATGATCGACTCGCCCAGGGTGGGCGCGAGCACCTGCACGCCGACGGGGAGACCATCAGCACCGACGCCGTAGGGCACGCTCATGGCCGGATGACCGGCCAGGTTGGTCGGGATGGTGCAGATGTCGGTGAGGTACATGGTGAGCGGGTCGGCCGTCTTGGCTCCCAACGGGAACGCCGTCGTGGGAGCAGTCGGCGAAATGAGCACATCGAAGCGCTGATAGGCCTCGTCGAAGCTCTGCGCGATGAGACGGCGGACCTTGAGGGCCTTGCCGTAGTACGCGTCGTAGTACCCAGCAGACAGGGCATAGGTGCCGAGCATGATGCGCCGTTTCACCTCTGCGCCGAACCCGGCGGAGCGGGTGCGGTGCATCATGGTCGTCGTGTCGGGCCCATCAACCCGCACGCCGTAACGCACACCGTCGTAGCGGGCGAGGTTGCTCGATGCCTCGGCCGGGGCGATGAGGTAGTAGGCGGTGAGCCCATAGGCCACCGCCGGGATCGATGCCTCATCGACGATGGCTCCGCCATGGCGCAGCGCATCGAGTGCAGCGTCGAGTCGAGCCAATACATCGGGAGCTACGCCCTCGCGCAGTTCGGAGATGACCCCGACGCGAAGGCCCTTCACCCCGGCAGCGAGGTCGGGAGAGACCGGCTCGAGCGGGAGTGGGATGGAGGTGGAGTCGAGCGGATCGTGTCCGGCGATGACGTCATAGAGCGCGGCGGCATCGGCCACCGAGTTGGCGAACGGACCGATCTGATCGAGCGAGCTGGCGAACGCTACGAGCCCGTATCGACTCACCCGGCCGTAGGTGGGCTTCATGCCGATCGTCCCGCAGAAGCTGGCCGGCAGACGGATCGATCCGCCGGTGTCGGAGCCGAGGCTCAGCGGCGCGTGCCCAGCCGCCACCGCGGCGGCCGACCCACCACTGGAACCGCCAGCGACACGAGTTGGGTCAACGGGGTTCAACGTCGGGCCGAACGCCGAGTTCTCGGTGGACGACCCCATGGCGAACTCGTCGAGGTTGGTCTTGCCGATGGCGATGCCTCCAGCGGCCGCGATGCGGTCGACGACGGTGGCGTTGTACGGCGGCCGCCAGCCTTCGAGGATCTTCGAGGAACACGTCGTGGGGATGCCCCGCGTACACAGGTTGTCCTTGAGCGCCACGGGGACGCCGGCCAGCGGTCCGGGATCTTCACCACGAGCGACCGCCGCGTCGACGGCCATCGCCGCGGCTCGAGCCTGGTCGGCCAGCACGAGGTTGAACGCGTTCAACGGATCGTCACCGATGCGTGCCAGGTGCTCTTCCACGACGTCGATGGCACGGCGCTGCCCGGATCGAACGGCCTTGGCAATCGCCACTGCTGAATCGCTCATGCCGGCTCCCCCAAGATGGCCGGAACCTTGAACCGATCGGCCTCGGCGTCAGGCGCGCACGCCAGCACCTCAGCCCGGTCGACGCTCGGACGCACCACGTCGTCACGCAACACGTTCACCAAGGGATAGGGCTGGGTCATGGGTTCGACCGAGGCCAGATCAAGAGCGTCGATATCGGCGAAGTGATCGAGCATGTCGGCGAGTTGGTGCGAATAGCGATCCAACTCCTCAGGGGTGAGGTCGAGACGGGCCAGGCGGGCGACGTACGCGACGTCGTCGGGGGTGAGGCGATCGGACACGAGCGTGGATGCTAGGCGGGTCGCGCCGGAGCAGGGCTGTTCGTTCCAGGAACGCCTAGGGGCATGATGACCCGAAACAGGCCACACTTTCGATCAATAGACAGTTGCCTAATTGCCGAAGACATGCCCAAAATCAGTTATGGGCGCAATGAATGGTTCGGATGTTGACGACAGGCTCCACGAAACTTCCGGTGTTCCTCGGCGGGGGCAGTGGTCGAGATGCTGAGTAAAGCGTTGATGGACCAGGTCGACGACAACGACGTCGCTGGCTTCTTCGCACAGGCCGTGTCCGCCGAGTTGGGTCGCCGGGTCTTGGCCGTGTCGGTGCGGGGCAGCTCGTCGGGTCGCTGGAGTTGCACCGATGCCGATCCCCGTGGCGCATCCATCCGTCGCTGCGTCGAGAGCGGGGACCTGGGCGCCCTCATCGGCTTCGACGATCAGCCCTGTCATCTGAAGTGCTCCGAACTGCGGTCCAACGGCGAGCTCATCGGCGTCGTCGAGGTCATCGTCGACGGCCCACCAGACCCCACCATCGACTACGACTCGATCACACGGTCGGCCACCGCGTATCTGGCACTCGAGATCAGGGCCCGCATGGCCGAGCGAAGCCTCGAGACCGAGCGGGCTCGCATCAGCCTGCTGGCCCGACACAACGTGAACCCCGTCGCCGTGATGGGATCCGATGGTCGCTTGGTGTGGGTGACCGAGGCCCTCGCCCACTCGGTGGGCCGCAGCGTCGATGAACTCGTCGGCACCTACTGCCTCGATCTCGTCGATCCCGAACAGCGCGACGCCGGGCGCGATCTGCTCACACAGCTCCCGTCGCTCGGTGTCGTCACCACCTCCATCAAGCTGAACGTGAACGGTCGCCAGATCGCGGGCGTCTGCCGTGCCGAGTTCGATCCCGAGACCGGTGGCATGGTCGTCATCTTCGTGGGCCACGGCGATCCCGATGATTCGACCGGTGATCGTGCGCTGCGATGGATGTCGCGGTTCGGCACGTTGCTCGATGCGCTCGGTGAGGGGGTCGCTCTCGTCGACGCCGATGGTGTCGTGTGCTACTCCAACGCCCACATGACCGAGCTGAGCAGTGGCGGGCAGATGATCATCGATCTCACCGACAGAGCCCAGACGTCGGGCACGAACGCCACCGCGGGCCTCGGTAGTCAGCAGCTGCGAGTGACCGATGCGGCCGGCCGCCATCACCTCATCGAGACGGTCACCGAGCCCGTCGGACTCGGCCAAGGCGACGCCGGCGGTGGAGTCATCATGATCGTTCGCCACCTCGACCGGGTGAGCGTCGAGAAGCCCACTCGCGAATCGACGACCGCCCCGGCGAACCGCCCGGCACGGCCGGCACGCCACGACGTCCCCGCCGGGTTCGAAGACCTCTCTGCACGCGAGTGGGATGTGCTGCACTTGCTGCTCGAGGGGTACCGCGTCCCGTCGATCGCCAAGCGGCTCTATCTGAGCCAGCACACGGTGCGCAATCACCTGAAGGCGATCTTCCGCAAGACCCGGGTCAGCTCACAAGCTGAGCTGATCGAGCGTCTCCGCTCCTGAGTGCTTGCGCCGGTCGAACACCAAGAAGCCTGCCGCCGCGCCGAACACGATGATGGACATCCACTCGTTGACGCGCAGGCCACCGATGCTGTTCGCCGGATCGATGCGGATCCGCTCGATGAAGAACCGAGCGAAGCTGTATCCCATCAGATAGATGCAGAACAGTCGCCCCGGGCGCAGGTGCACTCGCTTTTCGAACCACAGCAGGAACCCGAAGAGCGCGAGGTTCCACAACGACTCGTACAGGAACGCCGGGTGGAACGTGGTCTCGTTGGCGTAGCGCTCGGGGCGGTACTTCGGATCGATCTCCAGGCCCCACGGCAACGTCGTGGGGCGTCCGAACAACTCCTGGTTCCACCAGTTGCCCACCCGAGCGATGGCCTGCGCCAGAGGGATGGCCGGCGTGACCGCAGTGAGGGCAGGGGCAATGCCGCCGGTGCGCACCTTGGCACGCCACGCGCCGACGGCCACACCGACGAGCAGTCCTCCGGGGATACCCAGACCGCCTTCCCAGATCTGGAACATGCGCATCGGGTCGTCGCGGAACAACTGCCAGTCAGTGATGACGTGGTACGCGCGGGCCCCGATGACACCGGCGGGGACAGCCCATGTGGCGATGTTCGCCATGTCGTCGGCCGTGCCGACACCGAGCTTTTCGAAGCGGTCCGACGCGACCTTCACGGCGGCCAATACGCCAAGGGCGATCATCAGCCCGTACGCGCGCAGCTGGAGCGAGCCGATGTGGATGGCGTTCGATCCCGGCGAAGGGATCGATCCGAGCAGATGCATCGCATCGACCCTAATGGGCGCGCCCGTGTCGTCTGCTTCAGACGTCCGTCGGTCGCACCGCCCGCAATTCCCCCGAAGTCACGCAGGTTGTGATCGCTGACCGATCACAACCTTCGAAACCTCCCGGTGGGTCGGGTCGCCTGGGGTGCAGCCGAGGGTCAGCGGGCGGGTCCGAGTAGCTCGTGCACGAACGCCAGCGTCTCGGCCAGAACGACCTCGGCGTCGTGATCGAGTGTCGCGACATGGAAGCTGTTGTCGAGGCTGCGGCGACGCACGGGGCCGGCCCACACCTGAGCCAGGTGATCGGAATCGCTCGGGGGCACCACATGGTCCTGCGGCGAGGTCATGAGCAACATGGGCAGATCGCACCGCGCCAAGCCAGGGCCGAGCGCGTCGAGACCCTCCCACAACGACAGGGCCGGAGGTAGCGGCGTACCGGAATAGCTCAGATCGGTCACGCCTTCCTTGGCGATGTCGTTGCCGGAACCGGGGATGAGCACATCGCCCTCGTCCACCATGCCCTGGGCCATCTCGCGGATCTCGTCGGGCTCAGCCACCACCTTCGGGTTGATGCACACGACACCGTCGATGGGACTTGCATCATTGCGATCGGCGCATTGGCGAGCGGCGAGCCACAACGTCAACGATCCTCCCATGGAGAGACCCACCACCACTCGTCGCTCAGTGCGCTCGGCCAGTCGATCCAGCGCGTCGGCTGCCGCCGCGGTCCAGTCGTCCCAACCGGTTGCGAGCATGTCCGAAACATGCGTGCCGTGGCCGGGGAGCAGCGGTGCCTCCACGCTGTAGCCGGCAGCGACGAGATGCTCGGCAATGGGGCGGATCGAACTCGGGCTGCCGGTGAATCCATGGAGGACCAGCACCCCGGAGGCCGAGCCGTGATAGCTGACCGGCTCGGCGCCGGGCATGACGGGATGATCGGACATGACCACGGCAGCCTGCCGGGCTGGTGGCCCGACGGTCAAGCACGTTGGCCCGAGGTCGAGGTCACCGATTGCTGCGCAGCGCCGCCCGCGGCACCGCTACCGTGATGGTGACGAGAGCAGCGTGTGGGACCGACCGAGCCCACAGCCGTCGAGGAGCCAGACGTGACCCATCCATTCTTGAGCGACGAGTGGATCGCTGCGGCCAAGGCGATCCACACCCGCTACGCGGGGCAGACGCCGCCGGCGCCCAAGATCAAGATGAACCAGATCATCACCGAGGTGCCCTTCGGCGACCCGGTGATGCACACCTTCATCGACTCGACGTCCGGCGATCTGGTCATCGATCAGGGTTCGCTCGACGACGCCGAGGTCACCATCACCATCGATTACGCCACGGCGCGGACCATGTTCGTGGATCAAGACGCCGCCGCCCTCATGCAGGCGTTCATGGCCGGCAAGATCCGCGTCCAGGGCGACATGACCAAACTGCTGGCCCTCCAGGCCCAGCAGGTCGACCAGGTGGCCAAACAGGTAGCGGCTGAGGTCAAGGCAATCACCGACTGATCGGCAGGATCTCCTCAGGGGCCCACCTTGGGCCTTTATCCACCCTGTCCACCGCCGATGCAAGCAAGGTGAGCGAACCACGGGACAGGCGCGGCACTCTGCCCGGTGCGGGCCCGTCGCTCACGCTGTCCCAAGCCGCCCTCGTCCGGCTCTTCGACCGCCTCCCCCTCCCGGTGTGGATCAACACCGGTGAGCGGGGAACCACCTGGGTGAACCGGGCCATGGTCGAGTTCAGCGGCCGATCGATGGCCGAGGAATGCGGCCCGCGTTGGGCGGAAACGATCCACCCCGACGATCGCGAGGAATACCTCTCGACCTTCTTCGCCGCGCATCGCGAGCGGCAGCCGTGCGAGTTCACATACCGCCTTCGCTCCGCGTCCGGCGAATACCGATGGATGCTCAATCGGTCGACACCGTGGACCGACGCCGAGGCGGGCACCTTCGGGTACATCGGTGTGTGCACCGACATCACCAATCAGCGGCTCGAGCACCTCAGCGTCGAGCATGCGGCGCATCTGTCGAGCTTGGTGCTCGACATCTCCACCAGCCTGCTCAGTTGCAGTCCGAGCATGATCCCCGTCGAGCTCACCAGCGCAGTGGCCCGGATCGGTGAGCACCTCGGCATCGACCGCGTCGGCATAGCGATCTTGAGTGAAGAGCACGGCAACATGTCCCTCGCCTACCACTGGATCAACCCAGCGGTGGAAGAGATGTTCGTGACGCTCGCCGAGCTGCCCGCGGCACTGCAGCCCCGCGTCCTGGGCGATCTTTGGGCCGGCCGCCCGGTCGTCATCAGCGATGCCACCGCCAAGCTCCCCGGTTGGGAGGTCGATCAGGTCATGTGGAAGGCGCGTCGCATCGGCGCGACCTGTGTGGTGCCCGCTCCGATCCGGGGCGACGAAGTGGGCGTCACGTTCTTCGAGACGCTCGAACGCCCCTTCGATTGGGAGGACTCGGTCGACTCACTCGTCGTGCTGGGCAAGCTCATGGGTGCGGCAATCGAGCGATGGCATCTCGACCGAGTGCTCACCGAGCGCGAACGGCACTATCGCCTCCTCACCGAGCAGTCCAACGACATTGTTGCCGTGATCGACGCCTCCGGACAGCTGAGCTACGTCTCGCCATCGGTGGAACGAACGCTGGGTCATCGCGTCGACGATCTCGTGGGCACCTGGGTGTTCGATCTCATCCATCCCGAAGACGTCGTTCACGAAACGCCGAGCGAACTGACCACATGGACGGTGGAGCAACGGTTGATCGACTCGAACCACGATCATCATTGGTTCGAGATCACCTACACAGTGCCAACCGACCCCGAAACCGGGAGTGCGCTGCCGGTGTTGTTCCTCAACGCCCACGACATCTCGGCCAAACGCGACGCCGAGGACCGCATGCGGACACGTATGCAGTTCGAAGACATCGTGCTCGGACTGTCGTCACGCATCTTGGAAGAAGGCACCGAGCACATCGACGACAACATCGCGACGGCACTGGAGTACTTCGGCGTGTTCCTCGACGTCGACGATGTCGCACTGTTCGAGATCGACAATCGGATGTCGGTCGCCCTGCGTCGCTACGAATGGTCCGGGCCGCAACTCACGCCGGCCAGTGAGCGCATCGTACTGAGCACCTTTCCGCATCTGATGGGATCGCTGGAGCGCGGGCTCGCCGTGGCCGTCGATGACGCGTCGACACGCAACCTCGACATGGCGCTCGAGTTGTTCGACAGTGAGCTCCATCCTGGAGGGGCGTTCCTCGCCGTTCCGCTGATGCGTCAGCGCACTGCGACTGGTTTCCTCCGGCTCGTCGACACCAACGGATCACGCGTCTGGAACGACGGTGACATGTCGGTGCTCCAACTGGCTGCTGAGGTCATCGGCAACGCGCTCGCGCTCAAAGAGCGCGATCAGGCGCTGCGGCAGAGCGAGGAGCGGTTCCGACTCCTCGCCCAGGACTCGGCCGACGTCATCATGCGATGCGACACCAACGGCGTGATGGAGTTCGTGTCCGACGCCGCTCGCCAGTTGATCGGCATGGAACCCGCCGACCTCGAGGGGCGGAACCTGCTGGACTTCGTCATGCCCGAGGATCAACCGACCATCGCTGAAGCGTTGGCGAGACTCGAAGGCGACAGCAACCACTCGCTCACCATCGAATGTCAGCTCATCATCGCCGACGGCGTGCATCGATCGGTCGAAGCGACGGTGCGCGGCATCGTCGACGCCGACGGGCACGCCGTCGAGTACCAGTGCGCCGTGCGCGACATCACCGATCGCAAGGCGGCTGCAGCTGCGCTGGCCCGACAAGCCACCCACGACGCGCTCACCGATCTCCCCAATCGACGATTGATGCACCAACTCATCGAGGCAGCCATCCAGTCGGTGGCCGACAACAAGACGCGCGCCAGCGTGCTGTTCTGCGATCTCGATGGGTTCAAGGCGATCAACGACATCCACGGGCACGATGCCGGTGACGCGGTGCTGCTCGAGGTGGCCGCCCGACTGCAGCGCGCCGTACGTTCGGGCGACGTGGTGGGGCGCTTCGGTGGCGATGAGTTCGTCGTGCTGCTTCCCGACACCGCGGCATCCGAAGACAGCGACCTCGTGGCCAGTCGCATCGTGAACCTGCTGAGCGAACCGATCCAACTCGACAACGCCGTGGTCTCGATCGGCTCGAGCGTCGGCATCGTCACCACCGCCGACCCCGATACCAATCCCCACGAGCTCCTCCGCCTCGCCGACGCAGCGATGTATCGGGCCAAGCAGGCCGGCAAGGGTTGTTGGCGTCGAGCCTCGCCGCAGGACATCGAGCCCGCATCCTGAACGACTCGATGCAGAAGGCCTCGCCCCTGAGCTCGACTTGACCAGCCTGGAGGGTGAGCACCCCCGCTGTGCTTCTTAGCCTCGGGAGTGTGACCAAGTTGCTCGAGCTCGCCGGTGCTCTGGGCATCACCTCGGTGCTCGGCATCGCCGCCATCACCTCGATGTCGCCGGCGCCTGGTCGAGCCGACGACGTGCGGGCCCGGGCGTCACTCCACGCCGCGGTGGTCACCGCATTGGGCACCGCTATCGACGGTTCCACGAACAGTGAGCTCGCGCTCGATGAGGTGATGAGCGCCGCCGAACCCGGGCTCGGGTGGACGACGACCGACTCGACCGACGGAAACGTCATCTCCGTCGCGGCGCGACAGGGATCGGTGGGGTTGGCGACGCGATCGTTGTCGGGATCGTGCTTCGTGGCTCGGGTGGGCCCCGATGGCAGCGTCGTGTTCGACGAGCTGATCGAGGCCCACAGCTGCTCGGGACGATCGGTGCTCACCGCGGCCTGAGCCCGTCAACCACGGTTGTCAGCCCAGGATCAGGGCCACTCAGCGATTGCGGCGATCGAGGCTCGTTCGAAGCGTGTCCACGGTCCAACGACCGCTGCCCTCGATGGCATCGATCATCTCCCAACCACGCAACATGCGCAGCGTTGAACCCAACACGTAGAAGGTGGAGCCATTGAACCGGCAGTCGGCCGTGGAGAGATACGCGACAAGCGGCGACACGTTCGCCGGATCCCAGATGTCGAACTGCGCTCCGTCGGACGGTGGACGAACGAGGTCCTCGAGGCCCGGGCTCGTCTCGGTGAGTCGGGTACGCGCCGCTGGCGCGATGCAATTCGAGATGACGCCGTAGCGACCGAGTTCCTTGGCGGCGATCTGGCTGAAGGTGGCGATACCCGACTTTGCGGCGCCGTAGTTGGACTGCCCGGGGTTGGCCATGAGGCCCGACGTCGATGACGTGTGCACGATGGCCCGCGGCACTCGCACCCCCGCCTTGTGCTGCTCACGCCAGTAGGCAGCAGCGAAACGGGTGGGCACGAAATGGCCCTTGAGGTGAACGCTGATGACCGAGTCCCACTCGTCCTCGGACATGTTCACAATGGCCCGATCGCGCAAGATGCCGGCGTTGTTCACCAGAACGTGCAGATCACCGAAGGCTTCGATGGCGGAGTTGATGAGGCGTTGCCCACCGTCCCAACTCGCCACGTCGTCGTGGTTGGCGATCGCCTCGCCACCCCCATCGCGGATCTCTTCGACCACTTGCTCTGCAGGGCACGAGTCATCGTCGCTCGATGCCGCACCGTCGGGCGACGCGCCAACATCGTTGACGACGACCTTGGCGCCCTCGGCAGCGAACAAGAGCGCGTGCGCTCGACCCAGGCCACGCCCGGCTCCCGTGATGATCGCGACGCGTCCGTCCAGTGCCCCCACAGCGGCTCCCTTGTCGAAGTGGTGTGGGGAACCTAGTGGACGGCGACGCCATCGGACCGAGTCGTCAGCCGGTCGTGAAGTCGACCTTCGTCCCTTTTCGGACCATCTCACCCTCGGCGGGTTTCGACGCCGTCACCTTGCCTCCGGCCAAGCCGGTCGCCGAGCCGCGCTTGAGACCCGCGTTCTGGACTGCCTTCACCGCGTCGTCGACGCTGAGGCCGATGACCTTGGGCACGGCTATGAGCTCGGGGCCCTTGGACACCTTGATGACCACCGCGTCACCGCGCTTCACGGTGGCGCCGAAATCGGGGGACATCGCCACCACCGAACCGGCGGCGATGTTCTCGTCGAACACATCTTCACGCGACGGCACCAACTGCATGGCGGTGAGGGCCGCAGCCACTTCGTCGTAGGGCTTGTTCTGCGCGTCGGCCTTGGCCGGGAGCACGCGTGGGGCTGGACCACTCGACACCGTGTAGTCGATGGCCTTGCCCTTCTCGACCGTCTCACCGGCCGCCGACCATGCGACCATGACCCCGGCAGCGAGCACCTCACTGGGAGCCTCGGTGCGTGCCCCGGCGATCAGCCCCTTGCTCGAGAGCATGGCGACGAACTCGGTCTCGGTCATCGCGCTCACGACCGGAACCGGCACGAGGGGGAGACCCTCGGACACCACCACGTTGATCTTGGCGCCCCGCTTGAGCTCGGTGGACGGCTTCGGGTCCTGGCTCACGATCTGACCGGCCGTCGTACCGTCGAGACGCGTCACGGTGGGCACCAGCTGCCACTTGTTGGGGTTCACCACGTTCTGCGCCTCGTCGAGGCTGAGACCCACGAGGGTCAGCACCGGGTACGACGGCGTGGTGTCGCGGAACGCGAAGAACCACACCACACCAGCGGCGAGCACCACGGCCGTCATCGCGGTGGCGATTCCGGCGACGATGCGGCGGCCGGTCGAAGCCGACCGCTCCGCTGCGTCGGATGGGGTCTGCAGGCGCGCCTTGCGGTCAGGCCCTCGCTGATCGACCGTTGGCCTCGGAGCAACGGTCGTCGGTGCACCAGGCCCGGGGCTCGCACCAGCGCGCGCCGCCGGCACCGAACCCCAACCGGTGAGATCATCACCGCGCGTTGCAGGACTCGGTCGACCGAGATCGCTGGTCGGCGGTGCCGACGCCATCGGGGGCGACACCATGGTCTCGTCCCGACGTTCGGAGCTGACATGCAGGCGCACGATGGGAAGAGGCTCAGGGCGCGGCAGCCGTTCAGCCACCTGCACGAGCGCCCGTCCGAGCTCGGGCGCATCGAAGCGCTCCGCGCGATTGGGTCGGCCGGCGCGTTCGATGATGGTGGCCAGTGGGCCGAGTTCTGCGGTGACCGGCATCAACTTGTCGATCCGGTTCTGCAACGTGGCCACCGTGGTGTCGGCGGCGAAGGGGACCTGCCCGGTGATCGACTCGAACAACGTGAGTGCGAGGGAGTAGATGTCGGTCTTGCCATCGACGCTCAGGCCCTTGGCCTGCTCGGGGGATGCGTAGCGCGCCGTGCCGAGCACGACACCGGCCGGCTCGGTCCAAGCCGCCTCAGCCAGGGCGCGTGCCAGGCCGAAGTCGCCGATGCGCAGCCGACGATCGTCGCCGAACAGCAGGTTCGCCGGCTTGATGTCCCGATGCACGAGACCGCGCCGATGCGCGTAGTCGAGACCCCGCGCCACGTCGAGGCCGACGAGCAATGCCTGCGAGGGTGAGAGGCGACGGCCCACGTCGAGCATGGATCGCAGGCTCCCACCGGCCAGGAACTCGACGACCAGATAGGGCTGGCCGTTGTCCTCGCCCCAGTCGAACACAGCGAGGATGTTCGGATGGCTCAGCGCGGCGGCCGCCTGGGCCTCGGCACGGAAGCGCTTCAGGAACGCCGGATCGGCGGCGAGCGAAGGGTGCAACACCTTCACCGCGACGGTGCGACGCAGTTGCACATCGTCGGCTTGGAACACCGTCGCCGAGGCCCCTGTGCCCACAGGAGCGATGAGGCGATAGCGCCCGCCCAGCACGCGGCCGATGAACTCTGAGCCGAACGTTGACATGGCGCGGCTTACGGTAACCGTTGACCGGCCTCCCGAAGCGGCACGCCGGGATGCGACCCAGCGGTCCACCCAGCGGAGCACCCGACCATGCAACCGGCGATGGCACGCTTCACACCGCCCCGATGTGTCTCCGACGCGGTTCGTGGTGAACAATGCCGCCGTGGCTCGAACACTGCGATGGGACCGACTCGGCGTCAGCGTGGCCGTCGCCATCGGGCTGGCCATGATCGTGTTCGGGTTCTCCTACGGCCAGACCGACGACGGCACCATCGCCTTCCCCGTTGGGCTCGAGAACATCAGCCCGCGCCCGTCGGCCCGCGTGCAACGACAGTCAGAGATCGTGGCCGATCTCGAACCGGGCTACGACGGTCTGATCGTCATCAACGGGGTCGAGGTGCCACCCGATCAGTTCTCCTTCGATCTGGGGCAGTTCGTGATCGTGTTCCCCTGCCGGCTCACCGATGCCGCGAACGCTTCGGTCGGCAACGAGAGCAACGCAACATCGGTACCGGTCACGACGACGACACCCAATGAGACCGGCGGGACCGTGCTCCAACCGTCATCGGTGGTGCGAGCCCCGCAACCGCCGTGCGTGCGAGCGACACCGGGCGCCGAACTGCTCAAAGTGGAGCCGGGCACCGTCACCGTCACTGTGGTCTTCTGGAACCTCGTGCAAGGTCGCGCCAACAGCCAGAAGAGCTACACCTGGAGCTTCACGACGTATTGACGGGATGGTCAGTTCGCGGTTGCTGCGAACGCCACGAGCCCGGCCAGCGCAAGGTGATAGGTGACCATCACCGTCACCGGCGCCCACGTCAGCTTGCGCACGAAACGATCCCAGCCGAGCACAGCGTCGCTCACCACGAACGCCGACGCGCCCGCCGCTGCCCACCCGTTGCCGGTACGCCATGCGACCACGTGCATGATGGCGATGACGAGCAAATAGCCACTCACGGGCGCCTCGAGCTTCGACGACATCGCTGCCGCAGCTGAGGTGATGCGCCGCCCGATCTTGATCAGCACGGCGAACGCGACGATCAGACCGATGATGCCCATGGCGGTGTTGTTCCCGGAGTCGACGACGCAACCGCACACGAAGGCCATGTGGGCGATGAGGAACGCGGCCAGCCCGATCTGGAACGGCACGCGTTCGATCATGAGCGCTACGTCGCCCACCAGACACATGACCAGCCCGCCGATGAACCAGGCGCGCACGTCTCCCGATGCAGGATCGGCCGCGGTGAGCGCCGCGATCAACAGGGCAGTGACCGTCGGTTTGGTGATCCACTCGACGATGCGGTTTCCCCGCCAGCGCGACCACCAATTCGCCAGGGCGAACGCCGCAGCGATGATCAGCAGCGCAATCGTGGTCGAAGTCACTGTGACATCGTGACAGAAGGGGACATCGTGACAGAACGGACCCGCGCTACGGAACGGGCCCTGTCGACACGGTGCTCGACTGCGTCAGCTGGAGTGGGCGTTCTTCGACGGCACCGGAACGATCACGGTCGGGCACACCGCGTGCGCGCTCACATGACGAGCGACCGATCCCATCAACAGCCCGATGAAGCCACCGGACCCACGAGCGCCGACAACGAGGAGATCGGCATCCGACGAGGACTCGAGCAGCACGGTCGAGGGGTTTCCTTCACGCACGACGAGTTCGATGCTGACGTCACTCACACCGAGCCCCTCGATCATCTCTTGCACCGCGAGGCGCACCGCGTCGGATTGATCGGCGACCGGCAGGGGCGGCACGAACACATCACCGAAGCCGACCGGTTGATACGACCACACCGCCACGGCCCGGATGTTGTCGCCCCGCAGTCGGGCCTCTTCCACGGCCCACCGCAGCGCCCGGCCCGAACTCTGCGATCCGTCGACCCCCACAACGATCGTGCGCATCTGTTCTCCTCAATCCACCTCAGCGGACCGGTGGTCCGCAAGCAACTCGACGTCAGTTTGGAGCATCGAACACCGCGATGAGGTTCCACAAGGGCAGTGAAGCCCGGGCGCAGGGGGCGGAAGGAGCCACGGGCGGGGTCCAACGACCCGTTGGTGGCTCAGATGGCTCACGCGCCGCGACTCACGAGCCCGGTCTCGTAGGCGACCATCACCAGTTGGGCGCGGTCGCGAGCGTTCAGTTTCATCAGCAAACGGCTCACGTGGGTCTTCACCGTGGCATGACTGACGAAGAGCGTGGCTGCCACTTCAGCGTTCGACTGACCCTTGGCAACCAGCTCGAGCACCTCGCGCTCGCGTTCGGTCAGTTGCCCGAGCAACGGATCGTCAGCCGCAACCGGCGGGGCTCCCGCAGGCATGCGGGCGAACTCAGCGATGAGACGGCGCGTGACGCTCGGCGTGATGAGCGCATCGCCCGCGGCGACGACTCGAACCGCGGTCAGCAGCTCGAGAGGCAAGGTGTCTTTGAGCAAGAACCCACTCGCTCCGGCACGTAGCGCGTCGTGCACGTACTCATCGAGGTCGAACGTCGTGAGGATGATCACACGCGTCGCGGACAAGGACTCGTCGCTCGAGATGCGCCGGGTTGCTTCGAGCCCATCCATGATCGGCATCCGCACGTCCATCAGAACCACATCCGGGCGGGTCGATGCCACGAGCGCCACCGCTTCGGCCCCGTTGGCTGCCTCGCCCACGACCTCGATGTCGGCCTCGCCCGCCAGCAACATGGCGAACCCGCTGCGGACCAAGGCCTGGTCGTCGGCGACCACCACCCGGATGTTCATAGCGAAACTCCGTACGGCAGGTCAGCGGTCACCCGGAACCCACCACCGCGGATCGGACCGGCGCACAGCTCGCCACCCCACACCTCCACCCGCTCGCGCATCCCCAACAGTCCGTGGCCGGTGGACATCGAGCCATCATGGCGATCGAGCGAGGCCGCTCCACGCCCGTTGTCCACCACCTCCACCTGTAACAGGTTCTCGAGGTAACGCACGTTGACATCGACCCTCGACGGCGACCCGGCGTGTTTGATGACGTTGGTGAGGGCTTCTTGCACCACCCGATACGCCGAGAGCTCGACAGCGGAGTTGACGTGGTCGGGCGCGCCCTCCACGTGCAACTCGACGGGGAGCCCGATGGCCCGGACGTCGTCCACCAAGTGCGGCAGATCGGCAAGGGCCGGAGCTGGGGTGTGCGAGCGACCGCCGTCGTTGTCCCGCAACACCCCGAGCAATCGGCGCATCTCGTTGAGCGTGCCGCGGGACGTCGCCGAGATCGCGTCGAGCGCCACACGCGTCTGTTCGGGATGGGCGTCGAGGACGTGGGCGCCGACACCGGCCTGCACGGCGATGACCGACATGGAGTGGGCCACGACATCGTGCAGTTCCTGGGCGATGCGCAAGCGCTCCTCGGCCAACACCCTCGCCGTCGTCTGTCGCTCGTTCTCCGCTCGCTCCTGCGCCTCACGAACAAGGGCTGCGAACTTGTCACGACGTGATCGCATCGCATAGCCCACCGACCATCCCACAGCGAAGAAGCCGACGTTGGCCGCGAAACCGGCCAGGTCGAGCCCCGGCGTGAACACGATCGCCACCAAGGTGACCAACACGATGCCAAGACCGATCAGTGCTCGACGCGTCGGTTCCCACGCCGCGACCGTGTAGGTCAGCAAGATCATGGTGATCGGCAGCGAACCCTCCGGATACGAACCGAACTCGTGCGCAGCGATCGCTATGCAGCCGACCGCCAGAGCCGGCAACGGGGCCCGACGCCGAACGGTCACCGGGGCGCAGACGGCCAACGCGGTCACCACGGCCAATGCACCAGGTTTCGTCAGATGGCCGGCGTCGCGGTCCTGATTGAAGACAGACACGAGCCCGAAGACGGCGAACGTCGCCGCCAACACGCCGTCAGCGATAAGGGGATCGAGCTTTCGGACCCAATCCAACAGACGCTCGAACCAGTCCACGTGCCGAACGTAACGACTTCTCGACCCCGCCGCATCGGCCTGGCGACGGACACCGAAGTCATCCGCCAGACGTACGCCGTGGGTCTGTTCGAAAGGACCGCCGGGCCGACGACCCGACGGGTCTGAAAGGCGCAGCGTGGCAACAAGCCCAGTGCGACCGAGTCCGGCCGCCCGACCGCCATCAGGGAGCAACCATGAACACCGTCCTCACCGTCCCGAACCGCCTCGCACCCCCCGACCCATCATCGACGTCAACAACCGCGGTCGCGGCCAGGGTGCTGAACGCCGTCAAGGTCTACGGCCGCGGAGAGGGGGAAGTGCGAGCACTCGACGGCGTGAGCGTCGCGTTCGCCGCCGGCCGTTTCACCGCAATCATGGGCCCGTCAGGATCGGGCAAGTCGACGCTGATGCACGCATCGGCCGGCCTCGACACGCTGACCTCCGGAACGGTGTTGATCGGCGAGACCGACCTTTCGAAGCTCCGAGAGAGAAAGCTCACGCAACTGCGCCGGGATCGCATCGGCTTCATCTTCCAATCGTTCAACCTCGTTCCGACGCTGACTGCAGCAGAGAACATCGCTCTGCCCGCACGGCTCGCCGGTCGCAGACCCGACGACCGATGGTTCGACCTGGTCGTCGAGACCGTCGGCCTCGGCAACCGACTGCAACATCGCCCCTCGGAGCTCTCCGGCGGCCAGCAACAGCGCGTCGCCGTCGCCCGAGCGCTCGCCGCAAAGCCCGCGATCATCTTCGCCGACGAACCCACGGGGAACCTCGATTCGCGCAGCGGGGCAGAGATCCTGTCGTTCATGCGCACCGCGGTCCGCGAGTTCGGCCAGACCATCGTCATGGTCACTCACGATCCAGTGGCAGCTTCGTACGCCGATCGCGCGGTGTTCCTGGCCGACGGGCGCATCGTCGGGGACATCCATGATCCCACCACCGACTCCGTCATCGACCGCATCCGTCACCTCGGAGGCTGATCACCATGTTCAAGCTCACGCTCAAAGAACTCGCGGCGCGCAAGCTCCGGCTCTTCACCACCGCCGTGGCCGTGGTGATCGGCGTGGCCTTCATGGCCGGCACCTCGATCTTCACCGACACCGTCGGTGCGACATTCGACTCTGCGTTGGCCGATGCCAACCGGGGCGTCGATGCCTACATCCGCACGCCTTCGGCGATCGAGATCGGCTACGGGCAATCAGGCCCGTTGCTCGACGCATCGCTGGCGAGCACCGTTGCCGCCGTCGACGGCGTCGATCGAGTCGCTCTGCGGATCAACGGCTACGCGCAACTCGTCGACAGATCGGGCAAGCCCATCGGCGATCCCAACAAGAGCCCGGCATTCGGGACGAACTGGGTCAGCGTCGATGACCTGAACCCATACGAGCTCGCGGCCGGGCGCACGCCGAGCAACGATGACGAGATCGTCATCGACAAAGCGAGCGCCGACAAGGCCGGCTATCGACCTGGTGACGTGGCCACAGTCCTGACCAAACGCGACCCACGGCAGTTCACCGTCGCCGGTATCGCCCGGTTCGGTGACAACGACTCCCCCGCTGGCGCGACCGCGGTGCTCTTCACAGACGCGGCCGCAGCCGAGCTGCTGGGCACCATCGGGAAGGCCGACGGCATTGCCGTCACCGCTGAGCCGGGTCGATCACAGTCGGAGCTCGCATCACGGGTGCAGGCCGCGGTCGGCAACGACGTCGAGGTGATCACCGGCGAGCGACTCATCGAACAGGACCAGGCGCAGCTGCGATCAGTGTTCGCTGGCTTCAACACCATGCTCCTCATGTTCGCTCTCGTCGCCGTGTTCGTCGGTGCGTTCATCATCAACAACACGTTCTCAATCATCGTCGCCCAGCGCACACGGGAGATGGCCATGCTCCGTGCGATCGGTGCCTCGGGTCGGCAGGTGAAACGCTCGGTGCTCATCGAGGCCGCCGCCATCGGCGTCGTGGCGTCGGCAACAGGGCTGATCGTGGGTATCGGGGTCGCCGTCGGACTTCGATCGCTCATGACAGCGTTCGGCTTCACGCTGCCGGACGGGCCGATGAGGATCGTGCCGTCGTCGATGGCGCTGTCGTTCGGCGTCGGCCTTCTCGTCAGCGTGGTGTCAGCGTGGCTTCCAGCCCGACGCGCCGCTCGCATTGCGCCGATCGCCGCCCTTCGAGAGACGAACGTGGATCGCTCCGCCGCATCGAGGCAACGAGCTGGCATCGGCCTCGTCGTCACGGGCGGTGGCGTGACGGCGATGCTCGCCGGTGTCGCCGCCGAGGCGCTTGCAATCGTCGCCGTCGGCGCAGTGGCGATCTTCGTCGGTGTCTCGGTCCTCGGACCGGTACTGGTCCGGCCCATCACCGCGATGTTGACGTTGCCCTTGCGCTCTCGAGGCGTCAGCGGCGAGCTCGCTGCACGCAACGCCGCTCGCAATCCCAAGCGCACCGCACGTACGGCATCTTCGCTCATGATCGGCGTTGGTCTCGTCGGGTTCATCATGGTGTTCGCCACCTCGGTGAAGTCGTCGGTGGCGGGTTCACTCGCCACCGAGTTCACCGGGACCCACATCGTCGACTCCGGTAGCTACGACAGCACCGCCGGCCTCAGTCCCGATCTCGCCGCAGCGCTGCGCATGAGCACTGAGGTCGAGGTCGTGTCCGAGGCGCGCCTCGCCAACGTGAGAATCAACGGACGATCCGAGGTGCTGAACGCGTTCAACGCCTCGACCATCGGCGAACTGTTCACACTCGGCGACGTCTCTGGGAACCTGGACGCAATGGGGGCTGACGGCGTGGCGATCTCCGCCGAGCACGCTCGCAACGAGCATCTGGCATTGGGCAGCGCGTTGCCGATCACCTTCCCGACCGGCGATGCCACCATGGTCGTCAAGGCCATCTATTCGGCTGGTACCGATTGGGTCGGACCTCAGTTCGTCGACCTCGCGGCATTCGACGACAACGAGCAGCCGGCGATCGATTCCAAGATCTACGTCACCGGCGACGAGTCGGCGATCGAGGCAGCGGCGGCGAGTTATCCCACCGCCCAGGTGCTCGACAGGGCCGCCTTCTTGCATGCGGTGAACAGCGACATCGACACCGTGCTCGGGCTCTTCTACGCGCTGTTGGGCTTGGCAGTGCTCATCGCACTGCTGGGGATCGCCAACACGTTGGCCCTGTCGACCTTCGAGCGCACCCGCGAGCTCGGCTTGCTGCGTGCCGTGGGCATGTCGCGCTCGCAAGTGCGGTCTGCGATCCGTTGGGAGTCGATCATCATGGCGTTGTTCGGTTCAGCACTGGGCCTCGTGGTCGGCGTCTTCTTCGGCTGGGTGACCGTGCGGGCCATGTCCGATCAGGGCATCGACACCCTGTCGATCCCGGTCACCGGTCTCATCACGGTGTCGGCGATCGCCGCAGTGGCCGGAGCGGTCGCAGCCGTATTGCCCGCCCGCCGAGCTGCCCGCCTCACGGTCCTTCGAGCCATGGCGACCGCATAGGCAACCTCAATCGCTCGATCGGGGATCGCTCGATCACGCAACGCTTCAGCTCGAAAAGCACGAGAGCCGATCGCTTCTCAGCGATCGGCTCTCGTTGCGTCCATCGGGTGGAGGTGAGGGGAATCGAACCCCTGGCCTCAACAGTGCGATTGTTGCGCTCTGCCAACTGAGCTACACCCCCGAAGGCGTCACGAACCTTAGCCGTCGAGGGCGCGGAACCCCAGAACGGTTTGAACGGGCTCGGACGAGGACGTGGAGCGCTGTTCAGGCGGCGGAGCGGTAGCGCGACGACGAGCGATACATCGTTGCCTGTCGCTGCAACTGCACCAGCAGAGCGACGTAGCCGATGAGCGCCAGAGTCGAGATGAGGAACACCCCGACGAGCAAGGTGCCGCCGGCGGTGAGGGCCATCGACCCGGTGATGAGAAAAGCAGCCACGAGGGTGAGCAACACCTGCCGACGACGCTGACGGGCGTACGGACTGGGCGAAGCGGGCCGGCGCGCGCCATAGGCGCTGCGCGCCGGGCCCGGACGGTTCATGGGCACCGAGCCGCCATAGCCGGAATAGCCCGGCTCGCCGAACGGGCGCCCCGTGTTCGGTCGCCGATAGGCGGGCATGGACTCGTGCGTACCGCGCTCGAGGACATTGAGCTGTCGACGGAAACTCGAGATGGAGTCACCAGGACGACCTTCGCGAAGGCTCCGCACCCACGGCGGTACCAACACAGCTGTCCACACGACCGCCAAGAGAACGATGAGCAACTCAGTCACGCTCCGCGCCTGCCTTTAGTGCCGGGGGACCGTAATCACCATGGCTGAGCCAATGGTGGATGGTCCACGTTGACGAGATGACGCCGATCCGCAGACCGGCAACCGAAAGGGTCTACTACGCCCGCGGCGGCCGTCGCAATCCCTCGGGGTGACTTGATGATCACTGATCGCGGTCAAACGACCGTCATGCCCTTCTCGGACGTTCCGACGGCCACGGAACGCGCGACCCGCGGCCGATCAGCGCCGAATGGTCACAGATCGCGGCTGGAGTCGACGCGTCGATAGGTGCCCGAGCGCCCGCCGGTCTTCTCCCACAACGTGAGCTCACCGATGACCATCGAGCGATCGGCCGACTTGCACATGTCGTAGATGGTGAGGGCCGCGACCGAGCACGCGTGGAGCGCTTCCATCTCCACACCGGTGCGGTCGACGGTGTCGACCTGCGCCTCGATGGCCACGTGGTCATCGTTGATCTCGAAGTTCACGTACACCGAACCGACGAGCAGCGGATGACACAGCGGGATCACGTCGCTGGTGCGCTTGGCCGCTTGGATCCCAGCCACGCGTGCGACGGCGAGCACATCGCCCTTCTTCACCTCACGGTTGGCGATGGCCGACGTCGTCTCGGGAGCCATCATCACCTTGCACCGGGCAACCGCTCGACGATGGGTGGGTTCTTTCGGGGTCACGTCCACCATGCGCGCACGTCCGAGCGGGTCGAGGTGGGTGAACTCCGGCATCACGCCAGTGTAGGAGGACGAGCGCTCAGGCCTTGCCTTCGCTGATCGGCCTCAGCCGATACAACGGCCTCAGCCGCCGATCTGGCTCATCGACCGGTTCGGGCGGATGAACGTGACCTGTCCGATCTGATGGCCGGCCCACTTGGTGCCCACGGCGCGGCGGATCTCGGCGGCGAGCTCGTCATCGCTCGACCCGCCACGCAACATGGCCCGCAGGTCGAACTCGCGGGTCTCGAACAAGCAGGTACGGAACTGACCCTCAGCGGTGAGCCGCACCCGATCGCAATCACCGCAGAACGGTTTGGTGACACTGGGGATGACCCCGACATCGCCCTTGCCGTCGTCGTACAGCCAACGATCGGCCGGCGCGGCGCCGCGATTGGGTGCTGGCGACAACGGGAACACCGCGGCGATGCGGCTCACGATCTCGTCCTGCCCCACCACCGTCGAGCGCTGCCAGTCCCCGCTGGCGTCGAGCGGCATGAACTCGATGAACCGCACGGCGAGACCCTCGTCGCGACCCCATGCTGCGATGTCGACGATCTCGTCGTCGTTCACCCCACGCTCCACGACGCAATTGATCTTGACGGGGTCGAAGCCCGCTTCCTTGGCCGCCGCTATTCCGTCGAGCACCTTGGCCAGGTCGTCGCGGCGGGTGATGGCGGCGAAACGCTCACGCTGCAGCGAGTCGAGGGAGATGTTGACCCGGTCGAGACCAGCGGCTCGCAGATCGGCCGCGAGCAACCGGAACGTGGCACCGTTCGTGGTGAGGGCCAGATCGGGCTTGCGACCATCGGCCAGGCGAAGCTGGGCGAGCTTGTCGACCAGAACCGCCAGATGGGCCCGGACAGTGGGCTCGCCACCAGTGAGACGGAGCGAATCGACCCCGAAGCGCTCGACGCAGATGCGGGCCAGGCGCTCGATCTCTTCGAAGGTGAGCAGCTCTTCGCGGGGCAGCCAGACCATGCCTTCGGACGGCATGCAGTAGGTGCACCGGAAGTTGCACCGGTCGGTGATGGAGATCCGTAGATCGCGGACCGTACGCCCGAACGGGTCGACGAGATCACTGGGATCGGATCGGTCAACGGGCGCCATGGGGTCACGATACCGGTCCCGTGACGCAAGGCACCATGGCGGGCGTCCACAGGCACTCGCGAGGTGCGTCAGCCGAGGGACAGCACGATCACGTCCACCGAACCGCCTGCGGCGATGCCGTCACCATCGGGAACCACGGCCAGAGCGTTGGCCGCCGAGGTCGACGCGAGTTGGTGCGAGCCCTGTTCTCCAGTGGACCGGATGTGGAAACGACCATCGGCCTCGAAACGACCGTGCACCCGCGTGTAGTGGGTCTTGCCGTCGGGCCGTCGACGCAGGCCATCATCAGTGATGGCGCTGATGATCGGTCGATCGGGGTTGGGGAACCCCATCATGTGACGTAGCGCCGGACGGGCGAGCAGTTCGAAGCTCACCAGGGAGCTGACCGGATTGCCCGGCAGGCCGAAGATGGGCACGCCGACGTCGCTCTTGGGCCCGGGCAAGACGCCGAACGCGAACGGTTTGGCCGGCTTGATGGCGAGCTGCATCCAGTTCATCTCGCCGCGCTCGCGCAGCAGCACCTTGATGAGGTCGAAGTCGCCCATGCTCACCCCGCCGGAGGTGACGATCGCATCGCAGTCGGCCACACCACGATCGAGTGCGGCGGTGATGGCCTCGCGGGTATCGCGGGCCACGCCGAGGTCCACCGGCACGCAGTTGGCCGCAGCCACGGCGGCGAGCAGCATCTGGCGGTTCGACTCGCGGATCTGCCCGGGCTGCAGCGCGCTGCCATCGTCCACCAATTCGTCGCCGGTCGAGAGCACGCCGACGCGAGCCCGGCTGAACACCGGCACTCGGCGATATCCCATCGAGGCGAGCATGCCCACGTGGGCGGGGCCGATGACCGTGAATCGGTCGAACACCAACTCCCCGGCGCGCACGTCGCTGCCGGCCCGTCGAACCGCGTCCCCTGGGTTCACGCTGCGCCCGATGCGAACGATCTCCGCTCCCGCGTCGGCGGCGCTGACGGTCCCTGTGTGTTCCAGAATTGCGGTGTCTTCCACCATGACAACGGCATCGGCGCCAGCGGGCATCGGGGCGCCGGTCATGATGCGCAGCGCGGTGCCCGGCGCAATGACATCGGGCCACGCCGCGCCGGCGGGCAGCGTGCCCACCACGGTCAGTTCGACCGGAGCCGAGGACGTGTCGGCCGCATGCACGGCGAACCCGTCCACCGCGGTGTTGTCGAACGGAGGCACCGCCTCGGGGGCCTCGAGTGGCACCGAGGTGACGCAGCCGAGCACTTCGGACAGGGGCTGACCCTTGGGGTGCAGTCGAGGGAGTTGTTCGAAGATGCGGGCTCGGGCTTCGGCGACGGAGATCACATCCGCCATTCTGGCGGCAGAATCATCGCCATGACGTCTGGAGCTGAATCCGTTCCTGCCATCGAGGCCGAATGGATCTCGGTCGACGGCAGTTCACACGAGGTGTTGCGGCTCCGGTTCGAATCGGGCGGATGGACCGCCGACGGCATCGTGACCGGCCCCGAGATCCAGTACGCCATCCGCCTCGACGAGCACTGGCAGATCCGTCAGTTCCTGTTGTTCCGCGATCTGGAGGACCCCGATCTGTGGCTGGGGACCGATGGCGGCGGGCGATGGGGTGAGGTCAACGGGGCGCATCGACCCGACCTCGATGGATGCAGCGGTCTGCATCTGGCATGCACCCCGTTCACCAACGCGATGGCGATCAATCGACTGGCGCCGCTCCACGTCGGCGACACCGCCGAGGTGAAGGTGGCGGTCATCGATCCCGAGACGTTGGCCATCTCACCGACGGTGCATCGCTACACGCGTCTGAGCGAGTCGCGTTGGCAGTTCGACTGGCCGGAGTCGGGCGATCGTGCCGAATTGGAGGTGGATGAGCGTGGACTCGTCCTCGACCATCCCGGACGATTCCAGCGTGTCAACTAAAATTGACGCCAGCGGTGGAAGGCCACTGCAGACCAGCGATCAGCGGATGCCCTCGGCGCGCACGATCTCGGTGAGCGCCTCGCGGAAGCCCGGTCCCAGCTCGCTGTGTCGCAACGCCACTTCGACGGTGGCCCGCAGCCAATCGAGCTTGTTGCCGGTGTCGTAGCGACCGGTGTCGAAGATGAGCCCGTAGAAGTCGCGCTCGTGACACAGGGCGCGCATGGCATCGGTGAGCTGCAGCTCGCCACCGGCGCCGGGCTCGAGCTTGTCGATCTTGTCGAAGATGTCCGGCGTCAACACATAGCGGCCCATGATGGCCAGATCGCTCGGGGCATCAGCGGGCTTGGGCTTCTCGACCATGTCGCTGATGCGCACCACGTTGGGCTGACCCTCGACCGCTTGCGACGCCACCGCGCCGTACAGCGAGATCTCATCGCCGGGGAAGCGCTTGAGGGCGATGCACGGCGCGTTGGTCCGGTTGGTCACCGCGATCATGTCGGCCAGCAACGTGGCCCGCTCGTCCATCAGATCGTCGGGGAGCAACACGGCGAACGGCTCATCGCCCACGTGGGCACGGGCCATGCCCACGGCATGACCGAGGCCGCGCGGGTTGCCCTGGCGGACGAAGTGCACCTCGGCCATCTCGGCGAGGGCGCGCACCTGGGCGGCGGCTTCGTGCTTGCCCGACTTCTCCAGCGACGCCTCCAGTTCGGGGGCGTAGTCGAAGTGGTCCTCGACGCTCTTCTTGGAACGACCTGTGATGATCAAGATGTCGCGGATGCCGGCGTTGACCGCTTCTTCGACCACCCACTGGATGCCGGGCTTGTCGACGAGCGGCAGCATCTCCTTGGGGGTGGACTTGGTGACGGGGAGGAAACGAGTTCCCATCCCCGCGGCAGGGATGACGGCTTTGCGAACGGTCATAGGGGTCTAACGGTACGCGTGTGCACAACTTGAGTACTTGGCAGTACCCTCTGGCACTCGACAGGCCCGAGTGCTAAACGCCCCAGGGAGATCCA
>JBFWVD010000048.1:0-39296 GCA_050246915.1 Acidimicrobiia bacterium | reverse complement strand
GTGATTGTTGGTTTGGTTCGCCTGGCGTTTTTTCTTGGACGCATGTGTGGTTGTCTGGAGTTCTGCAATCGGATGCAGCTGATGGTCGAACACCGGTATCACGCGGTCGGGGAGCTGGTAGTAGCCGACGAGCCGAACGCACGTGATGAGCGGGTCGATCGACGCCACGGACGGTTCCCGTTCGATTGCCTCGTTGATCTTGGCCCTGAACGCTTCCAGCTGCCGCTGGATCTCAGCTTCGACATCAGAGGGAACCTCGCCGCCATCTTCGGCTCGCGCGTTGCCACGCGGTGGCCGATCGGACCCGTCGCCGGAAGACCGACCGAGGTGGCGTATCACGTCCGACGGATCGAGGATTTCCCCGAAGTTTGTCCAGACGTCGCGGAAGTTCACAAGGTTGGCAAAGGCATCGCCGTTCGCTGCCGGTCCCCGCAGCACGCGACCGATCATCTGACGAAGCAGTATTCGGCTCGCAGTGGGGCGGGCAAGGAAGGCGGTCCTTGCCTGTGGGAGGTCGACGCCCTCAGTGAGCATCCCGACTGAGATCAGAACTGCGGGGCCCTTCGTGGTCCGAAACCAAGCAAGCGCCGACTGAGGCGAGTCGAGCGATTGGCTGTGCAGTACCCGATGCTCCACATCGGCGAAGATCTCGCCGAGTTCCTCGGCGTGCTCGATGCTGGTAGCGAACACCAGGGTCTTTCCCCATTGCTCCGGCGAGGAGTCCCATACTTTGCGGATGCAGCGATTGCGTTGCTCGACGTTGAGTCGTTTGAGTACCGACGGGGGGATCTCGCCGCCATTGGTCGTGGCCGTGATCTCTTCGGCGGTCAGAGGCATGAGCAAGTTGGTGTCGATCGAATGCAGCACTGGTTGAGCCAGCACGCCTGATGCGATGAGCTCCTCCTGTTCCACCCGATGCACGACCGTGGGAAACGACCTGTTGAAGAGAGTCTTGGCATTGGCTGCCGATGGCCAGGGCGTTGCGGTGAGCCCGACGATGCCGAGCACGGACGGCGATTCCCCAAGAAGAGTCAGCAGGTCTTGGTAGGTCGGAGCAGCAGCTCGATGAGCTTCGTCAATGAAGACGATCGTCGGTCGACTGAGGAACGTCGTGATACGCTGTTGTTTGTGTCGGTCGAGGTTGCTTGCCAGCGAGTGGATCGTGATTGCCGCGATATCGGTCTCGGCGGACGCAAGCGTCTCCTTGGCACTGCCAAACGCGTGGATCTCCCTGGCAGTTCTCACGAACTCCGGCGGGCAGGTGGGCGCCCACTCGCGGAAGACTCGTACGGCTTGGCTCAGCAGTTCCTGCTGATGGGCAACCCACAGGATCCGCAGCTCCGGCTGCTCGACCATTTTCTGCAGGGCCCATGACACCACCGTTGCGGTCTTTCCTGCCCCCGTTGGAAAGACGAGGACACCGCGACGGTCGGAGGGTTGTGCAGCCCTGATGAGTGCGTCGAGGTTCCGTTGGGCTTCGAGCTGATAGCCGTGAAGCGCCTTCGGTGGCTTGGCTCCACTCCCGACGAGCGCAGTCGGCGCAATCGCATCACCCGATCGACGTGTCCCGGAGCGGGTAGGCGTCCTGTCCTTGTGCTGGTTGATAAACAGGGTCCTGAGCCTGTTTATGAACGTCACGGTCTTGCGTCGGGTGGCGAGGAAGTGGACTCGCTCCTGCTTTGTTCGGTGGTACGTACCGTCGGGGTCTGCGAGGTTTACGTAGTGGTAGACCTCAGCGACCACCCTGGCGCTGGCTCTTGGCAACCACTCCTCACGGAGGAGGTCGGTCATGCTTGAGTCAAAGACGTCGGACCTCGGCGGT
The DNA here is from genome assembly GCA_050246915.1 of Acidimicrobiia bacterium. Taxonomy (GTDB): domain Bacteria; phylum Actinomycetota; class Acidimicrobiia; order Acidimicrobiales; family Ilumatobacteraceae; genus JBFWVD01. Next base: position 37,474 of record JBFWVD010000048.1, on the reverse strand, counting down.
GATCCCAGGTATACCTCGGCAAGACGCGTTAGCGTCTCCGGCGGAGAAACCTTTAGACGATTGTCGTCAAGGGTCGATGGGGCGTTCACGCCGCAGGTGTTCGAGTACTCGACCAACATCTTGCGTACGAGGTCCGTGTCGACTTTCGCCCACGAGAACTTCGCCACGAGCTTGGTGGGTTGCCCCTTTCCGAAACTCATCTCGCTATGCCTCGCAGTTGTTGGAGAGGGGCGCAGGTAGCCGCAGTTCGGTCGCAGTCGGTCATCGCAGTTGGCCGATCTGGTAGCGACCGAACTCAGCAATCGCCTCGCCAGAGTTCAGTGCATGCCTGCACAGGGGCAGGGCGTCTCGAAGCTCAGGCAACAGGTCGCCGTGCTGTGCGCGCTCGTGGATTCGCACGGCTTTGGTGATCGCCGCCCATGTACGCGTTGGTCCGTGATGGCCGGCGATCAAAGAGTCGCAGTCGGCGCATCTGGCCTGGGCCGACCCCTCGAATTCGGGCTGTCCGCCGCGCTGCTCCACGACACGACGAGAAACCGAACCCGCCCGGCTGAGAAGGTCGCGGATTCTTGTAGCGTCGCCTTCGATGAACCGCTGGTCGATGAGTTGAATCAACGCCTCGCCGTTCTTGATCATGGTGTCGAGGCGTGGACGCGATTGAAGAAGCACAAGCTCATCGCGCAACCCGCGGAGTGAACTTGGCGAAACAGAGACAAGGTCCACACCATTGACAATGAGCCACTCGATACGGTCGGCGAGGCGCCCAGCCGCGTCAGCGGCGTCCGCAAGCTTCGCCACGGCGTTCGGCATCTGCTGATGCAGCGCGAGCATCTGCTCGAACTCTTCGATGAAGCTTTCGATTCGGTCGGTCACGATTCAGATGCTCCTGATCGCTAGTAGCGGAACTTGGTGGTCATAGGAAGCTGAGCGCGTCTCGGGCCGCGCCGCGGATGAGTTCTCCGTGCCGGGCCTGATTCGCGTAGGTGCGTAGGCACCCGTAGCACGACGTCTCTTCGCCGCACGCGCAGTTGGTGACGCGCTCGATCGCCGCACTGATGAGGTCTTCAATACGAAGTCGAATGAAACGAGCATGACCAGCGCCGCCGGGCACCGCGTCGAACAGAATCAGAGTCCGTTGACCGGTGGGCCCAACCGACAGACTCCCGTCTACATCGGACTGAGAGATGCCGATCGCGGGAAGGGCGCTGAGGAGCGCCGCGAGCACGCTCTCGTGGTCGTTGGCGTGCCACTGCGACACGCGTAGGGGAAGGTCGAGCTCTACGACGTTGGTGAGGAAACGATGTCCGAGGGACAGCCGTCGAGTGGGCCCGGTGCATTCGGTGTCGATCCGATAGGCATGAGGATGCGGTGGCCGTTCTCCCTTCTTCTTGGCCTTGGGTGGCGTCTCGGAACCCCATCCGCACCACGAGCAGATCGAGAACCCGCCCATCGATCCGCTGTTCTGCAACAGCACCCAGCCGCGCTTCGACGTGCGAACCCTTCCGGTCGTGTGACCGATCTCGATCTCCTCGAATCCGGGCGGTGTGCCTTCGAAGTCCGTAAACCATCGTTCGATGCGACCGTGTCGTTGGGGGCGCGAGTCGCCTGGCTCGCTCTTGTCGAGGCGCCCGGCGAACCCGAACATCGGAATGACGAAGCGGCGCGCCGGCCGCATCGATGCACTCCCGCACTCGCATGGGTCCGGGAAGTCGGGGCCATCATCCCCCAGCGGACGTAGCCGCAACCGCATTCGCCCGCATTCGCACTGAAGTGATGTCCACGACGGCAGGTCCTTGCCGGGACGGTACTTGAGACCGACTGAGGTCCACAGCCTGTTTGCTGCCACGACCTGCGCGCCGGGCGCGAACTCCAACAGCGCGTAGCCAAGGTCTCGCGACAGGTCCACATCCTTGGATGCCGGTTCCTTGCTCACGTCAAGCGACACCACATCGACTGGGAAGCCGTACTTCGGCAGGATCCCGCGCTGCGCGAGGAAGTCGATGAGCCTCTGATCCGACAGAGTCTTTGCTGTCCGCGTGATCGCGTCGGCCATCTTGTAGTTCTTGTTCTTGATAGCCGATTGCTCTTGCTTCGCCAGCTCCTCGAGGGATGCGTCGAGGTCCTCGAACGCTGCGGTCATCCAACCGCCAAGGCCGCTCGAGTCGGCTTCGTATAGGCGGTCGACCCATCCCCATGAGGACAGCTCGAGCGCGTCAGTTAGCTCGGGTGGAATGAGGCGGCGGACCGCTGAGCCGAGGTCGGCCGGCCGGGACCGCAACCAGCGCTCGAACTCCGCGGCAACAGAGCCGGCAAAGTCACTGACCTTGCTCATCTCTCTCGCGCCACCTTCGACGAGCGCTCGGTGGAATGATGCGAACGCGACTGCGTGGAGATGGCGTCGCGCAATGGCGTCGTTGTCGATGGCGATAACCGGCGGAGTGACGTGGCCATCGATCATGGCCTGGGGTCGTTCGTAGAAGTGGAGATCGTGACTTCGGCGCTGAGCGAACGTCAGGATCATCGCCGCTGAACCGAGGCGTCGCCCGGCGCGGCCAGCCCGTTGCACGTAGTTCGCTGGGCCGCGGGGCATGTTGCGCATCAGCACGGCCTGAACCTCGCCGAGGTCGACGCCCAATTCGAACGTCGTTGAGCAGCTGAGTGCATTTACCTCGCCACGCACGAACTGCTCTTGAAGCGTGCTTGCCCGATCGTTGGAGAGCTGACCAGTGTGTTCCTCGACCGCAAGCGGGAACGGATCCATCGTCGAGTACATCGAGCGGTAGTGATGATCATGCTCGGCGGTGAACTGCTCGAGGTCTCCTGTGCATCGAAACGTCGGACAGGTGCCTGAAACCGACCGCCACCAGACTTGTCGACACTTGCGGCAGCGGTACGGGAGGTGTTGAGCGTCGTTTCGCTGAAAGGTGATGCGCGCCGGGTCGAGAGCAAACACCGTGCCCTTGCCCTTGAGTGTCTGAGGCCGCAGCACTGACGCGAGGGGACCACCCGGGACGGTCATGTCCTCCCACAGCTGCAGCAGTACCGGGACGGGGTCGGCCTCGATGCCGCGGCGATCGAAGACCTTGCGGAGGTAGTCGACTCGGCGGTTCGACCCCTTGCCCGGGAGCCAGGCGAGAACCCTGGGTTCGCTCTGATTGCAGCGCAGGAACGTCGTTGTGTTCCGAGGCGAGAAGTGCTGGTTCGTGATGTCGATCTCATCTGGGAGCTCGACCGATGCCGCCTGTCGGATGCTGTCGAGAAGCACCCGAACGAGATCCAGCGCCTCGTCGTCGTTGAACCCCAAGTTGGTGAGAGCAGTCGGGGGCACGAAGGCCGCCGGCAACGGTGCTGCGAGTTCCACGAGGCCGACCCCGTCCAGGCTTTGACGACGATCCGTCGCCAGGATCTCGGCCAGGATCCACATCCGGGCCGTATTCCGGGCGCTCCGACCGTCGACCGAGCCAATGTGCCCCGCACGTTGCGCGGCTCGGAGCAGGGGTGCCACAAGGTCGTCCATGGCGTAGGGCTCTGGGTCCGCAGCGACGATGCTCCACAGCAAACGGCGCTCAGCGAGGCGGTTGTAGGTACGCCGCAAGTAGGGGGCAAAGAAGGCGGCGTCCTGGCGACTGTCCGCGAACATCAACAGCTTCCGCCCATCGGCGCTGAGCTTCTCGCTCTCGGTTACGGGCGGTAGGGCCTGATACAGCGACGAAGCCAGCACAGCCACGGGGCCATCAGAGCCAGGGAGGAAGCGCGAGATCACCTCACCGTTGCTGCGTTTGGCGCATGCGGCACAGACCTTTGGTCTCGTCCCCCGCTCCCCGGCGAGTTGTGTCACGTTGAGCTTCGGGCCACCGCATGTGCAGGCGCCGCCGGTTGTGCTCAATGACCCACAACCCAAGCAGAGCGCGTGGCTCGACTGCCTGGTGGACCCACCGGCGTCACCGTCAGCGGCCTCCTCGTCCTCGTCGTAGTCGGCGTCGCTTCCTGATGCAGCCTCGCGGAGGAGGTACACGAGAGCATCGTCACCGTTGGCGTTCTCGAAGACCCCGCCGCTCTCAGCGCCGACGAGGTAGTCCGCGCCACAGTGCCGGCATGCTCCGACTTCGAAGACACGGCGACTACGGCCGACGGCCTCGCAGTGCGGGCACGTCTTGTGGCGGTCCGAGAATGTGCGGCGCTGATCCGTTGGATGATCCGGTGCCCAACAGACGAAGGCACCTTCGGAGGCGCGGACGAACAGGTGATAGCGGGCAGGAAGAAGCGCGGCTGACTGCTCGTCGCGCCTCGCCGCTATGCACAGGTCGATGAGCTTCGTGAGCGCGATCTCCGGCTGAGCACACCCATCGAGAACCGGCGCAAGCTCTTCGAGAGGTCGTGTGCCAGCTTCGAGTTCAGTCTGGAGCTCTCGGACGTGTTGTTCGTTGTGGAGCAGGGCCCACAGCGCAATGGGCACGTTCGCCGCGGTGGCGGTGGGCCTTCCTGATGCGGCAATGAGCTCGGAGTGCGGCCGACCGGCGAGCCAGGCGGCATGCAGCGCATTGAGCTGTGACTCGGTGATCGCCCATTCGTCGGCGGCCGGCTGAAGAAGCGAAAGCCGATCGGGAAGCACTACGTCTTCAGCCTCGAACTTCTCTCCGAAGAGATTCGCGGCGAAGTCGGCGACCTGGCCTGAGTCCTTCGCTCCTCCGCCGAGGGTTGCCGATGTGGCGATGCAGCGAATCTTGTCCTGTTCGCTCTGATGGACGCGGTCTCGCACTCGTCGAAGCAGCATCGCCATCTCGGAGCCCCGTGCGCCGTCGTAGACATGAACTTCGTCGAGCACGACGAATGACCAATGCCTTCCTGTGGGCCCATCGAAGATCGAGCTGTCCCGCGGTCGCAGCAGCAGGTATTCGAGCATGGCGTAGTTGGTCAGCAGGATGTGTGGTGGCCGGGCCTGGATGGCGGCGCGATCGATCAGCTCATTCGCTGGGGGCTTGCGACGGAACTTCTGCTGATAGGTGACCTCCGCTTCGGACCGCGTGTAGCCGGTCTCCCCGACGTAGCGGCCGAAGGTGATCTCGGGGAAGGGCTCGAGCAGGTCACGGATTCGCTTGAGCTGGTCGTTGGCGAGCGCGTTCATTGGATACAGCAGAAGCGCGCGTACCCCGGGATTGCCAAGCGTTCCCTCGTCGCGCTCGCGCAGGAGTCGGTCGACGATCGGCAATAGGTAGCACTCGGTCTTTCCACTGCCGGTACCGGTTGCGATGATGGCGTTTCGGCCGCTCTGGATGCGGCTGATCGCTACCTCTTGGTGTCGATGTAGCGGGCGCCGGGCGGGGAGTACGTCGCCGAGTTCGGTGGCGAGACTCGGATGGAGTGTGTCGTCGTCGGCGAGGTCGCGGACCGTGCGGCCAGGAACATACGGCGGCGAGGCCTGCACGAACGGCCCGCGCTTGAGCGTGCGTCCGTCTGCAAGTGAGGCTTCGAGTTCGGAACGCAGCAGCGGATCGGCGAAGTTGAAGCTCGTCAACAAGTACGACCGGTAGTCCTCGGCAATTTTGTTTGACGTAGCTATCGGGTCAAGCCGGCTCATCGCGACGGACCTCTCTCCTCGAGTGCGAGATGGAGTGCGAATCCGCACAACACCGCAGATGCCGGTACCACAGCCCAACCTCGGTGAAGCCAGAGCAATGTGCGCACCGCCTCGTCTGAGACTTGTTCGACGCGAATTGCGGCCAGGGTCGTGGTGAGCGCGTATACGAATGCCTCGGTTGCTCCGTTGGACTGGATCGTGCTCAGAGTGCCGGCGACTCTGTGATCCCTTAGAACGGGAAGGTCGTAGCTGGGAACGAGTGGTGCTCGGAGGTCGGTGATTTTCACCTTTGCCAGTGCGACAATGTCGTTGAACGACCGCGTTCCGGAATCGAACCGATGCGGGTTCGGAAACCCGACATCACGCCACTGGCTTGCTGCTCGCGGCAGGACGAGCATTCCGAGAAGGCCACTTGATCGGATCAGGCGAGCGCGTGCGCCACCATCATGGATTGCGAGCCCTCCGAAGATCGTCGCCGTGGGCAGTAGCGAAATCGCTAGAGCGTCGAGGTCCTCGCTGGCGGTCTTCTTTGCGTTCGCGAGCCGAGCTAGCGCGGTGAACGCGGCTGTCTCGTCCTCGAAGAGCTCGGAGACGAGTCGGGGGTCGTATCTCCCGCTGCGTGCATTGGTCAGGCAATCGTTGAGCAGCACGTCGACGCTGGCACTGGAAAGGTCGGATAGCGAGGTGACCACATGACTATGCGAGCGCCTTTGTTGAGCATCCGGTGCGATGTTCAGACTCGCGAGCGCGCCTCCGGGGGCGAGAGGGAGGGGCGAACCGACCGGCTCGACGAGGAATGTCCCGTGCATACCCGGCGGTATCTCCAGTTCGCCGCGACCATTGACGATCGGAGCAATCAGAGCGGCGCCCGCGTGACGATCATCGGTCCACAGCCGAACAATCGCCGAGGCCGCCGCGTCTGCTGTGTGAACGATCAACCGATGACCTTCGACAGCAACCTGAACTGTTGAGGGGTCTGCGAACGCTGCCCGGCCGGTGGGTCTGATCGTCTCGGACGATTCGAGATCGGGACCCGCCCATGAATCGTCGAGCTCTGGCTCGTCTGGGGACACGAACACCGGTGGTGCAGACAGTCGCACCTCGTTCGTTCGGGCGGCCTCGGTCAACACAGCGATGAGCTCGATGAGATCGGCTCTGCCGAAATCCAACGCGGAGGCGAAGACGCCAGCCTCGTCGGCGCCCCCACCGCAGATGTGGAGCGCCTCGTAGAGCAAGAGGCACGGATAGCGATCCTCGAGCTTCGGGTCGGTTCGCCCGCCCAGCACAGCTGTCCAGACATTCCGAAAGGTCCAGCCGTCGAGGTCGTCTTGGCCCGGGAACCAACGCCCGAGGGTCCAGAGCACCAAGCTGTTTCGGTCACTCTGGTGCATCTTGCGGACTCGCTGATGCACGCGTTTGTGCCACTTGAGGATGTTCTGCTCGAGCTTGCCCGAGTAGTCCCGGTAGCGAATCCCGCGTGTTTGCCACTGACTATTCGCAAGCTCTTCGAGCCCATTGATTCCCGCGAGACCAGCGGTGATCACCGCATCGACGCCCCTTGTTGCCCTGCGTTGGGAAAGCTCGCCGAGGAGAGCGAGGTACTCGACCACCCGGCTTGCCTCATCGAGGCCGCTGAATCGTTGCGCCAGCGCCTTGACGCGGTCCTCAGGGAGCGCAACGTGGGAGGGAACCGGCAGGGTGCCCGCACTGCCCTGCCCCGTGTCTGCCACTCGAAGGACCGCTGAGCCGATCTCCACCAATAGGGACAGGCGCTCGCTCGAGTGGTGAGTGAGGGTGTCTGAGAACGGAGCAAGGCTCACCGCTGAGTTGTCACCGCTTGTGAGCCGCGAACTCAATGCAACACGCTGGAGAGTCTTGCCATCAGCTTCGAGAACAAGGGCCGACAGGTTCGCGCCAGCTCCTCGTATCACCAGGTATGTGCCGTCGCGTGCCAAGTCCTTCGCCGTGATGTGAATGACTGAGCTCGAAGGGGCGACGCGCGTCGGGGCCTGGCTCCGCAGCGTCCACGTGACTCTGGGGACCTCAAGCTCTAGATCGAACGGCGCAACTGAGCTCACCGTGAGTGTCTCGACCAACGCGGGGATCGTGATATCGGCGGTGGTCACCCTTGTGGTGAGCCGAACAGCGCACGACTCGTCGGCCAGCATGAATTCGGGGAGTCCATCGAGGCGAATACCGGGGACCACGGCGAGCGGCAATGTGATTCGCTTGCCAGCAGCGTCGCGTACCTCGACGTCACCTGCGACTGCGTCGTCGCCCACGATCCCTGCAAGGTCGATTCGGCCGTGCGCGCCCCGGCGGAGCCGTTTGGCGATCGTTGCGTGACCGATCGGTCTGAACCAGACCATTGGAGTCGGTGCTCCAGTATTGATCGTGAGCTCTGGGGCCGTACGGAATACGGGACGTCCACCGGGACCGCTGACCCATGGCACCACAACTCCGTTCAGCGCTGGAGCTGCCGGGCGGATTGGTGTCGTGATCTTCGTGGCGGAACCGTCGGGGTCGACAATCTCAATAGAGCCGCCGGGGCTTAGATCGAGCGTGACCAATCGATGTCGTTGCCAGGTGCCACCTAGCGCGGGCCCCTCCTCGATGATCTCGGGCTGATGCCCATTGACGTGAATGTGCCAGCCGTGCTCGATGAGGACAATCGGGTAGGTCGGGAGGGGCGCACCCGGGTTAACGAGTCGGCCGTTCTCGGTGAACCAGAGAACCGTGGGGTCAGACCACAGGCGGACAAGGCGACCACCGCTGCTCGCCGTTGCCCGGGGCGCGTTGTGCAATGCGGCGGTGAGACGCTCGCCGACCACGTACGTCGAGTTCCCCAAGGTGACCGTCCATGAGCCCGCACCGGGAGGAACAACAATCTCCGGTCCGGTCGGCAGCCAAGGCTCGATCTGAACGAATGGAAGCTTGAGACGCGTCAACCCGCGTTGTTTGCGGGATTCGGCGCCGCGCAGGGCTTCTTGTAGATGGTGTGGGAGGCGGCGTCCGCTGGCCGCCGTGTCCTCGCCGGTGAGAATGTCGATCACCGACTCGATGAGGTCGGCGCCGAACTCGGGTACGTATTTGAACAGCCGAACGACAGGGCGAGTGAGCTTGCTGATGGCGTCCGGGTCACGTTGGATGCGGCGCACTTCATCGGCGCCGTCGATCAAACCGCGTCGCAGGTCTTCATCGACGCGCTCGACGATGCGGTGTGCCGCACTCGACGGGATACCGCCGTGAATGAGAATTGGGGCGAGGTACACGCGGGCGTTCTCTCGTCGGACCATGTCCTGAAAGTCGTCGAGACCAAGTGATCGCAACGCTTTGAGGAATGCTTGGCCTACGGGGCTCGAGTTCCCTTCGACACCGAGTTGCGGCCAGAGAGCGGGAGGGTCGTAGCGCGCGGCGCCCATGATGGCGACGTAGGCGCACAGCGTCGCCGGATAGGCATTTGCCAGGCGATCTGCAGTGCCGAAAGTGAAGTGCTTGCGGCACAGGCTCTCGGCGACTTGTAGTTCGTCGTCGCTCAGCTCCGCCTCACAGATCAGCTCGACGACTTCGAGCTTGGCTCGAATGCCGCGTTCAACTGCTTGGGGCTCAAGGGTGAGAGTTGTTGACATGAGTGTGTCGGCCCGGGTGAGTGATCGGCGACGTTGGTCCTAGTTGCCGAGCAGGGAGCTCGGCGGTGGACCGAACGGCGACGGTGGTGACGCGAGGCTGGCCACGGCGTTGGGTGGTTGCACCCCAACCGGCCTGTATGTGCTGTCGAAGTCGGTGTTCTCGATGATCCACTTCGTGATGCGGGGAACGACCCAGAACGAATAGACCCCAAGTGTCACGATGATGAGCAACAGCCACTTGAGCCAGTTGCCGAATAGGCTCAGACCCGTCCCGACAAACACGAGTCTCTGGCCGTTGATGTACGTGTGCTTCGCCCGCCAGCGTTGGCGCAGAACGACGGCGAACGGGAGGGCGATCCCGAGCGTGAGCAGCGTGATGAGGAACGCCAAGATCGCTGTGCCGAGGTAGGTGCCCGCACCACCATCGAACCTGAATGACTTCGATTTGCCCATGCGCCCGTTCTTTCTGCCCTAGCGACGCCGCGTGTCGCTTCCTCCGAAGGTAACTCTGCCGGGGGTTTGTTGCCAGGGGACCTTTGCAATTTGTCCTCGACAGCATGAAGGTGCTGGGACTCTGTGACATAGCCGTCGCTGGGGGCTACGACCAGGTCGTGAGCCGTCATGTGGGCTGGCCGGCCCGTCTAGGCTCCTCGCCGGACGAAGGGCGGGTCGCGGTGGGCGGACAACGAGATGTGGACAAGCTTCGGCGTGCGTTGGTCGATCGCGGTGGCGCCTATCGGGCAAGGCCGGCCACGCTTCAGACGGAACTCGGCTGGTCAGCCGAGAAGTTCGAGCGGGTGCTCGAAGATGCGATGGGGGAGAAGGACCTTGCCATCATGAAAGTGAGAGGTGGTGTCCAGTTCTTCGGCGCTCACGCAGAGGCAGCGGCCTATGACGCAGTCGTCGGTGCTGTTCGCGTATGGGTCGAAAGTCAGAAGCTCCGCTTCGTGTGCGCTGAGGTCGTGGCGTCGCGTAGGGGCCACCGTGTTTGGTCGATGCCGGATGTCGTCTTTCAGACTCATCCCCTGCGTCGGCGGAGCAAGTCCGACCCACCGCTCGTGCACTCGGTCGAGGTCGAGCGGCTTGGCGGCCTCGACCTGAGGTCCGTCCATCAAGCACTTGAGCAAAGCGCTGGAGCGGACTTTGGATGGGTGATGTTCGATGCTGCCGAGAAAGCTCGACTCGAGGGCGTTGCTGAGGTGGCGACGCGATACGGCATCGGCCTGGTGTCTTGTGAACGGTTCACGAACTCGAGGACGTGGACGACCCTTGTGCAAGCGCAACGTCAAGCACCAACCGAGTCGCAGCGAGTGCAATTCAAGACGTCGCTAGACCTTGGACGGTTGTGCTCTTCGCGGCCGGGCTCTGCGCCACTCCCATGCCTAGGGTCATCTTGCCGAGCTGTGGTCTAGCGGCGCTGGTAGCGCAGTTAGCGCACCGGCCCGATCGACGGAGTCGCAGGGCGCTCCTCGGCCAGTTCTCCCTCCAGGATCGCCTTGACCTGTGCGACCCGCTGGTCAAGCGAACCGTGAACAACGTTGTACGGGATGCCTCTCACCACGAGGTCGTGGAGGACCATGCCGTGCATGCGGGCTCGCCAGACCTCGTTGTCCCGCCAGCCGTCCTGCTCGAATGGGATGTCGTCGTCGCACACGATCACGTGCCGATAGCGGCTCCGACATTCATCGGCCAGTGCCCGGAGCTCGGGGAGGCTCTCTCGGTTGTAGTAGTGGCTGAAGAACATGGTGGTGATGGCGTTCGTGTCCACGAAGAGGTAGCGGTTGGCCCGCAGCGCGGCGTCGTCCTCGAGTTCGCGATGACGGCGAGCGATGATCACGTAGTCGTCGAGGTCGAGTTGTCCGCCGCGCTCGTCGTAGTGAACGCGCCCGTACTCACTCACGTGCACGGTGCCGAGCTCGTTGGCCATGCGTTCAGCGAGCGTCGACTTGCCGGTGGACTCGGCACCGAGGAACGCCACCTTCTCGACGAAGTGGCGGTACACACGCGGGTGGAGATCGTCACGATGGGCGTGCACGTCGGCGCGTATGTCGGTGCCGGACACTGGTCGTTGCACTCGTCCGGCGTCGACCTCGATGTGAGCGACGCCGAGATGCTTGGCGAACGACGGCCCGTACGCTTCGCTGGCGTACACGACGTCGGGCGACAGACCATGTGCCGCAAGGAGACCAGCGACGTATCGCCAATGCACGATGCCGTCGGAGTCGTTCGGTGGGCCATCGTCGGCGACAAGCACGCGAGCCTGCGGGTACAGCTCCCGGACCCACGCGGCACGCACATGATTGGGCATGTCGGGAAAGTCCGGATTCGACCAGACGACCACGGTCACCTCCCGCGCGCCGGCCATTGCCGCGTCGATGAGCACCTGGTGGCCCGCATGCAGCGGCGCGAATTTCCCGACGACGAGGGCATGGTCATGCAACGGCATGTGCCATCTCCCCACGAGTGCGGTCTGCGTTTCGCCACAGGCGCCATCCATGGACCGACATGGCGAACAGCACGAACTGCAACAGGAATTGACCGGGCAACTGCAGATGCCAGAAGTAGACGGCCTGCATGGTGTTGACGACGAGCCAGACCGGCCAACTCCACGTCCACTTGCGGGTGGTGGCCCAGTTGGCGAGAAGGGACAGGGACACGATCGTGAACTGCATCCACGTCCACCCATCGATGAAGTCGGTGACGACGATCGTGTACCCGAAGATCATCAGGCTCAGGATCCAACCGGCGTGATACCAGGCCCGTTCATTGAAGTGGCCGACGCCCTGGTCCCTGCGGTGTTCGAGCTTCCAGAGGGCGAGGCCATGGATACCGAAGATCAGGTAGCTCGCCTGCAGCCCGGCCAACATGAACTCCCGAGTCGACACGAAGAGTGCGAAGTAGGGGACCAGGGACGCGTTCGAGAAGTGCCAGTACCCGATGCGCTTGCCGAACAGATACACGAGCGAGATGACAACCAAGGTGGAGCCGGTCCAATCGAGGACCCACGTCGGTACGTCCCAGCCCGCCAGGTTCATCGCTCGCCCGTTCCGATCTGTCGCTCGTCAGGATCTTCGCTAGCGATTCTTCACCAACCCGCCGCGCTGTTCCACGGGATTGCGGGTGAGCACCGCTCAGTCCCAGTGCCCGATGCCCGCCAGGTCCATCGTCAGCTGACCGCACGCCGGGCAGCGCAAGCCACGTTCGACGCTCAGCGATGCCTCGAGCTGCATTGCCTTCTGGAAGCAGTCGAAGACCTTGGTCGTACCGCGGAGCGAGCTTCGGAGTTGCTGGTCCACGACGATGTGTTGGTTCAGCTCCGGGTCGTGCATGCCTGGTGCCCAGTACGGGATGACCTCGCCGTCACACTGCCGGCAGGGCGCTCTGTCGTCGAGAACAGAGATCGGTTGGATCGTTTTGCAGCCCGAGCACAATCCGGCAACGGTCGCCATGTCGCCGCTCAATCCGATGCCCAGGAACACGCGCTCGGTTGCGTCTCCGCAGCTGCACATGGCGTAGTGAATCCTTCCCATCCACCCTCCTCTCCCGGTAGGTACGTCGCCGCTGTGACGCTGTCCCTCGGCGACCGACGGTCGCGCTTGTGGTGTGGGTTGCCAGGCCGACTCCTCGGCGTGTGGGAAGGTGAAGTCCGGGAAGCCCCATGATCAACCAGCACCAGCACCTCCGAATTGGAACCTGGAACGTCCAGTACGGGGCCGGTGTCGACAAGAACCGACTGCGTCGCGAACTGTTGGTGGAGAAGGACGCGGACATCTGGGTGCTCACCGAGACCCATGACGATCTCGACCTCGTCGACACCCACGCTGTCGTCAGGTCGCTGCAGCGATCGACCGCCAAGGCTGGTGGTCGATGGACCACGATCATGTCCCGCTTCCCGGTGATCGAACAGATCGACACCGTCGACCCGCATCGCACGGTGTGCGCTCGCCTCGATGGCGGCGCTCTCGGGGAGATCGTGATGTTCGGGACGGTGCTGCCCTGGCACACAGATCAAGGGCCCGACCCCGCTGTCCCCAAGCGGAACTGGGAGGAGTTCGCTCGCATCGTCCCGCTGCAAGGCGCTGAGTGGCGTGAACTGCGGACGCGCTACCCAAGCGCGACGTTCGTCGTTGCCGGCGATCTCAACCACAACCTCGGTGGGCCGCACTACTACGGCTACAAGGCGGGCCGAGCCCTCTTGCGCGACGCGCTCGCCGCGAGTTCGCTCGTTTGCTACACGAACTCCGACGAGTTCCGGTTCGAGGGACTGGCCCATCCACCTATCGATCACGTGTGCGCGTCCTTCCCCGATCGCGTCTCGATCGCTTCTCGTGTCGAGGCGTGGGAGAAGGAGTCGGAGGCTGGCGTGCGCCTCAGCGATCACTCTGGAGTGCTGGTCGACTTCATGTTGGCCGACGTCGCAACGCACGACGGCTGATGACCGTTTGCGCATTGGTGAGTCGGAGTCGATCAGTAGTCGACCAACTCGACCTCCACGTCGAGCAGCGCGTACGTCGCAATGGCCCGGCGGTCGGCGCTGAGGAGTGGCAGCCCCGCTTGTCGCGCTCCGAGCGCCACGAGTGCGTCGTAGATCGCGCCGCCGGCGATGCCGATGCTGCGCAGCTCTTCGATCAATCGCTGTTGGGCTGACTCGGACGCAAAGACCCGCGACGGGAAGTTGGCGTTCATCATGTCGATGACCTCGGATGGGGTGCGACGCTGGGGCGCTGGGAGTCGAGTCAGTACGGAGAACGTCTCGAACCACGCGTGCCCGGGTAGACCGATGGGACGCAGCCCTACGGCCTCGATGGCGGCGCTGTGCCCCACGTGATCAGCGACGCACAGCGCCACCGCCACGCTCGTGTCGAGCAAGACCTTGGGACTTGCCTGCTTCGTGCGACTCAACGCTGGTCGCCGCGCCTCAGACGATCGACGAGATCGTCATTGATCTGCGCGCCCGAAGCGGGGATGACGACGAAGCGTCCGTCGCGCCCGGTGCCCGAGCCCGACGCCGGTTCGATGTGAACACCAGTTGCGTCGGCCTCCACGACGAGCTTGATACCCGGCAACAAGCCCGCCTTCTCACGGAGCGCTTTGGGGATGACGATCCGTCCCGCTGCATCGATGGTAGTGATCATGGTGGGCAATCTACCATCGATACTGCCATCCGACAGCGAGAGGACGGCGTCCCCAAGGGGTGTGTAGGAGTCATCGTCTTGATGCACACCCGGCCTGCGGCATCGGTCTTCGTGAACGTGAGGTTGGGCACGGTGGCGTTGTCGATGTAGTTCACGTTCGACGCATTCGGGGCGTTCTGAGGGTGGAGCACCCGATCCGCCGCGCGGGGAGCGGATCAGGTCACGGAGGCCACGACCCCAACGATCCCCGCCGAAATCCTCTCCTCGGGTGGCGGGACCATGGGGACGTCGCCGAACTTGGCTTCCACCTCATCGAGGTTGAGCGGCTTGGCCATCAGGTCCTTGGTGATGAGGTCCAGCGTGAACGGCCGAGCCTTGCGGTAGTTGCTGAACGCCTCGGTGTACATCGGCCAGATCAGGTCGTGCCAGCGGTCGGCCACGTCGCTCAGGTCAGCGTGCATCACACCCGCCGTCACTGTCGCCGCGTCGGCGATGGACCGCCAGCGTTGCGCCAGCACGTCGTTGCCCACCCTCGCCGCGGAGCGACGATAGTGCTCCACCACGACGCGCATCTGATCGATGAGGCGTTGCTTGCGCCGAGGCAGGAGCGCCAACTCGGCCTCCAGCAAACGTGCCACGAACATGTCAAGCGCACTTGACGCGTGCTGGTCGAACGCTGCGGTCACAGTGCCATCCCCCAATCGGCGCCGCAACTCACTCGCCACGTGATCGAGACCGGTGACCATGCGGCGTCGCCCATCGAGGAACACCCAACGCGGTGCCCCCGAGTCCGATCCGCACATTGAGAAGAACGCCCACGTGCTCGCCGACTCCACGAAGCTGATGCGCGTGCTGGTGGCCCGCCCGTGCCCCCTGCGCCAGTTGGCCCGCTCGGCGTGCATGTCCATCACCGCGTGCTCATACACATCGCCGAACAGCAACGCCTTGTCCCCGTCGACGATCTGGCGCACCGGTTCGAACGCATCCCCGATGCCGTCCCACGGTGCTGCCGTCTCGGACTCGGCGATCAAGTCGGACACCTTCACCGCCGGGCCACTCACCGCGCCGGCCTTCACCGTGCCCGCCTTCAGTTCCGCGGGCAGGAACACGTTGGCCCCCAACAACTGCTCCACCATCTCGAGCCGATCGGCCAACTTCTCCGTCGCCGTCGTGGTGAACGACGGTCCATCCTGCGGCCACCAGATGGTGATGGCACTGTGCGGGCTGTCCATCCGGTCCACCCGTCCCACTCGTTGCTCGGCGATGCGCACCGTGGTCGGCAAGTCCAGATGCACCACCACCGACGCGCCCTGCAGGTTGATGGACTCCGACATGGCATCGCTGCACAACGCGATGCACCGCTCCTTGGAGGACCTCGCCATGGCGCTGAGCACATCGGCCCGTTCACTCGTCGCACCACCATGAGCCACGACCACGCGGGTGTCGGTGCGCTGCGTGAGGTGATGCTCGATGGCCACCAGCGAGATAGGTCGCTGATCGAATGCCAGCACACGATGCTGGCTCTTGGCCACCAGCGCCACATGCCGCGCCTTGGCCACCTCGCGCGCATCGGAGATCTGCTCCAGCGCCCGGCCGATGGCTCGATAGCGCTCGGCCTCCGCATGGCACTCGACGGCGAACGCGTCGGCATCGGTCAGCCACGCCGGCAGTTCGCACGTGAGGCGACTGGCAGGCGGTCCACTCACCGCTCGCTCCTCCAGCTTGGCGACGACCGCCCCGGTGGGGTTCTTGGCGATACCGCCGAGTTCATATCTCGCCGCCGCGGCCTCGGTGCCGTACAGATGCTCGTGCAACGCCGCTCGTGACGAGCGCAAGCACGCCATCACCTGATGGGCGGCCAGCGCGGCGCTGGAGGTCAACCGCCAACTCAGATACGTAGCGTCGTCGATGCCTTGATGCGCGAACGCCGCCGGCATCACCAACGTCGACTCCAACCGGCCGATGCCGGTGAGCGTGGCCGCCAACGATCGGATGGTGTCGGCCGCCTCCCGATCGCTTCGGGACTCGCCTGTGTCGTAGACGTGGGCCACATGGGTCGGGTAGCGGCACGTCGTGTCGTCCACGCTGCGATAGGCCTCGGGATCGCGGTCCACCAGTTCGTTCAACTGCTGTTTGGTCCGCCGCACCGTGAACTGGCGGATCTGTTGGCGCAGCACCTCCATGTCGTCGGCGCCCAGCACGTCGTGTTGTCCCCCCGACATCTTCCCCAGACGCTCGAGCACGTTGAGGGTCTCGGTCTCCATGTTGTCGGGGCCGAGCAGGTTTACCAGGCTCACCAGATCTCGGGCGTGCCGGTTGATGGGCGTTGCCGTGAACAGCACTACCGAATCGGCCCGGTTGTCGCGAAGTGCCGTGGTGCGTTGTGACTCACGATTCAGGTAGTTGTGCGCCTCATCCACTGCCAAGATCTGAGCCCGTTGCAATTGATGTTGACGAGTGCCGACGTTGACGCGGCTGACCTTGCCCGATGACAACGTGGCCAGGTTGAGCCCGCACCGGAACGCCTCGTTCTGCCAGTTCGTCTCGACGCTCGGCGGAGACACCAACATCACCAGGTCGTTGCGAGCCCGGCCGCTCGACCACAGCTTGTCCCGCACCGCTTTCACCAAGCTGGCGCCCATCTTGGTCTTGCCGGACCCGGTGGCATCAGCCACCAGCACGCTGCCGCAATTGTCGATGACCCACAACGCCTGCGCGATGCCAAGACGCTGCGAGGGCCACAATGGCATCGGTCCGCTCATGTTCAGCCCGGCCAGATAGCGCTCGGCCCACTCGCCTTCGAGGAGCTCGGCGCATGCCCTCGCCAGCGTCTCTTGCCAGCTCAGGAGTTGCAGCATGGCGTGCAACAGTTTGATGAGCTCGTCGTTGTAGCTGATGCCTTGGGCCCAGAAGTTCTCGGCGATCTGCACCGTGTCACGAAAGCGTGTGGGGTCCTTGCCCTTCTCGAACCGGGCGTTGCCCTCGTGCTGATCGTTGAGGCCCGAGCGGGTGAAGTTGCTCGACCCCAGCGTGGCGGCCTTGTCGCCCACGTAGATCTTGGCGTGCAGTTGCTTGCGTCCCCCGAGGTAGCGCGCCTCGATTCGCCTGCTCCGCAGCCCCTCGATCATTGCGATGAGTTGGGCGCTGAGCCGTATGGACACCCGGTGCTCGGTGAGCCAGTAGCGCTCGACCTCGGCGGGGAACTCGGCCCCTCGTGAGGTGAAGTCCCGCTTGTCGGTGGCGAAGGGCTCGGACCCGAACAGCAGACGTGTGTGTCGCTCGTCGCCGCCTGGCTCGTGTGCCGTGCCGCAGAACTCGATGAGGGTGCCCAGCGATGCGTAACCGGTCACTATGAGCGGGTTGGGGGACCCGGCGAGGTCGTCCCACACGACAGAACGCACGGTGCGGCCCCGCAGGTTGAGGGGGAACCTCGTGTGCTCGGGCCATTGTGGGTTGGCGTCGGTGGTCGTGACCTCGAGCCCGGCGGGGAGCACGGACCACAGGTCTGGTTGCCCGCCCGCCTCGTCGCTCGATCCCCTGGTCATCCGCTGCCCTCTACTCGCACCTTCGGTCAAGGTAGGGGCGGAGTACCCGCCCGTCGAGAAGTTTCGAGCCCTGTGATCGCTGGGCGACTCCTTCCTTCGGAACTTCTCGGCGGACCAGGCGATGCACTCACAATGCAGCCATCAAGTCGTTGGTCAGCGTCACCAGGATTGCGGTGAGTTCGTCGGGGTCGACGAGCGACCGTGTCGCTCGCACTGCCAGCGCTACGCCCGTACCCGCAGGACTCCCGAACATCACCTGCAGGTGTTCGATTGCCGCGCTGGTCACCTCCCCAGCTTCTTGCGAATCACGGAGCCGGGCGAGACGCGTTGCGAGGTCAGCGGTTTCGATGGCTTGCAACAGCCGGTAGACGTCGAGTGCGTCTTTGTCGCGAATCCGGTCGTCATGGGTTGTGCGTTCCCAGAGCTTGTGAGCCTTGGCCACGATGAGAGCCCCAGGCCCAGCAACATTCATCGTCACTGTGCGATCGTCGCTCGGATCGAGCGCCCCGATCGTGCGTTGCTCACGGTCGATGAGTGCGCCTTCCAGACCGAGCGCTCGCCGCGCCGCCCGACGCCCGTGGGTGCCGAGATCTGCGCCACGCGTCCCGCGCCCAGCGAGTGCCTCGGGCACCATGATGTCGACGTAGATGCCGCTGGCGCTGCGCCAACCACCGGGATGCTCTCGTGTCGTGAATCCGTGCTCTTCGAGCAGTTCTCCGATCAGAGGCTCGTCGCTCAGCAGCGCGGGCTCGACGCTGAAGTCGGCGTCGGTGGTGAACTCGGCGACGGCCAGATCGGCAGCGCCGGTGTGCAGATAGATGGCCTGGGCCCCGACCAACACGATGCAGCCGAGATGCGGTGCCAACGCCTCTGTGGTGTCGAGCAACGCTGCTCTGGCCCTCACGTACAGATCATCGGGCTCGCCATCGCCAGGCACGCCGGTTTCCCTTCATCCAGGCGAGGAGCTCGTCACCTTCCGACGGATCTCGGCCGGGGCCGGTGAGGAGGTCGACAGCGAGCTGCGTGGGGCTCACACAGACGATGCCGTCCCTGGTTGCCGTACGGTCGAACACGACGTCGTCATAGGGCTCGAGAAGCCACACGTTCGCACCGCTGTCAGCCGACCGAAGGCCGAGTCGGTCGGCCCATTCGTCGACGTCATCCACGTAGAGCGTGGCCAGCCGTGCTGGCGCGATGGGGGAGAAGCGCTGAGCTGCGAAGGCACCGGTTGCCGCGTACCCGCGCTTGAGCTTGCCAAGTTTGGTTGACATCGAGCTCAGCCCCCTCGGATCGAGGAAGGTGCTGACCTGGTTGGTCACCGCGACGTCGTAGTCCTTTGCCCAACGACGAATGACACCTTCCCAGTCGAGATCGACGATGGGACCGCGCTTGTCCTTGGTGATCAGGCCCTCTCGATCGAGCAGGTCGACCGCTCGTGACAACGAGCCGAGCGGCACGCCGGCGCTCGCCGCCAGGTCGCGCACGCTGTAGGGCGGCTCGAAGTCGAGCAGTGCTCGAAGAGCACGGCCGGTGCCGCGACCTTTGAGCGACCGCAACGCCTCGTCAGACGGCCATGGGTCCTTGCTGGCGCCGCTCTGTTTGATGAACAGCGCTGGGCGCTGTGCCCTCACCAGCATGTTGCCGGTGCCGTCGATGAAGCTCGCGTCGAGACCAGCAATCTGTTCGCGGGTCATTTCGCTGAGGTAGGGGGCGACTACGAGCAGGACAGCTCCGCTCTGGCCCGATTGCTCGGCGTAGTCGCGGAGTTGGCGCACGGCAGCACCCGCATCGCGGGGGAGCAGCGAGCGCTTCGCCTCGACCATGAGCGATGTCTCGGAGCCGTCAGGGCCCCTGACCACAGCGATCAGGTCGGGCGCGCCGCGGCCCAGAGGCTCGTCGAGCGTCCGAACGGTCCAACCGGTCGGAAGCGTCTGTTCGACATCACGCACGGCCTGGCGAAGCAGGCGTGCCTCGGTTGGTCGTGCGGTTGCCATGGACGAGCTCCTCATCTTCACGTTTGTTCCGTGAAGCTATCGGATCCGGATCAACCGGAACAAGTGGAGTTCCGGAACAACGCGCCGCTCTGGGGTCAACGGAACCCGAGCCGCACGATGCCCGAGGAATGCGGCTGGGCTACGTGCGACGCCGTTCAAACGACGTGAACGTGCTCTCTTTCTGCTCGCTCGGCGCGAAGTTTCGAAGGCTGTGATCGCTCAACGATCTTGTCCTTCGAAGGTTTCCCCGGCGTGGCGGTGCTCGGCCACGGCCTCTCGCTACGCCCCTCGCGGTCCCCGCATCCACACCCGACCGCATTTGGGGTATTGGTCAGAGTGACCAAATCTCTGAAAAGTCACTCCTGGGTGCGAGGCTCGATCGCGACAACGAACCTGTGCCGCACATCCCATCGGGGCGAGCATGTCGGGGAGGCGAGCCGCATCGGTCACCCACGACCGAGCCACTACGGTCGACTGCGTGCAGCGTGATCGTGAACGGCTGGTGTACCTGTTCGGTGAGGAGGCGCTCGTCGACCTGGGCGACTACGACTTCGACGACGAATCCGATGTGCTGGCGTTCGTCGAGCGATACCTTCCGATGCCTGCTGGCGCGGCTCGCGACGGTGCCCGCGCAGCGGTGCGCAGCGTTGCGGTGCGCCAGATCTTGGACGACGATCCGCCGGAAGCGTGGCAGGCCGTTGTGCGCATGCGCGACGCAGGACTCGATCGCGACGCGGTCCTCGGACAGTTGGCGATGGTCATCTCCGAGAACATCTTCGACTCGCTCTCGCAGGAGCAGGAGCGGGCGCCTGACCCGGTTCGCCTGATCGCTGCGCTCGACGCCTTGCCGCTGCCCAGCGCCGAGCGGATCGCTGCCGCGCTGGTCGCGACGGCTCGGTCCGAGCCGGGGATCACGGTCGACGACCATGTCGAGCGAGCGATCGCCATGCTCGGTTCGGCGGGCAGCAGACGCATCGTCGAAGCGATGATCAACCGTGTGCTCGACCGCCTCATCGACGGGCCGCTGCACTGGCTGGCCGGCGATGTGACGCTTGTGTTCCACGACACGATCGCCGGTCGCACGTTCACCCATCAGTTCAACGACGCCGAGCGCGAACTCGAGGTGCTCACGGTCTCGGTCGACCTCGCAGCGTACGAGCGGTTCGACACCGTCCGCCTGGCCGACGGAACCGAGATCGAACAGTTCTCGGTCGAGCGCGGTCATTTGGCGTGGAGCGGGCCGAGTGGCTGGCTCGATGCCTTCCAGCCCGGTGATCTCCTCGCCGTCTCGGCCACCTTCGATCCGCCGGTCGGCGATGAGCCGGTCGAAGCGGTCATCACGATCGACGTCATCGCCGGCGCCCCGATGATGACCGATGAACTCGCGACCGCACTGCGAGCAGCGTACGACTCCGAGCAGTTCGAGCACGGTCTGGCGGTCAGCACCGAGGATCTCGTCGCGTGGCTGTGTCACCATCACCCCGACTGGTTCACCACACCGCTGCCACCACTGTCGGACTGGTGTGACGCAGCCGGGCTCGAACTGGACGGGAACCAGGTTGCCCACGAGGCGTCGGTGTGGCGACGAGAGTTGCACATCCGGCGGTTCAATCAGGTCATGGACCTCGTGCCTGAGCGTCGCTGGCGCGAGGTACTCGGCCGGGCCATGGAACTGCTCGATGATCCGGACGCGTCGATCGACGACCTCCGCACCTCGCTCAGCGACTGCGCCGAACCCGAGACACTCGACGTGCTCGTCGACGTTCTCATTCCCGAGCTGCTGGCGCCCGAAGACGAGTTCCTACGCGAAACCGTTGCGTCGCCCGGTCGTGTGTTCGAACTCGTCGAACGCGCCACGGCGATCGCCCGCCGCCCACGCGAGGTGGCAACCGCGCAGTATCTGGCGTGCGTGTTGCACGAGCGATGCGGTCGGCCGCTCATCGCCGCCGAGCACCTCGCTCGTGCCGTCGAGGCTCAGCCCCGGCTCGGCCCGATCGTCGAGCGGATGGGTTGGTATTGCTTCGACCGCGGCGACGCCCGCGGGGCGATGCGATGGTGGCGAGAACTGGAACACCGGCCCCCGGCCGCCAGCACGATCGAACCGTTCCTCAACCCCACTGCGGGTCGTACCAGAATCGGTCGCAATGACCCGTGCTGGTGCGGCTCGGGCCGCAAGTTCAAGCAATGCCATCAAACCCTCAGCGAGTTGCCGGCTCTACCAGATCGGGTCGCGTGGCTGTCCCGCAAGGCGACGCTCTGGCTCGAGCACACCATCGGCGAGACACGTGCCCTCGTGACCGATCTGGCTGTCGCGTGGGTGACGGGCGACCCTGGCGCTGACGCATCCGAGGTGCTCGGCGGCGACGACGATCACACGCAGATGCGGTTCGCCCAAGCGTTCGCCGACCCGATTCTGTTCGACGCCGCGCTGCACGAGGGCGGGCGGTTCGTACGGTTCCTGCGCGAACGAGGGGACTTGCTGCCCGACGACGAGCGTCTGCTCGCCACCGCATGGCTGACGGTCGATCGCAGTGTGCACGAGGTCGTGTCCGTCCAACCCGGCGTCGCGATGACCCTGCGCGACCTTGCCACCGGCGATGTGGTCGACGTGCGCGAGCGGACCGCGTCGCGTTCGGTGCGCGTCGGTGAGCGCTATTGCGCCCGCGTCGTTCCCGACGGCGCGTCGCATCAGATCCTCGGTGGCGTGTTCCCCGTCCGCACCGGCCACGAGCAAACCGTGCTCGATCTGTGCGCTGAGGCCGATCCGGTGGCGATCTGCGCGTGGGCCGGTGCGCTCACGCAACCGCCGCGCATCGTGCATCGGCCGGGCATGATCGACTCGATGTTCGATCGCGACGCCATCCAGAGCGCGCTCGACGGTCTCGGCGACGCGGACGAAGCCTCCGTGATGGCGCACCTCAACGCCGAGCTCTCGCGTCAGGCGCAGGCACAATGGCTCGTCGACAAAATCCCGGCGCTCGGCGGGCTCACCCCACGGCAAGCGGCCGCCGACCCCATTGGTCGAGAACAACTCGAACGCCTGCTCGCCGAGTTCGACAGGCAGGACGAACAACTCGGCAATCTGGCCTCCGGTCCCGCCGCCATGATCGGAGGGCCGATCACCTACGACACCGCGGCGTTGCGCCGCGAACTCGGTCTCGCGTGAAGTGACGAAGGTTGTGATCGCTCAGCGATCACAACCTTCGAAACTTCTCCCGAGGGTCCGATCGCGGGATGAACTCGCTGGTGCGCGCCTGCGCATGGGATGTCGCGCTCGCGGCCTTCCTCAGTCTCCAGTTGGTCGAGCCCTGCGCGGCACGAGGCGTGTCGGTGGTGCGGCCGTCGTGTCCCCGGTTGGGCTGGCGAGGGCGCGCTCGAGACCGGTGAAGAGCTCGATCACGTCTGTTGCTTCGAACACTCGGTAGCGCTGTTTGCCGATGTTGCGTTGACGCAACACCCCCGCCTCGAGCAGCCGTGTGATGGCATCGCCGGTACGCATCTCCGATCGTCCGATCAATCGTGCCGCGCTCTCGACGGTGATCACCGGGACGCCGGGCAGCAGGTCGAGCAACCGGTCCACGGCTGAGTTCGCGCGCACTCTCCCGATCGTTTCCCGCCAGGCTTCATCGAGTGTGCGGATCTGCGCTGCATACGCCTGGGCGTCGCTGCATGATCTGCTCGCCGCTGTCGCGAACGTGCGGAGGCACACGTTGGCGCCATCTGATCGTTCGGGACTGTCGGGTGTGCCGAGGTGCCGAAAGGCGGTCAGTCCGCCGACGTAGTCGCGCGCCAACGTGGCCAGCACAAGGCTGATGGGTGGGACGAACCTCGGAGCGAGGCCGCGGCGCCGCAGGATCACGTGGATGAGGGCGCGGCCTGTGCGGCCGTTGCCGTCGGCGAATGGATGGATGGTCTCGAACTGCGCGTGGGCAATGGCTGCTTGCACAAGTGGCGGATGATCATCGCCATTCACGTAGGTGAGGAGATCGTCGAGCAACGCGTCGATGTGCTCCGGCGGGGGAGGGACGAACGACGCCGAGCATGGGTTGTAGCTGCTGCCGCCGATCCAGTTCTGCACGGTCCGAATGACCCCGCCGATGTGAGGTGTCGGTGACTGGTCCATCAAGATCCGGTGGATGTCGAGCAGATCATCGAGCGCGATGGCCTCCGTCGACGATCCCAGTTCGACCGCCGCTTCCATTGCTGCGACGTTGGCGAGGACCTCGACGGCGATGCGGTCAGCCGTTTCGCCCCGTCGCGCCACAACGAGCTCTGCATCGATCAGTCGGCGGAGGCCGGCGTCGAGTCCTTCGATTCTGGATGACGCCACCGACTCGGCCCGCAACAGGAAGCGGGCGAGGCCTTCGAAGCTCACGTGGGACGTGGCCGACGAGTTCAGCTTCCGTATCGCTCCCTCGGCATCGCTGAGATCCGCGACCAGATCGGCCGGGAGGGCAAGGGCCCAACCGGCGAGAGGGTCTGGGAGATACGCGTCGAAGTCGCACCCGTGGCGGTCGCGACGGCTCATGCCCTGGAACGAGGCCGTCCACCGGCTTGTGATCAATGTCGCCACAACCGCACCTTCCAAGAGTTGTAAATAACGGTTACAGGTTAACCGTTATTTAGAGGCCTCGTGCATCAGTCCCAACACTCGGCTACGTGCGGCCTTCGTCGGCGTTGTTGATCAGTTCGACTCGCTGCTCGATCGACTTCTTGCTGGAGGCGTCGAAGGTTGTGATCGCCGGGCGAGCACAACCTTCGAAACTTCGGTGCCGGGGCCGATGCAGGCCGCCGGGGGCGTGGGTCAGGCCTTCGCTACCCCAACCCCGACGATCCCGGCCGGGATGCGGTCCTCTGGTGGCGGGACCATCGGCACGTCGCCGAACTTGGCCTCGACCTCATCGATGCTGATGTCACCGTTCTTGGGATTGTGGTCACAATGACCAATACCCGAAAACCGTGTGTCTGGCGATTCGAGCGAGACGCGGCCTCGCCAAGACCAGCGAGCGCCCGAGGGAACGCCGCGAATCAGCCCCTCCGAGCCGCCTCGATGGTGGCGACGTCGATCTTGCCCATGGTCATCATGGCGTCGAACACCCGCTTCACAACGGCAGGGTCGGGGTCGGACATGCCATCGATGAGCGCCCGTGGCGTGATCTGCCACGAGATGCCCCAGCGGTCTTTGCACCAACCGCACTGGCTCTCCTGCCCACCATTGCCGACGATGGCATTCCACAGGCGATCGGTCTCTTCCTGATCGTCGGTGGCCACCTGGAACGAGAACGCTTCATCGGGCGTGAACGCCGGCCCACCATTGAGACCAATGCACGGGATGCCCATCACCGTGAACTCAACGGTGATCACATCGCCCTGCTTCCCGTCGGGGAAATCGCTCGGCGCGTTGGTGACAGCCCCCACCGTCGTATCGGGAAACGTCTCGGCGTAGAAGCGGGCGGCATCGAGTGCTCCGCCGTCGTACCAGAGGCAGATCGTGTTCTTGGCAACCATGGCACCTCTCCCTGCTCGCTGAACTCTGTGCATCGATATCGACGTTGCTCGCACGCCCATCTCATCGCACTGATCGCTACTGGCCTCGAGGATCTCGTCCCGTCCAAGCGAGGAACGCGTCGCTCGCCGAGGCCTCGGGCCCGATGTCAATTGCAGTTGCGAACACCTTCGGGCTGCGCATCATCTCGGGCGGCACGTTGTCGAACACCCTGTGGGCGAACTCGATCGCCTCGGCCGGGATCTCCACATCACCTCCCGCGGCGCGGGCCAGATCCCATCCGTGCACGAACAGATCGATGGCCGGGAAGCTCAGACCCTCACCGATGGATCGCTTCCCGACCGGGGAATCGACCACCTTCGACACGTCGATGCCCTCGAGTGCATCACGGGCGGGCCCGACGAGACCGTCCCACCACGCCGTCGGATCGCCCTCCACCGCATCACCGGGCGCACCCGAGGGCGGGGACCACCCGGGGTTGGCTCCCTGCAGCAGCTGCGTCCCGAACTGCGTGGCCGCACCGATGTGACCGAGCACATCGACGGCCCGCCATCCGGCACACGGCGATGGACGATTCCAATCGTCCGCATCCATCGCTTGCACCCGGTCCGTGAAGAAGTCGAGCCCCTCCCGGTAGCACTGATCAGCTGTCCACGTCATCGGCTCTCTCCAGTCGTCGTCGACGATGGTTCCTCACCGTCAGAGGTACCCCGCAGCGGCGGTCGCACACCCCTCACCAGCCACTTTTCGCTTGCCGTACCTACCCGGTTAGTTTGCGATCATCGCTCATACCAGCGATTCCATCTCCCGGGGGACCTCATGACCGACAACGACATGTCGCATCCAGCACGTCGCTTCCTGCACGTTTGCTACGTCTGCTACGACGTCGAGGCCTCCGTCAGCTTCCTCACCGAGGCCCTCGGTCTGCGTGAGGTCATGCGCACCCCGGCCGAACCGGTCATGGACACCCTGCTCGGCTTCGATCACGAGGTCAACAGCCCAACGGTGTTCATGTACGACCATCGCGGCCCTCGGGTCAGCCCCTCGGTCGAGGTGCAGCAGTACATCTCCCCGGCCACCTACGGCACCCCGTCGCTCGACGTGTTCGAGGTCGGCATCAAGTCGTTCGGCTTCACCGTCCCCAGCGCCGATGCGACCCTCGTGAAGCTGATGGCGGCGGGCTCCAAGGTGATCGCCACCGAAGAGTCCCCGTTCGGCAACATCTGGACCACGGTCGTCGATCCCAACGGCGTCACGCTGGAGCTGATCGAAGACGCCTCGCTCACCGGCCCGTCGCAGGCGCGCCATCTGCGCATCACGGTGTCGGACCTTTCGAAGTCGATCCCGTGGTACGAGAACCTCGGCTTCAGCCTCATCGACACTGTGGACGTCGAGAGCCCGTCGTTCCTCGGTTACGACGGACTCGGCGAGGGCAAGGCTGCGCGCCTGCGCCTTCCCGATGAGCCCTTCGAGGTGATCCTCATCGAGTGGACCAACCCCGTGTCGCACGGCGCTCACTACCCGACGCCCAACCACGCTGGTCTGTTCCGGTGCGCCCTCCACGTGTACGACACCATCGCCGCCACGGAGGCGATGAAGGCCAACGGCACCGAGTTCGTGCGTGGCCCCATCAACATCACGCTGAACGTCGCCGCGCAGATCGACATGTGGCTCTCGTTCCTCGCCGATCCCGACGGCATCTTGTACGAGTTCGTCGGACGCCCGGCGGAGCAGTTCAAGAAGGGCTGAGCCTCCCGGGTCGTGGATCTCGCCTCTCGGCTGTTCGGTGCCGAGAGGGGTTCGACCCGACCTCACCTGCCTGCCGGGCTCGACCATCGCGTGCGACCGTGGAACGGCCTTTTCGGAGTTCTGGTCACCCTGACCAAAACTCCGAAAAGTCGTTGTCGGCGGTTCGACCGACATGGGCCGCCGGGCGACGCACCATTCACACCGCCCGTCTGGGTGAGGCGATCGCCATCGTGGCGGCTCCGGCCGGACGACCTACTTCCCTCGACGGCGTCGGTCGCTCTCGGCCGGCTTGTCGCCTTCGAAGAAGTCGGCCTGGTCGATGAGTTCGCGGCCGCGGACCTTGCGCCGCATGTCCTGGGTCTTCAGCGACAAGCTGGCGAACGCCTCACCGGCCCCCGTGGCATCGGGTGCCCATGCCTGCACCGAACGCGGGTCGTAGCCCAGGGCTTCGGCATCGCTATAGGCGTCGATGCCGGCGCCGAGGTACACGAACGACCAGCCCTCGGCGGTCTTGGCAGTGACCAGCTCGACCAACTGCTGGCGATTGAACTCATGACTCTGGTTCTCCTCGCCATCGGTGATGGTGACCATCACGATCTGCTCGGCCGGATGGCCTTGTTCCAGTAGCCCTGCTCGATGCGCCGCCGCTCGCCCGATCATGCGGCCGGTGGCATCGAGCAGGGGAGTGCCACCGCGAGGCTCGAAGACCTGAACCGTGAGCGGCACCATCTCGGCGATGGGAACCCCATCGGCGATGACCTCGTGAGGATCGTGGCTGTCGAACTGCACCAACGTCACACGCGCATCGGGCCCGTCGGCGAGTTGCTTGTCGAGCAGGCCGTTGAAACCTTCGAGAACGCTACCGACCATGGACTGCATGGATCCCGAGCGGTCGAGTAGGATGTAGAGGTGCACGATGGGCGTTGCGTCGTCGGCCACGTGGGTCCTTTCGATGGCGCATCACGACGTTCGTGATGACATCACCAGGTGCGCCGTCGGTGTGACACGGCATGACCGGGGCTCAAGAGCACCGGGCCATGGAACACGACACGTCTACGACCTCCGACGCAGGGGCGTCCACCGCCGGGGCAGGGGGGCCAGCGAGATCGGGGAGCTTCTCCCGAACCCGCTGGCACACCTTGCGCACTGCGGCTGGCGTCATCTCGAACTCGAGTGCCACGACGTTGGACGGCGACGGGTTACCGAGCGCTGTTTCGTCCAACACCCGTAGCCAGATGCGCATGTCCCGGATGGAGACATTGGCCTGCAGCGCGGCGTACACCGCGGCGACGCGCGGGTTGGTGTTGCTGACCTTCACCATGACCCAGTACGGCTCCACATCGTCAACCGGAGTTGACGTCGATGTCTCGGCGAGTTCGTGGGACTCATCGAGCGGTTCGGCGAATTGCCCGACGCTGCGAGCCGCCTCGGACCGGATGCGTCGCCGCGCCCACAGCCACGGGGTGGCCCCCGCCTCGGGACGCCATGCGGCGGCATGCTCGACCAGGTACACGAGAACGTTCCCGACGATGTCGTGCACCCGGTCGGCCTCGGGCCGCACCCCGAGGCTCCGGAGGGCGGCGCAGGCCATGCGCTGCACGTGTGGTGTGGCCACAGCATAGAACTCGGCGATGGCCTGAGGGTCACGCTGTACGACCCCCGACATGGTGTGTGCCAGGTCGCTGACCTGGGCGAGTGTGTTGCCGGTGTTGGTGATGTGGGCCTCCTGGCACTGGTGTGATGGGTCGAACCCGGGTGCGCCGTGAGGGCGGACCCGCATCGAGGAGGCCGGCCGAGCCGCCGGCAACCTCGACGAGGACCAGTGTGAAGAGGGGGTGTGATGTTTTCTGGAGCGGACCCCCCGGCCCGGCCCGCCGCCGCGAAGCCACGAAGGTTGAGATCGCTCACCGATCACAACCTTCGAAACTTCCGAGGAGGCGGGGACCGAGGAACCGGGCCAGGGGGAGGCGGGCCTCTCCAGTCGGGGGTACTACGACCAAGGTCGGGGTCCACGCTGCCCCCGACCTTCCCGATGATGCTTGTAGCCGTTGACGAGATCGGGCCCTGGTCCACGGTGGTCATCCACACGTGCCCCCAGGAGTTCATCGTGCGTCCAGTTCGTACCGCCGTCAGTGTCCTCGTCGGCGCCGCCGCCATCACCACCGCCGCCTTCGGCCCATCCCTCGGGTCGGCATCGACCGGTGAAGTGGGCAGCTGCAACCTCGAGACCGTCACCTACACCGACGGCTCCGTCGACATCACCAACCAGGTCGACTTCATCGTCGGCGACCAGTACTACGAGGCCGGTTGCGTGACCGTGCACTCCGTGCCCGGCAAGAGCCTCACCTTCGTGGACGCCATCAGCTACCCCGGTTGGTCGTACAAGGTGAAGGACGCCGGCGGCAAGAACCGCAAGGTCTCGGTGCAGTTCACCAACCCGGCCGTGACCTCCAAGGTCACCTACGTCATCCAGCCCGGTCGCGTCGACTGGAAGGTCAGCTGAGGGCTGCCCGACAGCGGGTGTCGGCGCGCGCCCGACCGGCTCCTGCTCGGCAATGACCCGTGCAGTTGGTGCTGGACCCGGCCGACTCCATTCGCAGAGCTCGGGCGTAGACCACGGGCAGCTCGTCGATCACGGCTTCCATCCCGTCGTCCACCTGGCGATGGCGCTGCGAGGAGGACCGAGCGCATCGGCAGCGATTGCCTAGCCGAGTGTCCCATCGGCCGAGCGATTGCCTAGACGGGTGCACTGGGCCCCGGAGCCGGTCGGGTCCTGATTCGGTCGCGATTCGTCGTGCTCCGGCTGGTCATGACCCCGCTGGCGACTGCGATACTGACGCCAACGTGACGTGGCGGAGTCGGAAGTGGCGATGAATCGATCGACCGAGGCGTTGGCCGCCCGCTGGCCGCTCGTCGCCCGACAGGTCGAATTCGAAGCCTGCCGGGATCTCCTCACCAACGGGAGCGTGGTGCTGGCCGGGCAACCCGGGGTCGGCAAGACCCGCCTGTGCCGAGAACTCGCGTCGTGGGCCTGCGACGCGGGCTGGCATGTGGAATCGGTGTTCGGCACTCGGGCCGGCAGCGACATCCCCCTCGCCGCCGTGGCTCCGCTGCTCCCCGACCTCGGTCAGGTCTCCAACGAGACCCTCATCCGCTCGACGCTCCACCATCTGCGGGCCAATGCCGGGAAAAAGCGCCTCCTCATCACCGTCGACGACGCGCACCTGCTCGACAGTGCCTCGTGCGCGCTCGTGCATCTGTTGGTCGCCAGCGGTTCAGCGTCGGTGGCGATCACCGTCACCTCCGGCCAGCCAGCACCCGATCCCATCACCGCGTTGTGGAAGGACCAGCTCGCCCGGCGCATCGAACTGCAGCCGCTGTCGCGTCGTGAGAGCGAAGCGCTGGTGGAAGCGGTCGTCGGATGCCCGCTCGACCCGTCGGTCGAATCGCGCATCTGGGAGCTCACCCTCGGCAACGTGTTGTTCCTGCGGGAGCTGGTCATCTCCAACGTCGGCGCGGGTGCGCTCGATGAGTGTCAAGGAACCTTGCGATGGGTCACCGAGCCGGTGGTGGCCCCACGTCTCAACGATCTCATCGAGAGCCGGCTCACCGCTCTGTGCGCTGAGGATCGTTTGATCCTCGAGGCGCTGGCACTCGGCGAACCGTTGGAGGTCGACATCCTCCATCGACTCTTCGACCCGGCGCGATGCGAAGCGCTCGAGCGTCAGCAGCTGGTGTCGATCGCTGAACACCCCGACAACGCGGTCGCGCGTCTCATCCATCCGATCTACGGGCAGGTCGTTCGAGCCGCCATCCCTCACACTGCGATCAAGCGCATCTATGCACGTCTTGCTGACGCCCTTGCCGAGGTCGCCTCGGCCAATGGTGAGGATGTGCTGCGCCTCGCATCGTGGCGGACAGCGGCCGGCCAGGTCGATGATGTCGGCCTCATGAGCGCGGCCGCGGCGCGCGCCTGGCAGGCCGGTCAGATGGTCGTGTGCGAGCAGTTCGCGCTCAGGGCGATCGAGGCCGGTGCCGACCGATCGATGTCAATTCTTCTTGCGCAGAGCCAGGCGCGGCAGGGGCGCGCCCGCGACTCCATCGATCTTCTGCGGGCACAACTGGCCGCGTGCCCGATCGATGCCCCCGACCGCGAGTTCCTCCTGTGCACGCTGGCGGCATCGCAAGGTTGGGGGTGCGGCGACGTGGACGGGGCTGAAGAGCTGCTCCTGTCCGGGCGTACCTCACCTGCAGAGCAACCGATGCGTCACGCCGTGCTGGCCGTCACCGAGTTGCTCGCTGGTCGTACGTTGACGTGCATCGAACGGGCCGAGTCGGTGTTGGCCGTCAGTGATGACGTGTTCGCCCGCTCCTATGCGATGACCGTCTTGGGAACTGCCCCGTTCGGATCTGGTGACGTTGCCTTGTCAACCCGGGTTGTCGAGGCGAGCGGTCGCCGATCGATCGACGCGACGCTGATGCCCTTCGCCCACGTGCGCAAGGTCTCCAACCACACGTGCGCGCTCGCCGCGCAAGGACGCGTGCGCGAGGCCATCGAGTTCGCCCGGCCCTTCCATCAAGACGCCCTCGACGACAGCGATCACACCGCTCGTGTGCGTTGGGGGTTCGTACTGGGATACGCCCATCTGCTGGCCGGCGATCTCACGCTTGCAGCTCAGCTGCTCTCGGAGTCGGCAACTGGCGCGCCGACCTGCGAACCAGTGATGGGGGACTTCGCTCGACCGTTGCTGCTCGTCACCCGATCGCTGTTGGGGGACGAGACGAACGAAGCGATCATCCCCAGCCGCTGGCCCTTTGCGCAACCGCTCGAGTCGCTCGCCCGCGCCTGCTGTGGGCCGACGTTCTCGCTCGAACATGTTCTCGTGGCCAGCCGTCAGGCCAGCGACGCGTCGTGGTGGTTCACCGAACTGCTGGCCGGCTATCTGGCGTTGCGCAACGGGCACGCAATTGTTGTTGACGCCACTATGAGAGCGGCAGCAGTGCATGTGGGCGGGCAGCTCGCTCCGACCATGGTCGATCACGTCAACGCCGCTGCCGTCGGCGACGGCCGTGCACTCGCCGGGTGCGGTGAGCGCTACGTGGATCTCGGGTATCGCTGGTTCGCCTGTGATGCCTTTGCCCAAGCGTCACACGCGCACGCGTCGGCAGGTCGTCAGATGCTCGCCA
Organism: Acidimicrobiia bacterium; assembly: GCA_050246915.1. Classification (GTDB taxonomy): domain Bacteria; phylum Actinomycetota; class Acidimicrobiia; order Acidimicrobiales; family Ilumatobacteraceae; genus JBFWVD01. The sequence goes on along the minus strand of JBFWVD010000048.1, from coordinate 5,151 downwards.
ATGCTGCTGGAGCTCGGGCTCGTGAGCTGGCGGTGGACATCAACCTGGGCGCGACCCTCATCGACCCTCATCGGCCCGCCGACGTGCTCACCGCCCGTGAGCAAGAGGTGGCGGCGCTGGTGGCCAACGGACGCTCCGACAAAGAGGTTGCCGCAGCGCTGCATCTCTCGGTGCGCACCGTCAACGCCCATCTGCGCAGCATCTACACCAAGCTCGCCATCACCAACCGCACCGAACTGGGCCGTTACATCACCGGTACCTGATCCGTTCGGTCACGGTCGATCACGGTCGGTCGCTCTGCGAGGTCTCGAGCTTTCAGATCGCTCAGCGATCACACCGTTCGAAACTTGCCTCGCTTGCCGGTTTTCATCACACCCCAGTGACACGATGGCACGGTCATGACCACACCCCTCGGCACCATCGACCCCACCGGCGACCCAGCGGCCGATCCTGCTCGCCTCGATACCGAGGCGCTCGGCCTGCTGCGTCAGCTCACGGGCAACCCCTCGAGCGCCTTCCGCTCCGATCAGCTCGAGGTCATCACCCGATTGGTGGGAGATCGTCAACGTGTGCTGCTGGTACAGCGCACGGGGTGGGGCAAGAGCGCGGTGTACTTCATCGCCACCAAGATGCTGCGCGACCGTGGCGCCGGCCCCACGCTGCTGGTCTCGCCGTTGCTCGCTCTCATGCGCAACCAGATCGAGGCCGCGACCCGCATGGGTGTGCGCGCCGCCACCATCAACTCCGCCAACCGCGACGAATGGCGCGCCACCGAGCAGCAACTCGACGAGGGATCCATCGATCTCCTCATCATCTCGCCCGAACGCTTGGCCAATCCGCAGTTCCGCGCCGAGGTGCTGCCCGAGATCGGTCGTCGCAGCGGCCTGTTGGTCATCGACGAAGCCCACTGCATCTCCGACTGGGGCCACGACTTCCGCCCCGACTACCGCCGATTGGTACGTGTGCTCGATCTGCTCCCCGCCGGAGTGCCGGTGCTGTGCTGCACTGCCACCGCCAACGATCGTGTGGTTGCCGACGTCACCGCGCAACTCGGGTCGGGACTTGCTCCGGTGCGTGGCCCCCTCGGTCGTGAAGGGCTCGCCCTGACCGTGGTCGACCTACCGCAACCAGCCGATCGCATGGCGTGGCTGGCCGAGATGGTCCCGCAGCTGCCGGGCACTGGCATCATCTACTGCCTCACCATCGATGACGCGGAGCGCGTCGCATCGTGGCTGCAATCGCAGGGCATCACCGCCGCGGCCTACAGCGGGGCCACCCCCGCCGAGGAGCGGCCGAGCATCGAGCAGGCGCTGCTGGCCAACGAGCTCAAGGTCGTGGTTGCCACCTCGGCGCTCGGCATGGGGTTCGACAAGCCCGATCTGGCCTTCGTCATCCACTATCAATCGCCAGGATCGCCCATCGCCTACTACCAGCAGGTCGGGCGCGCCGGTCGTGGGCTGCCGGGCTCGCGGGGCATCTTGATGCTGGGAGCGGAAGATCGTGAGATCCAGGACTTCTTCATCCGCACCGCGTTCCCGTCCGCCGATGTGACCACTGCGGTGGTGTCGCTCATGGAGGAGCGGGCCGCCGCCATGACGCCGGCCGAGATCCTCGACAACGTCAACATGCGGCCCAGTCAACTCGAATTGCTCATGAAGATCCTCGAGGTTGAAGGCGCCGTCGAGCGCGACGGGAGTCGCTGGCTGCGAACACTGCGACCATGGAGCTACGACCACGAACGGGTCGAGTCGGTGACGGCATTGCGTCGCGACGAGCAATCACAGATGCTCGACTACGCCGGCACGGTGCTGTGCCGCATGCAGCTGCTGCGCCTCTATCTCGATGACCTCGATGCCGGGCCGTGTGGCATCTGCGACAACTGCACGGGAACTGCGGTCACCGCTGTGCTTTCGCCGGCCGCGGTGCAACGAGCCATCGACCATCTGCAGCGAGCCGATCTGATCATCGAGCCGCGCAAGCAGTTCGCCGATCGGACGCGCATCCCTGCGGCGCACCAACTGGCGGCGGGGCGAGCGTTGGCGCTGTGGGGTGACGGCGGATGGGGGAGCCTGGTTCGTTCTGGGCGCCTGCGTGATGAGCATTTCGACGACCAACTCGTTGCGGCATCAGTGGAGCTGATCACGGCCCGATGGATGCCCGATCCGGCGCCGACCTGGGTCGCCTTCGTGCCGTCGCTGCGCCGCCCTGGGCTGGTCCCAGACTTCGCTGCTCGGCTGGCCGAGGCGCTCGGGGTGCCGTGCGTGCCGGCGCTGCATGCCACGCGCGCGCCCGACGCGCAGAAGACCAAGCAGAACAGCCCGCAGCAATACGCCAACGTGGCGGGCGCGTTCGAGGTGTCGCGTGTGGTCCCGTCCGGTCCGGTGCTGCTCGTCGACGACACCGTCGATTCGCGCTGGACCCTCACCGTCGCCGGTATGGCGTTGCGGGCGGCGGGCTCGGGACCGGTGCTGCCGTTCGTGCTGGCCGACAGCCAAGGCAAGTAGCCATGCGTTCGCCCGACTCGCTGGCCACGGTGTTGCTCTCGGCGCGATTGTCCGGTGATGACGTCGCACCGCTGAAGGCCAGTGAGTACTGGATGCTGCGATCGGTCGTGGCCACGCCCGGTGCGCTGTTGGGTGCAACGGTATCGTCCTTGGTGGCGTCGTACGGGCTCGACGAGGTGCTGTCAACCCGGGTTGCCCGCCTCGTCGACCGGGGCACCGCCATGGCGTTCGAGCTGGAGCGCTTGGACTCATCGGGCGTTTCGGTGCTGACACCGTTCGACGAACACGCACCGCGTCGGCTTGTCGAACGACTCGGCCATCGTGCCCCGCCGCTGCTCTATTGCGCCGGCGCAGTGGCCCTGCTGGATGGGCCCGGCATCGCAGTGGTGGGGAGTCGGGACTCATCTGAGGTGGCACTCGCTGTGGCGCGATCGGCAGGTGAACATGTGGCGGCGATGGGCCGGACGTTGGTCACGGGATTCACCAGTGGGCTCGAACATGCGGCAGTGAATGCGGCACTCACTTCTCAGGGGTCAGCGGTCGTGATGCTGGCAGAGCCGTTGCGGCGAACGCTGCGACAACCCGATGTGCGCCGATCGGTGTACTCGGGTCACTTCGCGTTGTGCACGCCGTACGGCCCCGACGTGTCGTTCACCAACGCCAACGCAACCGGCCGCAGCAAGCTCATCTACGCGCAGTCCCAATTGACATTGGTCGTGTCGTGCCTGAAGGCGAGCGGCATCACCTGGTCGGGCGCCGTGGAGGCCATTGTCCAGCGTACGGGTCGGGTGGCGGTGTGGCGCGGGCACGGAGAAGGACCCGGCAACGAGCGGCTACAAGTGGAGGTCGGGCTCGCGATGTCGTCGTTCGACGATCTCGACGCGATGTTGTCGGTGCCCGAGTTGGCGCCGGCGCCTGCTCCCGCTCCTGCGTTCGAGCCGCCCGCCGCCCCGTCCCCGCTGTTCGACTGACCCGACGCTTCTCGCGGGTCGCCCCGCCGCCCGCCGCCCGCCGCCAGCCGCGACGTTTGGTCGATCTGTATCGCATGGCGGCGAAATTCGGCCAAACCTCGCATGCGACTCGAGCCGCCGACGGCTACGAGCCCGACTCGTTGCGGGCGATGAGCTCTGCGATCAACTTCTTCGTCGCCCGTGCGGCGTAGCTCTCCTCGATCCAATCCTCGATGACCGTGAGCTCCGGCGCGTCGGGTCCGGTGATGGGCACGAGGACCCAGCCGTGCTTGCCCAAGCCGTAACCGGTGGGCTTCGCACCGGGGACGGCAGATGCCATGGCGTGCGACTCGTCGAGCTTCACCGAGATCGCCTCGCCGTCGTCTCCGCCGAAGAACACGAAGATCTTCGTGCCGACCTTGGCGACGACGTCGCCGGCCCATGGCTCGTCCTGCCATGCGCCCGGCAAGCTGAGGGCAAAGTCCAACAGCCGCTGCCGGTTCGAGATCTTGCGACGCTTGTCAGCCACGACGCGATGCTCGCGCGGCCCCGCCGGCTGCTGATGCCCGAGTGGCTGGCTGCTCGGTGTTTGTCCTGGTGACGGTCGCCCCGATTTTTCGTTACAGCCCCTTGTCATGCTGTTCCCATGAGTTCCATGACCATCCCGGATAGCGACTCGGCGTCGGCTGTTGTTGCGTTGGCGACGTCGGTTGACGGGCCGGTGCCGGGTGATCGTGATGGTCTCGTGGCCCGGTTGGGTGAGGTGGAACGGCTGTTGGCGTGGGTGCACGCTCGCAAGCTCGCGGTGGTGCGTGAGCTGGCTCGGGTGTCGTCGGTCGCGGAGGGTGATGTCGCTGCGGTGTGTCGGGTCACGATGGGCGCGGCGGATCGGATGGTGCAACAGGCCCGTCAGCTCGATGGGGTGCCCGGTGTAGCCGAGGCGTTGACGGATGGGTCGATCACCGCAGCGCATGCCGAGGTGTTGGCCGCGTCGTTACGCGCGCAGGACCCGGCCGTGTCACGGGTGATGCGTTCTCGGGTCGATGAGTTGATCGACGCCGCGAAGGCGAAGTCGGTGGAGTCGTTCCGCCGTCATCTCGCTTCTGTCTCGCGTGAGATCCGTGAGGGGTTGGGGATCTCTCGTGTGGGTCGGCAACGTCATGACACGCGGTGTCGGACGTGGGTCGACAAAGAGACCGGTATGTGGCATCTCGCTGGTGCGTTCGACCCGACACTCGCGGTGGAGATGATCCCGCAACTCGACGCGGTCCTCGCTCAGTTGTATGCGTTGGCGGTCCCGGAGCATTGTCCGGTTGACCCGATCGCCAAACAGGACCATCTCCGCGCGTTGGCGCTCGCCGCGATCGTCACGGGGAAACTCCCCAATGGGGATCGGTTGCCGGTACGGGCGGGTGGGGTCGATATCTCGGTGGTGGTTGATGTCACCAAGGAGACCGTCGAGATCGACTGGGGGAGTGGCCTGGAGGTACCGGTCGAGTTCCTCATCGACTTGTTGTCGAGACCGGGGACGAAGATCCATGGGATCGCGGTGCGTGACGGTGTTGTCGTCTGGGCGCCCGGTCGCCTCGATTGCGGCAGGGAGAGCCGGTTGGCGAATCGGGCGCAACGCCGTGCGTTGCGGGCGATGTACAAGACGTGCGCGATCGGAGGATGTGAGGTGGAGTTCGATCACTGCG
>JBFWVD010000047.1:0-41714 GCA_050246915.1 Acidimicrobiia bacterium | reverse complement strand
ATGCACCGGGTCGCGGAACATGGCGTCGGACGTGGCGAACGCCTGTTGCCAGGTCGACTCGTCGGGGTGGACGTCGACGATGACGCATCCACTGGGGAGTCGGAGCGTCCAATGGCTCACCGGGATCTGGGCGATCGAGTTCCCCATCGCGGCGCGCTGGGACTCGCTGAGCGAGCGTAGGAACAGCTTCCCCATCGTGAGATGGGTCAATGAGACGATGGAGCCCGACATCGGGGGAGTCCCGCGCTCAGACGCTCAGGCTCAGGGCACCGTTGATGTCGGGGAGCAACGTCTGGTCGAGTTCGTCGTTGAACACCGGGTCGGCCGAGCGCATGTACCCGGCGCGGCGATGGAAGTGGGCGATGAGCTCTTCGGACACGTGATGATCGCCGAGGATGTCGCTGGCCTTCGGTCCGATGCGGTTGGCCACCTCGCGCAGCTTCGCTTCGGGCAGGTTGTAGAAGCTGATCACGTTGCCGCCGAGGATCTTTCGCAACTCGGTCTCGTCCACATCAGCGAACGCGTGGCGCAACCAGTCGAGCGTGTTCGGCCACAACCCCTCCCAATGCGGGAAGTCCTGTCCGAAGCCGAACTGCTCGACGCCGATGCCGTGGCGCATCTCGACCTCGGACTTGTGAGGCGACGACGGGATCACCAGGCAGTGGTCGCGGTAGTACTCGCTGGGGGTCTTGCGGCACGGCGGCTTCAGCTCGGCGAAGCGCGCATCGAGATGGGCGAGGGTTGCCGGCACCCAGTCGGCGCGGATCTCGGTGAGGGCCAACTTGAGGCCGGGATGACGGTCGAACACGCCACCGGCCATCAACTGCCACATGGGTCGTCGGGGCATGAGCAGGAACATGCGGATCGGTGAGTTCCGCTCCTGCATCATCTTGTGCAGCGCCTCGAAGTCGTGACCCCCGGTGGTCTCACCGTCGCCCATCGAATGAGCCGAAGCCCATTGCGATCGAGGACGCTGCTCGCCGTTCCACCCCGCATGGCAACTGAGCACCAGCCCCAACTCTTCACACGCCGCCCAGAACGGTTCGAAGTACGGGTCGTACAACGGTGGCAGATCCCGATCGAGCGTTACCCCAGGGGGCGACACCGACACGAACCCGTTGGCTGCGCACCAGCGCAACTCGGCGATGGTCTCGTCCATGTCGGTGCACGGTCCTGGCTCGGCCACACCGAAGAGGCGGCCGTCGCACTGCGACATGAAGTCGGCCAACCAGCGGTGGTAGGCGCGTGCGCCAGCGGCGCGCACATCGGGTGGATACGGCCCGTTGACTGCGGAGAAGAACGGCATGGTCGCCACCTGGGTGCCGAAGTGGATCACCTCACCGGCGATCCCCTCGGCATCCATCTGTTCGAGGCGGATCGCGGCGTTGCATGCACCGAATTCACCACCGCCACGCACCAGGCCGCGCTCGTCGAACAACGGCACGGTGAGTCGAGGTGGCCGAGCCGGGGTGGCGCGGCTGCCGATGTACGCAACGTCCTCGCGGATGAGCTCATCGACGAGCAACCGGAGTCTCGGTTCGAAGTACTTGATGACGTCGGGGACCATCGGGGTGGCGTGTCCGTCCCCGGACACGATGACGACGTTGTCTTGCGCTCCTGTTGTCACAGTGCTCCTCAGGGTCGAAGGATGATTCGGTTCAGGTCGCGATGAACTCGTGATGCATCGCTCGGCCCTTCCCCCGAGCGCCACTGTCGCGCCGAACGGCGGGGGTGTCAACGGTGTTGAGCAACGGTGCACTTGCGGTGACATGATGGCTGCAGATGGCCGGTGCATCGGTGGGGGGAAACGCGACATGACCGAACTGTTCCGGTTCACCGTTCTCGGCCTCGGCGCCGGTGGCCTCTACTCACTGGCTGCGCTCGGCATGGTGCTCGTGTACCGCGGCTCGGGCATCATCAACTTCGCACAGGCCGCCATGGGCATGGTCGGTGCCTACGCATACTTCGAGATGAAGGTGGAGCACGATCTACCGACCCCGATCGCATTGGTCATCGGGCTGTCGGTGGCCGGCCTCGCCGGGGCGCTCTTCCATCTGCTGGTGATGCGTCGCATGGGCGACTCGTCGATGCTCGCCCGCATCGTGGCGACGCTCGCTCTGCTGGTGATCTTGCAGGGGGGATCCCTGCTCGTCTACGGGCCGTTGCCCAAGGTGGTGCCCTCGATGCTGCCGGTGGGGCCGGTGAAGGTGCTCGGCGCGTTCGTCGGCGCTGACCGGTTGTGGATCTTCGCCATCGTGATCGTGCTCACCTCGGTGCTGTGGGCCTTCTACCGCTACAGCGCGTTCGGTGTCGCCACCACCGCCGTCGCCGAGAACCCACGAGCGGCCGCAGCGCTCGGCGTGTCGCCCGACGTGATCGCCACGGTCAACTGGGTCATCGGAGCCGCGCTCGGTGGCTTGGCCGTCATCATGTTGGTGCCCATCACCGGATTGCACCCGGACAACATCACGTTGCTCGTCATCCCCGTGCTGGCCGCCGCCGTCATGGGCCGCTTGTCGTCGTTCCCGGCCACTGCCGCGGCAGGGTTGCTCATCGGCGTGTCGCAATCGTTGGTGACCCGCTATCACGACGAACCGGGCTGGTCCACGGCGGTGCCATTCGTGTTCGTGGCGGTGGTGCTGCTCGCCCGGGGGCGTTCCGTGGTGACCAAGGACGAGCGCTTCGGCCGCATGCCCACCCTCGGCGACGGTCGCATCTCGCCGGTGCTCATTGCGATCGGTTCGGCGGTCGCCTTGGTGTGCATCTGGTGGGTCCTCCCCGAACTGTGGGTCTACGCACTCATGATGCAACTCATATTGACAATCATCGTGATGTCGTTCGTGGTGGTGACCGGACTCGCCGGCCAGATCTCGCTCGCCCAGATGACGTTTGCGGTGTGTGGGGCCATGGGTGCGTCGTGGCTCATGTTCCATCACGGGTGGTCGTTCGCGTGGGCGCTGCCGGGAGCGATGATCCTCACCATCCCGGTGGGCCTGATCGTCGGGTTGGCCGGCCTGCGGACGCGTGGACTCAACCTGGCCATCGTCACCTTGGGCTTCGCGGTTGCCTTCCAGGCCGTGGTGCTCGGCAACCGCGACTACATGCGACGTGTGTTCGGTGTGCGGGGACCGAAGCTGGAGATTTTCGGCATCGACGTCGCACCGCCCGATCACGCGCAGCGGTACGCCACGTTGACGTTGGTGCTGTTGGTCATCGTCGGCGTGGCCATCGCCAACCTGCGCAGGGGTCGTGCCGGTCGTCGACTCATCGCCGTGCGCACCAACGAGCGCGCCGCAGCGGCGCTGGGCGTGTCGGTACTGGGCGCCAAGCTCTATGCCTTCGTGCTCGGCGGCGCCATCGCCGGCCTCGGTGGCGTGCTGCTCGCCTATCGCACACCGTTTCTCAGCCTGGGTGGCTTCGGCAGCTTCCAGTCCATCCTGGCGCTGCAGTACGCGGTGCTCGGCGGGGCGGGAACGGTTGGTGGTCCACTGGTGGGCAGTGGCTTCAACAGCGAGGCCCTCGGACCCAAGTTGTTCTCCTTCCTCGGCGGCGACGCCGCGCTGTTGCTCACCGTGTTGGGCAACGTGTTCTTGCTCGTCATGCTCACCGTTGCCCCCGACGGTGTCGCCGAGTCGCTGCGTCGATGGACCCAGTTCGCGCTGGTGCCGCTGCGTCGACGCTTCGCGTTCCGCGCCACTTCCGCTCCGCTGGCGAGGCTCTCGGTCGTCGACCGCGGACGGGTCGAGAGCAAGGTGCTCGACGTCGATGCACTCACCGTGCAGTTCGGCGGAACGGTGGCCCTCGACCACGTGTCGCTCACTGTTCGCCCCGGCGAGGTCGTCGGCCTCATCGGCCCCAACGGTGCTGGTAAGACGACGGCCATCGAGGCGATCACGGGCTTCGTCACGCCACGCGCCGGATCGATACGACTCGATGGTGTCGAGGTGGGATCGTGGAGTCGCGAACGCCGTGCGCGTCACGGGTTGAGCCGTTCGTTCCAGTCACTGGAGTTGTTCGATGACCTCACAGTGCTCGAGAACATCCTCGCCGCCTGCGATCGTCGTGATCTCGCCGCGTACGTGACGGACCTGGCGTGGCCGGGCCCCGGGCAGTTGACGAGCGTGGCCCGCAGCGTCATCGACGACTTCGGGTTCGAGCCGCTCATCACCACTCGGGTGCGAGACCTCACCTACGGACAGCGCCGGATGCTCGCTGTCGCCCGCGCCGTTGCCGGGGGTCAATCGTTGTTGCTCCTCGATGAGCCAGCCGCCGGACTCGACACCGCGCAGACCCGGCAACTGAGCACGACGATCCGCGCCCTCGCTGCCGAGCGGGGCATCGGTGTGTTGCTCATCGAACACAACGTGGCCATGGTGCTCAAGACGTGTGACCGCGTGTACGCGCTCGACTTCGGTCAGCTCATCGGTGAGGGCACACCGGCCGAGATCCGCAGCAATCCCGCAGTGATCGCTGCGTACCTCGGCGGTGCGTGAGGGTCAACTGGCGCTCGGCCGAGTCAACCGCCGCGTGTCGTGGCCAGGTCGGCGGTGAAGGTGCGCTCCAGCACCGCCACGTCGATGGCATCGGCCGCCCGGGTGTAACCGGCCCGCTTGTGGAAGTGTTCGATGAGCGACTGGTCGACGTCGAAGCGGCCACCGAGCACCTCGGTTGCCTTCGGGCCGATGCGATCGGCGATGGCGGAAAGCTTGGCCCGATCGAGCCCGTAGAACGCGATGGCGTTGCCTCCCAAGATCTTTCGAGCCTCGTCATCGGGGACGGTGGCCATCGAGTCCTGGATCCACTCCTTGGTGTTGGGCCACGTTCCCTCGTGATGGGGATAGTCGGTGGCGAACAACAACTGATCGATACCGATGTCGTGGCGCATCTCGATCTCTGAGCGATGGATCGACGACGGGGCGATGGCGCAATGGCGACGGAAGTACTGCGTCGGCGTCATCGACAACCCAGCCCCTTGTGTGTCGGCCAGATCATCGAGCGCAGCGAGCGTTGGTGGCAACCAGTCGGCGCGGATCTCGGTGAGCGCCAGCTTCAGCTTGGGATGGCGATCGAACGCGCCGCTGAGCATCAAGTGCCACATGACCCGTCGCGGTCCGATGTCGAGCCGCAGTGGCGAGTCCATCGAGTTGTCGAGCTCGGTGGTGAGCAGCTTCTCGATCTGTTCGCGATCGAGCTCGCCGCCCATCTCGGCCACCTTGGCGCCGATGATGTCGAAGAACCGATAGACGGCCCCTTGGGGCGCACCCCATCCGGCGTGAACCGAAAGCACCAGACCGAGATCGGCGCAGGCTGACCAGATGGGGTCGTAGTAGCGATCGTGCAACGGTGGCAGCGCCGGATCGGCAGTGATGCCGGGGACACCCACTGACACGAATCCGTGAGCGGCCAGCCACTCCAACTCGTTGACGGTGGCGTCGACATCGAGGCACGGTCCGGGTTCGGCCACGCCGAACAGACGCCCGTCGGAGGCGGCCATGAAATCGGCCAACCAGCGGTGATAGGCCTGCACACCAGCGAAGCGCAGTTCGGGTGGGTACTCGTGGTTGGCGGCGCCGTACCACAGCGGTGGGGCCGATTGGGTTCCCGAGTGGACGATGTCGCACGCCACGCCTTCGACGTCCATCTCGGCGATGCGCACTGCGATGTTGTACGAGCCGGCCTCACCGCCCATGGCCATGGCCCCCCGTCGATCGAACTGCTCCATGGCCTCAGCGGTGGGGTGCGCGGGTCCGGCGATGCGCATCTGGTATTCGCGCTCCTCGGCGAGCAGGTCGTCGAGGGCGCCGTGAAGCTTCGATGGCAGGTACGGGCGATACATCTCGAGCGGTGCTGCGGCGTGGCCGTCCGCCGACACGACTATCAGGTGATCTTCCATGACAGGGCCTCCGTTCCGGCCGGCATTGCCGGGCCGTGTTGACCGGTGAGGGCGTTGAGCAGTGATGGCGTCAACTGGTAGTGACGTCGGCCTCCGCAGCGTCGTTGGCCTCGTGATAGCTCGACGTGCCGAGGTACGCGTCGACCACCGACGGGTTGTTGCGGATCTCTGCTGGCGTGCCCTCACCGATGAGCTGACCGAAGTTCAGTGCGTAGACATGATCGCAAGTGCGAAGCACGAGGTCGACGTTGTGTTCGACGAGGAGGAACCCGATGCCTCGTTCGCTGGCCAGGCGGCGGATGAGGACGCCCAGCTTGCGTGTCTGGACGTCGTCGAGACCGGCGGCAGGTTCATCGAGGAGGATGATCGATTGGCCGCCGGCAACTGATCTTGCGACGGCCAACATGCGACGATCGGCGTAGGACAGATCCGACACCGCCGAGTGCAGCTTGTCGGCAAGACCGAAGTCCTTGATGGCCTGTCGTGCCGCAGTGCTGAGCTTGGCCTCGCCCGGACTGAACAGCGTCGTGACGTACCCGGCGAGATCGCGCTCATCGGACGCGGCTTGGATGTTCTCGAGCACAGTGAGGTCGTCGAACAGTTCGAGCGATTGGAACGAGCGGGTGATGCCGGCCCGGGCTCGCTTCTCACGAGTCCAGGTGTCGGCGTTGACACCGTCGATCAGGATCGACCCTTCCGCCGGGTTCACGAACCCGGTGATGGCGTCGATGCAGGTGCTCTTGCCGGCACCGTTGGGTCCGATGAGCCCAACCACTTGACCGGGCCTCACCACGGCCGAGAACTTGCTGAGGGCCACGGTGCCACCGAAGCGGACGGTGACGGCGTCGATGGTGAGGGTCTTGGGTGGAACCTTCACGAGCTCGGCGTCGCGCAGGTCGATGTCGACGATCGGGGTCGGACGGCTGAACCTCTTGCGCACCCGATCGAGCCACCATGCGTTCTGATGACGCACAAGGAACGACATGCCGTCGGGCGCCTGGGTCAGCATGATGAGCAACCCGACGCTGGCACCGAGAGCGAGCCACAAGGCGACGTCGCCCGGGATGAACGAGAACACCTGCTGGCCGACCGAGCCGGGCATCATGCCGCTGCCGGCGAGCGGTCCGCCCAATGTGCCAACGCCGCCGAGCACGGCGTTCTCCATCATGAGAATGGAAGTGATGCCGCCATAGCCACTGAAGTCGGCGGTGGGGAGGCGGAACGCCAGCAGCACACCGGCTACGCCGGAGATCATGGCGCCGAGCACGAAGGCGTACAACTTGGCGCCGAGGATCGACACACCGAGGCTGGCCGCAGCTCGTTCGTTGGTACGTACGGCGATGAGCCGCCGACCGACCCGACCTCGACGTAGGTTGGCCACGCCCAGGCTCAGCAACACCAACAGGACCAGCGCCAAGGTGGCGTACCTACCCGGGTGCTCGATGCTGTCGATCTCCAGTCCGAACAGCGTCGGCCCCTCGTTGCTGTAGCGGGTCGGTCCCCCGTTGTACTTCGAGTTGGCGAACACGACCGACTCGATCGAGATGGCGAATCCCAATGTGACGATGGCGAGGTTGACGCCTCGCGTTCGGATGCCGATGAGGCCCACGATGATGCCGACTGGCACGGTGGCCATCACACCTGCCAGTAGCGCCAGGACGAACGGCCAGTCCTGGCGGGCGTAGAGATAGCTGGCCAGCAGGGCCGCGACGCCGGCGAACGTGAGCTGAGCCAGCGACAGCTGGCCCGCGAGGCCGGTGACCACCACGAACGACAACAGCACGATGGCGAACATCAGCTGAATGATCATGGCGTCGACCCACTTGTCCGGGAAGAACACCCAAACGCACAACTCCACTGCGATCACGCCGAAGGCCACCAGGCCCGGTGCGATCTTGCCGGTGCCGAGTCGGGGCATGCGTCCGAAGCGCTCGTCCTTGCCGGCCACGACGCGGCCCCGGGACAACAACACCACGGCCACGAGGATGAACGGCACAGCCGTGCCGAGGCCCACCCAATCTCCGGGCACCCATGACTCGTCTTGGTAGCGGGTCACCCACGACTGCAGCACGCCGATGCTGAGACCGGCGATGGTGGTGACGGGGAACGACCGGAACCCACCGATGACCGCGGCAGCCAGGACCGGAATGATGAGGAAGGTGAGGTTGCCGGCATTGAGGCCGGTGATGGGCACGAGCAAGATGGCGGCGAGTGCACCGAGCGCTCCACCCACGGCCCAGTTGGCCGCAGCGATCACATTCGGTGACACGGCCAGCGCCGCCGCCGCCCGTGGGTTCTCGGCTACGGCTGAGGTGGCGACACCGAAGGTCGTGAATTTGTAGATGACCCACAAGACGGACGTCAGCACGATGACGATGAAGAAGATGAACACCCGGTCCTTGCCAACCGAGGCGCCCAGGATCTTCATCGGTCCGGTGGGCAGCATCGAGGCGACGATGCGGGGCTGTGCGTCGTACACCAGCACGGCGCCCGACGACAGCACCAGGAGCAGGGCGAGCGAGGCGATGATCTTGGCCAGGTTCGAGGCCTCGGCCATGCGCCGCATGATGAGGACGTGGAACAACGCGGCGATCGCTGCCGATGCCGCCATGCCTGCGATCACGGCGAGGATCGCAGGGAGGTCGTGGCGGGTGCGTACTTCGTAGAAGACGTACGCACCCACCATGCCCATTGCTGCTTGGGAGAAGTTCACAACTCCCGAACCCCGGTACACGAGGACGAGGCCGATGGCTGCTAGGGCATAGAGCCCCCCGGCGCCGAGGCCGAGCAACGCGAAGCGGAAGAGCTCAGTCATCGGCTCGAGCTCGTCAGGAGTTCAGTGCTTTGGAGATGTCGAAGAAGTCAGGGCTGAGCCGCTCGAGCTTCCCGCCCTTGATCTGGTAGATGATGGCGCTGGTGTTGATGAGCCGCTTGAGGGCCGGGTTCGTCTGCTCCTTGACGACGATCGGCCCGTAGATGCCGCCGCTGTCGAAGGTGCCGAGGCCGTTCAGCGCCGGCAGCAGCGTCGCTGCGGTCACGGGGCCGTTCACCTTCTTGGCTGCTTCACCGATCATCTTGGCCGCCGAGTAGGCGATGAGGCCGATGGTGGTGACCTTGGCGTCCTTGTCGATCGACGCGACGTCGGCTGTCACCTTTGCGATGATCGGGGCCGGGTCGGTCGGGCTCAGCTGCGCATCGAATGTCCATGCGCCCTCGGCGAGCGGCCCGAGCGCAGTGATGATCTGGGCTGGGAAGATGGCGGTGACGCCGCCGTACTTCACCTTGGCGCCTGACTGGGAAATCGCCGTGACCGCTTGGATGACCATCGGCGGCGTGACGCTGAGGGCGATGCAGTCGACGCTGGCGCCGGTGAGCTTGGCGATGGCCGGGTTCAGGTCAGGAGCGTTGGACGCAACTGCAGCACGCACCGACGGGGCGCCGCCTTCGGACTTGAGGCCCTTGTCGATGGTGTCCACCAAGAAGTCGGTGCCTTCGAGGTGGAGGACACCGAGCTTCTTGCAACCCTGCTTGGCGAAGCCGACGCCCATGCCCGTGTACGAGGCGAGGCCAGAGTTGAACAGGAACGACGTTGCGCCGGTCGCGTCGGTCTGGCCGAGGTACGGGATTCCGGCCTTGGTGAGGATGGACGCGTCCTGAGCCAGTGCGCCGAACGAGCCGATGACGGCTGCGACCTTCTTGTCCACGGCGTCACGGGCGCATGCCTGAGCGGCGTTCGGGTCACCCTTGGAGTCGCAGTTGAGAACTTCGACCTGTGGCAGATCCTTGAGGCCCGCCTTGGCGTGCGCCACCGCTTCTTTCACCGTGAAGGCGATGGTGCTCGTCTCGTCGCCGATAACCATGATCTGGAACTTCTCGACCGGCTTGCTGGCTGCGGTCGTTGCTGCCGCGGCCGTTGTGGCAGACGCCGCTGTGGTCGCCGTGCTGGCTGCGGTCGTTGCTGCTGCGGCCGTTGTGGCCGCGCTGGCGGTGGTCTCTGCAGACCCGCCTCCATCGTCGCCGCACGCTGTCGCGAGCAGGGCTGCAGTGGCTGACAGTACGAGCGCGTTCCGAATGGAAGCTTTACGCATGTTCCCCCCCCAGGGTTTGGTGTGTGGATTCAATCAGCGACGTACGAGAATGTCAACGGCTTTGAAACGATGCCTCGACGGGTGATGTTTCGCCGCACTTTTCGCAGTTGCCTCTCGATTCCCGAACGCAGATGGGACAAGATGCCCGTCATGTCAACGCCATTGAATTCCGCGGCAGGAGTCGGCTCGGCGGGCGGGTCAACCACCCTTTCTCCGGTCATCGAAGCGCGAGGACTGTCGGTCGGCTACGGCGTCATCCCGGTCGTGCGGGAACTCGACCTGTGCGTGTCACCCGGGGAGATCGTGGCGTTGCTGGGTGTCAACGGAGCGGGCAAGACCACGACAGTGCGCGCTCTGGCCGGCGAGCTCAAACCCACCGCTGGCGAGGTTTGGTTCAACGGGGCGCCCACTACGGCGCCGTTGCACAAGCGTGCCAAGGACGGACTGCGCTACATCACAGAGGAGCGCTCGGTGTTCATGGGACTGAGCACAGCGGACAATCTTCGCCTCGGTGGCCAGGACCCCGAGGCTTCGCTGGCGCTCTTCCCTGAGCTCAGGAAGCTGTTGAACCGCAGGGCCGGTCTGCTCTCCGGCGGTGAGCAACAAATGTTGACACTCGCCCGAGCGCTGGGTGGATCGCCCAAGGTGTTGCTGGTCGATGAGCTGTCCCTCGGCCTCGCTCCACTGGTCTTCGAACGCCTCCTCACCGCGGTGCGGGCCGCGGCCGACAGGGGAACGGCCGTGGTGCTCGTGGAGCAGCACATCCGTCAGGCACTCGAGGTCGCCGACCGCGCCTATGTGTTGAACCGCGGTCGTGTCGCCCTCGCGGGTGACGCATCCGACCTCCTCGGACGAATCGACGAGATCGAGCAGACGTATCTGGCCACTGCCGAGTTGGGTGACAGTGGCGAAGAGAGATAACGGAGAACGCACTACGTCTGGCACCGCTCCTGATCCTGTGGCAACGCCCGCGCCTCGCATGGGGCGGCCGCGTGGCCGCAGCAAGATGACCCAGGAGAGCATCGTGGAAGCTGCTCGGCAGATCATCGCGGAGTCAGGTACCGACGGCCTCACCATGCGAGCGCTGTCGGCTCGCCTTGGTGTGTCGTTGGGTGCCACCTATCGGCGCATCGCCACCCGAGACGAGATCCTCACACTTGTGGCCGTCGATCTTCTCGATAGCGTCGGCGCACAGATCGATGCCGATGCGCCATGGGTCGATCGCATCCGCACGATGGTCTTGAGCTACACCGCCGTGCTCGGACAGCATCCGGGCATGGCCACGTTCGTGATGGAGCACGTGGCCGAACTCACGCCGAAGGGCATGGCGGTCACGATGGCCGACGCACTGGCGGACTCGGGCCTCACCGGCGACCGGGCCAACGCGGTGAACGCTGCGCTGTTCTTCTATGTCGGTGGCACGACGGCCGCCGAGATCGCAGTGGCCGGAAGCGGTGTCACCACCGGTTGGCTGAGTGAGCGCTATCGCTCCGGACTCGAAGTTCTGCTGCAGGGGATCGTGGCGTTGGCAGACGAACGGATCACGGTGCAGTGAGGGCCTGCGGCGGGCCGCAGTTCGACGAGTGAACTCATCCCAACGGCCAGATCTGTGGAGAACGCCACTGCGTCGCCTCGCACATGTTCCGATAGGAGTGGTGTGTGCCTAGGGTGGGCTGATGGCACACAGCACCGAGACTTCCGTCGATGCATCGATCCCCGATCCCAAGCGTTGGTGGACGCTCGGGGTGCTGTGCCTCAGCCTCGTGATCGTGATGGTGTCGAACTCGAGCATGAATGTGGCCCTGCCGTCGATCGCCAAGGATCTCGATGCCACGAGCAGTCAACTGCAGTGGATCGTCGATGCGTATTCACTGGTGTTCGCCGGGATGCTGTTCGCCGCCGGAACGCTCGGTGATCGCTTCGGTCGTAAGGGAGCCCTGCAAGGTGGGTTGACACTGCTGATCGTGGCTGCGGGCTTCGGCATCGTGAGCGACAGCGCCACACAGGTCATCGCGGTTCGCGGCGTGATGGGATTCGCCGCTGCGTTCATCATGCCCTCCACGCTGTCGATCTTGGCCAACGTCTTTCCGCCGCACGAGCGGGCCAAGGCCATATCGATGTGGGCCGGCATCTCGGCCGGTGGCGCCGCGCTCGGCCCGCCCATCACCGGGCTCTTGCTCGAGCACTTCTGGTGGGGCTCGGTGTTCCTCATGACGACGCCGATCGCGTTGCTGGCGTTGATCGCCGGCCATCGGTTGGTACCGACGTCGCGAGACCCCGATGAGACGAAGCTCGACGTGCCCGGTGCCGTGCTGTCAGCGCTCGGCATCGGCGCGTTGGTGTACGCCATCATCGAAGCACCACACAACGGCTGGGCGTCGGCCCGCACCATCGTCGGCTTCGTCATCGCCGTGGCGCTGATGCTCGCGTTCGTCATGTGGGAGCAGCGGTCGACGCATCCGATGCTCGACGTGCGGTTGTTCCTCGATCGTCGCTTCGGTGTGTCGTCGGCGGGCATCGCGGTGGCGTTCTTCACCATGTTCGGGTTGATGTTCCTCATCACCCAGTTCTTCCAGTTGGTCCACGGGCTCTCGCCGTTCAAGGCGGGCCTGATGATCTTGCCGATGATGATGACGCTCATGGTGGTGTCGCCGCGCTCTGCCGCTCTGGTGGGCCGCTTCGGTCCTGGCGCGGTGGTGTCGATCGGGCTCGGCATCATCTCGTGCGCGTTGATCGCGCTGGCATTGGTCGTTCACGTCGACGCGGTGTGGCCGATCTTCTTCGTGCTCGTCCCGATGGGTGTCGGCATGGGCCTGGCCATGTCGCCGCTCACATCGATGATCATGGCTTCGGTACCGCCGTCGCGCGCCGGCATGGGCTCGGCCACCAACGACGCCACTCGCGAAGTGGGTGGCGCAATGGGGGTTGCGGTGCTCGGTTCATTGACCTCGACCGTGTACATCCGCAATCTGCCAGCGCTCTCGGCGTTGAGCGACACCGGACAAGCCCAGGCGCGTTCAGGTCTGGCCGGCGCATTGCGCGCCGCGGGAGCACTCACGGACGGCAAGACCGCTCTCATCGCCGATGCGCGCTCGGCGTTCGTGGACGGAATGTCCGTCGCTGCGGTGTCGGCCTGTGTGTTGGTGGCCATCGCTGCTCTGGCGTCTCGGCGATTCCTACCCAGCGCGGCGGTGGCGCACCGGCCTCCCGATCAGATGGCGGCCAAGCGCTGAACGGCGATCGGCGGTTGAGGTGGTGTTCGCTCTGGCGCCCTGCGCTGCTGGCTTCGCCTGATTGACCGGGATTCGTGCGCTCGGCGTCGTCAACTGTTCGCAACTGCGACACCGCACGGGCATCTGGCGATCAGTGCGCCGACATCTGCGCGCGCTGAGATGAGCTCATGTCGAGCGTCGTGCATCCCGATGACGTGGGTCGGCCTGATCGCGTCGGCGAACCGCCAACTCCAACTCCGCTGGCGATCTTCGATCTGGATCGCACCATCCTTCCTGGGTCGAGTTTGGCAATAGCCGCTCGGGAACTGGTTCGCTTCGGCCTCATCGGGCGAACCGCCGTCATCAGGGCCGGCGTGGAGAACCTCGCGTTTCGCTATCGCGGTGCCAGCGACCGTGTCGTGGCCGCGCTGGTGTCGGACGTGTTGGCGCTCACCGCTGGCTTGGACGCCTCCGATGTACGTGCCGTGCTCGAACGGTCGCAGGCGGCGATGGTGTCGTCGAGTCGGTGGGAGTTGATCGATCGCATTCGTGCCCACCGCGCTGCCGGCGACGTCTGTGTGGTGCTCACCGCGAGCCCCGTCGAGATCGCGGAGATGTTCGCCGAGTCGTTGGGTGCACACTTCGGCATCGGTACGCGTGCCGAGATCGTCGATGGTCGCTACACCGGCCGTCTCGTGGGATCCGTCTGCTACGGGCAGGCGAAGCTTCTGCATCTCGAACGCGGTCCTGTGCGTCCGCTGTGGCATCGATCGACGGCGTACAGCGACGCGATCTCCGACCTACCCTTGCTCGCCGCGGTGGGAACACCGATCGTGGTCAATCCGGATCGAAAGCTCCGACGCGTTGCTCGAACGCGTCGCTGGGACTCTCTCACCATCAGCCGATAGCTGGAAGGAGAAACGCCCAATGGGTCAGATTCCTGTTGCGCCGGAACACGACTGGATCGACCTTCACGACATGACCAACGTGCGTGATCTCGGTGGCCTGATCACGGGGGACGGTCGAGTCACTCGTTCGCGGGTCGTCTTGCGCGGTGAGACACCCGACGAGCTCGATGCTCGCGACGTCGATGATCTGGTGGAGAGAGTCGGCGTTCGACTCGTGATCGACTTGCGCATGACGCACGAACGCGTACAGCGTCGCTCTCCGTTGGCTGACGCGGGGGTCGAGACGTTGTGCATGCCGCTGTGGGACGACCCGGCTATCTCCGCCGGGCTTCGTGCCGACCCGTGGCTCGACGATGAGGCCGGCGCCGAGAAGATGGCGGAGTTCTATCTGCGCGTGATCGACTCGATCGGCTCACAGGCGTGCGAACTGCTCGAGGCGCTGGTGTCTCGGCCGGGTGCCGCGCTGTTGCACTGCACTGGGGGCAAGGATCGAACCGGGATGATGGCAGCGTTGCTGCTCGGCGCGGTTGGGGTCGAGAACGAACTGATCGTGCGCGACTACGCGGCAACGGGATTGCGCCTGGAGGCGCTCTTCGCCCGCTTGTCGCGACTTCATGGCGTCAGCTATCCGCCTGCCGACGTGCCGCGATTCGCTCTGCGCTCCGATCCGCGGACGATGCAGATGGTTCTCGCGTCACTCATCGAACGCCATGGGGGCGTACGACAGTGGTGGCTCGCTCAGGGTATCGGCGACGGCACCCTCGCGGCGTGGGACCGGCGATTCACTGCGTGATCTGGCGGGCGCATCACCGAGGGTCATCTGAGGGCACCCTCTAAGCCGAGACTTGCAGGTCATCTAACCCGGTGCTTGCAGACCCTCGAGGCCGGCTTCTGCAGATCGCTGCATTGCGTCGTCGTATCGAGTGCGGAACCCCGAGTGTTCATGTAGCGGCCAATCGGTCGCAACCGAATCATCGGCTGTGGTTTGGACATCGTCCTTAGGTTCACCCTCGTTCACGGACACCCACCGTCCCGACGAGGAGCCTCACATGCATCTGGACCACACCGACGGCGTCAATCCCTCTGACAACTCCTCGTTGAGCGACATGATCGGCTCGCGGCTCACTCGACGCAGTGTGATGGCCGGTGGCCTGGCAACAGCGGCGGCCACGATGTTCGGTGTCTTCGCCGCTGGGTCAGCGACCGCAGGCGAGTCCTATGACCGTCACGACGGTGACGATGACGACGACGCTCGTCGTAAGCGCAAGCTCCTCGGCTTCACCTCGGTGGCCCCCAGTCAGGCCGACGCTTTCATCGTCGCCGACGGCTACGTCGCCGAGGTGCTCATCCCGTGGGGTACCCCGCTGCTGTCCACCGGTCCGGCCTGGAAGAAGGACGGGTCGAACACGGCCATCGAGCAGGCCCAGCAGATCGGCGCCCATCACGACGGCATGCACTACTTCCCGCTCGATGGCGGTCGCAACGGCAGCCGGCGTGGCTTGCTCGTGGTGAACCACGAGTACATCGATCAGGTGCTCTTCTACAGCGATGGCAGCACGGTGATGACCAAGGACAAGGTCGACAAGGCCCTCGCCGGTCATGGGGTCTCGGTGGTCGAGATCCGCCTCGTGAACGGCAAGTGGCGCTTGGTCGACTCGAAGTACAACCGGCGCATCACGGGGTCGACGCCCGTGGCGTTCAGCGGGCCGGTGTCGATCAACCACCCGAAGATGGCATCCAACAACGCTCCGATGGGAACGCTCAACAACTGTTCGTACGGCTACACCCCGTGGGGCACCTACCTGACATGTGAGGAGAACTGGAACGGCTACTTCGGATCGTCGACGCCCTTCGTCGCCACCGCAGACGAGGCTCGATACGGCATCTCCGCGGCAGGCTTCGGATACAAGTGGCACGTCGGTGATCCGGCCCGATTCGACCTGAACCTGAACCGCAACGAACCGAATCGCTTCGGCTGGGTGGTCGAGATCGATCCGTTCGACCCGACGTCGACCCCGGTGAAGCGCACAGCGCTCGGCCGCATCAAGCACGAAGGTGCCACCGTCGTGGAGAGCAACGGCCGGGTTGTCGTCTACACCGGTGACGATGAGGACAAGGACTATCTCTACAAGTTCGTCGGCTCCGACAGCTGGCGCAAGCTGCGTCGCCAGGGCAAGAGCCCGCTCGACCACGGCCGGTTGTACGTCGCCAAGTTCGATGCGAGTGGCACCGGTGAATGGCTGCCCATGGTCCACGGCAAGGGCGCACTGACCGTGGCGAACGGCTGGGCCGATCAGGCCGATGTGCTCCTGCGCACTCGCCAAGCCGCTGATGCCATGGGTGCCACGAAGCTCGATCGCCCCGAGTGGATCACCGTGCACCCCAAGACCAACGACGTGTACGTGAGCCTCACCAACGGCAGCTCCGGCAGTGCCGGCATCAGCCCTCGCAACCCGAACCCGTACGGTCACATCGCTCGTCTCTCCGAGGCTCATGGCGACCACACGTCCCTCACGTTCTCCTGGGACATCTTCCTGCTCGCCGGTGACCCGGCCTACGACGCGAGCGTCGTTCCCAACGGCGACATCCTCGGCTCGCCCGACGGGTTGTGGATGGACCCCGACGGTCGCTTGTGGATCCAGACCGACATCTCGAACTCGTCGCAGAACCGGCCTGAGCGCGGCTATGACCACATCGGCAACAACGCCATGTTCGCTGCCGATCCCAACACCGGTGAGGTTCGCCGCTTCCTGGTCGGACCGCGCGGCTGTGAGATCACGGGCGTCATCGCCACACCGGATCAGCAGACGATGTTCGTGAACGTGCAGCATCCGGGTGAGACCACGACGTTCTGGGGAACACCAACACCGGCGAACCCGCGTCTGGTGAGCAACTGGCCCGACTTCGATGCCGACGGACGCCCCCGCTCGGCAACGGTGGTCATCCGCAAGATCGGTGGCGGCAAGATCGGCACCTGATGTCTCGATCGGGGACCGAACGCCAGCGGATCGGACGCGAGTGGCTCGTCCATCGCGGTGATCTCGAGCGCACCAGCCGTCGTGTCGTCTCGGTAGCCAGCATTCCCCGTTGTTGTAGGCACGTTGTAGGCACGGCGGCGCGTGTTCTACTCGGTGGCCTTGGGGTGGCCGACGTGAGCGTCGGTGAGCCAGACGGTCATCGCCGCGTCGTCGATGCAGTACCAGAGCCGTCCACCGCTGGTGACTTCGTACTGCCACTGTTCCATGTCGATGCCGTTGACACTGCGCTGACCGAGTGAGCCCTTCAGCGGATGCTGGCGACTGCTGCGCTCGCGCGGATCGGCGGTGAGCTTCTCCCAGGCGGTGCGAGCGTTCGACGGAGCGGCCGCACAGATCTGCTCCCAGCCCTTGACTGCGTCGTTGTTGGCGTAGCGAAGGTCCCAACCTCGGTCGGCGGGAGGAGGCGCGACTCGTTCCTTCCGTTTCGGCATTGCCGTTCAGCCGACCGGAGCGGCGACCTGCTCGCCGGCAGCGTCGATGGGCTTTCGGAGTCGGCGAGCGAGGGCCGGATCACCATGGATCTCTGCAGTTGCCTTCCACTCCCGCAGTAGCTGGGCTACCGGTGAGTAGTTCTCGATGGCAGCTGCACCGACGAGTGTGCGAGTGAGTTCGTCGACGAACAGCCTGCGATCGGGCTTGGGCAAGAACGTCACCCAAGCGAAGACGTCGTCGATGGCTCCATCGAGGGCGGCGGGGCTGTGCACGGCCAGGTTTCGCAAGAGGCGGGACAGAGCCTCGAACGCTTCGGAGCGATCGTCGTCTCGATCGGCCCGGCTGAGCCGCAACGCGGGCGCGTTCCGGCGACGGAGCAACACGTCGTGCTCGACCAACTCAGCCACCACGTCGTTGGGTTCGCGCAAGAACTGTGAGAACGGCCGTTCGACGACAGACATGCGGCGAGGATATCTGAACTACTTCAGAAGTCAATACCCGGGCGGTCTCGATCCGATGCGGAATCGCCGGCCCGTTGCCGGTCACGTCGCATCGCGAAGGGCTGGGACCCATGACAACGCCGCTAGAGCACGACGACATCTGTGCCGAGCACTCTGTCGGTGATGCTCCGGCCGGACGCGGCGATCGACAGCACTTCGAGCAGGGCCACGACACCGAGAGCGATGCTCACGGCAAGCAGCATCTCGACGACCACGACGAGACTTCGAATCGTCGACCGTGCTGGTGTCGGCGGACGCCCGCTCTTGGTGTCGATCACCGCTATGCGAAGTGCCCGTTGCCCGATGGTTCCGCGTCCTCGGGCCGTTGGCGCGGCGAAGTACGCGGTTGCGACGACCAGTCCTGACGCAAGGGCCGCGAGTTCGAGATGCGCGTTGCTCAACATCGTTGCCGGGGTCACCAGTCCGACGCAGAGAACAACAATGTCGATTGAAGATGCCGCGAGCCTGTCGGCGGCCCCGGCTCGTCGGGTCCCGACGATCGGGTCATTGGCTCGACGCGATTCCAGCCGGCGTCGAGTGACGGCCGACCAGAGCCACAGGACCCAGGCGATGAAGAACGCCAGCAGGGCGACCTCGACGAGTACCAGCCCGCGCAGCGGGTCGTCGTGGCCGCCGATGATTGCACCGGCTCCTGTGCCGGCGGCGGACAACGTGGCGAGGACCGCGCCACGGACCCGGGTGTTCTGCGTTGACGAGAGCGCGATCGCCGAGGGAAACATGACCGTCGCCACGGCGATTGGCCCGAGTGTCACGAGGAGCAATTGCCTGGACCCGTTCGTCGAGCTGTCGTAGGCGATCATTGCCATCGCCATGCAAGCAATCCATGGCAGCAACGACATCGGTATCAGCTGAGCCCATCGGCGAGTTCGATCGCGCTGCCCTGCTGTACCGCGCTCGCCCACTCGGTCATCATGGCTCACGCCAAGAACACGGTCCCGCCCTGCTCGGTGGTCCGAGGGCAGCGAACCGGCCTTGCGATCCCGACACACTTCACGGCGACTCCGGCGGCTTGGTTCAGCTATTTGCCGAGTGAGGCGGTCACTCCCGAACGGTTGCCGTCACGGAGAAGGCGAAAGGATGCGGCCGGTTGGCCTGCGCATCGCTACGCGTGCGGATTGGTCGTCGAGGCCGCCGGCCTGTTCGTTGTCGCGGATGGCGCGTAGCCCGGGGCCGAGGTGATCGTCAGCAATTGCCCGGAAACCGAGTCGCTCGTAATAGGGAGCGTTCCACGGCACGTTGGCGAACGTCGTCAGAGTCAGCTCGAGTAGATCGTTCGCCCGTGCCCACGTGTCCGCTCGCTCGATGAGGGACGCGCCGATACCGCGTCGCCCCGAAGCGATTGCTACGCCGACCTCATCGAGGTGGCCGACCCCATCGACCACCGACACTCTCACGTACCCGAGGACCCGTTCAGAGACTCGATCGACGGCGACCCACAGTCTGCCGGCGACGATCGCGTCTTCAAGTGCGCTCTCGGTGGTCGGTGTGTCGTCGGCGATCTGGTCCAGGCCAACGTCGCGGAACCTGCGTGCTGCGTCGACCTCGAGGTCCTGCAACGCTGCCACGTCGGTACCAACGCCCGGACGTACCAGCCAATGCCTGCCATCACGATCGGGAACAATCACACTGCGATGGTGTCAGACACCCCCGGTCGAGCTGAGCGAGATGACCAAACCTCGCATCGGGAATCGACGAACAGGGACCGACGCTCGACGTACGGTTGGCCTCGTGCTGCCGTGTGTTGTCGTGAGGATGTTCGAGGGTCGAGTGGGTTCGACCCTTTTGATGCAACTCCTGGCGTCGAGTCCGCAGGTAGCGCTCGATCGCCGTTACCCGATCGGCGAGTACCGGTACCTGAGCTACTGCGTTCGCGTGGCTCGTCACATCACCACGCCGTTTGATCCCGACACCCACTCCGGTGTGGGCGAGACCTTCTTTGGAGCGAACCCGATCGTGGGTCCGCTGCCATTCGATCCCGAGGCCCTGGACCGCGACGTGTTGCAGCGGCGGGCGACGGCCCATCTCTGGGAGGCCATGTCGGAAGCGATGACTGAACGGTCACCGGGCGTGACGCTGTACGCGGAGAAGATCGCGGTGCGGCTTTCCGAGGTCGTCGAGGCGGCGATACCGGTCCGAGTGGTGGACTGTGTGCGTGATCCCCGCGATGTGCTTGCTTCGATCCGATCATTCACGAACCGGATCGGTCCCGTGCTATTCGGTCGACGGCGCGGGGAACCTGAACACGAGTACCTCGAACGGTTCATCGATTCGGCGGCGCGCGGCCTCGATCTGATCGCCGACGTCCCGGTCGGTGTTGAGCAGCAGATCGTGCGATACGAAGACTTCGCCGTCGACCTCGAGTCAACCGCGACACGGATTGGCGAGTGGCTCGGCGTCACGCTCGACGCTGACATCGTCCACGCTCGACGCTCTCAGATGGCGGAACACATCACGACCGATTCGGTGCAGGACTCGATCGGCCGTTGGCGCACCGACCTCGCTCCCCGAGAAGCGGCCGCCATCTGGAAGGCGCTCGGTGATCGCCTCACCGCTCTCGGCTACACCGAATAGCGCACGGCGGCCGGTGATACGAAGAATGGAAATCGCTCGACGCGCTATGGCTGTGTTCGGCCACACTTCGGCAATGGGGACGCAGGACGATGTGAGGGCATTGCACGAGCACTACGAACTCGGGCTTGAGCAAGATCGATTGACATCGCCTCGGGGTGTGCTCGAGTTCGAACGGTCCAAGGAACTCATCCTTCGCCATCTCCCACCAACCGGCTCGGTGATCGCCGACATCGGCGGTGGTCCCGGGCGGTACGCCTTGTGGCTTGCCAGTCTCGGCTACCGGGTCCGCCATCGAGACTTGGTTCCCGTCCATGTCGACCAGCTGAGCGACATAGCCACGACCGTGATCGAGACTGCCGTGGGTGATGCCTGCGAACTCGATCTCGACGACGAGTCGGTCGACGCCGTGCTCCTCCTCGGCCCGCTCTATCACCTTCGGACCAGGACCGAGCGAGTCGAGGCCCTGACGGAAGCCCGCCGCGTGGTGCGACCCGGTGGAGTTGTCTTCGCGGCGGCGATCTCGCGGTGGGCGCCCCGACTCGACGGGATCCTCGCCAGCAAGCTGTATGAGTTCCTGCCAGCGATCGTTGACGAGATCGACCGGTTCGAACACGACGGCTGGATGCCGCCACTTGCTCCTGGCGCATTCTTCGGGTTCTGTCACCGGCCAGTGCAGTTGCGCAGCGAGGTGCGCGCCGCCGGGCTGACACCAGTCGCCTTGGTATCGGTTGAGGGCCTCGCGGTGATGTTGCCCGATCTCGCCGAACGCCTCGACGAGTCGGTCGGTCGGGAGGTCGTATTCCAAACGGCCCGAGCAACCGAATCGATTCCGGAACTACTCGGACTTGGCCCACACCTCATGATCACCGCTCGACGCCCCGAGGCTGTCGTCAACTAGGGTTGCGCTCAACGGTCACTGGCAGCGAGCGTTCGATATCCTGACCATTTGTGGTCAAGCTCGATCTCGACATCGTTCGACTGCCCGACGGGCGCAACCCGGCGACCCAATTGCTTCAACTGTGCGGCGGTTCAGAGGCTCGCGACTGCTGCGTGGTACAGGCGTTGACGTCGGGTGATGGCCTCGAGGCCGTCGGCCAGTGTCTTGACGAGTAAGGCTGCGAGATGTTCGTGATGCTCCGAAGGTTGTGAGATGGCGATCTTCACGTTTCGATCCGTCCACCATGCGACGTCGCGAAGCCACAATGGGAGTGTTGAGGCGTCGTCGCGGTCAACAACGCCGCCACCGTCGATGTATCCGCGAAGGAATGCCGATGCAACCTCGATGTCGAGGCCGCCGTCGTGTCGCTGGGCCCACAGGGTCGCCGTCGCGGCTCGTTCGTATCTCACTGATGCGGGACCGGCCGCATCCCAGTCGATCAGGACGGGTCCATCGGGTGTGAAGAGCACATTGTGCGCGTTGAGATCGCGGTGAGTCCCAATGACAGCTTCTTGAGCAACCGAGCTTCCGCGGGACTCGGCCGCGTCGATGTTGTCGATGTGGTCTTCGATCGCACGGGCCCACGCGGCGTGCGGGCGCAACCGTGCCGCCTCGAGCCAGTGCCCTCGGCCGAACGCCTCTGCGGGAGGTGAGGGGTCGGCGGGAATCGCAAGGCCGTGTAGCCGGGCGACCACGATGCCCATGGCGTGCGCCTCCCCGGCTGACGTGTCCTCGTTCTGCTTCACGCTGCCATCGGCCCATCGATGGCAGCGATACCACCGTCCGTCGATCGTTTCGTAGCAACCATCGTGAATCGACCGAATCGGGGAAGCGCTCGGAATACCGGCGTTGTGCGCCGCCAGCTCGATACGGAACGCCTGACCGATGTCGATCGGTAGAAGCTCCTCATGCGTGTCTTTGACGGCGAACACCCCAGTCGTCGTCGCGAGGCGCCAGACTCGATTTCGCTCA
The DNA here is from genome assembly GCA_050246915.1 of Acidimicrobiia bacterium. Classification (GTDB taxonomy): domain Bacteria; phylum Actinomycetota; class Acidimicrobiia; order Acidimicrobiales; family Ilumatobacteraceae; genus JBFWVD01. The sequence goes on along the minus strand of JBFWVD010000047.1, from coordinate 19,142 downwards.
CCCCAACCCGCGGCGGCGATCGTCGGTTCGGTGAGTGGCTCGCCGAGGCCGAACCGCTCGGCGATCGCATCGGCATCCACGTTGAGCATTCTGCAGCATGGCCGCCCGTTAGAGGCTCGGGTCAGTGGCGGGTTGGGCGCAGTGCTGCGCGGTGCCGCGAGCAGACCAGATCGCGGGCCGGGGCGAGTAGCGCATAGGCACAGGTGTACATCTGCTCAGTAGCGTGCGACCTGTGGCCCTCACCTTGCTGCCGGCCGTCGACGTGGCCAACGGTAGGGCTGTCCGGCTCGTCGGGGGCGATGCCGGGACCGAGACCACCTACGGTGACGCACTCGACGCGGCGCTTGCGTGGCAGGCCGATGGCGCCGAGTGGATCCACCTGGTCGACCTCGACGCGGCCCTCGACCGTGGCTCCAACGCTGAGCTACTCGAGGCCGTGATCGGCGAGCTCGACGTCAAGGTGGAGCTTTCGGGCGGTATCCGCGACGACGCGTCGTTGGCTTGGGCATTGTCCACTGGCTGCTTGCGCGTCATCCTCTCCACGGCTGCTCTGGAGGACCCGGCATGGTGCGCCCGAGTGATCGCTGCGCACGGCGAGCGGATCGCTGTCGCCCTGGACGTGCGTGTCGTCGAGGAGAGCGATGACTCGATGCGGCATCGGCTCGCTGCTCGCGGCAGGAACCGTGACGGCGGCGATCTGTGGGAGACCCTGGCGTGGCTGGATCGCGTCGGCTGTGCCCGCCACGTCATCACCGACGTGAGCCGCGACGGCGCTTTGCTGGGACCCAACGTGGAGCTCTACCGGGCGGTCACCCGCGCCACGGCAACCCCGGTGATCGCGTCCGGTGGGATCTCCACGATCGCGGACCTGATCGCCCTGGATGGGGTTGGCGCGAATCTGGAGGGAGCGGTCATCGGCAAGGCCCTGTACGCCGGCCGGTTCACACTCCTCGAGGCGCTTCGCGCGACTAGACGTACTCCGTAACGGCCTGCACGAGCGGCGCAATCGCGGCACGCAGATTGCCGGCGGTGGCGCGCTCGAGAATGTCGACGCAACAGTTTCGGGTGCTGGTTCGTCAGCGGTGAGTGTGGGTGACGTGACGATCTCCGAACCTGATCGGGTGGACCCGATCAACCAGACGCGAGGTGGTGACCGATCCGCGTCATCGGTGCCGTTGACGTTCGATGAGTTCTTCGACGATGGGTGGTCGCTGATGGTGCGGCTCGCCATCGGGCTCATCGACGACAGGAGCAGGGCCGAGGAGATCGCGCAGGACAGTTTCGAGCGGGCGCTCGTTCGATGGGACCGACTCGACAATCCGGGCGCGTTCGTGCGGACCTGCGTGGTGAACGCGGCGCGGAGCGAGTTGCGCCGACGGCGGGTCATGCGGCTAAAGGCCGAACCGGTTCGGCGTCCGCCCGTTGGCGACGGACCTGACGTGATGTTGGACGCGTTGTTGGTGCTCTCACCCCGGCAGCGCTCCGCGGTGGTGCTGCGGTATTGGCTCGACCTTCCCGACGCCGAGATCGCACGGCTGCTCGGTGTTCGGCCGGGGACGGTGCGGTCGTTGTTGTCGCGCGCGTTGGATGAGCTTCGTGAGGTGGTGGAGAAATGATGGGTGGAGCTGGGCATCGTGATGAAGCTGCGGTGGGCGAGCGTGTGCGTCATGCACTGAGCTCCGTCGAGCATGCCCCGCGACCTTCGTTCGTCGAGGTTGCCGCGGGCGCTCGACGGCGTCGTCGTCGCGATCGCGTGGCGAGGGCCGCGAGTGTCGCCGCATTCGCTGGCGTGTTGATGGTCGGGACGGTAGTCCTCGTGAACCGCAACAGCGGCGGTGCAAGCAACGTCGCAGACAATGGTTCGGCGACGACGTCAACGTTCGTGGTGTCGTCGGGGGCGATGTCGCCGACCTTCGATGCGTCGGCGGTGGTGACGGTGACACCGTTGTCGGGCGACGTCACGACCGGAACGATCGTTGTGTTCCGAGAGCCTCCGCACACGGGCGGGACGACTGGTCAGATGTCGATCAAGCGGGTCATCGCCATTGGCGCCGACACGGTCAGCGCGGTCGATGGCGTCGTGTCGGTCAACGGCCAGACATTGTCGGAGCCATACCTGAATCCATCATGTGGTGGGACCCGCGACTTCGGCCCGGTTGTTGTTGCAAGCGGACAGTTGTTCGTGTTGGGCGACACCCGGTGCAACTCCGAAGACAGCCGCGTCTACGGACCTGTCGACGCGACGGCAGTCGTCGGCGTTGTGGCCAGCCCATGACAAACCAAGACATGGACAGTTCGGCGCGGGCCGGCGGGCCATCATGGCGGTGTGTCAGATCCAGACCAGGGTGCCTTTGCTGCGCGCTTGGATGAGGTGCTCGTGGGGGGCCGTGAGTCGAGGCTGATCGAAATCGTCGACTACCAGCCTCAGTGGCCGCAACGATTCGAGGCCGAACGCGTCCGAATCGCAGCGGCCCTCGGTTCTCTTGCCCGTCGGATCGACCACGTCGGATCCACTGCCGTTCCAGGTCTCGCAGCGAAACCGATCATCGACATACAAGTGAGCGTCGATGACCCTGACGATCGCGAACCGCTCGTCGCCGCACTGACCGGTGTCGGCTACCTGTTGCGTGTCCGTGAGCCCGACCATCTGATGTTTCGGACCGCATCGCTCGATGTGCACGTCCATTGTTGGCGGTTCGGAAGCGCCGACGAGCAACGCCATCTCCTTCTACGTGACTGGTTGCGGTCGAACAGCGAGGACCGAGCGCTCTACGAGACGAAGAAGCGCGAACTCGCCGGGCGAGTATGGGAGGACATGAACTTCTACGCTCGAGCCAAGACAGACACGATCGAGGCGATTCTCGATCGGGCTCGAGGTGTGCGGGAGAGCGACGGCGGCGCGACCGGTGGATCGTGAGTGTGCGGCGAGAGTGGCCTTTCGCATGGCCCCGGCGTGTCAACCGTTGGCGAAGCCGAGTTCCTTCATCGCCTGCATCGCAGCAACGATGTCCTTGCGGCGCACCATGATCCGCGAGTCGGAGATCACGTCCGCCACGATGTTGAACGTCGGGTTCCCTTGGGCCGGGATACCGCGATCGGCGAGGCCGTGCAGGAGTAGTTCCGAGGTGAGGAGTGGGACGGTCAGCAGTTCCACCAACTCGTCGGGGTCTGCGTCTGATGCGTTCCCGCGGAGGCTTCGGATGATCCGTCCGACAATCGATACGGCGCCGAATGTAGGTGATCCTCAACAGTGCAGCCCGTGTAGACATCGGCGATGTCCGATGCTCCCCGCCAAGTCGGCGTTGTGTTGTTCGACGGCTTCGAACTTCTCGACGTGTTCGGTCCCCTCGAGATCCTCGGTGTTCTGCCGAGCCATTTCCAGCTCAACCTCATCGGACCTGCCGTTGGACCGGTGCGCAGCGCGCAGGGACCGCAGGTCGTCGCCGGGTACTCGTACGGCACCGCGCCGCACTCCGACATTGCTCTGATCCCTGGTGGTATCGGCACTCGGACTCTTGTGAACGATACGACCTTCATCGGGTGGCTCGGGCGGTGGGCATCACAGGTGGGCCTGGTCTCATCGGTGTGTACGGGTTCCGGACTCCTGGCCGCCGCCGGACTCCTCGACGGGTACCGCGCCACGTCGAACAAAAGGTCGTTCACGTGGGCCACCGAGCAGAGTGCGCTCGTCGACTGGGTCGCGACAGCACGTTGGGTCGAGGACCGAGATCGTTGGACATCATCGGGCGTTGCCGCGGGCATGGACATGACCCTTGCCCTCGTCGCTCATTTCCTCGGGGAGGCTCTCGCCACCAAGGTCGCCGAGGGAATCGAACTCGAATGGCACCGAGTTCCGTCCTGGGACCCCTTCGCCGCCCTCAACGGGCTCGCACCAACATGACTCAGGTCGTTGGTGGACCTCGACTCCTGCGATCGACTTAGCTCATCACTGGTCTTCGGCGACTCGTTCGGCCGCCGCCAACGTGCTTGGCCGGCTCTTCGCAGCGATTGACTGGTTCTTGATCTCAGCGCGCAGCTGGGCCCGGACCGACGCTCGTTGTTGGGCCTCTCGTAGCCGGCCCTGGCGGAAGTCCTCTCGGATCCATCGCTCGAACGCCTCCCCGAGTTGCTCGACCGTGGCGGTATCTTCGAGCTCCTCGAGCCACTCCTGGAGGAGGTCGGCCTCCTCAAATGTGTGGGCGAACGCTTCCCAGAAGACGCGGGTAGGTACCTCGACTCGCGTGAGGAAATGCACTGTCCGTTGTTGAAGAATGTTGAGGCCTAGCGGTGACATGCACGCGACGCGTCGGCCACATTCGAGGTTCGTTGTTTCGGCGAGTCCTATCTTGGCGAGCCACGCCACTTCGAACAGCGATCCATCACCTCGGAGTTCTGGCAGCGGCATTCGGTCGTAGTAGCCGTCCGTCCACTTCTGTGGCGCTACGGCGTGATGCTTCTCCACAGCGGCTACGAGTACTCGATCCGCGATTCGGGATCCGCTGCGCATTGAGCATGGGTGAGCGATGATCAGCGCACTGCCAGCGTCCTGGACCCCGGGAATCGCCACGCCATCGATGACGTCGCCTGTGAACAGTGGACGGTGTGGAGACACCTCCGTGTCCCTGGCTAGGTAAAGATGCGCAGCGCTACTCCACGAATCAAGAGTCACGCCATTTGCTCCGGGCCCAACACTCGGATCACCGGCTGGCCGTCACTACCCGCGGCGATCTCGAATCGGTCTGATCGGGTGTCACGCCACGACGGTGAGAACGAGTCGAGCATGGTTTCGGTAGGGAGATGGCCCGCCGCGACGAGTAGCAGCGGCCTCGCGCCACCGTGGCTGTACACATCGACCGCCGTGATGCTGGAGCCAGCGAGGGGCACTTCCATCCAGGAGGGGACGTCCTGCACGAGGTGGTCGGAGCGCAGCACGTCGACGAAGGCGAGTAGCCGCGCGACGTCTCTTCGGTGGCTTCCGCTCGCTGGATCTCCTTGGCGCCACTTTCGGACGGCTGGCACCGTGACACCAACGAGTTGCGCGATTTGCCTCCACGCGAAGCCCAGGTCGGCGAGTTCATCAAGGAGGTCTTGGACGCTCCGCTTGGCAGCTTCGTCTGTACGTGATTCGAGCTGAATCTCAATTGTGCGGTCGTGTACGTCCGCTACGTCGTCGAGCAGATGCCGCGTGGCGCCGCGTAGAAACCCGGCGCGTTCTGCTAACTCGTCGTGGGATGTCCTCGTCGGACGCTCAAGCTCGGGGACGCGAAGCGCGTCGGCGCGTGTGCCTTCGACGGCCAGAAGACGGTCGACGGTGCTCATTTGCTCGGCTCCTTCTGGAAGACGTCGTTGATGAGTCGCTTGGTAATGAGCTGATCGAATAGTGCCCGTGCCGGGTTCCTCAGCTCGTCACAAGCAACGAGGAGATCGTCGGCGTCGAAAGCGGGGATCTCGCTCGGCTGCCAGAAGCTGTCGAAGTCGAGCACGAAGACCGGTCCGGGCGCGTGTGTCTTAGCCCGCTTTAGCGGGCCTGTTGACTCAATCACGGGTCCATCGGCCGGGCCATATCTGAGCACGAGCCTCCGATCCTCGCCGGTCTCATATTGGGCGGCACTGGTCCACCCGGATCGCGAAAGCCCTTCGGACAGCGGAGCGAGGAGAGCGGGATCGACCCAGTCGGCCCACTCGTCGATGGTCGTGAGATCTGGTACCCGGATCTCGTCGATATACCTGAGGCCGAGACGGGTGAGCCCGTCAGGGGTCAAAACGCGCTCGACCGCTTCAAAGACCCTCGCCAGGAGCTCACGGAACGCGGGGTATCCCTCGTAACGGGTGACCTCGATGCTGAGGCTGTCGGGTCTCAAAGTCACCACCTGGGTTCGGTCGCGGACAGTGATGCGCGTGAGGCTCTCGACTCGGAAGTTCGGGGGATGAAGGCCCCCTGGGCCGAAACCAACTTCAAATGACTGTTCCTTGGCGTTTTCGAGCACCCACCCCGTTCCGAGTTGGTCCCGGACGGCGCGTTGAACGTTGACGCTCGCCGACCCGACTGACGCGGCTGGGAACTTCGCCTCAACGGCGACGAGCGCGAGCGGAGCATTGGGCCACACCTCGGACATACTCATATATCGGTAGTGATACCAGAAACGAAACCAAAACGTGCACCAGTGGGCCCTGTCTATGGACGAGCAGCGCGACCTGTACGTGGCGACTCTCACCATTCGAGGTCCACTCGGCTCCCGCGAAGAACGAGGGGTGCCTGAGACACACGTACGAACTCGAAGGCCGTATACTCTCGAATCGTGAGTATTGATCTGTTGAGGCCGGCGTTGTTGGCGTCGCTGGCGTCGGGGCCGCAGCACGGGTACGGGCTGCTGCGCGACGTCGAGACCTTGACCGGCGGTCGCGTCTCGCCGCGGGTGGGGTCGTTGTATCGGGTGCTCGATTCGTTGGAGCGCGATGGATTGATTGTTGACGATCACGAAGAAGTGGTCGACGGTCGCCTCCGGCGCTATTACCGACTCAGCCCCCAAGGACGAACGGAACTCGCTGATCTGGTCGACACGATGAGCCGTGTTTCGTCCTTGGCCCGCAAACGCCTTCGCGTTCCCACTCGTGAACCAGATGTCGGCGATCCGGGCCATGCGGTGATCCCAGCATGAGTCCGTTGGAGCGGGCCTATCGAATGCTGATGGTGGCCTACCCGCGGAGCTACCTGGACCGTCGTGAGGAAGAGATCGTGGCGACGTTGCTCGAGACGGCGTCACCCGGGCAGACACGACCCACGGTTCGCGACGCCGTGGATCTTGTGCGCAGCGGCGTTGTCGTTCGAGCCAATGGTCAAGGCCGCGAAGCGCGGTGCGCTGGACGATCGTGGGCAGCGGCGATGGCCACCTTCGTGGTGGCCATGGTCGCGACCCTCGTTGTCGCAATGCGATCGCGAGGCTTCTGGAGCGACGTGTCAGCGGCGAGCATCGTGGCGCTGTGGGCGCCACTGATTCTCATCCCGGTCGCCTACGTGGTCCGGCCGGCGATCATTTGCAACAGTGCGGGCCGCGTCATCGCTGCGATGGGCATGGTCGGAGTCGTCGTGGGGCCAGACAGTTCGATGGTGCAGCGCTCCGTGATGGGATCACTCGTGGTTCTGGCTGGTGTCATCACCCTCGCGCCAGCCAAGCAGGTCCAGAAGCGAACGTACACAGCCACGCGTTGGGCCGCGATGGTGATCGGCGCCATCGCGGGCGCGGGGCTCGCCGTGCGTCGGACAGCCGCGACCGGCACGGTGTACGACCGAGGCGCAACGAACGTGTGGGGTGCGTTACCGCATCCACCGTCTCTGGTGGTCTCGGCGCTCCTCGCTATCGCGTTCGTCGGCCTCATCCTGTGCATGATCAAGCCGGCCGCTGCGATCGCGGTCGGGCTCGTGGCTGTCCCGTCGACGATCATCGGTGTGCAGATGTCCAGCGACGCGACCTTCTTCACGCTGCAACGCACGACGCTCGTGGAACTCACGACCGGTTGCCTCGTGGCCGCGTCGCTCGTTGCCATCGGCACAACCGTGTCTCTACGCGAAATGCCGATCCCTCCCGCTGGCTCCGAGGCACGAGCCACCCTCACCGGACGCTAGGCAACGGGGCAACGAGCTCACGCTGCCATCCGATTACCGGCATACCCGAGCGCGTCACAGTGACAGCCCGTAGTCGTCGTCGAGGCTGCGGCTCGAACGCCTCGCTCGGTCGATAGTCGGCACGGTCTGTTGACGTCTTGATTGTTCGAGGTAGTGGTTGATCTCGAAGGCGTTGCGGCTGCTGAACGCAATGCGTTGTTGCGCGAGCCGTCCCGCGACACGGTCCCAGCTGATGGCCTCGTGCCCGGTGGGGCGGGTCCCGATCTCGCCGATGACACGGAGATCGTCGCGGGCCCCGATCGCCCGCTGTGCGGCGTCAGCGTCGAGTTGATCTCCGATCTGGTGGGACTCGGAGGAGTGCCGGTCCCGTTCGGCGCGTAGGTCATCGATGCCGGCGAGCCCACGCCGACGCTCAACAAGCGTCGCTTCTGCGTCGATGAGTTGCTGGTCGAGCGCCACGAGCTCGCTGCGATGTATCTCAAGCCGTTGACGTGTCTCGGTGATGGCGGGGCGGTTGCGGTGTCGGTGTCCGAAGCGGTCCAACCCGTCGAGCTTCTCCTCCCGCACCGTGATCCTTCCGACGACGGTGGCCCGTGCGGCGATGAGCCGCTCCTTGTCAGCTTCCGCGGTGGCAACCCGCCCCGGTGCGGCGCGGATCCGATCGTTCAACGCCGTGATCACGGCGCCGAGCCGTTCGCCTCGGCGGATCAGCTCGGCGAGGACGTCGTCGGGGAGCAACTCCGGGACCGGCACAATCCGCGGGCCGATGGGTGTGGGGTTGAGTTCGGCGTAACGAACATGCGCCGGTTGATCGATCCAGTCCCGCGTTACGGCGTCGGCGAACACCTCAACCGGATCCTCACCGGTGTCGCATACGACGTACGCGGTGTTGGAGTGTCGGCCTCTCGTCATCGGGACATACACGCCGCGCACGTCGATCGGACTCTCGATGAGCAAGATGGCGGTGTCGACGGTGCGGCCTTGTGATCCGTGCCCGGTTTGGGCGTAGCCGAGCTCGAGAAAGTCCTGGGCATACCCGAGAGGCAATGTCACCGTCCCGGTGCGACCGGACACGGTGACACTCGTGGCGGTGAAGCTGGTGAGGGTGAACCGGTCACGGTTCTTCACCATCTCCCCGCTGTCGGTGAGCAGCTCGCGTTGATTGCGTCGGGTGACGACCTCGTCCCCGATGCAGAATCGCCGCCCCGACAACACGATCGCGGCGGCAGGGTCGAGTTCCCCGGCCCTCACCCGCCGATCCTGCGCCAGGACGTTCAACCGGCTGACGGTGTCGTTCGTGGCCGCCATGACCGCGACCTCTTCACCACGCAGTCGGGCGTTCCACCACGCGGCGATGACCGCCCGGTCCATTTGCTCTTGGGTCCCGCCATGTATCCGCCCATGTCCCGCATACACGTCCGCGACCTCCGGGTCACCATGCCGAAGCTGGAGCGATGCTTGGCGTTCCCAGTCATGTTCGAAGCGGTGGACGCGATCCAACTCGATCACGTCGTGGCTGTCGGTGAGCAGTCCGAACATCCCGCCCCTGCCGACCGCGGAGAACTGCAACGGATCCCCGATCAACCGCACCAGCCAGCGATTGTTCTCGGCGAGTTGTGCGATGGCGGCGAGGTGGGTGGTGGACATCATCCCGGCCTCATCCACGATCAACACCCCGCCCTCGGGCAACGCGAACCCTGATCCCGGTCCTCGGGGTTTGGAGTGTTCGTAGAGGAACTTGTCGATCGTGTCGGCCCGAACACCGGTCTCCTCGGAAAGCACCTGCGCCGCAACGGCGGATGGCGCGACCGCGAACACCGGGACCCCCTCGTGCTGGAGTGACGTCACGGCGGGTGCGAGGGCGGTGGTCTTGCCGGTACCGGCGGGCCCGACCACGAGCACCAGGTCGCGTGTCCCGGCGACCGCGGTAGCGCATTCGGCCTGCCCGACCGACAACTCCCTCGACGTGTTCCTCAACGCGCCCAACTCATCGACCCCGCCGCGACGGATTGCGCGTTCCGCCCACTCGAGGATGCGGGCCTCTTCATGCAGGATCGCTTCTGTTGTCAATGCGCGTTGACTGACCGCTTCGGTGACCGGACGGCCATCACGCCGCAACCTGACCCCCGGCATCACCGGCGCCGACAAGTCAACACACAAACGCTCCTCGGCGCTCAACGCGATGCGTTCGATGTCGTCCACGACCTCGATAGCCGTGGCGGCGACGTTGGTGGGGGTCAACGCCGCTGCCTCACGGGCAATCTCCGCCGGGCGCCACGTCGACTGCTTCTCCGACAGTGATGTGATCGCGTCGACACCGATCAGGTCAGCCGCGGCTGTGTTGAGGGCCGGGATCTTGTCGACGCGCTCAACAACGTCCTCAACCAGGCGCACCGGATCGACACCGAGCCCGGCGACGCGTTCGCGCCATTCGACATGCAAGCTCGAGCCCTCGACACCATGCGGTTTGGATGGCCGGGAGTCCGTGACTGCTTCACGTTCGAGACGCCACCGCTCCCGCGGTGTCGGTTCACGACCCATCGTCGTAGCGAAGCGTTCCAACTTCACCGCGATCCGTGCGTCGACCTGACTCGCCCGTGTCGAGAACTCTGCGAGGACCTCGGCCGGGATGCCGGCGATGTCAGCGATGCCGTTCACCACCGGTTCCCACAACACCCCCAACCTCGAGGTCAACTCGGCGCGTAGGCCGGCGTGGTAGATCGCCGACAGGGTCCGTTGATCGAGCTTCAGTGTCCTGGCGTCCAGGGCGAGCCATCGGCCGTCTGGTGCGAGCACACGGTTCGGGATCACCACATGGGTATGCAACTGCGGGTCGAGGACACGGCTGGTGTGCTGACGGAACGACGCCGCCATGATCCCCTCCGCGTCGAACACCCCCACCACGCCCATCGTGCGAAACCGGGTGTGTGCATGGGCTTCGATCCACCCGATGAGTGCGGCCACCGCTGCGTCATGCGCCCCAAGGACTTCCGCACGGGTGGTGTCGTTGCCAACGGCGAACAGGACCGACACTGATTTCGGGGCTGAGCACGTCACATCGAACCCACGCACCGACTCATCACCAAACCGACGCCCCAAATGCTGACCGGTGACAGGGTGGAGGCCGGACATCACCGCCACGAACTCCTCCGGATCGACCGTGCCAGACAGACCGAGCACGGACGCACCGTGCCCGGACCATACCCCCGCCGGCTCATCAGCATCCAAGTAGTAGGACGGGAGGCCGTCCACGTAGTAGCGGCCAGCCTCCGGGCCCTTCAACGTCGTCACCCGCACCGTCATCGGCACCACCCGACAGGGTTTGTGCACTCGTCTGTGCTTTGAAGCGGTTGACCTTGTCGGTGAGCAACAAGAGTTGACACGACGCTTGGGTCGTGAGCTGCGATCGAGTGGCGGAGGAGTGGTGCATCGATTGATGTGGTGCGATCGGTGCGTGTCCAGGTGCATGGCTGCGATCGATCGACGCCGACTGGACCGGGTGAGCATGCGCCCACCGTGTAGGGCAACGCCGTGGCGGGTTGATGCAAGCAGGGCGGATCGGCTGCGCCCGTCGGGCCCAGGCGCCACGACGAAGCGTCGCAGCACGCGCCGGCGCCGATGTCGTCCCCACCTCCCTCGACATTGAAAACACAGTTGCGAACGGCCATGAGATCGGTGGCTACACGGCTTAGCCGGACCGTTCAACGCGGCACGTCAACGGCGTACACGTTCCGGCGGCGGTGCCGCGCAGTGGCGATGGATCAACGGCCACAACGGCCAATGACGGTCACCAGGTCTGTGACCAAGATCATCACCGACACCGTGATGACCCGTGTGGCCCCGCGCGTCCCTTTGAGAGCGCGCAAGTCACCTTGACAGGCAATTCATGTCGCGTCTGTAACGCGTAGCGCGCTTATCGCGTGGGTCAGGTTGCAAACGAACAAGGAGACAACACCATGGCCACTTCTCCCAAGCCCGATGCGCCGCGATCGCTGCTCGATGTCGTCGGCGTCGCCGAGCTGCTCGGCGTGCCGGTACGTCACATTCGAAGGCTCGTGGCCGAGCGGCGGATCCCCTACGTCAAGTGGGGCCACCTCATCCGGTTCGACCCGATCGAAGTCGAGCGTTGGATCGCGTCGCACTCGCGGGAACCAGCAAGCTGACTTCGAGAGGCCGCCAGCGTCGTCCGGATCAGGCCTGAGCGGGGACCGCTCGCGTGCTCGTCTGCATCCGATCGTCGATGGCGCTGGCGATCTCGTGATCGCGGGCCTCCGACGCCTTGAGGTATCGGAGCGATGCCTCACTCGATGAATGACCCATCCGAGCCATCACCTCCCGAAGTGACGCGCCCGCGCTCGCCGCGGCCGTCCCCGCCAGATGGCGGAGGTCGTGGAAGCGCACGGTCTCGTCGATGCGTGCTCCTTCCTTGGCCCGCTCCCACGATGGTGCGAAGTAGCGGTTCAGGAGCGGACGACCCTTGAACGAGGTGAAGACCAATGCGTCAGGGCCACGGGCCACGTACGTGTCCATGTGCGCTCGGAGCAACTCGATGATCGTCGCCGGCAGGGCGACGACTCGGGTGGCGGCGTCGGACTTCGGTGGTCCGAGTGTCGCCCCCTGACCGGTGACGAAGCCGAGCGCTCGGTCGACCCGGACAGTGCTGGCGGCGAGGTCGACCCGGGAGCGGTCCAGTCCGGTGAGTTCCCCGAACCGGAGACCAGACGTCGCCGCCAGCCACACCAGTGCGCGAAACCGCGGATCGATGGCGTCGGCCAGGCGGCCGACTTCGTCCCAGGTGAGCAATGGGCGCTCGACGGAGCGTTCGACCGCGGCGCCCTTGATACCGACCGGGTTTGAGCGGAGGAGTCCGTCAGCGACGGCGGTGGCCATGATCGTGCGAAACAGCCGGTACACCTTGGCGGTGGTGTTCGGGTTGAGGTCCGATCTCGCCAGGCGCCCGTGCCAGGCCCTGACATCGCCTGGGGTGATGTCCCGCAGTTCGGCCCGCTCGAAGCGGGCGACGATATGCCGGAGCTGCGACGCATACGTGTCCCGCGTCCGAGGGCGGAGCGAACGATGCTCTAGCCACTCGGTCGCGTAGGCACCGAACTTCACTGTCCCGCTCCGTGGGTCCAACCGCTCACCGCGATTGATGTCGGTTTCGACGCTGGACAACCACGCGTGAGCGTCGCCTTTGGTGGGGAACGTGGCGCCTGCGGAGATCTGCTTGCCGAGGTGCCAGTAGCGCGCTTGGAAGCGGCCGCTCTGGAGCTTACGAATCGTCCCAAACGCCCGGGTCTTTGCCACGAGAACCCCTTGTGCCTCGTCGTTCTAGGCATACTGTAGGCACGGCAGAATCGTCAGCAGAGTCGGGAGTTGCGCTGGTGGGATCACACGGACCCTCTGACCAGGCACTTCACGCCGGAGGATTTTGGAGCGGATGACGGGAATCGAACCCGCATATTCAGCTTGGGAAGCTGATGTTCTGCCATTGAACTACATCCGCGAGGCGGCAAGGACTGTAGCAACACCGGGTTCGTGCTGGCCCAACGCGTGTCGAGGCGCTGAACCCCCGAGTGTTCATGTAGCGGCCAATCGCTGGCAATGCAGTCGTCGGCTCCGGTTCGACCGCCGTCCTTAGGTTCACCCTCGTTCACGGACACCCACCGTCCCGACGAGGAGCCTCACATGCATCTGGACCACACCGACGGCGTCAATCCCTCTGACAACTCCTCGTTGAGCGACATGATCGGCTCGCGGCTCACTCGACGCAGTGTGATGGCCGGTGGCCTGGCAACAGCGGCGGCCACGATGTTCGGTGTCTTCGCCGCTGGGTCAGCGACCGCAGGCGAGTCCTATGACCGTCACGACGGTGACGATGACGACGACGCTCGTCGTAAGCGCAAGCTCCTCGGCTTCACCTCGGTGGCCCCCAGTCAGGCCGACGCTTTCATCGTCGCCGACGGCTACGTCGCCGAGGTGCTCATCCCGTGGGGTACCCCGCTGCTGTCCACCGGTCCGGCCTGGAAGAAGGACGGGTCGAACACGGCCATCGAGCAGGCCCAGCAGATCGGCGCCCATCACGACGGCATGCACTACTTCCCGCTCGATGGCGGTCGCAACGGCAGCCGGCGTGGCTTGCTCGTGGTGAACCACGAGTACATCGATCAGGTGCTCTTCTACAGCGATGGCAGCACGGTGATGACCAAGGACAAGGTCGACAAGGCCCTCGCCGGTCATGGGGTCTCGGTGGTCGAGATCCGCCTCGTGAACGGCAAGTGGCGCTTGGTCGACTCGAAGTACAACCGGCGCATCACGGGGTCGACGCCCGTGGCGTTCAGCGGGCCGGTGTCGATCAACCACCCGAAGATGGCATCCAACAACGCTCCGATGGGAACGCTCAACAACTGTTCGTACGGCTACACCCCGTGGGGCACCTACCTGACATGTGAGGAGAACTGGAACGGCTACTTCGGATCGTCGACGCCCTTCGTCGCCACCGCAGACGAGGCTCGATACGGCATCTCCGCGGCAGGCTTCGGATACAAGTGGCACGTCGGTGATCCGGCCCGATTCGACCTGAACCTGAACCGCAACGAACCGAATCGCTTCGGCTGGGTGGTCGAGATCGATCCGTTCGACCCGACGTCGACCCCGGTGAAGCGCACAGCGCTCGGCCGCATCAAGCACGAAGGTGCCACCGTCGTGGAGAGCAACGGCCGGGTTGTCGTCTACACCGGTGACGATGAGGACAAGGACTATCTCTACAAGTTCGTCGGCTCCGACAGCTGGCGCAAGCTGCGTCGCCAGGGCAAGAGCCCGCTCGACCACGGCCGGTTGTACGTCGCCAAGTTCGATGCGAGTGGCACCGGTGAATGGCTGCCCATGGTCCACGGCAAGGGCGCACTGACCGTGGCGAACGGCTGGGCCGATCAGGCCGATGTGCTCCTGCGCACTCGCCAAGCCGCTGATGCCATGGGTGCCACGAAGCTCGATCGCCCCGAGTGGATCACCGTGCACCCCAAGACCAACGACGTGTACGTGAGCCTCACCAACGGCAGCTCCGGCAGTGCCGGCATCAGCCCTCGCAACCCGAACCCGTACGGTCACATCGCTCGTCTCTCCGAGGCTCATGGCGACCACACGTCCCTCACGTTCTCCTGGGACATCTTCCTGCTCGCCGGTGACCCGGCCTACGACGCGAGCGTCGTTCCCAACGGCGACATCCTCGGCTCGCCCGACGGGTTGTGGATGGACCCCGACGGTCGCTTGTGGATCCAGACCGACATCTCGAACTCGTCGCAGAACCGGCCTGAGCGCGGCTATGACCACATCGGCAACAACGCCATGTTCGCTGCCGATCCCAACACCGGTGAGGTTCGCCGCTTCCTGGTCGGACCGCGCGGCTGTGAGATCACGGGCGTCATCGCCACACCGGATCAGCAGACGATGTTCGTCAACGTGCAGCATCCCGGTGAGACCACGACGTTCTGGGGAACACCCACGCCGGCCAACCCGCGTCTGGTGAGCAACTGGCCCGACTTCGATGCCGACGGGCGCCCTCGCTCGGCAACGGTGGTCATCCGCAAGATCGGTGGCGGCAAGATCGGCACCTGATGTCACGAGCTAGGGTCCGATCCCGATGATCTTGTCCGACCGCTCCCTGCGTCAGGCACTCGAGGCGGGTCGGATCGTGATCGATCCGCTCGACGAATCGTGCATCCAACCCAGCTCCATCGACCTCAAGTTGGATCGACTCTTCCGGGTCTTTCGCAACCACACCGCCGGTGTCATCGATGTGAAGCAAGACCTCGAGGACCTCACCGAGCTGGTGACCATTCCCGACGACGGCGTGTTCATGTTGCACCCCGGTGAGTTCGTGCTCGGCTCGACACTCGAGCGTGTCGGTGTCCCCGACGACATGGTGGCCCGCATCGAAGGCAAGAGCTCGCTCGGTCGACTCGGGTTGCTCATCCACTCCACCGCTGGCTTCATCGACGCCGGCTTCGACGGACACATCACGCTCGAGTTGTCGAACGTGGCAAACCTTCCCATCACGCTGTACCCGAAGATGAAGATCGGTCAGGTCAGCTTTCTTCAGATGACCACGCCGGCGGACAACCCCTACGGGTCATCGAAGAACGGGTCGAAGTACCAAGGTCAACGCGGCCCGACCCCGAGCCGCTACTTCGAGAACTTCCGCTGAGTCGCTTTCCCTTTCGGCCCGGTTCACTCGTCGCTCGCAGAAGTCCCGCACGAAAAGATCGCTGAGCGATCACAACCTTCGGAACTTCGCGGGGCAAGGGGCCGGGGCAAGGGGCCGGGGCAAGGGGCCGGGGCAAGGGGCCGGGGCGAGCGGGGGGAGAGGCGAGGGAGGGGCGAGAGGCGGGACGTCAGGCGGAGCGGGACGCCTGTGACCGCTTGGCCAGCGCAGTGAACACTGCACCGGCACCCAGGAGCAGCACACCGAGCCACACCTGGTCCATTGGTGACGAACCGGTGCGGGGAAGGCTTCCGTTCGCCACCTGGTTCGGAGCCACGGTCACGCCGGCGACCTGCGGGGCAGGCACCGTGGTCGCCGCAGCGACGCCGGGGGCTGCGGTTGTTGTGTCGCTCGGTGCCACCGTCACGGAACTCACACCGGGCACCGTGGTCGGTGCCGACGGGTTTGTGACATCGGTTCCTGCGACCTCGCTCGGTTGCGCAGTCACTGCTGGTTCGACGATCTCAATCGTCACCGATTCGGTGTCCTTCGCGCCGTCCTGCTCCTCAGCGGTGATCGTGCATGGTCCCGGCTTGGCGCCAGGAAGTACCGGCGTGGTGACCGAGATGTCACGCTCGTCGACCCTCGTGTAGACGGTGTCGAACACCGCAGCGTTCACACACCCGGTGTCGCTCGTGAAAGCCACGGCGGGAAACGTCGACCCCGACTCGCGCAGGAGGTGACTGGTCTGGGTGAGGCGGAGCGTGAGGAGCTCGCCGCGGACATGTTGCGAGTTGGGCGTCGGAGATGTGAACGCACCCAAGCTGGTGATCGGCTCGGCCGACACCAAGGGCGCAAGTGTGATGAACGCCCCTGAGCTCAGGGCGAGCGCCCCGAGCCCGAAGGCCCATCGGTTGTGCACGGGCACAGCCTTGCAGCGGTTGTCAAGGTGCGCGCGGATACCCGATCAGAATTCAGACGAGTGTCCGCGGCATTCGGGGCTGAACGCGCTGATGGCGAGCCCCGAGAGGCTCGCCATCAGCGGTTTGCGTTGAATGCTGGGTTGCCCCAGTGTCGTCAGCTCAGGTAGCGGCTGCGGATGTCGGCGTGCCGCGCCTTGCGGCGGGCGAAGAACACGAACCCGCCACCGATGAGGGCCAGGGCTGCGCCGAACCAGGCCTGGGTCATGCTCGACGACCCAGTGCGGGGCAAGGTGACCGCGGCGTTGGTGACGCTGACGCCCGCGACCTGAGTGGCCGACTGGGTGACGCTCGCCGGAGTCGCATTGACCACGACAGAGGCGGACTCGATGGCTACTGATGCCTGCTGAGTCGGCAGGGCCTCGCTTCGAACCGACTGGAGCGTGCTGTCGAAGGTGTCACCGCTGACGGCAGGAGCGCCCTTGGGATCATCTTTCTTGACCGGGGTCTGGTCCTTCTTGATGACCTTCGGCTCGTCCTTCTTCACCGGGGACGTCTCGTCCTTGTCCTCTGACCACTCGTCCTCGTCCTTTTCGATCTTCTTGCTGGCGGTCACCGAGAAGGTGTGGCTGGCGGACAGACCGTTTCCGGACACGGTGATGGTGCACTTGCCCGAGTAGTCGGACTTGAGCTTGAGGTCGGCGTGGAACTGACCCTTGTACGCGAACGGCAGCTTGTAGGCGTTGGGGTCGTAGGTGTACGTGCTGATGCACGGACCGCTCAGCGTGAACGGGATGAAGTACCCGGTGCTGTTTCGCTCCTCGACGTGGATACGCACGACGGTGCCGGCCACTGCGGGTGACGGCTCGACCGACTGAATGTGGAATGCGTCCTCATACGGGCCGCCCTGCCCGGCAAGCACGGGCCCTGCAAGGGTCACCGTCGCGGCAATTCCAACAGTTGCTGTGAGGAGTGCGGTGAGAGCCGCCCGTGTGTGCATAGCAGGATTGTGCCACTGGGCACGCGCACAGTCAGCCATCCCTAGCCAGATCTTGAGCATTGAAGACCACTAGGTGGTCGCGCTCAGGACCCAAGGTAACACTCATAGTGGTCGCATCGCCAGTCAGCGTGGCATTTTCCTCTGGAGTGGCGAGTGACCAGCCCGGAGGGACCTTTACCGTGATCGTGAACCGTTCGGGTTGGACCGTCACTTGACGGGTCACGGCGACCCGATATTGGGTACCGACGATCTGGCCCGTGAGGCGGACCGAGAAGGTGCTGGTTGCGCCGGCGTCGAGCCGGATGTACTGGCTGATCGCATTCCGGCCCAGTTCCGTCTGTATGGCGGGCCCGACTGGCTCGCCGTCCAACGTGGCATCGACGAGATCGAGTGGCGTGTAGAGGGTGTTCCAGTTGCGGTTCTGTGCCTCGACGCTTTTCGATCCGTCCGACAGGCCGGTGATGTAGCCCGGGAGCCCGGTCGCCGGTGCCGCGTTGTGGAGCGTCACCGTCGCCTCGGCATCGATGCTCCCGGCAGTGGGATCCCACTCCACCTCGTAGTCGACCGTGCGTTCCAGGAACAGGTCGAGCTTGTCGCCACCGGTGTTGATGCCGGTGACGGCGACGGTGTCGTCACCGACGAGCGGCGCCAGTTGCCCCGAAACACCCAACCGACGGAACAGTGCCTGCTCGTCGGCGTCCTTCGCCCACATCATCAGATGCCCTTCCCGGGCGGCGGGTCCGAGTGCGTCGGCAAGAGCGATTGGATCGGGCGCGGTCTCGAGCAGCTCTGTCCACAGCACCGTGGCCACCTCGCCCAGGAAGCTCACACGGTCGGTGCGTTCGCCGAAGGCGCCGTACTGATCGAACAGCAGGATCTGTCGAGCGTTCTCTGACGTGATCGGTTCCGGCCAGCTCGGCACGGTGATCGGCCCCGTGATCTGGAGGAAGGCAGCGAGGGCCACTGGGTCCATGCCGATGACGCCGTCGACCGGCTGACCACCTGATTGCGGATAGACGTCAGCCATCACGGCGGCGTTGGTCGGCCAGTCGGGGCTGAGCGGGATGTTCTGCCACGTGGCTTGGGGGTCGAAGCTCGCGTAGCGGTCGATGTAGTCCGCTGGGGCGTTCAGCACCCGGCTCGCTGCCGGCACGCCGTTCTCGTTGAGGTCGTTGTTGCGGCCGATCTGCTCGAGCGAGATCGTTCCGTCGCTCGCGGTGACGGTGCCGTAGCTCCCGACGATGCCGATGGTGCCCCGAAGCTCCGCTGGTGTCAGCAGGGCCAGGAAATAGCGACGATCTTCCTGTCCTCCGAGCAGTCCCGGCGCGAGTTGGACGACGTCGAGTGCGTTGGCCACGTCGCGTCGAGCCCGGGTCACGTCATCGGAGAGATCGA
>JBFWVD010000046.1:0-43545 GCA_050246915.1 Acidimicrobiia bacterium | reverse complement strand
CGGACTGGCTTTTGATCTTCGCGTTGATCGTCGGGCCCGGGCTGATGGGGCACGGGTTGATGACCTGGGCGCAGAAGTTCCTCGACGTCACGACGACCTCGCTGCTCAACCTCGGAGCCCCGGTCGTGTCGATGATCGGGGCGCGGGTCTTCTACGACCAGAGCTTGAGGCCGGTCCAGATGGTGGCCGGAGTGGTGGTGCTCGTCGCTCTGGCCGGCATCGTCCTGGCGCAGCGAACGGTGTCCGCTCCTGCTCCGGTCGCCACCTGAGCGAGCAGCGAGCCCCTCAGTGGTCGTGTGGGAACCATGTGGCGCAAGGACTCTTGTCATCTTCGCCGCCGAGGAGGACGATCGCGGTGTGGGGCGACAGGCCCCCACAGGAAATGCGGTGATTGAGCCACAAGCAGTGAAAGGAGCAGGTCATGGCAAACCTCGAAACAACCAGCAACACACCGGTGAGAAGGACGTGGGATCCGATGGCCGAGCTGCGCTCGATGAGTCAGCGCTTCGACGATCTGTTCGGCGGATGGCCGACGCTCACCCCGATGACGTCGCCCACCTCGATGATGAGAAGGGACATGGGGATGGACGAGTTCCTCCCGATGGCCGATCTCGAGGAGACCGCGGATGCGTGGGTGGTCGACATCGACCTCGCCGGCGTCGACAAGGACGACATCAACGTCGAGGTCGAGGACCGGACGTTGGTGGTGTCGGGGGAGCGCAAGGAGAAGGAGCGTGAGGGTGTGCTGCGTCGCAAGACGCGGGTGACCGGAACGTTCCGCTACGAGGTGCGACTCCCGGCTGACGTGAACACCGACCAGGTCGAGGCAACGCTCGACAAAGGTGAGCTCACGGTGAAGCTGCCGAAGGCCAAGCCCGAGCCCACCCGCAAGGTGCTGGTCTCGTAGCCGCGGCGAATCGCGATGGGGTCAGACCTACACGGGTCTGACCCCATCCGCGTTCACGTCACTTCCAGGCCCAGTTGGGTGTCCGCTTCTCGAGGTAGGCGTTGCGCGCCTCGGCCGCGTCGGCAAACGTCCGCATGCGGTTGGTGTAGTCCTGCTCGGTGCGGTAGCCGGGCTTGAGTTCCATCTCTTCGACCCGGTTCAGCGACTCCTTGGCCAGCCGGATGCCGATGGGGCTCTTGGCCGCGATCTTGGCAGCGAGTGCCTTCGCCGTGGGGAGCAACTCCTCAGGGGCGACGACCTGCTCGACCGATCCGAGACGATGGAACTCCTCGGCTGGAACGAATTCGCCGGTGTAGAACATCCACCGCGTCTTGTAGGTGCCCACGAGGCGCTGCATGTGGCGACCCCCGCCGAGCACGCCGGCGTTCACCTCGGTGAGAGCGAAGCGGGCCTTGGTGGAGCACACCAAGATGTCGCAGCACGACGCGATCGCCACGCCCGCACCAACGGCTGCACCGTTGATGGCACCGATCACCGGCACTGCGCAATCGAGCACCGCCCAGAACGTCTCGCGGACCAGCAGGCCCGGGTCGAGTTGATCGTTCGGCGCAGTGTCACCGTCGCCGCCGGAGAGTCGCTTGGCCGAATCGGCCAGATCGACGCCACCGCAGAAGGTGCGCTCACCCGATGCGGTGAGGATCGCCGCGTTCACGTCACGTCGTGTGGCGAACGATCGGAAGATGGCGGTGAGGTCGGCGAAGGTCTGCGTCTTGTACGCATTGACCGGAGGGTTGTCGACGGTGACGATGGCAACCTTGTCTTCGATCTCGACAGCGACCGTCACTTCTTGGCCGTGAACTTCTCGATGGTCTTGCGGATGTCGTCGGTGGTGAACGAATCGCCCTCGGCCGTCAACGCGAACGGCAAGATCGCGTCGGCGGCGCGCTGCAGGTGGATGTTGATGGCGCGCTTGGTTTCCTGCAGGGACTGATGCGGCAGTCCGGCCAATCGATGGGCGAAGGCCAGCGCGTCGTCGAGGACCTTGTCCGGAGCGCTGGTGTGGTTGGCGATGCCGAGCTTCACGCAGTCCTCGGGAGAGATGCGATCTCCGGTGAAGAGAAACTCCTTGGCCTTCAGGATCGACATCATGAACGGCCACGACATGGCGCCGCCGTCACCGGCCACGAGCCCGATGGCCACGTGTGGGTCGGCCATGAACGCTGATTCGGACACGAACACGATGTCGCACAGCACCGCGACGCTGGCTCCGAGGCCCACGGCCGGACCGTTCACCGCCGCTACCACCGGCTTGCGGAAGTTGAGCATCTCGTCGACCAGATCGCGGGCCATGCGCAGGCCCATGCGGCGATGCTCGGGATCCTCGTAGCTCTTGATGAAGCCAGGGATGTTGCCGCCGGCGGAGAAGGCGCGCCCAACACCGGTCAGCACGACGGCCTTGCAACCCTGGTCACGATCGAGTTGCTTCCAGATGTCGACCAGGCCCTCGTGGAGATCGTCGGTGAACGCGTTGAGCATGTCCGGGTTGTTCAACTTCACGATGCGCACCGGCCCGTCCTCTTCGACCAGCAACTCTTTCGGCAGGCGATACGCCATCACGATCCTCCCCATCGGTCGGTCCACCCGACCGTCGAAACGATGATAACAATATTGGCCCGTGACGATCCCGGGCGGTGAGCCCACCAGCTTCGTCGAGAATCGAACCCGATATGTCCGTGTCGTCACGAGAGCCGAAGGTCGCCGAGGTGGTGCGCGACGCCATCGAGGATCTCATCATCGACCGCGGCTTGGTCGAAGGCGATCAACTGCCCAACGAACGCGAGATGCTCGAGGAGTTCGGGGTCGCCAGGGGAACGTTGCGCGAGGCCTTGCGACTCCTGGAGCTACAAGGGGTGTTGACGATCAAGACCGGGCGCGGCGGCGGGCCGATCGTGAGTCGACCGCGGCCGAAGGATCTGGCCGATTCGTTCGCCGTGCTGCTCCGTTTCGATGGCGTCACCATCGAGGAGGTGTTGGATGCTTGGTTGGAGCTCGAGCCGGTGCTCGCGTCCTTGGCAGCCCGTCGGGCCACTCCCGAGGACGTGGCGCGGCTGCAGGCCAACACCGAGCAACTGGCTTCGGCCATCGCCTCCAAGGACGAGTTCGATCGGCTCAACATCGAGTTCCACGAGCTGCTGTACGCCGCGTCTGGCAACCGCGCGCTCAGCACGTTGGCGCTCACGCTCGAGCAGGTGGTCACCGCGGTGGGTGTGACGGTCAGCTATCCCGAGGCCGCGCAGCGGGGCATGGTCACTGCCCATCAGCGCATCGTCGACGCAGTTCAGGCAGCGGACGCAGACGAGGCCGCCGCGCAGGCCCTGCGCCATCTGCGCGAGTTCCATCGCTTCCTCGCTCGTGAGCATCCCGAGACGCTCGCCCAGCGGGTGCGAACGGTGCGACCAGGCGCCGTAGAGCCCGTCGCGAACACGTGAGGCGTTCTGCATTTCTCCGAGCTCCGGCTTTGCATCGCTCGCCATGACGTGTCGATGATGGGGGTGTGTTCTTGGCACTGAAAGAGATGCGGCGCGCCAAGGTGCGGTTCGCGCTCTTGATGGGAGCCATCGGTTTGCTGGTCTTCCTGGTGCTGTTCCAGCAGTCGTTGCAGAACGGGCTGATCACCGGGTTCGTGGGTGGCATCCGTAACCAGTCGGCCCCGGTTGTGGTCTATTCGGTGGACGGGCGGCGCAACCTCCAAGGCGGTGTGCTGCTGCCCGAGCTGGAGGCACAGGTACGAGCCGTCGACGGCGTGGGACGGGCCGGGCGTCTTGGTCTGTCCACGTTCACCGTCGAGGCCGGTGGCAAGCAGGCCGACGCGTCCGTCGTGGGCTATGACGCCGAGGGTCTCGGTTCACCGGCGAACCTGGTGAAAGGTCGACTGCCCAGCGCTGTCGGCGAGGCGGTCGCAAGTGAAGTTGACGCATCCGATGGTTTCGATGTGGGCGACGTCGTGACGTTGATGCCCGGTGGCTACACGATCACCGTCGTCGGCTTGGCCGCTGATGTGCAGGTGAACGTGACGCCGACGCTGTTCGCCACGTTCGACACCTACGAGGCCGCGGTGCGATCGCGTTTCGGCAACGCCGACGCTGTGCTGCTCCCCAATGCCCTGGCCATCGAACCGGTCGCCGGAGTGACCCCTGCGCAGTTGGTGGAGCGCATCAATGCGATCAGCGATGAGGTCGATGCGTTGACCCGATCGGACGCCGCGACGAAGGCCCCTGGGGTCTCGCAGGTGCAGACCTCGTTCCGCATGATCTTCGTGCTGTACGGGCTCGTGGTGCCGTTCGTGATCGGGTTGTTCTTCCTCATCGTCACGTTGCAGAAGACCGGCGCCCTCACCCTGCTACGCGCCATCGGGGCATCAACGAGCAAGCTCGTGATAGCACTGCTCATCCAAGTGCTCGTCGTGGTCGCCGCTGGATTGGCCGTCGGTGTGCTGCTCTACGCGCCGGTGTCGCAAGCGAAGCTCGGTGGCATCCGTCTGCGGTTCGAGACCACTGCGGTGATCGTGTGGACCGTGGTCGTCATCGTGGCCGGGTTGGTCAGCTCGATCTTCTCGGCCACGCGTGTGCGTCACATCGATCCGGTTGACGCCGTCGGTGGCGGAGGTAGCCGGTGATGGTGGTGACCTCATGAAGCTCGCCCTGCGAGAGATGTGGCGACGCCCGGCGCGTTTCGTCACCGCCACCATCATCTTGTCGCTCATCGCGTTGTTGCTCATGTTCCTCGGTGGGCTGCTCGACGGGTTGGTGCGCAACTCCACCGGCGCGGTGCGCGCCCAACGCGGGGACGTCATCGTGTTCTCCTCCGATTCCAAGGATTCGTTCCTGCGCAGCACCATCGACGCCGAGTTGCGGTCGCGCATCGAGGCGGTGCCAGGCGTCGATCGCACTGGAGGCATCGGCATCATCCAGCTCGGGGCGCGTGTGCCCGGGAAAGGTGTGCGTGACCTGGCCGACACCGCGCTGTTCGGGTACGAGGTGGCGCCCAGGGGTGTACCCGACACCGTGCCCCCGCTCGGACAGGCCTATGCCGACTCCACGTTGAAGGCCTCCGACGTGGATGTGGGCATGACGATCCTGCTCGGACCGCGTCGTACGCCGATCACCATCATCGGTTTCGTCGACGACACGAACTACCTCGGTCAGAGTTCGCTGTGGGCGTCACCGGCAACATGGCGACAGGTGGTGAGCGAGAACCGATCCGTCGAAGCCCTTGCGGACGGAACGTTCCAATCGCTGTTGGTCGCCGGTGATGGTTCGCTGAGCGCCAGCAAGCTGTCGTCGGCCATCGACGCGGCGACGAGCGGTACGACCCGCACGCTGTCGATCGATGCTGCGGCCAACGCCATCCCCGGCGTGAAAGAGCAGACGGGCACGTTCAATCAGATCCTCGGGGTCACCGTGGTCATCGCCCTCGCGGTCGTGGGCATGTTCTTCGCTCTGCTCACAGTGGAGCGCACCGGCTTGTACGGGGTGCTCAAGGCACTCGGTGCCGGCAATGCGCGACTGTTCGGGGGAGTGATGGCGCAAGCAGTCCTGGTGGCCCTCATGGCAAGCGCAATTGCGGCGGTGCTCGGCTTCATCGCCGACATGGCCATCCCCCCGGGCACCGTGCCGTTCGAACTGGGTGTGGCACGCGTGATCCTCAGCACGGTGTTGATGGCCTTCGCTGCGGTGATCGGCTGTGTGTTCTCGCTCAAGCGGGTGTTGCGGGTCGACCCCGCCAGCGCCATCGGAGCCGGTGTTTGATGTCCATGGAGGAACAGCGATGACGGTGACGACCGATGTGGCATTGCGCATGGACGCGGTGCGCAAGGTGTACGGCTCCGGTGATGGTGAGGTAGTGGCACTCGATCACGCCACACTCAGCGTGGGGTCCGATGAGATCGTCGCGTTGTGTGGTCCGTCGGGTTCGGGCAAGACCACGTTGTGCACGATCGCCGGAGGCATCTTGTCGCCGACGTCGGGCACCGTCGTTGTAGGCGGTGAGGACATCACCGGCTACAACGCCAAGGAGCTCACCGAGTTCCGGCGGACCAAGGTGGGGTTCGTGTTCCAGTCCGTGAACCTGGTTCCGTTCCTCACCGCTCGCGAGAACCTCTTGGTGGTCGACGAGTTGGGCAAGCGGACCGGCGCTCCCGCGAAGAAGCGGGCCGATCAGCTCCTCGACGAGCTCGGTCTCGGGGGTCGGGGCGGGAGCCTGCCGGCGCAGTTGTCGGGTGGTCAGCGTCAACGGGTTGCCATCGGGCGAGCGCTCATGAACTCACCAACGCTGGTGCTCTTCGACGAGCCGACATCGGCACTCGACACCAAGTTGGGGGAGCAGGTCATGGAGCTCATCCACTCCGAGATGAAGAGCCGGGGGACGGCCGCCATCGTGGTGACCCACGACGAGCGCATGCTCCACTTCGCCGAGCGGGTCGTTCGCATCACCGACGGGGTCCTCGACGCCTGACCTTGGTTGAGGGATCGGCTTGCTGGAGGGCTGGCTTACTGGAGGGCTGAGCTGGGGTTCGAAGCCGGCTCTCCGTTTGCGTTGGTCGAATCGTGGTGGGCTTGGTATGGTTTCCATCCGCAACGCGGACGTAGCTCAGTTGGTAGAGCATCACCTTGCCAAGGTGAGGGTCGCCGGTTCGAGTCCGGTCGTCCGCTCCATAAAAGACCAGGTCAGAAGTGGTTCGGTCGAACCCACCTGGTTCGCCCGTCGAGGTTTGCCAACATCCGTGCCAACATTGTGCGGCATGAAGGGCCACAAGAGGTTCCGATCGGGCGCTTGGCGCCTCACCGTTTTTGCCGGATGGGACCCGGTCACGGGCAAACGTGTCGATGTGTACGCGACAGTGAAAGCCCCCGACAATCGGGCCGGAGCGAAGGTCGCGGATGCGAGGCTCGCCGAACTCGTCACGTCGGTCGAGTCAGGGGAACACGCCCGCGCAGCTACTTCGAGCCAGCTCGGTCCAACGATCATCGAGGTCGCGGAGAAGTGGCAGCGGGCGAATCGACCTCGCCAAAATGAGCGCACCGGAGATTGGGTTGGTTGGTCGCCGAAGACGGCGAAGACCAACGCCGACAACTTCCGTCTCTACATCGTGCCGACCATTGGCGACCGGCTTGCGTCGCACGTCGCTGCGACGGATCTCGATGATCTGTACGACATGCTCGAGACGGAGCGAGGCCTGTCTGCATCGCTCGTCCGACGCTGCCATAGCCAACTTCGAGCCATGTTCAGCTGGGCGCTTCGCAAGAAGCTTGTCTCAGCCAACCCTGCGGTCGCTGCTGATCCGCCTCGAGTGAAGCCCGCGCAGCTCCTCGTTCCGTCGATGTCCGAGGTGCGAAAAGCCATGACCGTGGCCAAGCCGTCGTTCGCTGCGTACATCCAACTGGCAGCGACCGTCGGGGCTCGCCGGGGTTCGATGGTCGCGCTTCGTTGGGGCAACGTCGACCTATCTACTGGCCGTGTCACGTTTGATCGGGCGATCGCCGACTCATTGGACGGGCAGGTCGAGAAAGGCACGAAGGCCGAGCGACCGTATGTCGTTTCGATCGGTCCCTCGTCTGTCGCGGTCTTGACCGACCATCGCGCTAGGGCCGCTGAGGCGGCGAGCGCAGTCGGCATCGAACTGACTCCAGACTCGTTCGTCTTTTCCGACGATGGTGGACGATCGCCGTGGAACCTCTCGTGGCCGTCGCACGCGTGGAAGCAGTACGCCCTGAGGTCGGGCCTCACCGGGGTCCGCCTTCATGACCTCCGCCATACGGCGGCAAGTCAGATGCTTATGGCAGGTGTGCCGATCTCAATCGTTGCGGAACGTCTCGGCTGCACGGAGGCCAACATCCTTCGCACATACCGACACTTCATCCCGGGCTCCGACCGTTCTGCTGCCGAGATGATGGACCGGATGCTCGACGGTGGTGATGACCCCCTCGCCTCGTGAGCGGAACTCGGAAACGTCAGCGTCGGCTTCACCAACGGCTGCTTTGCTCCTCGCGTTGATGACGAGCTGTTGCACAGCGGCTCGGGGAATGAGGAGTTTCCCGTCGAGGTGCGGCACGCGCGGCAGGACTCCTCGTCTCACCAACCGCCCCACGGTGTCGTTGGAGACCTGGAGAGCCGCAGCGGCTTGGGTCACGGTGTAGACCAGCGGCTCCGGCTGAGCGAGCTTGCCGAGGTACGGAGCGAGGACTGCTTCGACGCTCCTTGTGACCAGCAGTTCGATCTGTTCGTCAATCGAGAGCTGCTGGTGATATCCACCGGCCGGCCTGTCGTGTCGCGCCACAAGTCCCATGTTCGTGGAAGTGCGCGCCCGTTGAGGTTGTTCGCGACAAGCGAGTCATTGGGATTTGGACGTTGAGCTTCATGTTGAAGCATTCGCGTTGTCGACAAACGGACCGGCGATCTCGTACAGACTCGCCGCTCCCGATGGGAGCGGACCGATGAGCGGGCGAGCTTCATGGGGCGAGCCACGGCTTCGGCGAGGCGATCGGTTCTGGCAAGAACTGTTGACACGTACGTGTCAACTCAGGTTGAACTTGACATGCACCGCAACTCATGTTGAATATGAGCGAAAGCGGGAGGGGATCTGATGCGGGCGACGATTCCAACGACGGAGACCGCATGTTGGATCAGCGAACACAACCCGCTGCCCGTGGTCGCACACGACGAACCGAGCGATGCTGCCGACGGGTTTGATCCCCGGAGCTCATATGTCGAGACGTACTGGCTGGCGGTCCTCGGTCCCTCGTCGATCATGGCGGCACGTCGTATGGCTGACTGGCTTGACAGTCAGCCGTCGGGGATCGTGATCGGTCTCGAGGAGTTCGGCCAGAGCCTCGGCCTCGGCCATGGCAGCGGCCGGGCCGCTCCCGTGGTGCGGACCCTTGATCGGCTCGTCATGTTCGGCTTCGCTCAGATCGCCTGGGATGCGTATGCGTTACGACGCACTGTCCCGCCGTTGCCGGCCCGCCATCAACGTCGACTTCCTGGCTACCTCCTCGAGCAACATCACCAGGACCTGACACGCATGGCGGCTGACGTCAGCGCTCGCAGCGCAGACGTCTCACAGCGGACGTGATCCTCACATTCGTGACCCGGGCGGTCGGGGAAGCCGCACCGGATCACACCCCGCCGACGGGACGGCAACCTCCGCCCCGTCGGCGGGAATCACCACCGACAACCCGACCTCATGCAGACGCTTGCGAGCTGCACGGACCTCAACGAAAGCAGTCGACCACGATGCCAACTCACAACGTGATCCTCAACGGCGCCCGCGGCGGCCAGGGAACCAGCACCATCGCCGCCGCCCTTGCGCTCGCCGCCGCTACGCACCGAGAAACACACCTCGTCGTGGCCGACCTTGCCGCCAACTCCGCGCTGCTCGGTATCCCCGAGCCGATCGGCGATGAAGCCATCGTCGCCAACAACCTCACCCTCACCACCGCATTGACCGGGGAACCCGACGTCCGGATCATCGACGCTGGACCCATCGCAACGACGATCGACGATGGCGGCGTCCAGCTGGTCGTGCTCCGAGGTCCCTGCTACGTCGCTCTGCGCACCCTCGTCCACAACGAAGGACGACTGCCCGATGGGATCGTGCTGGTCCTCGAACCGGGGAGAAGCCTGAGCGCAAGAGATGTCGAGGATGTCACGGGCGTCCCGGTGGTCGCCACAGTGCCCCTCAGCCCTGCGGTGGCACGCACGATCGACGCTGGACTTCTCGTCGCCCGCCTACAACGCCTCACCGACCTCGCACCCCTTCGACGCTATGCGAGCCGAATCCTGTGCCCCGAAGCCCTCCACGAGCCGTCCAGCGTCCTCGTCGACGCCCCTCCCGGCGCTGCCACCGACCTCAACGAACCGGTTCCTGCGAGCCCGTCAAAGATCGCTACAGACTTGCCGGTTGCGCAATGCGCAACCGGCCGAAGCTCACAGTGCTGTCGCGTCGCGCCCTCGGGCCGCGCTTTTCCTCTTCACGCGGACAACATCGTGAGGAGGAGCGGCAGTGCTCGATATCGGAAAACTCAGTCCGGGCGCAGCGGAGTACTACGTCGGCGAGGTGGCAACGTCGGCCGAGGATTACTACACGGGTAGGGGCGAGACGAAAGGCCGATGGGTCGGCTCTCTGGCGAGTGAACTCGGATTGGCCGGCGAGGTTGATCCGGATCATTTCCGCAGGATCCTTCAAGGTAAGCACCCGTTCCGCGACGAGTTCCTCGTATCCGCCCAGGGGTCAGCTTCCCGCGCTGCCAAACGCCGCACCGGCCCGGGAGTGGAACTCGGCGCTGAGGTCGAGGTCGATGTGCTGCGCGCCGCCGCGCATCTTGGCGTATCCGGGCAGTACGTGCGTCGGCTCCTCGCTGAGGGTGACACCTATCGGACACGTCTCGAGGATGCAGTCGACGCCACTGCGGTTGCGGCACCGAGCGCCTATCTGCTGGGGGTCAAGGTGTCGAACGTTTGCACTCAGGGTGGCGACGCGTGGATGATCCGACGCGATGAACTCGACAAGTTCACCGAACGACGCAAACGCACCAAGGATCGCCCCGGTTTCGATCTCACGCTTCGTCCCCCCAAGTCGGTCAGCGTGGTGTGGGCCTTGGCCACCGATGACAAACGACGGATGATCCGCGACGCTCACAGCGAAGCGGTGGATGAAGTCGTGCGCTACTACGAGTCGCATGCGGTGTTCATCCGGGACGGTGGGGGGTCCCGGCGACTGTCGGCCGCGAACGGAATCGTTGCAGCGGCGTTTGATCACCGAACGAGTCGTGCCGGTGACCCGCTGCTGCACACGCATGTCGTGACTGCGAACATGACCTGCGGTACGGGTTTCGACGGGACGATCGAGTGGCGGACGATCCCCGGTGCGGGTTTGTATGAACATGCCCGGGCGGCCGGTCACCTGTATCAGGCTCATCTGCGGCACCTGCTTTCCGATCGGCTCGGCGTCGAGTTCCTCCCGGTGGTCAATGGCACCGCAGAGATCGTTGGCGTTCCAGAGCAGGTAACGAAGTTGTTCTCCAAGCGCAGACAGGAGATCGAGGACGTCTTGTCGGAGTCCGGGAACACCTCGGCGCGTGCGGCCCAAGTCGCCACGCTCGACACGCGGGCCGCGAAGGACTACGGCGTCGACACCGAAACCATCGAGGCTGGATGGCGGCGTGAGGCCGAAGACGCTGGCTTCACTCCTGACAAGGTCGCGGCGTGCTTCGGGCGAGTGACGGTCACCGAGTTGACGTCGATGGGGATCGACACGCTGATGGAAAGCCTCGGCGGCCCTCATGGTCTCACTGAGCGTTCAGCGACATTCACCCGAACCGAGGTGATAGAGGTGATTGCATCCGCAGTTGGATCGTCAGCCACCGCCGGCGCGGTGGAGGAGCTTGCCGACCGGTTCCTCGCATCGCAACAGGCGTTGCTCGTTGACCGCAGTCCCCTCGTTGAGGTGGTCAACGACATCGACGACTCTCAACGCGATCCTCAACACGCGCCGAAGCGAGCAAAGGTGCGACGCTCCAGCACGCAGCGGCTCTACACCACTCCAGAACTCGCCGAACTGGAGCAACGACTCCTCGACACAGCAACGCAACATCGTTCTGCCGCACCGATCGTGCCGGTCGAGTTCATCGATGAAGTGATCCGCGAGCGGCCAGAACTGTCAGCGGAACAGCAGGCGATGGTCAGAGCAGTGTGTCGTTCGACGGACGTGATCCAGCCGATATCGGGTCGTCCCGGCGCGGGCAAGACGTACGCGACCGAAGCAGTTGTTGCCGCGCACATCGCCGCAGGGGTACCGATCATTGGCTGCTCGGTGTCGGCGACAGCAGCGGCCGAACTGGAACGCGCGGCAGGCTTCACCCGATCGACTCGTGCGCCGGCGACGACGGTCGCCCGGCTGCTCCTCGACGTTGAGGGTCCGTACGGTGGACTACGACCGGGGACGGTCATCGTTGTTGACGAGGCGTCGATGATCGGTACTCGCGACCTCGCTCGGCTCATGGCAGCGGCGGACGCTGCTGGGGGAGCGGTGAAACTGATCGGCGACCCTGATCAGCACGGTGCGGTCGACGTCGGTGGCGTGTTCCGGCGGCTGTGCGTCGACCGCGGCGCGGGACTGGTCTCGTTGGTCGAGAACAACCGTCAGCAAGATCATGTTGAACGGCTTGCCGTCGCCGACTATCGCGAGGGCCGCATCGCGGAGGCACTCGCCCGCTACGACCAGGCCGGCAAGGTCGTGCGTTCGCGTACAGCTGGGGAGTCGTTCGACGCGATCGTTGCCGACTGGTACGCCGACCGGATCAACGGCCAGGCCGACCCAATGATCGCCGGGCCCAACTCGACTCGCCGTGCTCTCAACGAACGCGCCCGAGCCCTACTGAAAGCCCACGGTGAACTGATCGGCGAATCGGTGACCGTTGCGGGCCGCGAATTCCTGGTTGGGGATCTCGTGGTTGCCCGTCACAACGACCGATCGCTGCACGCCGACGGGTCGCGCGACCACGTCAAGAACGGCTCTGCTGGAACGGTCATGGCGATCGACGGCGACATCCTCGTGGTGCGGTTCGAGGCCGAAGGCACTATCGAGGTGCCTCGCCGCTACCTCGCCGCGGGACACCTCGAGCATGGATATGCCCGAACCAGCTATGGGGTGCAAGGCGCGACGCACGATACCGCCCGCTACCACCCGACTGATGTGTCGTCGTTCGAAGAGGGCTACGTCGCCATCACCCGTGCCCGTACCGCGGCTCGCATCTACATCGTTGACGGCAGCCTGCCAGGCGCAGACGACGAACTCGCACACGCACCGAGCGAACCGCGTCCGTACGGCATGACCGAGGTCGCCGCCGCGCTGAACCGTCGACGGGGCAGTCACATGGCGGCGGACGCCGCCAGCAGACTCAGTGCCATCGCGGCGACGGTCAATGCTTCCACGCTCCAACAGTTGACCCATCGGCGCCGCCATCTCAGCCGGATCCTCGATCAGGCGCCGCCCGCGGTCGACCACGTCATCGCCGATACCGAGCATTCGCTTGACGCTCTCCGAGCACGCCGGCACGCATGGCGCGAGACCCTGCAACTTGCCGGCGCGGGCGAGGGCGCTGAACGAGTGGACGTCCGAGGGCGGCGGGCGAGGAGCGCAATCGAACACCTCGATCGTGCCATCGCAACCCAACAACGAAGACTCGAAGCGGCGACCGATCAGCGAGCCGAGCGCCGCGATTGGTTTCTCGAGCACGCCGACGTCGTTGCAGAGCATGACCTCGTATCTCGCGCCGAACGTGCACGCGAAACCCAGGTACGTATGACTGCTCTGCACGAGATACCCGAAGCGTTGCGGCGGCTCATCGGCCCAGAACCCTCATTGCAACGTGACCGTCATGCATGGCGCCGAGCCGTTGAGGCAACAGCGCTGTATCGAGAGCGCTACAAACCGGTACCGGGCCAAGCCCAAGGCATCGCAGCGGTGATCGGCGATCGGCCAACCGACCCCCACGTCGAGGCCGCCTATGTGGACGTCGCGGCGACGATCGCCGAAGCACAGGCTGCGCTTCGCAGCGCTGGTCGAGGCGTTGGCCCCGAACTATGACGAGCGACGAAACCGGGAATGAGCGGCTTGCATCGACGTGTCGAACCGCAGACCGATCTGCTCCCACGTGAATCCATCGAACTCACGTGCCCGCTCGACGTGTTCGGCAGCGATCAGCTCCAACGCGTCTCTGGCCTCGAGGGCCAACGCTGCGAGCTCCAACGGTTCGGGCTGCACCGTGTTGCGCATCGGATTCGATGGGTCGGGATAGTGGCCACGGGGAAGAGCGAACTCGCGGGCGAGGTCGAGCAACGCGTGTCGGACCGCGACCATTGTCGCTTCGTCGATCTCAGTGGGGTTGGGCGGACGCCCAGGCCGTCGTGCCATCCGCTCAAGCTACCGCGATGCTCATGTTGAATGTGAGGCGGGCTCAGAGAGCGACGTCGACACCTCGGTCTCGGCGAGCGCCGTCAGGTCGCTTCGATGTTGGCCGGCGCGGATGATCGAGCCCGGCTCGTAGACCGGAGCGGACCGTCATGATCGCCTCGCGTTCGCCGAGTCCAACTCCGATTCCGCTTTCGACGAGGAGTCGCTCGACGACGTGTTGCTCGAGCATGCCGGCACCGACGATCTGGCCCAGGCAGAACGCTGAACGGTTGAGCGTCATGTTTCGTGAACCCGCTGGAGCGGAGCGGACGAGCCGGATCTCGGCGTCGAGCGCGGCCCGCGCCCAGTTGGAGCCATCCCCGTTGTTGGGGCCGTCTGCGACCATCGGCGAACGGACTACCGCAGCTGGGCGAGTAACCGCGCGAAGCAACCAGTCCGGCATCGCTGGCAACGCTTTGGGATCGACCTCCCATCGATACTCGCGCCCGCAAGAATGCACGCTCGGGGGAGCGATCACGTAGCCCCCATCGCCACGGATGTCGAGACCGGGACCGAGCCGACCGGCACTGTTGCGGACCGGCTCGCCAGGGTGCGCGAACACGAGGTGCCAGCCGCCAGAACCCGTCCGCACCCGTGGCACCGTCGACAGGTCGCCGTGTGCATCGACCAGCGCCTTGATGCTGCGACTGCCCCCATGGCGAGGATCGATGTCGAGCACCACCAGCCCACTCTCGACCCCCGTGCGCACACCGATATTCGAGGCTGGCGATCGCTCCCACCATTTCGTGACCCGTGCAAGATCGGTTGACGCTGCGAGTAGACCACCGGCGACGCGTGGGTGTTTCCCCGGCGAGGAGCAGTCAGCGGCATGACAGGAGCAGTTGCCACCGTTGCTCGTGTGGCACGGGAAGACTGCCCAACCCTGGGCCGCATAGCTCAGTGCGGCGTCGATCGGGCGCACGGCCGACGGTCCGTTGCCTACCAGGACAACTCCGGGACGTTCCGGCGTTCAACGGCTGGTGGAACGTCGAGCGAGCGCAGCGTCCGAAGGTCGACGATCGGTGCCCCGACGAACGCGGCCTCTTCCGCGTATCCGTACTCGAGGAGTGCGGCCGCATGACTATCGCCACCAACTCGGTGTTTACCAGCGATCGGGAAGTCGATCGTTACGACGCCGACGTCGGGGTCGATGTCCACGATGGTGCCGAGAACCCCTGCGGGAGGGAGCTCTCTGCCGTCGAGATCGCTCGGCGCATCGGCGTGCTCGCCGACCACCAGGAGTTCACCGACGAGAAGCTCGCGACCGGCGACGAGCATCGGTCTACCGCTGAGCTCGCCCTCGAGTTTGAGGAGGGCTCGGGCAGCGTCGTTCGCCGCGCTAAGGTTCGACGGGCTCGTCACCAAGATGGCGCTCGGGTCCCCCTGGCGGTGAGCCTGTCGCCACGCGCCGACCTCAGCGATGAGCTCGATCCCGCGAGGCGCCGCCGCTAACGCGGTGAGGTGCTCGAGGCCCGAGATCTGAACGTCGTTGAAAGTGCGCGGCGCACCGCCTCCGTTGAGCTGATCGGCACGACCGTTCGGGCTCGGCGCGGCGGCTTGTCCACGGCCCGCTCGTTTGTCTGCCAGTCGCTCCGTCGAAAACTCGTGGCCGCACAAGCCGCAGAGCACGGGGCCCTGGGCCAGGACTGACGGGGTCATACGCATCTTGCGACCGCAACCGCATGCCGCGCGACCTGGCCTAGCGGCGGCGTCACCCGTCGTCTGACCCTCAGTCTCGGACTGGTCTTGGTCCTTGTCTCGGTCGGCTTCGCCGAGGCGAACGTTGGCGCCGAGCCTCCGGGCGATGCGCATCGCGTCACCGAGCCTGGAGATATCGGGTTCGTAGACCTTCGATGCGTTGGGTCCGAGTGCCGTGTGGGCCCAGCCATACGGCGGCATCGAGGTGACGACCAGGCCGAGTTCCTCGGCCGCCGACTTGAACTTGCCATTGTGATAGCGCCCGCCTCGAGATGCATCCTGGACACCGCGTGCTGCGTTGAGACCATGCGCGGCCTCATGGAGCAACACCTCGAACACTTGGGAGGGCTGTAGATGGAGGGCCTCGCCCGCGAGCAAAACCTCTCCTCTGACCTGACCGTCCGCCATCCATCGGCCGCCCCACCAATGGCCGAGCTTGACCAGCCGGCCTCGCTCGACCCCGGTGCCGAGAACAATGACAACGTCGGGGACGCCAGGCTGTTGATGCTGGATAGATCGCCAGGCCCGCTCACATGCTTCGATCAGTTCGCTCGCCGCGGCGGGTGCCTCGGACATTGCGTCGGTATTCGCCATGCCCGGGATAAGCGCGTCGGATCCATCAAACGCGACAGGAATAGGAACAAAACGTCACGTGCTGTTGCGCGAAGGCATTGGCCCGTTGGGCAGTCCCTTGGGGTCCTGCTGCGCGGGGCATGGGCGTGCGGGATCTCTCAGGGCTTCGCACGTTTGGCGTACCAGGGCCGCAGGCGAAGGTGCGCGGGCAGCTCGCTGCCGTAGACGAGGACGGCTTCGTTGGTCTTGATCCGTCGAAGTAGATCAGCCGGTGCGGCGCGTCGATAGTTGATGTGTTCGCTGACGCTGCGACGTCCGCCGTGAAGATCGCCGGACATGTTGACCTCGGTGCGGCGTTCGTCGCCGATGAGTCGGCTGACGTACTCGAGGGTCGCTTCGTCTGCGATGCCGGTGCCGAAGAGTTTGGCGCGGTGGTTGTTGAGCACGGTCTGGGCGCGGTCGCCGTAGATGGACTTGATCTGCGCGAGGTCCTGCCAGATCGATACGAGCGTGATTCCGTGGCTTCGGGCCGTGGACGCGTAACCGGGGAGGTCGCGCAGCGGGGCGATGTTGCCGGCCTCGTCGAGGAGCACGAGGCACGGGCGCGTGAGGGTGCCGTTGCTGGTGTTTGCGCTCTCGTACGCGGTGCGGATTGCTTGTTGGATGAGGACGGTGAGGACTGGTCGAAGCCGAGCCTGCTCGTGTGCGGTGGCGACCACGAAGATTGTGTTGTCGCCGTTGAGCCATTCGGCGAGGTCGATGTCGCTGCCTTCGGCGGCCTGTCCGACGCCGGGGTCGGCGTAGCCGCTCAGAACGTTCTCGACGGTGGCGAACACCGAACCGCGGAGCCGCTCCTCCTTATTCCACAGGGCTTCTGCTGAGATGAGCGCGTCGAGTGCTCCGGTCTCGCGGACTTGGGCGGTGGCAATTTCGGAGAACTCGGCAACGATGCGCTGCTCGACGGCGTTGTTGACGCGTTCACGCAGTTGCGCTTGTTGTTCGACGCGCCAACGGCTGAACTCTTGCATCTCCCAGCTGTTCTTGCCTCCCCCGCCGAGCGGGACAAGCTGTTCACGAACGATGGCGATCTCGTTCGCTAGCGCTTCAGGTTCCAGAGCCTGTCGACGTTCGGTCGCTTGGTCGCTCGCGAGGAGGCGATCGAGAACGGCGTTCAAGCCACTGCTCGTTTGCAGAATCGCGGTGACCTCGTCCTGGTCTTGGGTGTCAATCCATCGCACGACGTCACGCATCGTCTTGTCGCCGTTCGCTGCCGCGAGGAGGTACGGGGCGAGGGCCTTGCGGGCTTGGGTGTACCAGTAGTCGCCGTCGTTGACGGTGTCGACACGAGGTTGAGCGGCCTCGCACAGCCACGCGGCGATGCGCATCGCTCCGGCCCACGTGTCGCAGGCCGCCAACGGTGACCATCGTGCGGCCGGATGTCCGGTGGTGGCGGTCGGGTCGTACACCCACACCGTGCCCCGTTGCTGACGGTGAGCGAGCGCAGCGTCGAGCAGGTCGTTCTTGACTGATGTCGCGATGATCGGACCCTGCCATTCGAGGAGGGCGGGGATGGCGAACCCGACGGTCTTTCCGCAACCGGTCGGTCCGACGACGGCGAGGCTCACTTGGGGTTCCGCTGCGACGAGGACGCGGCCGACGTGGCCGAGGGTGAGTCGACCGGGTTGCGGTTGGTCGATGACGAGCTTCTTGATGTCGTTGGGGCGAGCGAAGCCGGCGTTGGGTTCCACGCCGAGTGCGTGTGCGTTGCCGCGCCTCGACCGAAGCCAGAACCACGCGCTCAGTGCGGCGATGGTGATGGCAACTGCGGTCACGAGGGCGGTGCACGCCCAGTAGGCGAATGGTCCGGGCAGGAGAGGTCGCACGTTCTCGGGCCATGCAATCGCCGGGTCCTTGGCGTGTGCTGGCAGGTCGAGTACGGCCTTGCCGCCAACGGCCACAGTGACCGGCAGTGGACCGTCGCCGAAGACGATCGCGGCGAGTTGTGCTCCGGACCAGGCGACGAGCCCGACGGCGCCGAGGGTGATGATTGCTCCGATGGCGATCTGGCCGAGGAGCGCGTCGCCAGCCCCGGGACCGTGACTCTGAGGCGAGCGGGACGGTAGATGGGATGGCGGGGCCGTCATCGGTTGACCATCCGGGCGTCGGTATCGCAGAACCAGCGTTCGCTGGGGGCGATGACGTGTTCGACGATGGCGGTGTGGCCACCTGCTTTCCACAGGGCTCGCCCTTTGGCGAGGCGGGGGAGGAGCGCGGCCTCGGTTGTGGTGAGGTCGAGGAGCTCGGTCGCTTCTCGGACCTGGTCGGTGGATTGGCGGAACAGGACCCGTGTTTGGGTGTCGGCGAGGAGCCCCATGGATACTTTCGACGCGCTGGTGCCGTCATCGGCCTGTGCTCGTAGGTCGGAGAGACGGTGGACGATGGCGAGGTTGGCGACGCCGTAGGCGCGTGACAGCTTCCAACATGATTGGAGGTACTTCGTGGTGCGTTCGGACGCGAGAAGGCTCCAGGCTTCGTCGAGAACTTGGAGTCGGTGAGGTCCGTCGGGGTTGGCCAGGATCGCTTGAAGCCATGCGGTCGCGGCGATCATCACGAGCGTTAGAGCGTCGGGGTCGTGATGCACTGCTGAGAGGTCGAGCACGATGCCAGGGCCGTTCCAATCGACGTGCACGGTGGTGGGTCCGTCGAACATGCCGCGCAGGGAACGGTCGAGGAGTTTCCCGAGCCCGTAGAACGCCGCCTCGACGCTGCGGGCGAGTTCGATCGGATTGGTGTGCGCGGTGTCGGCCATGTCGTCGGTCGGGTTGGCCATCATCGCGGCGACGTCCGCCAACGTGACGTTCCGACGATGAGTGCGTGTCAGATGCGTCACCGCCCAGCCGAGCACGGCGTCCTCGACCGGGGAGAGATCACGGTGCAGAACCGAGCCGAGTAGCGCGGCCACCATGGTTGCCTGTCGGCGTGCCAGTTCGTCGACGCCGTCGGACAGTCCGGTCGGGCCGGGGTCGAGTGGGTTGATCCTCGCCGTGCCGCCCGGGTGCAGCTTGATGACGGTGAGTCCAAGGGCCTCAGCGAGCGGGAGGTATTCGCCTTTCGGGTCGGCGATGGCGACCCATCGGCCGAACACGCCGACCGATCGGTAGATGAACACCTTGGCTGTCGCGCTCTTGCCGACACCGGGCTCGCCGGCAAGGAGAATGTTGGGGTTCGTGATGGTCCCGGCGTTGTACGCCTCGAACGGGTCGTACGCGAAGCAGCCGCCGCCGGTGAGCACGTTGGTGCCCATGTACACCCCGCGCGCGCCGAGCCCTGACTCGGCGAGGAACGGATACGCCGAACACAGGTGCGCCGTGGTGGCGCGATG
The DNA here is from genome assembly GCA_050246915.1 of Acidimicrobiia bacterium. Lineage (GTDB taxonomy): Bacteria > Actinomycetota > Acidimicrobiia > Acidimicrobiales > Ilumatobacteraceae > JBFWVD01. The sequence goes on along the minus strand of JBFWVD010000046.1, from coordinate 23,973 downwards.
TCGGGGGAGTCTGAGCTTGCGGTTGAACACGGCGCTCATTGGAACCGCCGCGTTGCGAGCCCGCGGCCCATCGGAAGCATGCACGCCAACGCCAGATCGTGGCGACCGTCGAGTCGGCGCAGCTCGAGCCCGGTCTGCGCGGCCGCTTGTTCATACTCGCTACATGACCGTTCGAGTTGCTCGATGTCGCGAGCGGTGACGACGACGAACCCGACGTACTCGAACTCGGCGTACCCGGCGACAAGCTCTGCCTCGCGGTCCCACACGTCGGCTCGGGCTCGATGATGGCGGGCCCCGATACGGAACCCTGATCGAGTGCGTTGCTCTTCGTCGGCGGCCAACTTCACCGTGTCGCGGTCGATGGCGCGGCGCGAACGGGACGGGGCGACGGGTTCGTAGTGAACCGCGACGGTTCGGATGCCACCGGCGTGCAGCAGGAGCGGTTCCATCCACCCGGGCGGGACATCGAGGCGTGGCCATTCGGCGATCACATATGCGGCGTGCACAGCGCTGTCGACCTGGACGTGATCGCGTTCGGTGCGCAGGGACAATGGTCCGGCGTTGGCGACGCTGACGAGCCCAGCGAGCTCGACGAGGCTACGTCGTCGATTCGTGCCGACTCCGGGGGCGTGGAACGGGTCGAGTCGGGAACGCCAAACGTGGGCGACTTCGCTCGGCGACAACGGTGCATCCACAACGAGACCGGCTGCGTCGAGTCGGCTCGTCAGGAGTCGGAGCTCCTCCATCAGAATCTGTTCGGCTTCCGCCGCTTTGTCGATGTCAGTGTTGCGACGCAAACGCAGTCGACGGTCCTCCACGGTGACGACGACGAGCGCGTCGTGTCGAGTGGTCTTCGGCCCGGCATGATCGAGCAACGCGTGATACGCCTCTGTGTGGGAGACGTCGGCTGGCTGGTAGTGCTCGGCAAGGTAGGCGAGTTGGTCGTCGAGCCCGGTCGGGCCGGCCCATTCGAGCCATCGGATCCGGCCCACGGGACCACGCTCAGCACAGAAGGTTGCCAGTGCGTCGCCCCACTGTTGAAGGAGCTGTTCCTGCTCGTCGCGTTCGTTCAGGGCGAAACCGCGGCCGTGTACACGCAACACCGCCGAGATCGTCCGTTCGCGTCGGTCGCGGATCACGGCCGCGCCGGCGGTGCGTCCGTGTCGAGCCCAGTCGGTGTGCGCTGCTTCGGTGATCGACTGTCCAGCGAGAGTCGGTGGAAGCTCGGGTTGTGCCGCGTCGTCGAGCGCATGTGGGTGCTGGAATCGGCGGGGCTCGGCCATCCACCGACGCGCCCGTGACATGTTCGCTGCGGTCCACCCCGCGTGGACCGGGAGGTGTTCGTGCAGGGGTTCGCCGTTCCAACGCCCGAACGCTAGGAGGAACGTGATGAGGACTGGAGCGAACACCGCCGGGAGCGGGGTGCCGGTGTTCAGGAGGGTGCCTCCGATGAGGATGCCGACACCAAGCACGATGCATTGCGGGGCTTGGAGACCGATCAACCAGCCGGTGCGGTCGCGTTGACCGAATCGGTAGACGCGAGCGTCGTGAGAGTCGGCGTTCATTGGGAGTCCTTCGGCTTATGTGGGTTGGTACCGCCGGATCGCGTCCGCTCCGGCGCCGCTGTGGGTCGGGGCGGCCTTTCCACCCCGGCGGCCGCTGTCGTGCCCGTGTGTGTCGTGGCCTCGACGCTTGCGGCTGTCGTTGACGCGGCCTTCGTCACGGCCGCCGCTCCCGCCGTCACCGCGGCGCCGGGCCCTGCGGCTCCACCGATCGCACCCATGCCGGGACCTCCAGAACTGAGCGCCTGCGGGCCGACGTTCCACGCTCCAGTGAGGGACTGTGCGCCGCCTGATCTGCTGCCGGTGAGTCGGCTCAGCGACTGGGCCTGGTTGACGTTGCCCATGGTCGCTTGTGCACCGCGGACCGGGCCGCGAGACACGCCTTGAGCAACCACGGCCGACTCGGCCCAGGGGATCAGCTTCAACACCAAGAACGGCGCGAACGCCGCCATCGCGAGAACCGCGGTACCAGTGAATAGCGTGCCCATACTGGCCGCGCCCTGATCGGCGATCCCCGCGTCTGAGCCACCAGCGGTGCCTGCCCCTGACAGGGCAGCGACGCCGACTGCGAGAGCGATCGAAATCACCAGCTTCGACAGAATGACCGCGACGAGCAGCTCAATCGTTCGGCGGAGAACCCCGCGGGCTGCGGGCCAAACCATCGCGGCGAACGAGAGCGGTGAAAGCGCGACCAGGATGTAGACGAGCACGGAACGGATCATCAGTTCGATCCACACCACCAGCCCGGCGGTCACCGCAACGAGACCGACCAGGACCGCCGCGAACCCTTGTGTCGCACCGTTCACGGCAACACCGAAGCCGGACAGGAAGTGAACGGCCTGACCATCGGAGTTCGACAGCACCGACGCTGAAAGCACATCGGTGAGCTCGAGCAACCTGCCGACAATGATGGTCGTCGTGACCATCCCGAAGATCGCGGCAGGGAGGTCAGCGGCGACGCGGCGGATTATCCCGCCGGTATCGCCCTTCATGAGCCCTTGGATGATGCCGAGAAACACGAACGCCAACAGCAGAGCGATAGCTATCCCACGCACGGTTGCATACGGCGAATCTGCGCCGGAGAACCACGCTGACTCAACGTTGGGCCGCGCCGATGTGAGGAGGAAGTTGATCACGCCGTCGACGAAGTAGGCGACGGCTCCAAGGATCCACTTGGTGATGCCTTCGGTGACCTTGTCCCATGCCCACCCTGCGGGCGCTGAGACGATGTCGGTGACGACGTCGACCGGGTTCGGGATGTTGATGTCGGCAAGGAGCATTGACGGCACGCTCACTTCCCCAGTGACCATGGGGTGAACCCGAGCAGCGCGGCATCCAGGTCAGATGCCGAGGCCGGAACTGCCGAGGCGTCTAGGTCGGGAGCGGGACCAGGCGTGATCGACTCGTGCCAGATCTTCCAGTCGTCGCGTTCCCACACCAGCTCGAAGGTGGAGATGCTCCAACCCGCTTGCGGCTGAGCGGCCCCGACACGCGACAGCACGCCCACACTCCATACCGACACGCTGCAATGCTCCGGCGTGTACGCGTCAATCCGACTTGCAAGCACCGATTGGAAGTATCGGGTCGGACCGGTGCCATCAGTGAGGGCCTCGCGCAGACGACGCAGCTGGGCGTCGGCCTCAGCGACCTGACCGTCCGCTGATCCGCTCGCAGCCATCATGCGAACCGCGTCGTCAACCTTCGTTGGCACAAGCCCGATCAACACCTGACCTGTGAGCACGTAGTGAATCGCGGCGGACCGGGCGCCCTCCTCGGTGTGTGAGAACCCAGAGGGGATTCCGGCCGCAAAGGATCTCGGCCCCGGGCCCACGGCACTGCTTGCTGATGATGCCGCGGGCGCTGATCGGTTCGCGGCGCTCGGGTGAGCCTCCGAGACGAGAACGCGTACTGCGAGACCGGTGAGGAATGCCGCTGCGGCGATCACCATGACGCGAAGCGGTGATGCACCAGTGGAGCGAGAGGACGAGTTTGTTGTTCTCATCCGCCGGCCGCCGTGAACAACATGTTGATCGCAGTCGGGGCGAGGCCAGCGAGGCAGGCACCGATCACACCGGCGAGCGCGAGCTGCTTTCCACGAAAGCCTCCGGCGTAATTTCCCGACTGCTGCGAGAGGCCGTAGATCGCGGCGCCGAGCAGCACGCTCGCCAGCGAACCCCACAGCGCGATCTGGTCGAGCCAGTTGATCATCTGTTGGAGAAGCTGCGCGCCGGGCATGCCGCTCGAGGTGGGTTCGGCCGCTACCTGAGCAAGGACGCCGAAGGATTGATCGAGCATGAGACCTCCTCCCGGTCGGGTGTGACCACCCGACCGGGTTCGTTGGGTTCCGGTTGAGGCAGGGGGAAGGCCTCGACCCCGGATAAGCGCGCCGCGACCCTCAAACGCGACATGGATGTCTCGAGAAGGGCCCGCGTCGCGTTTGACGAGCACGGCGCGCCTTTCCATTCCGGCGGGCCAAGCCGCTCGTCGGAGGAGACATCAATGAAGGCACTTGCAGGTCTGTTCGGCGCGGTGTTCACGCTCGTGCTCGCCGTCGCGATAGTTGCCGCGGGACCATCGGGCAGCCCGCCGCCAAGTGCGGCGGCCATTGGCGAGATCCCCGCCGATCTGTTGTCTCGCTACGTCGATGCCGCCAACACATGCGAGGGGCTCCCGTGGCAGGTGCTCGCCGCTATCGGGTTCACCGAGTCACGCCACGCGCAGGGACGAGCGAACGCAACCACCGGCGACGTCGACCCGCCAATCTTTGGGCCCGCCCTCGATGGCACCCACGGCACGACCCGTATCGCAGACGTAGCGTCGCCGGACGGGTGGATGCACGCCCAAGGTCCAATGCAGTTCCTGCCCACGACATGGAGCAGATGGGGACGCCTCGCCCCCGGCCGACCCGCTGATGCGACACCATCGCCCCACAACGCTTGGGATGCGATCTACTCAGCCGCTGCCTACCTCTGCGCTGGACGCGCTCAGATCGACGACCTCAAGCAAGCGATCCTCTCCTACAACCACTCCTCCGAGTACCTGCACGCCGTCATGAACAAGGCCGGCGAGTACGGCCTCGGAAGCGACGTCAGTCAAGCCGCGATCAGCAATGGGATGACGTGCCCGGTGGTCGGTGCCGTCTCGTTCACCGACACCTGGGGTGCACCGCGCTCGGGCGGGCGCACCCACCAAGGAACCGACATCGTCGCCCCGTACGGATCCCCGCTCGTCGCCATCGAGAGCGGCTTGATCGATCAACTCAGCGACGTCGACCAGGGCCTCGGTGGGATCACGATCTGGCTTCGAGGTGACTCAGGCGATCGCTACTACTACGCCCACAACGCCGGCAACATCACTCGTGTCGGTCAGCGCGTTTCGGCTGGACAGGTCGTCGGATATGTCGGCAACACCGGTAATGCCCGCACCTCGATAGCGCACCTTCACTTCGAGATCCACCCGGGCGGCGGGCCTGCCATCAACCCTTACCCCATGTTGGCGGTGGCCTGTCAGCCTGAGAACTGAAGACGCGTTCGGTGCCTGACGGGAGCGTTCACGTTGGCGACGACGGACGCGAGTGACATACCAGCGGAGCTGTGAGTCATGGTCCGGTGTACTCGAAGTGCATGCCGTCGGGGGTGGGGAAGGTTCCGCCCCATGCGAATCCGTGGTTGCGAAACGCCGCGATGATGCGTGGATCCATGTTGGGAGTTGCGCCTTGGGGGTTGGCCGTTGGGTTGACGTCGATCGCTGCTCCCCACGAGTGGCGAGACAGTGTTCGACCGTTGGTTCCGTCGCTGGTCTTTTGTTCTCTTGGTCCCCAGCATCCTCCGTTGTGGTAGGTGTCGTTGGTGTCAATGAGTCTTGCCAAGCCGGCTTGACGGAGTTCGTCCAGCGCCGCAGCGGCTGCTTGCGCGACGACCCTGTGACATTCGATCGTTCCGATGAGCGGGATCTTCTGGGTGACAAGGTTGGCCGCCTTCCACGCGGGGTCGATGGCGATCTGACCGGAGATGTCGCGGGCGTAGGCGAATTGGCCGAGCAGCTGTTTGGTTCTTGCCTGGCTGATCGTCTCGTCGGGTGACGTCGGCTCCCATGAGGCGACGGTGACCAGATTGATGGGGAGCGTCGAGCGCATTGCGTCGAGCGCGGATCGGGTTCCCCAAACACGGACTCGGGATGGTCTCGACACCCCGAGGAGCGAACCGATGGTCGCGTCGATGGCGATCTCGGCATCGGCGATGTCCTCGTCATCGACGACGGCCCCGATGACGAATGTGTGCAGGGTCCCGTCCCACGCTCGAATTTCGACCTCGTCACCGGCGGCCGCTCGCTCGACAGCTGCGCTGGTGCGTGAGAGGACGATCGCCCCGCTCTGTAGCGTTGGGTCGAAAATGACCTGAGAGGCGCCGCTCGGCACCGCGTCGTGGAGACCGACGGTGTCCATAGGGAAGAACTCTCCGGGAGGGCTCGCGATGATCGTTGTGCCGTGGCGGGTGATTCGGGCCATTTCCAAGGTGGCCCGATCGATCACCATCGACCGAGTACCTGCCGTTGTGTTGACCGCGGCGATGGCCGAGAGATCGACTTGGTCGAGGCCACCTGAGCTGATGATGTCAACGAAGTCGCCTGCCACGGGCGCCGCGGCGGCCAGCGCTGTGGGTGGGCTGATCTTCGTCGGTGCCGGTGGTTCGAGACTTGGATCGGAGCACGACCGGGCCGCAATGAGCAGCGTCACCGACGTCGCCGCGGCCAGTACTGCAAGCCGCCGGCGACGATACGTTGATCGCCGATCATTGTTTGGAGGGCGCGGCCGGCCGTTCACCCCGGGAATGCGTTCGTCGCTGATCGGTGGGTGCAAGAAGGTTCGCTGCGATCGGTCATCGACTGCGACGGCGAAAGGTCGTGGCGTAGTCCAGCAGTCGGGAGTCGATGTGGTTGGCGATCAGGCGCGGGTCATGATCGTTGGCGGGCAAGTCGAATGCTGGAAGAGTGATCTCGGGTATCCAGTGACGGCGGCCGGATCGCTCGTCTTCGATCTCGACCTGCACGGTGCGTCGCTCGATTGATACGTCGATTGCTGTGACGAACATCTGCTCGAACGCGACTCGGGTGAACACCGTCGTTCCTGGACTTTGGACTGGCCGCATGAGGTGACAGGCCAAGTCCTGCGCCAACGTCACCGTCGCGTCGGCGAGTTCGTGTGGGTTCATCGGTTCGCCTCGAATCGTGTGCGTGTTCCCATCTGAGCAGTGTTGCAGCGGTATCACCGGCGAGCCATTGAGGAGATGCGGATTTACTGGTTGTTGAACCGGGGCTGGATTTACCTGCTTCTCGTGCGGGGCTTACCCAATGCAATGTGGGCCTTACGCAGCGGGCGTGTGCTGGGTGGTGCCCGATGTTTGTCGGGTCCCAGGAAAGAAGGTATGTGATGAGAAACGCATTTGGTCGAAAGCGGATGGTGACGGTAGCGCTCGTCGTTGGAGCGGCGATTGGTGGTGCCGGTATCGCCAACGCGGTAACCGGCACGTCGGCTCCGGCTACCCCCGCCCCGACGTCGGCCGACGCGACCACGGCCCCGTCAAGCGCCGGTGTCGACAACAGCAACAGTGACCCAGCCCACGAGGCAGCAGAAACCCCAGAGCACGAAGCGGGCGAGACCGCGGGACAGATGGGTGGCGACGGGACGCATCATTCCAATACTGACGCTGCGCACGAGGCCTCAGAATCACCGGAGCGTGCCGCGGCCGAATCGGCGCGTGACGCCCAGATCGGAACCGGCGCGACTAGCGCTCCGGTTGCTGGCTGACCCTGCTCGGACGAAGAGGATTGGTTTCACCTGAGGAGATCCGGTGGCCGCCCAGCACCTGTGCGGCCACCGGATCGGCGAGGAGGGTCTCGGCGCTGTCTGGCCCGCGGTGCTCACGGCTGTCGAGGGTCAGGTCCGATGTACTCGAAGTGCATGCCATCGGGCGCTGGAAAGCTTCCTCCCCAGGCGAATCCGTGATGACGGGAGATGGCGACGACGCGCTGGTCCATCGTCGGTGGAGCGCCCTGTGGGTTGGTGGTTGGGTTGATGTCTATGGCACCACCCCAGGTGTGTCGAGAGAGTGTGTGTCCGCTTGTTCCCTCTGGCGTCTTCTGCTCTCGTGGTCCCCAGCATCCGCCGTTGCGGTAGGTGTCGTCGGTGTCAATGAGTCTTGCTAGTCCAGCTTGGCGGATCTCCTCGAGTGCGTCGGTCGCTGCTCGCGCGACGATCGTGTGGCACTCGATGTTCCCGATGAGTGGGATCTTGCCGGTGACGAGATTGGCCGCTTTCCACGTCGGGTCAACGGTTACCTGGCTGTTTTCCGTGCGGATGTACGCGAACTGCCCGAGTAGTTGTTTGGTGCGTGCCTGGCTGATGGTGTCGTCGGGACTCATCGGTGACCAGGACAGCTCGGTGACGAGGTGGCGTGGCAGGATCGATAGGAAAGTCTCGAGTTGTGGTCTGGTTCCCCACACGCGACCGCGCGACGGACGGGCGATGCCCATAGACGCGCCAGACGTCGCGGGCAGAGCGAGCTCGGCACCACTGATGTCCGTATCATCAACGACTGCTCCGATGGTGAACATCCGAAGCGTTCCGTCCCATGAGCGCAGTTCTATCGTGTCGGACAACTGTGCTCCTTCGACAGCCGCGCTGGTCCGAGTCATGACGATGTCGCCGTGGGAGAGCGCTGTAGTGGCTTTGACACCGATCGGGATCGTTGAGGATGTTGCGTCAACGGTGATGGTGTCCATGGGGAAGTACATCCTGAAGGGCGCAGCTGTGATGACGTTGCTCGCGCGCTCGAGCTTGGTCATCTCCAAGGTGGCCCGGGAGATGATGATCGAGTGGGTGCTGCTCGCCTCGACAGCGTGGCTGATGGCGGCCAGGTCGAGTGGATCGAGACCACCGGAAGCGACGACGTCGACGTGGTCGACGACGTCGGCCACCGTGACGGGTGTCGACGGTTGCGCGAGCGTCGTCGCGTACGGTTGAGACCCTCCCGATGCTTTGGTTGGTAGCGCAGGCTTGGACTGCGTGCAGGATCGGTTGACGATCATCAGCACTGGTGTGGCGATCGATGCCAGCACGACGAGACGCCTGCGCCGGAACGTTGCTCGCCTGTTGTATCGGGCGGAGGTTGCGTTGACCACGGATCTCCTCGTCGTGCTGCGGTTCGGCGTCGCCCGGCAACACGATCAGTCGGCCGTCTCCGGTCCGCCGGCGTCCTTCTTGACCGAGGCGGTCTGGACAGCCGCTCCCGAAGCGCTCACGGTTACCGTGACATCGAGCGCGTTCGTGTCCGTGTAATACAGGCTGAACTTGCTGACCGGGAAGTGGTCTGTCGCTCCGGTGTCGTCGAAGTGGGCTACGCGTTGCTTGCCGGCGGCGATCGTGAACGAAGCTGGGAGCTTGGTGTAGTAGCTCTCGGTTGCCTTCGTCGCGGGGTCGGTGAAGGTGTAGTAGATCTCGACGTTGGTGAGATCGACCTTGCCGGTGTTCGTCATCGCGATTTCGAGGTGGTCATCGGTGACCTTGCCGGATGCGCCGACGTTGTTCTCGACGAGTACCGAGTCGATCGTCAAGGTCTTGGCGGTCGACGCGTTGCTGATCGGGTTGGTCTTCACCGGAAGGACGACCTGGGGGTTGTTCGATGCGGCGGGCTGAGGAGTTGCGGTCGGGTTGCCAACCGTTGACGGACTGGCGTTCGAACTCGTGTTGTCGGTCGCGGCCAAGGGTGTCGGTGTCGCCGCATTAGGGGTCGTGGATGAGCTGCTACCTGAGCTGCAGGCGGCGAGTGCTCCGCCTCCTGCGAGCAGTACCGCGGCGAGGAGCGCTGTCTTGACACGTCGATTGGGGGGTGGGCTGGTGGTCATTGTGTTCCTCCGTGGGGGATGGTTGGTTGGCGTCGAAGTGCACGGCGTAGGCCGGTGAAGAGAGCGGTCGCGTAGGCGGTGAGCCAGCCGATGTCGTTGCGGGTCTGGCCGAGGAGCCATGGGAGGCTGTAGGGGCGGTAGCGCTCTTTGACGTCGGTCATGGCGAATGAGAACCGTTCGAAGTGCTTGGCGAGTGACGCTTCCTCGGTCCAGGTGCGTATGCGTTCGTAGGTGGTGAAGTGGGTGAGGATCCGCACCTCACCGTCGTGGTTCAGGCCGAGTGCTTTGAACAGCCCGCCGGGGAGTTGGTTGTCGGCATCCATGGTGTCGCCGATCTGGGGGAGGACGAGCACGACGATGAGCCAGATGCCGAGGGCGATCATCAGCCCGTTGGCTGCGACGTTCGACTTGGCCGTGGCAATCGCACCGAGGCAGTAGAAGGCGCCCATGTAGACGATCGAGGCGACGTAGGCGAGGAGCACCTTGAGCGCTTGGCCGCCGTTGATCCAATCGTGACCGATCGTCCCGACACACACGATGCCGACGAGCCCGGTCACAGCGACGAGTGTGGTGATGACACCGAGCGCGCCGAGGACGCTTCCGGCCGCGAGTTCTCCAGCGGTGACGGGGCGACTTCGGATGAGCGGGAGTGTCCGGTTGACACGCTCGCGTGACACGGTGAGGTAGCCGAGGGCGATGGCGATGACGGCACCGATGATTTCGAGGTACTCCATGGCGCCGCGCAAGAGCGAGAGTGCGGCGAGTGGGGAGGGTGCAACTCGATCGAGTCCGCTTGCTTGTGCCGCGGATCGGTAGGCCTGATAGTCGGCGAGTTTGCCGGCGTAGTCGACCGACGCGATGTACACCGAGGCGGCGGTGACAACGGTGAGTATGACGACAAGGACGATGAGGATCTTGCTGCGAACTGCAGCGCGGTACTCGTGGCGGGCGAGTGTCGCGATCCGGTTGCGGGAGTCAGTCACTGTTGGCGCTCCGGGAGAAGTCGTGGCGTTGCACGAGTTGGGTGGTCAGGAGTGCAAGGACGATTGCCAGTGATGCGATGGGTGCGATGCGCACGAGCGTGTGGCCTACTGGTTCGCTCGTTGCTGTGACCAGTACCCGGCCGCTGGCCTCTTTGTATTGCTCGACGATGGAGTACGGACGAGCGTGAGAGGTGATGTCGAAGAACGCCTGCGATGTGCTGGCCGGATCAGTGATCGGGTTCAGCGATTGGGTCGGGCGCAATCCGGAGGTGAACTGCGGAATGACGAACGTGATGACCAACCAGGCGCCCAAGGCGGACAGAAGCGCCAGCGGTCGATTGCGCGTCAGTAGGACCGTGATCATCCCGATGAGGGCGAACACCATCAGGTAGACAAGGGACAACGCGTAGAACAATGCGAGCCGACCCGCATCGCCAGCGGAGATCGTGTGGTTCACGATGAGCAGTGAGAATGCGCTCACGACGAGGCTCGCGGAGAGCACGACGGTCAGCACTGCCGCGGAACTTGCGACCTTGCCGAGGATGTAGCTGCTACGACGGATCTGTCGCGAGAACACGAGGCGGCCAATGCCGCTGGTTTCGTCGTCGACGATGGCGAGATGACCAAGGATCAGCGCGAGGAGTGCGCCGATGAGTGGGATGTAGACGACCATGTTCGACAGCAGTGACAACGTCGGCTTGAGCAGGAACGGGTTGGCAGGCGCGGGCTTGCCTTCGGCGGCGAGGAGTTTGACCGCTTCGTCGTAGACACGAACGATCGTGTGGTGACTGGACCACCCGAGGACCCCGGCGAGCGCGGTCATCGTGAGGAGCGTCGCGAACATCGCGACGAACACTCGTTGGCGACGAAGCGAGAGCAGTTGCTGTGTCGCGATGGTGGCGATCACGTCGGGGCGCCTTCCATGCGGACGTAGATGTCTTCGAGGGATGTCTCGTTCGGGAAGCGGCGGATGGTCTCAGCGATCGAGTCCTTGTAGATGAGCTCTCCGTGGTTGAGCACTCCGATGGTGGTGCACACCTTGGCCACTTCGCTGAGTAGGTGGGTGTTCATGAACACCGTCATGGCGAGGTCACGATTGAGGCGCAAGATCGTTTCGCGCAGCTGACGCACCCCAACAGGGTCGAGGCCAGCGGTGGGTTCGTCGAGGAACAGCACCGTCGGGCGGTGCACGATGGCCTGCGCGATCCCGATGCGCTGACGCATGCCCGTGGAGAACGATCCGACGCGCTTGTCAGCGAGGTCGGCACAGTCGAGGTAGTCCAGTGTCTCGGCGACGGCCTTGCGGGGCTGGGCGACACCGGACAGTTTCGCGAAGAACTCGAGGTTCTCGGCTGCTGTCATGTGCCCGTACATGCGGACTTCGGCGGGTAGGTATCCGATGCGCTCGGTGACCTCCCGGCGTTGTGTCACGACGTCGTACCCGCAGACCTTGGCGGTACCCGATGTGGGTTCGATGAGGGTGGTGAGGATGTTGATGGCGGTGGTCTTGCCGGCTCCGTTGTGGCCGAGGAACCCGAAGATCTCGCCACGTTCGATCGTGAGGTCGATGTTTCGGAGTACCGGGTCGTTGTCGTAGCGGTGGTTCAGCGCAAGTAACTCGATCGCTGGGCCGTGCATCGGGCGTTCCTTTGTCGGTTCGTCCACGTGACCGATGGTCAGTGGGCCGGCGTGGTGCCGGCGGCCGGGTCGTGGCGACCTGACATCGAGGACGGTAGGAAACGGTGGGCCAGCAGTCGGCTCGTCCTCGGCGAGAAGACGGCAAGAACTCGCATGGATGCGTTGATGGTGATGTCGCGGTGGCTGGGCTCGTCAGTCCGGCAGCGTTACTGATGGGAGCTCGACGGTGAACGTGGCACCGTGGGGGGTGGTTTCGGAGATCGTGATGGTGCCGCGATGATGAGCGACGACGTCGGCCACGATGGCCAGTCCGAGGCCGGTGCCTCCCATGTCGCGTGTTCGGGCCGTGTCGAGCCGCACGAACCGTTCGAAGACGGTGGTGTGTTGCCCAGCGGGGATACCGGGTCCATCGTCGGCGATCGCCAATCGGACCGTGGATTGGCCGTTGGTCATGATGATCGTGATGTGCTCGTGGGCGTGTTGCTCGGCGTTGTGTACGAGGTTTCGGACCATGCGCTGGAGTTGGTCAGGATCGCCGCGGACGACCGCAGGTCGGTCGAGTCCTGTGGTGGTGATTGTCAGCTCGGGACGGTTGGTCAACCTTGTCGCCGTGGTCGTGATCGCCGCGAGATCGACGAGTTGGTGAGGTCGATGATGATTGGAATCGAGCCGCGCCAACGTCAAAAGGTCGTCGGTGAGGTGTTCGAGGCGCTCGACGTCGTTCAGCGTGTCGTGCGCGACGATCGGCCAACTGGTTCGCTCGGGATGCGCGACCGAGATCTCGAGATCGGCGCGAAGCGCGGCAAGGGGACCGCGCAGTTCATGGCTGGCGTCCGCAACGAAGCGTCGTTGCCGATCGACCGCCGTGTCGAGCCGTGCCAACGTCTCGTTGACAGTCGTGGCGAGCTGCCCGATCTCGTCGACTCGTGCGGGCACAGGAACTCTCCGGTGGAGATCGTTCGCAGTGATCTCACTCATGGCCTGGGTGATGCGTCGGACCGGTCGAAGGGTGCGCGCCACCGACCACCAGGTCACGAGTCCGACAATCGCCAGCAGGAGCGGCAGTCCGACGATCAACACCGTGATGATCGCTCGAGTCGTTTCGTCCTTCGTCGCAAGGCTCTCGCCGGCATAGACCGTCACGATCCCTGATGCGGTCTCGGCGTTGAGGGCGATCACGCGCATTGCCACAGCGTCGTCGAGTGGTCCGACGGTCATTGTGAAGCTCAGTGGTACAGATCCGCTAGGGCGTCGCGCCGTGAGCGCCGACTCGCCCTCAATGTTCTCTGACGATGCGATAACCGTTCCATGGCCGTCGACGACCTGCACGAATGCGGACTCCTCCCCAGGTAGTGCGAGTGTCGCTGGGAGCGCGTCCTGTTCAGCCAGCGCAGCGATGTCACGCGCTCGCAGCGAGGCCGAGCTCGTCGCGGCTGCATCAAGGCGGGTGCGCAACAACCCGACGAGCAGCAGCGCACCGACAAGGAGGGCCGCTCCGACCGTCAGGGCTGCGACGATCGTGATGCGAGAACGGAGCCCAAGGCGGCCCGACGGGCGGTCAGCGGCCATCGGGCACGAGCCGGTATCCAGCTCCACGAACGGTCCGCAACGTCTTGGTGTGGAACGGCTTGTCGATCTTGCCTCGGATGTTCGACACGTGCACCTCGATCACGCTCGGGTCCCCGTCGTACGCGAAGTCCCACGCGTGTTCGAGGAGATCGGCCTTGGAGACCACCTCGCCATTGCGTCGGGCCAAGTACTCGATGATGGCGAATTCCTTGGCGGTCAGTTCGATCGCCTTGTCGCCCCGTCGGCACGAACGGACCGCCGGGTCCACGACAAGATCACCGACGGTGAGTTGCGACGGCCGCGCGTCGGCACCTCGGCGGATGAGCGCGCGTAGATGCGCAACCAATACGACGTACGAGAACGGCTTTGTGAGGTAGTCGTCGGCGCCGGTGTCGAGGGCCTCAGCCTCGTCGAGCTCACCGCTCTTCGCGGTCAGCATCAGGATCGGTGTCCAGTTTCCTTGCTCCCGGAGACGACCGCACACTTGAAACCCGTTGAGCTTGGGCAGCATCAGGTCGAGCACGATCGCGTCGTAGGGGTTCTCGGACGCCATCCAGAGGCCCTGTTCGCCGTCGAGCGCGTTGTCAACGGCGAAGCCCTCGGCTTCCAGACCGCGACGAAGCGTCGCCGCCAGCCGCTTGTCATCCTCGACGACCAGAATTCTCACCAGACCAGAGTGGCAGACACGAGCTGAAGCTGACCTTAAGCGTCGCTTCAGGTCACTTAGGGCGAGCTGAAGGTCGTCGTCTGCATCATGGCGGTGTCGGATCGGAATCGCCGATCCGAGATCTACGAAAGGAACACTCCCATGACCTCCCGATTGAAGAAGGCCAGCTACACCGCTCTCGTCGGCGTTGGCTTGTTCGCCGGGGCTGCCGGGCTCGCCAATGCCGTGAGTGGCAACGGAACCGCTGCCACACCACCGCCGGCCGCCTCGTCTGGTCCCGTCACCGAGGCCAACAGCGCGACGCTCGCTCCGACTGCTGGAGCTTCGGCGGACCTCGGCACGACCGTGCCTGATGCACGCGAGGCAAATGACGCTCCGGACATCAACGACGTTCCAGATGCCACGGAGGTAACTGGAACCGAGGTGGCCGATGGAGTCGAGGAAGTCGGCGGTGTCGACTGCGAGAATGGCATCGACAAGGCGACTGGCGCTCAGTGCGACGGTGGCCCGGCCGCGAACCAGGACAACGATCCCAATGAGCCGGCAGGTGTCGAGGACGCCAAGGGCTGAGCCGATCGGACCTGGCTGAGAGCAGTCTGGGGGAGGATCGTGTTGGTCCTCCCCCAGACGCACCTGCTCGAGTCGTTCACCGGTCAGCCGGGTCAGAGCGTTGCAGGACGATGTCGATCTGTGGATGTGGGCCGCTCCGGGAGATGACCAAGCGCCCTGACATGGCATCGATGAGGCGCCGAGCCAGCGGGAGACCGAGACCGTGCACCGGCCCGATTCCGCCCGCCTGCGACCGCTGCCGAGGGGACGAGTTCAGTTCGAAGCCGGGCCCGTCGTCAGTGACGGAAATCGTCACCGACTCATCAGTCACGATGTGATCGATCCGCGTCTCGCCGGCTCCATGGCGAAACGCGTTGTCCACCAGAACATCGAGCGCGTGGCGGAGCATCGACGCATTGCCCCGCACTGGAGGCACATAGCGGGCTGCGCCCGTCGTGAGCGAGCGGCCAGCGTCGGCGAAGCGATCATGCCAAGTCCCTTCGATCTCCGCGTACACCTCGGCGAGCAACACTGGAGATGAACCGACATCGGAGGCTCTGGCGATGGTGAGCATCTCGGTGATGGTTCGTTCGAGCCGTTCGATGTCGACGATCGCTTCGTGGAGCACGGTCGTGGGGTTGTCTCGGGGGAAAGCAATTTCGGTTTCGATCGCGGCCCGGAGCCCGGCGAGCGGGGTGCGTAGTTGGTGCGAGGCATCAGAGCTGAACGCCCGTTCTCGCGTGACGAGGTCGTCAAGCCGTCGTGCGGTCGCGGTCATGGCACGGGCAGCTTCGTCAAGTTCGGGGATGCTGCTGCGGGGAATGTCGATGGTGAAATCACCATCGCCGAGCACCACAGCGGCATCACGCAGACGCCGTACCGGTAGGGCCAGTCGCCCAGCGACGAGATACCCGATCGTTCCGCCTACCGCGAGGACTCCCGCCGCCAACGCTGCGAGAAGGGCGAATATCCGTTGTGACCGCCGATCGCTGGCGGCAGTGGATTGCTCAGCGCGGATGACGCCGATGACACGCTCGTCGGCCGCAACTGGCACGGCAACGATCCGTGCGCCTGGTGCTTCGACATCCACGACTTCATTCTTGAGTGCCCGCGATGTGGGGGCATCGGCGATGGCCGGTCTGGTCCCCGCCACAAGCGTTCCGTGCTCGTCGTACAGAGCGATGACGACACCGTCGCTGGTGACCGGTAGTTCGACCGGATCGTTGGTGGTCGCGAAGTCTGACGACACCTCGCGAGACGCGAGCACCGCCTGGCGTTCAACGCGCAGGCTGGCATCGTCATCGACGAACCGTTGGACGACGATGGCGAGCGGTACGCCGAACAGAACGATCGTTACCGCGGTGATCGACAAGATGGCGATGAGGATCCGCCGTCTCATGGTCGTTCGAAGCGGTACCCGATGCCGCGCAGCGTCGTGATGTGACTCGCGGTGTCCGGCTGGTCGAGCCTCCGGCGAAGTGCGGCGATGTGGAAATCGAGTGTCTTGGTGGAACCGAACCAATGCTCGTCCCACACGTCGGTCATCAACGTCTCGCGCGAGACGGCGTGTCCGGCATCAGCGACGAGGCGAACGAGGAGATCGAACTCCTTGGCTCTGAGTTCGAGCTCGCGGTCGGCGAGCCAGACGCGCCGCGCACCCGCATCGATGACAAGGTCGCCGACCGTGGAGCGAGGCTGGGACCGAGGCTCGACACGACGAAGTTGCGCGCGGATTCGGGCGAGCAGCTCGGCCAGCTTGAACGGTTTGGTGATGTAGTCGATCGCGCCGGAGTCGAGCCCCACGACAACGTCGAGTTCCTCGTCGCGAGCAGTGAGCATCACGATGTCGATCGTTGGGTCCATGGCGTGGATCTGCCGACACACGTCGAGCCCGTCGAGATCCGGGAGCCCAAGGTCGAGCAACACCAGATCCGGGTGCCGTGCCGAAGCGTTCCGTGTTCCTCCGCGGCCCGTCGGTTCCCAGCCCGCGTCGTAGCCGCTCCCTTCAAGCGCGCGCAGCAACGTGGAGCCGATTCGTTCGTCGTCCTCGATGATCAGGATCCGCTCACCGGTCACAAACGCCAACGGTACGGCAGGCAGCGGGCAGTCCGGGCGATTCCTGCGAGTTCTGGCCGTGCGCTAACCCTCCCCTCGGCGCCGGCTCGCCGGGGCGCCGCCAGTATCAGAAGGTGGCTCCCTCCGTCGAAGCGGTTCTGCCGAGTTCCGCCCCGGGTTCAACGCTTTACCGAGCGTTGAACCCGCGCAGGCCAACCGCATACCGGTGTGCTCATACCGTCTCAGGTCTCCCAGCAGAATCGAGACCTTCATGAGTTACACCCGGACCGCTCAACCGCTACTCCCACACGATGCCCGTGGCGAAAGCTTTGCCCGTGCTGAATTGAAGGGCGCGTTGAGCAAAGTTCCTGAAGTCACGATCTTCTTCTGGATCATCAAGATCCTCGCCACCACCGTCGGCGAGACTGCAGCTGACTTTCTCAACACCAACCTCAACCTTGGGCTCACCAACACGACGTACATCATGAGCGCGGTGTTGGCCGCGGTACTCGTCTTTCAGTTCCGAGCCCGTAAATACGTTCCCGGAACCTACTGGCTAGCCGTAGTGCTGTTGAGTGTTGTGGGCACGTTGATCACCGACAACCTGGTTGACAACATCGGCGTCAGCCTCGGTGTGTGCACGACGATCTTCGCTGCTGCCCTTGCCGTGACCTTCGCTGGTTGGTACCTGAGTGAACGGACGTTGTCCATCCATTCGATCCTCACCCCTCGACGTGAGGCGTTCTATTGGCTCACCATCTTGTTCACCTTTGCGCTCGGGACCGCCGCTGGCGATCTTCTCGCCGAGAAACTCGACGTGGGCTACTGGAAGTCGGCGTTGATCTTCGCCGGGACGATCGCCGTGATTGCTGGCGTGCACTACGCGACGCACGCGTTCGCGATCTTGGGGTTCTGGGCGGCCTACATCCTGACCCGCCCGCTCGGCGCCTCGATCGGCGACTACCTGTCCCAGGACAAGATCGACGGGGGACTCGGACTCGGCACGGTCGGAACGAGCGCCATCTTCCTCGCCACGATCCTCGGGGTGGTGCTCTATTTGGTGAAGACCAAGAAGGACCAACCGTCGTTGGTCTGATCTCGTGGCCCATCGCATCGTCGTCGTCGAGGACGATCTCTCCATCGGTCGCTCGGTACGCGACGCGCTCGAACCGCACGGCTACCGCGTGGAGTGGTGCACGAACGGCGTCGACGCACTTGCGGCCATCGAGCGCCAGGCACCTGACCTGATACTCCTCGACGTCGGACTCCCCGATATCGATGGGTTCACGCTCTGTCGACGCGTTCGGGGAGAACATCCGTCGCTCCCAATCCTGCTCGTCACTGCCCGCGACGCCGAGATCGACATTGTCGTCGGTCTCGACGCCGGGGCCACCGACTACGTCACCAAGCCGTTCTCGATGAACGTCCTACTGGCCCGCATCCGAGCACATCTGCGCAGCATCGACGCCAACGACGTGAACTCACCGCTCGTCGTCGGAGACATCAGCGTCGACCCCTTGGCGTATGCCGTCAACGTGCGCGGCGTGCCTGTGGAGCTGCGCCGCAAGGAATTCGAGCTGCTTGTGCTGCTTTGCCGAGAGGCAGGAAGAGTCGTCACGCGCGAGCGGCTCTTGTCAGAAGTCTGGGATCTGCACTGGGACAGTTCCACCAAGACGCTCGACATGCACGTGCTCGCATTGCGCCGCAAGCTGGGCGATGCAATGGAGATCGTGACCGTTCGCGGCGTCGGTTACCGCATGACCGACTCATGAGGCGGAGGATCACCGAAGCGATCGTCGGCGTCGCTGCCCTCATCCTTCTCGGCCTCGGTATCCCGCTGGCGATTGCCGTGCACCAATCGATTCTCGATTCCGAGGTCGTCGAACTCCAGGCAACAGCAGCCCGTACCTTGGCCGAGATCGATGTACCACTCGACCCCGTCGAACTGGCGGCAGTCAGCAGCGAGACCGACGCTCCTCCACCGTTCAGCGTGTACGCCGCCGACGGCCATCGAGTGTTCGGAAGCGGGCCCGAGCGCGCCGAACCGGTGGTGCAACGAGCTCTCCAGGGCATGCCGGCCTCGACGGTCGGCAGCGAGATCGTCGTCGCCACACCAATCACCGACGACAAGACCGAACACATCGTCGGAGCGCTGAGACTCACCGAATCGCTCGCAGGTGCCAACCACCGTTCACGCGTGGCGTGGCTCATCATGACAGCGGTCGCCGTCGCCGCGCTCGGCATCGGATGGTGGATCGCCGCGAACCTGGCCCGACGCCTTGCTCGGCCCCTCTCCGATCTCGCCGACGCGGCGGCGCGGATCGGCGACGGGGGCACCGTGCCCCGACAGCCTCCATCAGGAGTCAACGAACTCGACAGGCTCAGCGACGCGCTCACCGAAGCGTCCGTACGCATCAACGATGCGCTCGCCCGAGAACGCCGCTTCAGCGCTGACGTCTCCCACCAGCTGCGAACCCCGCTCACCGGGATCCGCCTCCGTTTGGAGAGCGCGCGTGACAGTCATAATCCGGAAGCAGTCGAGTCGGCGCTCGACGATCTCACTCGTATCGAACAAACGGTTGAGCATCTGCTCGCGTTCGCGCGCGGGGCCATCCCCGCGACTGCCGTTCTTTCCCCCGATGACGTCGTGCGCCGAGCCGAAGCCCGGTGGGCTCAACGAGCGCGCGATGCGGGTCGAAACCTCACGGTGAGATCCGGGGAACCTGTCTCCGCACGGGGATCTGCTCAATCGGTCGACCAGATCATCGACGTACTCACCGACAACGCACTGCACCATGGCATTGGCGAGATCCGTGTCTCGTACCGCCGTGTCACAGGAGGCGTCGCATTCCACGTTGGCGATGATGGACATGCGATCGATGAACGCGACATCGATCGGATCTTCGAACGAGGGCACGGTGTCCGCAACGGCATCGGACTTGCGCTCGCGCGCTCCATTGCCGAGGCCGAAGGCGGGCGCCTCCTCCTCACGAACCGGCAACCGACCACGTTCACCCTCATCCTCCTCGATCTTGACCGCAGTGTGACGTCATGACTGAATCGCAGACACGCACCCCCGCCACGACGAACGGTGACGACGACCCGTTCGAGTCCGGTGAGTCCTTCGAAGACTTTGGGCCCGTATCGAGACACGATCCCATCAGGTCGACATCGTCGTGGGGATTCGCTGCGATTCTGCGCCGTATCGCAGTGGTGGCGGTCGCCAGCTTGGTGGTGGTCGAGTTGCTCCTCCACGCAAAGCAGTCCCAATCCGCGGCGACCATTGTCGCCAATGCGTCCTTGCCGTGGCTGGCCGGTTGCTTGGGGGCGACCGCATTGACCTACCTGATGGCAACCATCGCCACGATCGGATCCACCCCCGTTCACCTTCCCCGTCGCCCGACGTTTGCTGTTCAGCTTGCTTCCTCGTTCGTGAACCGGTTGGTTCCAGGAGGCGTCGCCGGCACCGTGGTCAATGTCCGGTTCGTGGAACGCTCGGGTGCCGGACGGACCGGCGCGATCGCCTCGAGTGCGCTCAACAACGTGGCCGGCCTGATTGTGCACCTCGTTGTGTTGGTGGCGTTTGTCCCGTTCTTCGGTGGTGCTCGCCGCGACGTCGACCCTCCTGACAACTCGGGCCTCCTTCTCGCCGTCCTTGTCGTGCTCGTCGGTGGGGGAGCCGTGGCATGGATCCGTTGGATCCCCCACCATTGGAAACGACGTGTCGCCGGCGTTCGTGTTGCTGCGGTGGAGGTACTGAGGAGCCCCCGGCGTATCGCTGCGCTCGTCGGCGGTTCGGCCGGCATCACTGCCGCCCATGCCCTGGGCCTGTGGTGTGCGCTTCACAGCGTTGGGGGTACGACTTCAGTGATCGATGTGACGGTGGTGTATCTCGTTGCCGCTGCTGCGGCCTCGCTCAGCCCGACGCCAGGCGGACTCGGTGCAATTGAAATTGCGTTGGTGACTGGACTCTCGCAGACGGGCACGCCCGCCGCGACAGCCGCGGCGGCGGTGATCTTGTATCGGCTGATCAGCTACTGGCTCCCGGTTGCACCGGGCTACGTGGCGTTCAGATCGATGCGTCGCGGCGGCTACATCTGATGGCCCGGCCAACGATGGCCACGATCGAGACTCCTCGTAGTCGTTCTGTTCTGGCCGCCGAGATGGTTGCAGCGATGGCGGTGATCGCGCTGGTGACCACCACCCGTCACGGGACCTCGT
Source organism: Acidimicrobiia bacterium (assembly GCA_050246915.1). Taxonomy (GTDB): domain Bacteria; phylum Actinomycetota; class Acidimicrobiia; order Acidimicrobiales; family Ilumatobacteraceae; genus JBFWVD01. The sequence goes on along the minus strand of JBFWVD010000046.1, from coordinate 2,827 downwards.
GGCATTACTTCAACGATGCTGCGCACGCCTTGATCCGGCCGCTTCCCACCGGACCCGACGGTGGGCTCGACCTGTACGCGTCCCACCCGGAGTTCCAGTTCGGTCCGATCTCGATCATGCTGGCCGCCCCGTTCGCGTTCCTACCTCATCCCTTCGGCACGATCGGTGTTGTCGGGTTCGCGCTCATTCTCGGCTTCGTGTCGATCCTCGCCATCGACGATGCGGTCGGGCATCGTCGCGAGTCCATCGAAAGCGTTCGCTACCGATGGCCGTTCCTCACGGGAGCTGCTATCGCTTCCGCGTCGTGGACCGACATCGCCGTTCGTACCGCTCATCTCGACGACGCCCTCGCCCTCGCTGCAACCTGTGTTGCGGTGGCCGCCGCGAGACGCGATCGGGCCTGGGTCACCGTGGGCTTCCTCGCGGTTGCGGCAGCAGCCAAGCCGTGGGCCATCGTGTTCCTGCCGCTCGCCTTGGTACCCGCCGGGCGCGGAAGGTGGCTTCGCCCCATCTTCATCGGAGCGTTGGTCGCCGTGTCCTGGTTGCCATTCGTCATCGACGAACCTGCAACCCTTTCCGCCACCAGAGCATTCAAGATCACCAACGCTGCGGCGTCCTCACTGCGAACCCTCGGCTTCAACACTGCCGGTACCCCCGATTGGGTCCGCCCAGCCCAGTTCGCCCTCGGACTCCTCGCGGCCGGGTGGGCGGTCCGACGACGGCGACCGCATGCAGTGGTGATGGCTGGGCTCGGCGTACGACTCATGCTCGACCCGGGCGTCCACCACTACTACACCGCCGGGCTCACGCTCGGCGTGTTGATGTGGGAGCTGCAACGGAGACCGAACCGGATTCCGTGGGCGACCGCGCTCACGTGTGTCTTTCTCGAGCTCAGTTCGAGCACCATCCACCCGGCCGCTCTCGCCGGAACGATCCGCCTCGTCATCACTGCGACCGCCGTCATCGCTGCCGTCACACTCGGCGATCCCCAACCCGCCCCAGCAGATCAGGAACCTCGATGACCCCAGAGCCACAACGATACGGAGGTAGTTCGGTACATGAGTCGCGCCGGTCCATCGCCGGAGGGATCCTCCTCACCTTGACCATCATCGCACTCGCGCTCGGAGGTGGAAGCGGCCCGCTCACGACCTCGAAAGCCGTCATCCTCGGCGCGGTCGAGGGTGTCACCGAGTACCTTCCCGTCTCCTCCACCGGTCACCTGCTCGTCACCCAACGGCTCCTCGACCTCGGCTCGGGTAGCGGTAAGACGGCAGCCGACACCTACGCGGTCGCCATCCAACTCGGCGCGATCTTGGCTGTGCTCACGTTGTTTCGACACCGGATCGCCCAACTTGTCGAAGGGCTGGTGGGACGAAGCATCGAGGGTCGCAGGCTCCTGGTACGCCTCGCCGTCGCCTTCCTACCCGCCGCGGCGATCGGCGTGGTGCTCGACAACTCGATCAAAGATCATCTCTTCGGACTATGGCCGGTTGTCGCAGCGTGGGCTGCGGGCGGGGTGTTCCTCCTCGTGTGGAAACCCAAGCACGGAACGGTTGGCATCGACTCGATCACCCTTCGCGGCGCGGCGATCATCGGAGTCGCCCAAGCACTCGCGCTGTGGCCAGGCGTAAGCCGAAGCCTGGTCACAATCGTGGCGGCCCTCGCGGTTGGATGTGAGATGGCCACGGCCCTCGAGTTCAGCTTCCTTCTCGGCCTGGCGACGCTCTCGGCGGCGACCGCTCTCGACCTGACCAAGGATGGTCACACACTCGTCCACGACTACGGATGGCGGAACCCGCTGCTCGGGGCGTTCGTCGCTTTCGCCACCGCACTGGTGTCGGTGCGCTGGCTCGTCGGGTACCTCCGTACCCGACCGCTCAACAACTTCGGCTGGTACCGGATTGCCGCGGCCGCCGCGACAGTCGCGCTCCTCGTAGGCGGAGCCATCTGAGCATGCGCGCCGCCCGTTGCGTCCGCTTGAGGGAACAGCCCGTCGTCGCTGGAATCACGATCGCGCTCGTGACGACGGCCGCCTTCGTCAAGCTGTGGGATTCCGCTCGCGAGAATGGTTCGACGACGAGAGTTGATCGAGACCTCACCCAGTGGATCGTCGAGCATCGAACAGCGGCGATTGTCGACGTCATGCAGGCGGTAACTCGACTCGGTGACGGATGGGTGGTCGCCGCGGTGGTGGCGGTCGGGGCGCTCGTCCTCCACCGCGAGCGTCGCAGAGGCGCGACGATCCTCGTCGTGTCCAGCGCTGGCTCCGCAGTCATCGTCGCCTTGACCAAACAGTTGGTCGCCAGACCTCGACCGCCCACAGCCGACGCGGCCATCGCCGCGAACGGGTACGCGTTTCCATCGGGACACGCGGCACAGAGCATCGCCTGCTACGGCGCCCTCGCTGTCATCACGTTCGGGCTCACTCATCGTCGCCGAACGCGTCTCCTAGCCGGACTCGGCGCGTCCACAGTCGCGCTCAGCCTTGGCGTTTCGCGGATCGTGCTCGGCGTCCACTGGCTCTCCGACGTGCTCGCCGGCTGGACGGTCGCCACCGGTTGGCTGAGCCTGGTGTTGCTTGGAACGCGCGTCCGGCGGCTCAACCCCAGTGGCGGCGAGAAGTCCGTGACCAGCTGAGGCGTGGGCCCGCGTGGCGGTCCCGTCGGATCGCTGCGATGTACCCGTGCAGATGGCACGCGGTGGCGTCAGCAAACCCAAGAACATCCTCGCTTCGGACAAGGCGGCCGTCGTAGTCGTCGACGCTTCGCCCGACTCGTGGCGTTGGGCTAACCGTGGGGGGTTTGGGCCACGGGTCTGAGCGGATAGC